>CAWUKT010000033.1:0-65156 GCA_963923035.1 uncultured bacterium
CCCCCCCCCCCCCCCCCCCCCCCCCCCCCCCCCCCCCCCCCCTCGAACCTAAATACAATTGTACCTGGAGGTAAATAGAATTAAGGTCGGAGGTGAATTCATTGGGGTTGAAGGAGGATGAATTCGCCTGGGAGGCGCGGAAGCGAATCTCGGGCCCCAATGAATTGGGGGTCCGGGTTGGGGCATCCGCCTTGCGGGGGAGTGGATGGAGGTATTGGGGAAATGAATTGAGGCTGGAGGTGGCCCAATTGAGGTTGGAGGTGGGGGGATGGAGCAACGGGGTCCGTCCCGCTCGCTGCGGGGGAACCGACATCAGCCCGGCCCGGCACCGACATTGGTGGAGAAAAAGAGGGCATTGGTCCAAAAGAGCCAACCTTGGGAAAAACAAATGCGTAGTTGTACGCATGACTGGCCCTTGGTTGCCATTGCAGGACTTAGTTTCTATATTCATAAAGCCAAACCCTTAGCTGGAAGGATGCCCTTTCTACCCATAGAACTCGACCACCCCGAAATCTCCCTGGCCATGTGGCATGTGGAGGAGACCGAAGCCTATTTTCGGGACCGCCTGAACATTTATGAAAATGAGCAGGAGATTCTGCAACGCATTTCCCATCCGCAGAAGCGGCTGGAATGGCTCAGCAGCCGCCTCTGCCTCAAGGAGCTGCTCAAGATCAAGCATCCGGTCGAATCCCTGAACGAGACCACGGGCAAACCCTATTTGTCCGACCACTCATTCCACATCAGCTATTCCCACTCCAACCTCTACTCGGGCGCCATCGCCTCGGCGGAGCAATCGGTCTCCATCGACCTGGAAGACCTGAGCAAGAAGCGCAATCCCGATACCTCCCGGCTGTTTATGCACCCCACCGAGCTGGAGCATTTTCGGTCTACGGGAGATTTGCGGGTGTTTTTCCTGACCTGGAGTGCCAAAGAGACCCTCTATAAAATCTACGCTAAGAAAGGCATTGCCTTCCGGGACAACCTATTGGTCAATCCTGAGCGGCTTCCGATACAACCAAGTGGAACCGTCTCGGGTATAATCAAGATTGATGAATACGAAAAATACTACACCATCCACTACCGCTTTTTTCCTGGCGTGCTGCTTACTTACACTTTTGGTAACGGCGTGCCGGTCAGAGCATAACGAAGGCGGTGGGGTGGGCATCGATACTCCGGCCCCGGAATTCGGGATCGAGAAAGCCGATTTGCTGGAGATCATCCACGAAAGCGAGCGGCCCTTTGTGCTGGTCAATTTCTTTGCGACCTGGTGCCGGCCGTGCCGGGAGGAAATGCCCGACCTCGTGGCCCTGCACCACGACACCACGAAGCAGGTGGAAGTGGTATTGATCTCGGTGGACAAGGAAGCCGATGCCCGCGCCAAACTCCACAACTTCCTGAATGACCTCGGTGTCGACTTCCAAACCTACGCCCGCACCGAAAGGGAAGCAGCTTTCATCAAGGATTTCTATCTTTATTGGGACGGTCGAATTCCTTTGTCTCTGCTCTATAACAATGACGGAGAACAATTGGAGGTCTTCAAAGGCATGACAGATCGCAAAGAAATCCAAATGGTGGTCAACCGCCACCACAAACTCGGAGGCAATTCATGATCAAACGCTTACTCTTCTCCGTGCTCGGACTATTCCTCTACTCCTTTTCCTTTGCCCAGGACTTCACCCAACTCCCCCTCCTTTCGACCACGGGCGACTCGGTCCGACTCGCGGACTTCCAGGACCAAAAAGTGGTCGTCCTGATCTTCTCCGGGGTCCATTGCGTCTATTCCAAAAAGTACGAGGCCCGCATCATGGCCACCGCCGAGGCCCACGCGAATGACTCCGTGGCCTTCCTGATGATCAACAGCAACGACCCGGACCTCAGCCCCGAAGACAGTTATGAAGGCATGGTCGAACAGGTGACCACCAAGGGATTTTCATTTCCCTACCTCGCCGATCCCGACCAGTCCCTCGCCAATGCGATCGGGGCGAAGAAGAATCCGGAAGCCTTTGTCTTTGTCCCTCTTCCCAACGAAAAATTCCAATTGGTCTACCACGGTGCCATTGACGACAATCCCCTCCTCGCGGACCGGGTCCACCAGAACTTTCTGGGGGATGCCATTCAGCACGGACTGTCCGGAAAAGTCGAATTGTTGCCGGCCCAACCGGTAAAAGGCTGCTACCTGAAATCGATGTAGATCACGGTCAAGGATTATTTTTTGTTTCTCCCCACACAAAACCCTTGCTTTGTAGTTATCCTTGTATCGTAAACGCCTCCTTGCTGAATGCACCAACTCATCCAACGACGGTTTTGGTTTCTGGGCGCCATGCTGGCCCTGACTGCATTTTTTGGCTGGGGCATTTCCCTGATCGAGACCGAATTTAGCTTTGACAACTTCCGTACCGGTACGGAAGGCGAGGCGGGTTTCTACGAAGCCTACAAGGACAGCTTTCCCTACGAAGACAATGCCATCCAGATCGCGCTGAAAGGCCCGGAAGGGAGCATTTGGGACGTGGACTTCCTGCAAACGGTGGATTCCCTGTTCGAGGCTTTCCCGGAAATCCCCTACGTCGACTCGGTGATCTCGCCGACCCGGCTCGAAGCCCTGCGCTGGACGGGATTGGGCGTCAGTCGCCGCCCCCTGTTGCGGTTCGATGCCCCCAAAGACCTGGAGCGGAGCCAGCGCAACCTGGCGCGGGACTCCCTCTTCTACGCGAATTTCTTCTCGGCCGACCGCGATTATATCGCGGGGCTGGTACTGGTCGATCCTGAGATCCTCGACCTCGACGAGCGGGACATCATCTCCGACTCGCTCGATCAATTGCTGGAATCCAGCGGAACCGAATACATCATTTCCGGCGTCCCGTATATCCGCACCCAATACGTCCGCACCATCCGGGGGGAACTGGCCTCCTTCGTGATCCTTTCGGTCGGGTTGACCCTGATTGTGATGCTGATCCTGTACCGCAGCTTTTGGGGTGTGGCCATGCCCATTCTGGTCGTAGGCATCGGGATGGTCTGGAACATTGGATTCATGGCGGTCACGGGCAAACCGCTCGACATGCTCGCCAACCTCATTCCCTCAATCATGTTTGTGGTGGGGATCGCGGATACGGTGCACCTCGTCACCCGCTACCAACAGGACCTGGCTTCGGGCCTGACCGGCATTCCGGCCATGGCCTCCACCCTCAAAGAAATCGGGGCTTCTATTTTCCTGACCAGCCTCACCACGGCCATTGGATTTGCCTCCCTCATTGTCTCTCCCCTCGCCCCCATCCAGAAATTTGGCCTCTACGCAGCCGCCGGGGTGATGTTCGCCTATATCATTTCGATCATCCTCGCCCCCACGTGGCTCCTGGGCATCAAAGACGACAAGATCCGTAAGAGCCGCGGCTTCGGCAATGCGCCTTTCTGGGACCGAATGCTGAACCAGACCTATGTATGGGTCAAGCGGAAGCCCTGGCAGATTATCGCCGGCACCGTTGTCATTCTTCTGGTCAGCATCTACGGTATTTTCAATATCTCCTACAATACCTACCTCCTCGACGACATTTCCCGCGACGACCCGCTCTATACCTCGATGCGCTTCTTCGAAGAGGAATTCTTTGGGGCGCGTCCGTTTGAGATGGCGGTGATGCCCAAGGAAGACGTGGAGCTGACGGATGTGGAATTGCTGAAGGACATCGAAGCCGTCCAGAGTTATTTGCAGGAGCGCGAACGCATGAGTCCCTTCCTGTCCCTCGTGACGTATTTGCAGGGGGTGAACCGGTTGACGAATGGGGGCAAAGACAAATACTACCGCATCCCGGACACGCAGGACGAGGTCGACGAATTGATGGGCTACGCGTACCTGACCGGGGCGGGAGAAAAACTGCTTTCGGCGGTGATGACGGAGGGGGAAACGATGGGACGGATGAGTGCGCGGATGAATGATATCGGGTCCTATCAATTTGCGGACCTGCGGGCCGATCTGGACAGCTTTGTGGTGGCGGAGACGGATACGAACCTGTACGCCTACCACCTGACAGGCTCCTCCATCATTGTGGAGGAGAATGTCCTCGTCCTGCGGAACGGATTGTTCCAGGGATTGGGCGTGGCCTTCCTTTTGGTCGCGATCCTGATGAGCTTGTTGTTCAAGGACCCCCGGATGTTCATCCTTGGGGTCATTCCAAATATCATTCCGCTGGTCATTACCGGGGGGCTGATGGGCTTCCTCGGCATTTCCCTCCGCGCCTCCACCTCCATTGTCTTCCTGATCGCGTTCGGGGTGGCCGTGGACGATACGATCCATTTCCTGGGTCGTTTGCGCATAGAAATGCGGGAAGGCCGGGACATTGAGGAAGCCTTGAAACGAACTACGGTTGGAACGGGGAAAGCCCTGATCCTCACCTCACTCATCCTGCTGTCAGGGTTCTCCATGTTGTTGACCTCAAACTTTGGGGGGACCTTTTCAGTTGGGCTCTTTACGGGTTTGACCCTTCTGATTGCCCTGTTTGCCGATCTCCTGTTGTTACCGGTCCTGATTCGGTGGGGGAGGATTGGAAAACAGAAAAAGGGTCAGAATGACACTTAGGGGGAGATTCCGAAGAAAATCCCCTGAACAGCCTGTCTTTGACCTCGAAAAAGGCTGCAAGAAAGGTTTGTTATTGTTAACTTCGGAGCGATTTCAATTAAACACAGGAAATATTTCAAATGGCTGAGATCATCGAAATGCCCAAGCTGAGCGACACCATGGTAGAAGGCGTGGTGGCAGCATGGCACAAAAAAGTAGGTGAAGAAGTTGAGTCCGGCGAGCTCCTCGCGGAGATCGAAACGGACAAGGCAACTATGGAGCTGGAGTCATTTTACGATGGCACCCTCCTGTACGTGAAGGTAGACACTGGTGGTTCCGTTCCCGTAGGAGAGTTGTTGGCAGTAGTTGGGGAAAAAGACGAGGATGTAGAAGCCATTGTGCAAAAATACCTGGATGCCAATGCGGCTCCGGAAGAACCTGCCGCGGAAGAGGAAAAGGCCGCTGAACCGAGCGTGCCCGCCTCGTCCAATGGTTCCGCGACGCCTGTCGCAGCTCCCGCACCGGTCGTGGCCGGTGGCAGCAGTGACGGACGCGTCAAAGCCTCTCCCCTTGCCCGGGCCATGGCCCAGGAAAAAGGTATCGACCTGGCCACGGTCAGTGGCACCGGTCCGGAAGGCCGCATCATCAAGCGCGACATCGAGAACTATACGCCCCCGGCCGTGGCCGCTCCTTCGGCTGCTCCCCTCCCCGTAGGCGTGGAGCGCTCTTACGACGAGCCCCTCTCGCAAATGCGCAAGACCATCGCCCGGCGCCTGTCGGAGAGCAAGTTTACTGCTCCCCATTTCTATCTCACGATGGAAATCGACATGCAGCATACCTGGGATACCCGGAAGGCCATCAATGCCGCTGGCGATGTCAAGATTTCCTTCAACGACATCATCATCAAGGCGGTCGCCATGGCGCTGCGCAAGCACCCGAAGGTGAATTCCTCCTTCCAGGGCGATCATATCCGCTTCAATGACCATGTCCACATTGGCATGGCCGTGGCCGTCGACCAGGGACTGGTCGTTCCGGTGATCCGCTTCGCGGACAGCCTGAGCTTCAGCCAGATTTCATCGGAAGCCAAGCGCCTCGCGGGCCTCGCCCGGGACCGCAAGCTCCAGCCCGCCGACATGTCCGGCAATACCTTCACGGTTTCCAACCTGGGTATGTTTGGCATCGAAGAGTTCACCGCGATCATCAATACGCCCGACTCCGCGATCCTCGCCGTCGGTGCGATCCGCGACGTACCCGTCGTGAAGAATGGCGCGGTCGTCCCCGGCAAGACGATGAAGGTCACGATGAGCTGCGACCACCGGTCGGTGGACGGCGCGGTCGGATCTGCCTTCTTGCAGACGCTGAAGCAATTCCTCGAGAACCCGGTCAGCATGCTGGTCTAAGGTTCGGGGATCCCCGAAAGATATTCATGCCCCTCCCGCCCGGAGGGGCATATTTTTTTGCCCGACGTGGGTCAGGCCTTGATGCACAGGCATTCCCCCGGAACGGAAGTCGCCTTCACCGGGGCCTTTTGCATTTATCCCCTCCCTCCTACTCATTTCCCTTTCCTCAATTCTCTTTCTCCTCCCCCCTCCGGTCTTTTTGATAACACAAACGTGATTTGTTCCGTACATTCCCCTACCGCGGTCCATTCTCAGGGGCCGTGCTTTCCCACCTCAGCAGATAAAAATTCGGATGGACATGAAATCAGTGATTTGGACGGTATTCCTCGCAGCAACGCTGCTGGTGACGGCTTGTAAAAAAGACCCCGAGGTCCCCAGCAGCGAAGCGGAGCTGACAGCCCTCCTCCAGGAGGAAGTCGAGCGCCAGGACATTCCGGCCCTGTCGGCGCTGGTCTTCAAAGACGACCAGACCATCTACGATGAATACTTCGGCCAATCCAATGTCGCGGACAATGTGGCTCTGGCGCCGGACCATGTCTTTCTGATCGCTTCGATTTCGAAGGTGGTCACCGGCATTGCCCTCCTGCAATTGGTGGATGACAATCAGATTGGGCTGGATGATCCCATCAACCCGCATTTGCCCTTTCAGGTGCAGGTGCCGGGGGCCAGCCAGGCCATCACGTTCCGGATGCTCCTGACCCATACGGCCGCCATTGCGGATGGCCCCAGCCTCGACAACGAGTATTACTACAACCAAGACAGTCCCAAGGCCCTCGGGACCTTCCTCGAAGACTATTTCACGCCCGGATCCGCCATTTACAGCGCCTCAGACAACTTCCACAATGCCGATCCCGGCGACGCCTTTGAATATTCCAATGTGGGCTCCGCCCTGGTCGGCTACCTCGTGGAGCGCATCTCCGGCCAGCCTTTCGATCAGTACTGCCAGGCCAATATCTTCGGCCCCTTGGGCATGGACCGCACCTACTGGCGGCTTGAGAATATCCCCGGGCCCATTGTCCAGCCCTACGAATCGGTCGGCGGCGGCAACGAGGCCGTCCCGCACTATACCTTCACCGACTACCCCAATGGCGCCTTGCGGACGACCGGGCGCGACCTGTTCCAATTGTTCCAGGCTTTTGCCAATCAAGGCAATTCCAATGGGGTGCAGGTGCTGGAACCAGGGACAATCGCATCGATGATGACCTTGCAGGTCCCCGACCTGAGCGACGACAGCGGGCTGCATTTCTTTGTGATGGACGAAGAACGGGGCATTTGGGGGCACGACGGTGGCGAGCGTGGCGTCGCGACGATTGCAGGCGTTCATCCCCAGACGAAGGTCGGGGTGATCCTGTTCGCCAACCATGGGGATGCGGAATTGGAGGCGCTGATGATCAGCGCCTATGAGTACGGGCTCAACCAATAAGTTGGAAGTGAAGAACCGGCTCAGCCGGGGTAGAACAGCTTGTCCTTGAGGTGATATGATTTGAGCAGCGGGGCCATTTTGTATTTGCCATCTCCCGTTTCATTCCTCAAGGCCTCCACCACAGCATATACATTCTCAATGCCCATCTTCTCGGCCCATTCGAAGGGACCCATCGGGTAATTCGTGCCGAGTTTCATGGCCTGGTCGACAGCGGGGACGTCGGCTGTGCCTTCCTGCAAGACAAAGCAGGCCTCATTGATGATCATGCAGATGATCCGCGGCGTGACCATTCCCACCCGGTCTTCCACCACTTCGTAGTCGATCCCCAAAGCCTCCATCGCCTTTTCCAACTGCTCCTGTTTCCCATCGTATACACTCAATTCGAGGCGCTTCCGGTTGATGAACGTCGGCAGGGCATTCATCCCGAACAGCGCCAACCCCTCCATATCGAAGGCCATTTCATTGACAATTTCCCCCAGGCTTTTCACCACCGCACATCCAATCACCATTTTCACCTCATTCTCCACGTACCAATCCAAGTTCTTCGAATGGCGATCCAGGGCGAGGTCGATGATGATATCATAGCTTCCCGGCTCGGGATTGTCGATGAAGAATTCATCCTCGGGACTGGGAATTTCCTCCAGCGCAATCGTCATCCGCTCGTAATCGAGGTAAAACTGGTCGAGGTAGCTCACCTCCGCATCCTGAAGCTCCAATTGCTGAAACTCTTCGATCCGATTCCGGGGGCCAATGACGAGGATTTTCTTCATGGTATTCGATTTGGGACGAAAATACGGATTGGAAGGGGAATGGGAAAGGAAATGAAATGGGAATTGGGCAAAATAAAACTCCGGGACCGTGCAAGACGATCCCGGAGTCATTTATTCTAAAGCGAGCCGCTTAGGCTTTCTTGCCTTTCTTGGCCGGAGCAGCGTCCTTGCCACGTCCCAGAACCTTGATCAGGTCATGGGAGATCGGGCTGGCCACGAAGATCGAGGAGTAAGTACCGACCACGATACCGACCAACAATGCGAACATGAAGGGACGGAGCACGTCCCCACCGAACAGCATCAGGATCAGGATCGTCAACATGGTGGTCAACGACGTGATCAAGGTACGGCTGATCGTCTGGTTGATAGAAGTATCGTAGACCGTAGAGGCATCCGCCGACTTCATGTTGCCGAAGTTCTCACGGATACGGTCAAACACGACCACGGTATCGTTGATGGAGTAACCGATGATCGTCAGGACTGCCGCAATGAAGGCCTGGTCCACCTCCAGGGAGAAGGGCAGGATGTCCAGCGCCCCAAAGAGGGAGAAAATCCCGAGCACGATGGCCACATCGTGGAACAGGGCCGCGATCGCTCCGAGTGAGTAGCGCACCCCTCGGAATCGGATCAGGATATACATAAAGATGATCAGCAGCGAGAACCCAACCGACCAATAGGCCGAGGTTCGAATATCGTCGGCCACGGTCGGACCTACGAAGTTCAGCTCACGACGCATCGGCTTGGAACCCGGAGCTACATTTTCAATGGCGCCCAGGATAGAGGCTTCGATGTCATCGGTCGCATCCGGATCGTCGAACTTGTAGTCCGTCGTGATCATCAAGGCGTAACCCGTGGTATCGGCCGCGATGGTCCGGAGTACCGGAGTCTCACCTTCAAAGGCATCGGTCAATTCCTTGCGGATATCGGACGGATTCACTTCCTCTTGCGTCAGGATGCGGTACTGGCGACCACCGTTGAAGTCTACGCCCAGCTGGAAGCTGTTGATGGCAATACTGGCAATCGAGCCAGCCACGAGGATACCAGAGACGACGTACATCACCTTCTTGCGACGGGTCATGCCCATGTCGACTTTGCTGAAGGCACTCAGGGTCAGCTTGGAGCCGAACTTCACAGAATCATTGCCTTTGTTGGCGTAGTATTCGAGGATCAAACGGGTGATGAACAGAGCCGAGATCAAGGAGGTCACGATACCAATCATCAAGGAGACGGCGAAGCCTCGGATCGGACCCAGACCGAATGCAAACAGAATCAAACCGGTCAGGAACGTCGTAATGTTGGCGTCCATTACGGAGCTGAAAGCGTTCTTAAAGCCCGCCGCAATGGCGGCTTTGAATGACTTACCTGCAAGTTGTTCCTCTCGAATACGTTCGAAGATCAGTACGTTGGCGTCGACCGCCATACCCATTGTCAGTACCACAGCCGCAAGACCAGGCAATGTAAATACAATGTTGAAGGCCGCGGAGACCCCGAGGATATAGAACAGGTTCACGATCAAGGCCACGTTGGCGATGAGACCGGAGCTGCTGTAATAGAAGAACATGAAGCCAATCGTGATCAGGAAGGCCACGAGGAAGGAGAACAGTCCCTTGTTCAGGTTGTCAGCACCAAGGCTCGGACCGATTTGGTTCTGGCCGAGTACCTTCGCCCGAACCGGGAGGGCACCTGCTTTCAGCAGGTTGGCAAGGTCTTTTGCTTCTTCAATCGTGAAGCTACCCTGGATGATCGAGCGACCAGTCGTAATCGGATCGTTTACGTTCGGGTAGGAATAAACCAGGTCATCCATCACGATGGCGATGGAGCGGTTCTCGTTGTTACGGGTCAGGTCGGCCCACTTGGAAGTACCTTCCGAGTTCATGTTCATGAACACGGCCGGCTTCACGGAGTTCGGTTCGAAGTCCTGGTAGGCCTCGACGATCACGTCACCCTCAAGCGGAGCCTTGTCGGGGTCGGTGGTCTTGATGGCGATCAGGGCGAGGACATCTTCCTGGTTCTGGTTCTTCGTGGTCGGCTTGGCTTCCCAGAGGAATTTGACGTTGTAAGGAATGATTTCCTTGACTTCGGGGTGGTTGAGCCACTCGTTGATGGCAGCGGTATCGGCGCGGGTAGCGCGGGAGTAACCAACCACCGGACCGTCCGGGTTCTGGGCCGTGAGGACGTCGAAGAGGCCGAGGAACGGACGTTCCTCGCGGTAACGGTCGAGCTTTTGCTCATCGGTCATCCCCGCCGTATCGGCGAGAGAGGCAGCGTAATCAGCGGAATCTTCGCTGTCGCCAGCGCCGTCACCGGCGAGCTGTTCGAAGATGTTCGGGTCATCGGCTGCGCCATCCTCGTCACCTGCCAGCAGGTTGTCCAGCGGATCGGCCGCATTGGAATCCTTTTCAGCCGAGTCGGCATTGGCGACCGGGTTGGCGCCGTTCAGGGAATCGTTGCCGGTGGAATCGCCATCTGCACCCGCGTCGTTGACGGCTTCAGTCGCGGCAGTCATGCCCTTGATGTCACGGACCTTCTGGTCGATTTCCTGCATCACGTTCGCGATCTCGCGGAACTTGTGGGTGGTGCGGAATTCGAGCTTTGCCGTGTTCGAGATCAACTTACGGACCCGCGCAGTATCCTGTACGCCCGGAAGCTCCAGCAAAATCCGGCCGGAGTTTTCTTCCTGCTGGATATTGGGAGAGGTCACACCAAATTGGTCGACCCGGGTACGGATAATGGTGAAGGTGTTCTGAACGGCGGCGCTCACGTCGTCGTTCAGGATTTCCAGAATGTCATCGTCCAGGGTTCCGAACTCAATATTGTTCTCGTCACTGGTGAAGTAGTTCTGGAGCAGGAGGTTTTTGGCGACCAGGGAATCCGCATTGGGATCGTTGGCGTTGGCCGCGAGGTAGGACTTCCGGAGTTCCTGGTAGAAGAGGTTCGGAAGGGACTCATCGCTGGTGGCCTTGATGCTGTCGGCACTGGCCAGAGCAGTCGTGAAGGCTCCGTCGACGCTGGATCCTGCCTTCTTGAGGAGGATCTCTTCGGTGACGACTTCCATGGTGATGAAGATACCTCCCTGGAGGTCCAGGCCGAGTGAGAACGCGTTGTTCTTCGCCTGGCGATAACTTTCGTTGCCGGGCAGGTCTTTCATTTCTGCCTCGGTCAATCCGCTTTCATAGTCAAACGCGATGTAGGTGAACACCAGGTTCGACAAGCAGATGGCTGAAAAAATCAGCAACAACACAATGATGGTTGTTTTATTCCGCATGTTGATTTCGGAGTTATATCAAGTGAAAAATTGCAAAAGAGAATGGAGTTGGTCCGGAGGGACCAAGTTAAGAGCAAGGGGAAAGGTTCAGAGCAGATTCGGTCCCCGGATCGGGGCCACAGAATGGAAGAAGTGGGGGGAATGGAAAACAAAATCCTGGTCGAGTTGGGGAGATTGGGGCTCACTGCCCGCCGGGGCCGGCGTCAATTCCTCACTGAACCAGGCGGCTTCCTGATCGGCGGCGTATTCCAGGGCTTCCCGGACATCTTCCACCGTCGCCAATTGCAGGCGGAGGCTGATGGCATCCAGGTCCTGCGTATTGCGTCCACCGACTTCGGCAATCGTCTTGAAATACGCGCGATAGAGATCCACTTTGTTGATTTTCCCCAGGAAAACCAGAACAAAGCTGACCGCAACAAAACCCAATATTTTATTCAGGTGACGCATTAAGACGAAAATGGCTCCAAAGATAGACAAAGTTCAGGCCGAACACAAAGGATCAGGAGGGATTTGTAGGGAAGGAAAATGACATCTCGACGGACTCCATTTCCCATTGGCTTTGCTCCTCACATTCAACCAATTGCATTTCCATTTCTCCTGCTTCCTCCCCGCCTGAAACTACCAAGGGCCGCCCGATCGGTGGGCAGCCCTTTGGCCATTCGAAAATATCTATAATCATTATGGTAAAACAGACTGGTGGGGAAACTCACGCTCCACAATCACCAGTCCCGCATTCAATCTTATTTTCCTTCAGGGGCTGAATACTGATCCCCGAAGAGGTCTTCAGGTCCAGCATTCGGAGGCCCGGGAAGGTCATTACAGTGAGAAACTCAATGGCGCCCACAAGACTCAACAGGACGCATTCAGAACAGGTCTAAAAATTGTAAGGCTAGTGCCTAGTCTATTGTTATAGGTGAAAAGGCGGTGGCTCGCTTGCCCGGAGGCAGACTCGCAACAATTCAAACATAACCTTTAAGAGGGAGGCTTCCGGGCTCTTTTATCCAGCAGGGGAGTTGGTTTATCGAAGGGGGAAATGGGGCTTGGAAAAACAAAATACCCCGTTCGGTAGCCGAACGGGGCGCTGGATAAATCTATGGGATCATCGCTTGAAGATGCGACGGGTCACCACCTGCTCGTTGTGGACGAGTTGGAGGAGGTAGACACCGGCCGCGAGGTCATCGAGCGGAATCGTCTGGTAGTGGAGGCCCGGCACTTCGCGGGGACGTTCGTCAGCGAAGATGATTTTCCCCTGCGCATCCACCAATTGGAGCTGAAGGTCGCCCGGCCGGTGGATATAGTAGGTCAGGGTAAATGATTCGGAGGCCGGATTGGGATAAAGGCCGAGGAAAGCCAATTCAGATTGAGGCTGGGCAACGGAGACCAAAGGCGGATTGGGGGCGTCCTTGGAGGGCTGAATGGCCATGACCCCGGAGGAAGGATTGCCGGGCGCCTGGGCTTCCTGCAAAAATCGCTCGCCGTTGTTCACGTACCAATGTGGCCCTACCGATTCCCCGTAGCTCTGCGGCACATCGATGGTCGAGATATTGTAAAAGTCGCCCTGGCAGCGGTCCTTCTTGAGATCGAGAATCAAATAGCCATGCTCGTCCAGGTCCACGTATTTCATATGAGGATTTCCCAACTGGATGAGCCCTCCTCCCACCGGAAAGCCTCCATTCTCCGTCGTCACACTCGTCACCACATATTCCACCCCAATCGAATTCGCTCCGGTATTGGGATCGTAATTGGTGCCGGGCAAGTCATTGGCCCAGAAGGTATGGATATCGCCGGTCAGGACGACCACATTTTCGATGTTGTTCGTGAGAATACTGTCGTAAACGCGCTGTCGCTCGGCCTGGTATCCGTCCCACTGGTCGGTATTGAAGGGAAAGCCGAAGATTTCCAGCGGCGCCATCATGACCTGTTGGCCCAGCACCTTCCACCGCGCATTCGAATTCTTCATCTCGTCCGCCAGCCAACCCAGCTGATCCGGTCCCAACAGGTAGCGGGAGGTATCTCCCAGGTCGCCGGTCAGGGCTTCCTGCTCGTCCCGCCCGATCAAGCGCGTGTCCAGCATAAAGAAGTCTACGAGGTCGCCGTAGGAAATGGTGCGGTAAATCCGCTCCTGGAGGTTCGGATCGACCTGCCGGATGGGCATCCACTCGTAGTAGGCCTGGATCGCCGATGCCTTCCGGTCGGTCCAGGAGCCCTCGCTGGCCGAGTGGTTCTCGGCCCCGTCCTTCCACGAATTGTTCGCGGATTCGTGGTCGTCCCAAACGGGAATCATGGGGTACATCTGGTGGAGGCACCGCAGGTCCTCATCCATCTTGTATTGAGCGTGGCGGAGGCGGTAATCGTCGAGGTTGAGGATTTCGTAGTCGGGAAAATGGGCCCGGACAGAGCTGTCACCGTTTTCATAGATATAGTCGCCGAGGTGAATGACCGCGTGGAGGTCGTTGCGCTGGGCCATGCGTCCGTAGGCGTTGAAGAAGCCGGAGGCGTAGCGGGAGCAGGAAACGACTCCGAAGCGGAGCGAGTCCACGTCTCCGACGGGTGCGGTATAGGTACGGCCGGTGACGGAGAAGCGGCCGTCGGTTTCAAAGCGGTAGTAGTACCAGGTGCCGGGCTGGAGCCCGGTCACGTCGACCTTGACCGTGAAATCTTCCGCATCCGATGTCGTCAGGGTGCCCGATTGGGTGATCGTGGAAAATGCGGTATCGGGAGCAACCTGCCACTTGACCGGAATGCTGCTGGAGGAGTCCGGCGTGACGCGCGTCCAGATAATCACCCGGTCGGACAGGGGGTCTCCGGAGGCCACCCCGTGGTAAAAGGGGGCAAAACGGGTGTCCAGTTGGGTTCTGGCGGCCACATCGGCGGGAGATTGGGCCTCGCTCGTCCCCCAAATGAGGGCCAGCGACAGGGCCATGCAAAACGTTAAAAACTTCATTGTTTCAAATCGATGAGAGGCTGTCCTGCAAGCTACTGAGCAAAAAAGTTTTATTCAATCAATTTTGAAACGAATCAAATTGTGTACCTTTCCGTAAGTTCTACGGTGGAGGTGAGGTCATGCCCCTCTTCTCCCGAACTCCCTATGATTGCGCTTCTTTACTTTTTTCGTAAATTAGTCATTCATTTTTTCCTGCATGAAAAGCCCGGAATGATGATTAAACACGCTGCTTTTATTCTTCTTTTACTTGCGACAAGTGTCCTGACGAGCTGTAATAACGACGAAGATCCCGTACCTGTGGATCGCCAACGGAGTTATTTGCATATCCTCGGGGCCGCCGATGTTGACACGTTTAACATCACCTTTGACTACTTCAATACCGCTGATGTCGTCATCAAGGACTTCTACTACCGAAGAAACTGGCCCATTCAGGGCTATGCGGATCTTCAGGCTGGTGGTACGCCCGATGAATTCGGCAACAACAAATTGTTTGTGGTCGGCACCCGGTCTTCCTTTGTCAATGTTCCCATTGACACCGTGATGCAGCCCACCGATATTGTCCTGGCGCCCGACGAGCAATCCACGCTCTGCATCGCCGACAGCATGGGCACCCTGGTGACCCTCAAGATTGTCGACAATATCAGTTTCCCCAACGATACTTCCGCGCTGGTGCGCTTCATCAACCTGGCTCCGGAGCAAGCCTCCGCTGGCCTGAGTTCCACCGACGGCTCCTTCATCCAATCGGGCGTCGGATTCCTCCAGCACACCGATTTCCAACCCGTTCCCACCGGAGCTTCCGTCTTTGAAGTTTCCGATACCAGCGGCACGGTCACCTCTTCCCTGATCTACGACCTTCGCCCCGGCAAGGCCTATTCCATCTACCTGAGCGGAAACGGAAACGGAATTTTGGACTACTTCGTCCACTGATCACTGTGACACATATCCCCCACGAAATATTCATTGCCGGCATCCACACAGATGCCGGCAAGTCTTTGGTAGCGGCCCTGCTCACCCAGGGCCTCCAAGCCGATTACTGGAAACCCGTCCAGTCGGGCACCACTCCCCAGACCGATACCGAATTTGTCCAGCAGGCCACCGGCCTGCCCGATGAGCGCTTCCATCCGGAAAGCTATCGGCTGGAGTTCCCCGCCTCTCCCCATGCCTCGGCGGCCATGGAAGGGGTGGTCATCGACCCGGACCAGATTCGCCCGCCTGTCCACGAGCGGCCCCTGGTCATCGAAGGCGCGGGTGGCCTCATGGTCCCCCTGACCGATGACTACCTGTTTCTGGATTGGTTGGCGGAGCACAAGTTCATGACGGTGCTGGTCATCCCCACCTACCTCGGCTGCATCAACCACAGCTTGCTGTCGTTGGAAGCGCTGGAACGGCGCGGCATCCCCTTGTGGGGCATCGTCTTCAACGACGGAGGCCGCCCCGAATCCGAATCGGTGATCGAGCGCTACGCAAAGGCTCCGGTCCTGGCGCGGATCCCCCAATTGCCGGCGATCACGCCGGACACCCTGCAAAGCACCTTTTCTCAGCATTTTTCCTTCCCCCAATGAAAACGGGCCCCATCATCGTATTTGACCTGGACGGAACCCTCGCCTGGACCGAGAAGTATTGGCTGCCGGTCATGGCCGAGGTCGTCGAGCACATCAATGCGGAGAACAATTGGACGGCGGGCTTTTCGGCGCTGGAAGATATCCTGACCCACCTCGGCAAACCCGCCGAGGAGATCATGGCCTTTATCTATCCGCAGGCGACGACGGCGGAGATCGACCATATCCTCGAGGTCAAAGCCGA
This sequence comes from uncultured bacterium, assembly GCA_963923035.1. GTDB lineage: Bacteria > Bacteroidota > Bacteroidia > J057 > JADKCL01 > CAWUKT01. The sequence continues at coordinate 16,152 of CAWUKT010000033.1, forward strand.
CCTCTGGCGCGAATTGCTGGGGAAATACCCGTTTGAGTTGTTTCCCGGGGTGCTGGAAACCTTGGCGCAGCTGCGCGAGATGGGCTTTCGGCAGTATGTGTCCAGCAATTGCGATGAGATTTACCTCGATCGCATGCTCACGACCACCGGCATCGGTGAGTTCATGGACGATGCGGCCTGCCTGGGGATGTATCCGAAGTGGGAGAAGAAGGATTTTACGCGGAAAATGCTGGAAAGCGTTGAATTTGAGCGCGGGGCCTTTGTCGGGGACAGCTTCCACGACATGCACGCCGGCCGCCACAATGGACTGACGAGCATTTTTGCGGATTATGGTTACGGACAATCCGCCCCGGATTTGATTGACCTTCGATTGGACCAGATTTCCAGCCTCCCTTCCCTCCTGGCCAATTGGTGATTCCCCCCTCATTTTCCTGACATTTCCCCAATTCCCCCTTCCCACGAAACATCGGATTTCCCCTTGGAGTTCTTCCTTCAGACCCTGATTCCATTTCGCTGACCCAAAACCTACCCATTATGCCCGAATCAAAAGGAATCCTCTCGCAACTCTCCATCCGAAAGCTGTTCCTGCTGGACTGCATGGGAGCCCTGGTTACCACGCTCCTGCTGGCCCTGCTGGTCGCCCCCGCAGTTTCCACCTTTGGCATGCCCACCCGCACGGTCCACGTCCTCGCCGCCATTGCGAGCCTGTTTTTCCTCTACTCCGGAACCTGCTTCATGTTCCTGAAACAGAAATGGCAACCCTATCTCATGGGCATTGCGGTAGTGAATTCGCTCTATTGTGTCCTGAGTGTCGCCCTTCTGATCACCCACTCCGAAAGTGTCACTCCCCTCGGCTGGATTTATTTCATCGGAGAAGTCCTCATTGTCCTCACGCTCTCCTACTTCGAACTCAAGGTCGCCCGGGGCGATATCCAATTGAAATTCTAATAGGGGTTCCCACCAACAAAAAACGGGCCCTCATCGGGCCCGTCGTCAGTTTCAAAGAAGTATTCTGTTAGAGGTACTCCACCCAGCCGTAGGGATCTTCGACCTTGCCGGTCCGAATCCCGTTCAGGCGTTCCAGCAATGCTGGTCCCACCTTGGCTTCGTTGACGGGGGGGAGAATCAATTCATCGGGGAGTCCCTTGATGGTTTCGACGGTGCCGTCGTGGCCCAGACGGTCCACCTGCGCAATGGTCGCCGCGGTTCCGGTGCCGAAGACCTCCTGCAATTTGCCGTCGAGGTGGGCTTGCCAGACCTCATCAATGTTGATCCGGCGCTCCTGGACTTCGATGCCCATCGACTGAAGGATGACCATCGCCGCTTTGCGGGTGGTTCCCTGGAGAATCGTACCGGACAATTCGGGGGTCACCGCGACCCCGTCGATGATGAACCAGACGTTCATGGTGCCGCATTCTTCGACGGAGCGTCCATCGATCCCATCCAACCAAAGGACATTGTCAAAGCCGGCTTTTTTCGCTTCGCGGGCGCCGAGCAAACTGCCGGCGTAGTTCCCGGCGGATTTGGCTTCGCCGGTGCCGCCCGGGAAGGCGCGGACATACTGCGAGGTCGTCATCAGCCCGACGGGCTTGGGGTAATAGGCCCCTACCGGACAGGTGAAGATGATGAACTTGTAGTTGTCGGAGGCCTTGATGCCGACGTACTCGTCGGTGGCGAAGTAGAAGGGACGGATATAGAGAGAACTGCCCTCATTGGAGGGAATCCAGTTGTGGTCGAGGCGAATGAGTTCACGAAGGCCATCCAGAAAGATTTCCCGGGGAATGGTGGGCATACAGAGGCGCTCGGCCGAGGCGTTCATCCGCTCGAAATTGGCTTCGGGGCGGAATAGAACCGGGCGTCCATTGGGGGCTTTGTAGGCCTTGAGGCCTTCAAAGATGGACTGGCCGTAGTGCAGGGCGGTCATCGAGGGTTCGAGGCTGATGCGGCCGTAAGGCTGGATCGTGGGGACCTGCCACTGTCCGTCGCGGTAGTCGGCGACGAGCATGTGATCACTGAATACGCGACCAAAGGGAATGTTGTTGAAATCCACCTCGGCAATCCGGGATTGCACGACAGGTTGGATCTGGATAGGGTGTACTGCTTCCATGAATCCTTTCGTTTAATGAAACCGAGACGTAGGCAAGGACCTACTTTTCGACGGACAAAAATGCCACGTCGAAATAGAGTACGGAGTTCGGCGGAATGGTTCCACCAGCACCGCGTTCACCGTAGGCGAGGTCCGGGGGCAGGCGAAACAGGAAACGGGCGCCGGGTCGCATCATGGCAACGCCTTCATCCCATCCTTTGATCACCCGTCCTTTTCCCAGCGGGAACACGAAAGGCTGCATCCGATCCCGGGAGGAATCGAATTTCTTGCCGTCGGTGAAGTAGCCCGTATAGTGGACCTTCACTTTCTGGCCAGTTTCAGGAGAAGCCCCTTGACCTTCATTCAATACCTTATATGCCAATCCGGAGGGGGTGATGGTAAAGCCCTGACTGTTCAGGTCCGCATTCCAATTGCGGATGGCTTCAACATTCAACCAATTGTGGATGGCGTCCCGAATAAACAAAACGTCCTCTGTTGTCAGACGGAGTGCCTTGTCTTCTGCCAGGTGGGACAGGTAAGAAATGGAAGGGGTACCCATATTGGCGGGGAGTTGGACCTCCACCACCTGCTTTTTCTTTCGGTTGGCATCTTCAAAATAAAAACTCCCCTGGTCCTTGGTAAACATTGCACACTTCCCAGGTTGGGTTCCATCCTGGTAACAATGGTGCGACACGCTGCCTTCAGGGGGGTTGCAAGATTCACATTGGGCGTTGAGCCCGTTCACAAAAAATGATGCCAAAAAGAAAAGGAACACATACTTCCGCATGCGTGCAATTTAGTCAAAAAGGAGGGGATTTTAAAGGTTAATTGTTTGTAAACTTTCCCGGATAGGGCTTGCCTTTGTACCAGAATTGATACGTATAGGTGGCTCCGGGGTCCATCTTGTCCCGACGCAGGGCTTGGTAGTGTTCGCCCTTGTCTTTTACCCCGAAGTTCTGCCAGATTTTCTCCCCCTCTGAGTTGAAAAGGTGAAATTCAATGTACCCAGGATAGGGAATCACGTAACCCAGTTTGATGGAATTGCCGCTGATCAGCGGCGGCTTGAGGCTCAGGACAATGTCGGGTCCACTCATTTCCATCTCCACCGCCGCATCGGCCACAATGGCTTCAGCACTCCCGGTAAAGGAGGGCGAAAGAAGGTAAATCAGAAATGAAAGGAGGAACGTAGTCATAAAAGATCCTGAATATCGTAAATTTAATTGAACTACATCGAAAATACAATTAAAGCTATGCGGAATATGCGTCTATGGGTCTTTCTAGGCCTCTTGGTCGGAATCGGAAACTTAACCGTCCATGCCCAGAGCTATACCCCGGACATGATGACCATCGAGGAATTCCAGAAGGAAGCCCTCGCCGTGAAGGAAGAAGTCTGGGTCGTCGATTTCTGGGCTTCCTGGTGCGGCCCCTGCATCCACGCCATTCCCCACATGAAGCAACTCAATCAGAAGTATGCCGAGCGGCCCGTCCGGTTCATCAGCATTTCCTGGGACAAAAACGAACTCCAATGGATCCACGCGTTGGATCAGTTTCAGATGCCCTGGAAGCACATCCGCGTCCCGGCCTCCCGCTCCGCCTGGTTCGACGAGGCCTTCCCCCACAAGGGCATCCCCACCGCCTTTGTCATTGACCCCGAGGGCAAGGTCAAGCGCATTTCCAATGTCTACAAACTCGACAAGGCCATTTACAAAGCCCTTTGACCGGAAATCTGTATCTTGATGGCATGAGCCGCATCGATACCCCCACCTACCTGAAGGAGCGCTTCGAACCCAAGTATGAATTTTTCGAGACCCAGGCCAAGCGGCACCGCCGCTTGTACCTCCGCATTCGACTCGCCGAGATCGTCTTTGCGGCCCTCATTCCCCTCAAAGTCGCCTTCATTCCCCACGAAACCATCCTCTTCAAAGTCCTCGTCGGTGGATTTGCGGTCCTCGTCACCATCATGGGCGGCCTACTTCTCCTGAACCGCTACCAGGAAAAATGGATCACCTTTCGGGCCACCGCCGATGCGATGCAGCGCGAAAAATACCTGTTCATGGCCCGGCGGGGCATTTACAAGAATGAAGAGGCGGAAGGCATGTTTGTGGAACGGGTGGAGGAGATCTTCTCCAAAGAGGAACACCAGTGGCAGGGATTGGTCCTCAATACCGAGGGCCCCGGCGTGGCAGACGACTAAAATTCCTTGTACCGCTCCACGAAGGCGCGGGCATTTTCTTCGACCACTTCCCAATCTTCATCAAAGACATCCATCTGGGCCATCATCGTGAGCCAGGCTTCCCGGCTGAGCCGGCGCTGGCTGACGAGCTTCAGGTCTTTCCCCAGAAACTCAATCTTCACCGCCGCGGTCGAGGGCAACGATAAGGGCGGCCGCTTGCCGTAGAATTCAATGCAAAGGATGTCTTTCTCGTGGTCCAGGCACTGAAGATGGACCGCGTTCCCCCATGCCAGCCGCTTGAACGTCATGACCTTCTGGCCATCCGCGAGAACTTCCTTCTTTTTCAATTGGATGTCTTGGGCGGGCAGGAAAAGAGGAATGAAACACAACAGGAATAGATACGAAAAGGTAAAGCGCATGGACAATAGGTTTTTTCTAAAATAACGATTTTCCTGAACTTGGTTACGGAGAACCGGGCCTATTCTTCCCCAAACCGCTCAATGAACGCCTGCGCATTTTCCTCCACCACTTCCCAATCCTCATCAAACACATTCATCTGGGCCATCATCGTGATCCAGGCTTCCTGGCTGAGTCGGCGCGTCGTCTTCATTTGCAGGCCTTTCCCCACAAACTCAATCTGAATTTGTTCCTCCGGGATCAGCTCGTACTCCTTTTGTCCGAGGAGACTCCGCATGTAAAAGATGTCCCGGCCCGATTTCAGGCCCCGAAAATGAAGTGCGGTGCCCCATTCCCCCCGTTGATACGCCAGGACCTTCTCCCCATCGGCATAGACCGCCCGCTTTTGCAGGTGGATGTGCTGGGCAGCGAGGTGAGAAGGGAGCAGCGCCCATCCCAATAGCATGAAAAGCAGAAAGCGCATCGTTGGGAGATTTGAATTACAACTTCGGGGAGCCGTCAATGGTTTGGGATGCGGAGGAGAAAGGGGAAAAACAAAAAAATGCCGACTGGAGAGGAATACAATCAGGAGCATGCAGCAACAGTAAATCAATCCCCCATTTCCCACTTCAACCGCCCCTACCCTGCCTCCAAAACCGTTGATAAGGAGGCTCTTTTTCCGTATCTTCTACTACACCTCAACCAAAAACCTATGGAAGAAAAGAGCTTTACATTCGTTGAAAAGCCCGATGCCACTGATCCCGGGGTCTACCTCCACTACCTGGTCTCCCCGGGCGCCCAGCGGGCCTCTTCGGTGAAGGACCTCGTGGACAAAATCCTGAGTCAGCTGGGGCCGAATGACAAGATCAAGACCTTGCGCCTGATCGGGCACGGCAGCCCGGGCAGCATCAGTGTCGGAACGTCCAGCTTTATCCTGACGGCCCCGGACAACCAGGACCTCCAGGGCCGCTATATTGGCCGCTTCAATACCCGGGAATGGGTGTCTGAGCTGGCCCGCCTCAAGGGCCGCTTTGCCCAGAACAGCGCGATTCACCTTCGCTCCTGCAATACGGGGGCCGGCGAACACGGCGCCAAGTTGCTGCACCTCATCCGGGAAGCCGTTGATTGTGGTGAAGTGACCGCTCCCACGGGGGTACTCACCAGTTTTGGAGCCGTCGGCCCCTTGCAGCGGTCCAAACGGGGCGATAAGGGACCCCGCATTCCCATCTCCGCTGGTTTTACAAAAAAAATCACCTGGAAATAACCAACACCAACCATGGAAGAGAAATTTGAATATGTGCTGGTGGGCAAGAAGCGTAAGTCACTCCGGCGAATCCCCTTTGGGAAAATCACAGGCGCGCGGTATTTGCCGCGCCTCGATGGCATGCCCTTCGGGCCCGGCGAAATGGACGCGGCCGTCCCCTTGCCAGAAGACCTCCTGAAGTTGGTCCTGGAAGCCCTGTCGACACCGGAAACCATTTCGGAACCCTTCGGAATGTTCATGATGACTGGCCTGTTCCAGTTTGTCCGGGAAAAGGGGAAGCGTACGCGGGCCTATCCGGCCTACGGCATCAGCGGAGGCGGTCGCCTCCTGAGTGTAATGGGCGGCGATACCATGCTGTGCTATGTCCTCCCGGAGGACGTCGGCGAGGTGCTCAACGAATTCTTCGAAAGCACCAAAGCCGGCTGAACCCGTAGCACCGGTCCTTTTCCCCTTCTTTGTGGCATCCTCCCTCCCCTTCCAAGGGATGGCGGGAAGGCCGCTTTGTCCTGTGCCCGTCCCACAACAGACGTTTAAAGAGCCGGTTTCCCAAAAACTTTGTTATTTTAGCCCTGCACTTTCAAACGGTCACCACCGAAAGCACATGAAAAAACTTACCACTGCACTCTGCGCTGCCTTTGTCCTGGCCCTGATTCTCGGAAGCTGTAAGAAATACGAGGAAGGACCGGCCCTGAGCTTCCGTTCCCGCTACAACCGCGTGGTCAACGATTGGGATGTGAAGTATGCGTTCCGCAACAACGACGACTTTACTGCCCTCTACACGGATTGGACGGTCAATTTTACCGAGGATACCCGTTTTGTCATCTCTGACCTCGACGACCGGGATTCTACCGTGACGCAGGAAGGCTTTTGGTCCCTGGAAAGCGACGACGAAATTCTGCGGCTCATCTTCACCGATCCGCCCGTCAATCCGGACCGCGTGGAATACGAAATCCTCCGCCTCAAAGAAGACGAACTCTGGTTCCGTGAAGTCACCGATTCGGTGACCTGGGAATGGCGCCTCATTCCGAACGGCACCGCCAGCGAAGAATAAATGGGAGTTTCTCCCCTGCTTGTAAGCCACCTTCGGGTGGCTTTTTTTGTGCGTGGGGACTTGACGTCAACGCTGTCATTCTGAAACTGTGGAACGAAGATTTGGAGCACCACAACGATCATTGCCACTGTGCTGGAGGCAGCGAAGACAATTTGGGTGGGAGTTCGCATCCCCACAACGACGACGACTCCAACCAAAACGTTATCGATGATCCCCTCTCCTGTCGGGAAACAGGGCTAACAACAAAAAATTTACGCTGGCGCCCACAATTAAATCATTATTGTCCCTCCGATTGAGATATTGGAAATAAATACTTTTCTTAACGGAGCAAATTGGTAGAAAGTTGGTTGTAATCCATAGACGATTGGATACAATTTGTGGAACGTTGAATAGTTTTTATGGAAGCTTGGATATAAATCATGGAACGTTGGTTAGGATTTGTAGACGGTTCCGTGTTTGATACGGAAACTTCCGTGTCGGACACGGACCCTTGGACAGTTTTGGTAGAAAGTTGGTTAGGATATGTAGAAAGTTCCGTGTTGGACACGGAAGATTGGACTGTTTTGGTGGAAAATTAGACAGGAATTGTAGAAAGGTCCGGTTCCGGGGCGGAAACCCGCAGCGATGAGGGGGAAAGGTGGACAACAAACAGAGAAGAACAAGGATCGACGGGGGAAGTGCCAATAAAAAGGGCCGGAGGGGAAGAATGCAAAACGAAAACCAGGACTTGGGAAAAATGACCGTCGGCCCCAGCGCCGCACGTCCCAGCCTCTTCTCAAATCCCTAGGCCTTCCGCTCCACAAAGTACATGGTGATCTCGCCTTTGTTCTTGGCCTTGACCTCCCCGCGGTAGGTGCAATCGAAATGGTCGCGGACCTGTTCAAAGGTGGCCTGGCTGATGTTGACCTGGCCGACCGCGCCGCTCGATTCCATCCTCGCGGCGGTGTTCACGGTGTCTCCCCAGATGTCGTACTGGAATTTGTGGAGGCCCACGATGCCCGCCACGACGGGCCCGGTGTGGACGCCGAGCCGGATCTCAAAGCCCGGCCGGCCCTCCGCCACGCGACGGGCGTGGTAATCGGCCATGAAGTCGCGGATCTCCAATGCGGCCCGCACCACGTCCACGGGGTGGGTGTCGTTGCGGCGCGGGAGACCCCCCGCCGCCATATACGCATCGCCAATCGTCTTGATCTTCTCGATGCCATGCCGCTTCGTGATGCGGTCGAACTCGCTGAACAATTCATTGATCTCGTCGACCAATTGCTTCGGCGATAACTGCTCCGCAATCATCGTAAAGCCCTTGAAATCGGTGAACAGCACCGATACCTGGTCGAACAACTGGGGCCTTGCGAAGCCCTTTTCCTTCAATTCCTCCGACGTCTCCCGCGGCAAAATATTCAACAGCAGCTGCTCCGATTTGTCCCGCTCCTCACTGATGATCTCCTTTTGCTCGGCCAACTGCTTCATTTGCACCTGAATTTCCTCCGTCCGCTCATCCACCACCCGCTCCAGACGCCGCTTCGCCGCCAACAGACGCCGGGTATTCAGGTGGACGATCAACAGAATCCCCACCAGGGCCAGCAACGAGTACAAACCGTAGGCCCACCAGGTCCGGTACCAGGGCGCCAGGATGCGGAACCGGAACTCGCCCACCTCGCCGATCGTCCCGTAAACATTGCGGGCGCGGACCCGAAAGCTGTATTCGCCTTCATGCAGGTTGGTGTATTCGGTCTCGGTTTTCGACGTCCAGGAGGTCCATTTTTCGTCCTGCCCCACCAGCTGGTGGCTGTATTGGGTTTGGTCGGAGGCTTCGAAAAAGGGGGTGGCGTAGCGGAATTTCAGGCCGTTGTCGGTATAGGGGAAAATGGGAATGGCCGCGGCGGGCTGCTCGGTGAGGATGCGTCCGGTGGAATCGGCAAAGGTCCCGGCGAAGATCGTGGAGTCGTTGTTGACGGTGACTTCGCGGACCAGGCATTGGAAGGGGCGCTGGTAATCCCGCTCGATGTCGGGGTCGAACCGGACCAGGCCTTCGGTGCCGCCCAGCCAAATACTGCTGTCGGGGGCTTCGTAGATGGAGAAATATTCGGAAATGGGAACGGTCTTCAGTCCCAGGGAATCGATGGAAAATCCTGCCTGTCCATCCGGGATCAAGCGCCCGGTAAAATTGTCTGTGGTCACCCAGATGTCGCCGGAACGCGTGGGCCTGAGGTTATAAGCCGCGTATTGCCCGGAGGCGAACTCGTCTCCGAAGCGGCCATCAGGGATAAAATGGTCCTTCTCATGGTCCCAACGGCGGATGCCAAAATCACCGGTGACCAGCAATTCGCCATTCAGGAAATAGACTTCCGGCCAACCTTCCGAAACAGGCAAGCTATCGGCCGGGCCGTAGGTGCGGACCGTCGGGGGCTGGGTGGCAAAATCAACCGAGGAGACCTCATCCGAAGAAATCCAGACTTTTCGGTCGGGGGTGGCGGCGGCAAACTGGCCAAAATGCGGCAGTTCCACCGGCTCTCCGATGGGGTCCCAAGCTCCGCGGGTGTATTGAAATTCCTGGAGCATGGGGGGAGAAAGGCTGATGAACAAACGGTCCGGCTGAAGGGGCGACCAGGTGAACGCGTCTACATTCTGGAGATCGTTCACCAATTCGAATTCCTTGTTCCCCTCTTTTTTGTATACCCCTTCCGAGGCCACCATCCACAGCGCATTGTCCCACTCAAAAAAGCCTAAGACTTCCCGTGCGGCCAGGTTTTCCGGTTTCACCGCCCTGCGGTCGTCCCCGGTCAAGACAGTCAATCCCTGCACCGTCCCGATATAGATGTCGCCGTTGTACGCGTGGGAGCCAATCACTCCTACCAACTCGTTGGACTTCAGGCCGTAGGCCTGGACGGCGTAGGGATAGTCGATTCGGGCCAATCCGGAATAATTGCAGACCCAGATCGCCCCGTCGATTCCCTGAAAAGGATAGGTCAGTTGGGGGTTTTGGAGCCCGGAGCGCTCATTGACGATGGCCTTGACGGCTCCAGAGGCGTTGACGATATACAATCCGTCTCCATTGGTGGCGAGGGCAAACAGCCCATCCTCCAATTCTGCGACATTGCGGATGTCCAGGGAATCCAATCCGGAGTTGAGCCGCTTCAAGCGGCTCCCATTGGAATGGTAGAGGCCATTGGTGGCGGAAGCCAGCCAAAGACCCGACTCCCCGTTGTCCCCATCCCCGGTGACCGCCACGTGCCGCAACCGAATACCGCCCAATTGTTCTTTGGTTTGGACCAGTTCCCATTCCTCCTCCTTCAATTCGCTCAATCCGTCGGTTCGATAGGCAAATGCCCGCCCTCCGGAGAGAAACAAGCGCACAAATCGACTCTCATCCCGCCACACCGTGAATTGCTCCTTTTCCCACCGAATGCAGAATTCTCCCCCGATAAAAAACACCCGCTTCCCATCACTGACGACCCGGTAGATCGTTTCCAATTCTTCGGCTTCGGCGGGCAGGCGGGATTTCAAGGAGACAAAAGTCGGCTGGCCAATGGAATCGACGCCGAGGTAGCCCAAATCTTCCACGCCTCCGGTGTAGATCCGGCCTTCCTCGTCCAGGGCAAATTTGAAAAAGCGTTTTTGTTCCGTCCCCGCCACCATTTCCCATTCTTCCCCATCCCAAACGAGCACCCCCGAAGTATTCCCCAGGATGATCCTCCCATCGGGATGCTGGATAACGCCCCAATTTTGGGGACTCACGGCAAAATTTCCGGTCGACAATTCCTGGGGGGAGATATTGGTAATCAAGGGATGGGCCACCTGGCTCCTTCCCCAGAAAGGAAGGGCGGCGATCAGTAACCAGAGATATTTGACCTGACAACTCAAACGAAAAATTCGATTACGAGGGAGTATCTCCTATTCATTCGTGAAGGGCAGAATATAGGTAGTGAATGACTTGAAAAAAAGGGCTCCCGCGGCTAAATTAACAACATCAAATTGAACCAAAACGAAAAAACATTATGCAAAGCGGAAAAGGTCGCGGCACCATTATCACCGGCTCCAGCGCTCAGGGCGACGCCCAACTGTATGTCATTGACAATGGCGGTCATGACGGCTACCAGTCCGGGATCCAGTCTTCAGCCTTGAACGATACTGGCCAGTCCATCTCTCCCGGCCAAATCGTTGAACTTGAGTACCGCGACACAGGAATTGTCGTCACCGGAATCGCCCAGCGGGCCATTGGCAAGGTGGACGAAAATGGTGAGACCATGACGGTCACTAACAGCAATGATTCCGGGTTGTCCGGCACCATCGCCATCAGCTTCGAATTCGGTGAAAACGAAGGCTGGGGCGGCGCGACAGAGGTGTACTTCGCCAATGTGGATGGCAGTGCCTCCTACCTCGACGAGGTTTGATTGAACTTCTGTAAAAGCTAACTGAGGTCAATCTTGAAGCGATGAGGGTCCATGGTCATGGGCCCATTGGATATTTATGGTCCTACCTGATCAATCTTTAGCATTATGAAAAAGCCCCCCGAACCCGGCGACGAAATAGATCCCGAAGAATTTCAGAAAATGAAGGGCAACCTACAGGAACTGTTGGGGAACTTCGCGAACCTGGCGGGGGATGTCCTCAACTTTAGAGAACCCGGTGAAACTGCCGCCAAGGCTCCGCCAAATGTGCAGCTTTTGGGCATCGAATTTCACTGGGAAGGGTGTGAGGACAATGAGGCCTCCGTTCCGGTTCGGAACGGGACCCGGGAATGGGTTCCCAATCCCCGGTCGCTGATTGCCTACGCCATCAAACCGGCGGAAGAGATTTTGAAAACGAAGAGTCTCCACATCAAGGCCCATTTCTTCTCGGATGCCGGCAAGAGTAAGATCCAGGTCCGGGCCCTCCACAAGGTCACCAGTATGGCCGACCTGTTGTCACCGGAAACCGAAATCCGGTTTGGTGGCCCTGATGCCCTGGCGATGTGGCCCCCACCACGGTCTTCATCAGTAAAAACAAGCACTCTATTTATCGGGGCAAATCTTCTTTTGTTCCCATGAAACTGGTGAACCCCCGATTTCCAGAGCTTGGGGTCGGGATATTTGATGTGAACTGGAAGTGGGAATTTCGGGAGCAGGATTTGGAAGCGAGTCAGGAGGCGGGGAAAACAATTTGGAAAGATGAATGGCATACGGTTCGCATCAACAACAGCCAGTTGCCTATTAAACTCACCGATGGCATACACATCACCCGGCACCGGGTTTTTGCCATCCTCGACACTCCCAATTCACCCTGGACGCCTCGCTACGTACCCGATTTAAGTAAGCCGGCCCCGATAGATGCGCCCCTGGAGGGCGCTGCCCTCCAAATTGCCTGCTACATGGCCCGGGGATCCAAGACCTACCACGAAGTCGCTCAAAAGATTGCCGACCGAATGTTCCGGGTTCCCCATTTTGCCTACGATCCCAACCCCAACTATACCCGATTGGGAAGCAAGCCCAATATGTCCTATTCCTCCCTCAAGGTACCCGATTCCGCCGGTAAGAACCTCGCCCAATTCTCCCTGTACAAGTTCGTCGAGCGGTTCTACGGTGGCAATGGATTGGGAGAAGAGGTGAATTGTCTGGACTGCGCCGCCGCCGTGGTCATGTTCTCCAATATGCTCGGCTGCAACCTTCGGCTCGGCAAATTCCAAAACCAGGCGGACATCGATGCCACCGATGAAGACCACTACATGGACAACCGGTTTGAGATCAATGACATCAAGGCCATTGGTCGGTAAGGCCAGCCCATACCCGGGGTCAACCGTGAGGATGGCAACTTTTTCTCCTACCATACCGTGGCATGGTCCTCGGCTAGCGGCCTCCCCACCCTACCCAAACATTTCTGTCACCCCGACAATATCATCTACGATGCCTGTGTCCAATTCATCGTAGACGGCCAGGAAATTTCGGGTTCGGGCCATCAACAGGGGGATGCCTGTACGCCCGGGACCTACGTCCACTATCTGGCCGCGCCCACCGATGCTGGTCGGCCACGGTGCAATCCGCAAGAAATCACGGTTTACGATATCCAAATCGTCCTTTAAGATTCGGAGAGCTTTTCGGACTGGGCGTCGCCCGGTTTCGGGCTGCGTTTCCAGCGCCGGTGCGACCACAGCCAGGCGGCGGGATCGGTCCGAATCACGGCTTCCAGGTATTCGACGTGGCGGTCGGTCAGCTGGTGCACACTCCGCTTGGAGAAGGGATACAAATCTTCCGTCGGCAATTCTACCAACTCAATGGTGTACTGTCCCCGCCGCACGCGGCGGTGGTCGAAGTAGTACATGGGCGCTTTTGCTTTCAGGGCGATGGTCGCGATGCCGAGGTGGGCGGGGACGGGCCGTCCCATAAAAGGTGTGAAGTACATTTTGCCCTTGGGGGCAGGATTCTGATCGCCGAGGAAGCCCACGTAACAAGGACTTTGGAGGAGGCGCATCGATTCGCGGTAGGCCTGGGCCTGGGTGATCATCCGGTTTTTGAGGCGCTGCCGGATGTGCAGCATCAGCTTGTCGAAGGCCTTGTTGGTGAGGGGCTTGTAAACGCCGTAGGTGGGAAATGGCAATTGGAGTCCCAGGCCGGCGGCCATCCATTCCCAATTGCCAAAATGGGAGAACACGGCGACTCCGCCGTGCCCGTGGGCCAGCATCTTGTCGATGGCTTCGGGATTCACCAGCCTGACCCGCCGCTTGATTTCCTTTTCCGAAATGCTCATCAACTTCACAATCTCTACGATCACATCGCAGAAATTCCGGTAGAAATCGCGGCGGATGCGTTTGATTTCCGCGTCGGATTTTTCGGGAAAGGCGTGCCGGAGGTTGACTTCGATGACCGACTTGCGGTAACGAACGACATGGTAGGCGAACAAAGCGAGGAGGCGACTTTGGAGGTACAAAACCGGGAGTGGCAGGAGGGACCACAGGTACATGACCGCTTTGAGGATGGGGTACACGGTGCAAGGCTAGAAAGAATCGGGGAAAAACAAAAATCGGGACCGCTCAGCGGTCCTTCAGCCGGTACACAAATTTCAATCCACTCCAATCCTCGTCCACCGCTGCGACTTTGACATCCAACAGGCCCAGGTCTAGCAGGTATTCGCGGATCGGATCCCGTTTCAAATCCGTCGGGATCTTGGATTTTCCCTTCGGCCAACTCACCCACAGCAGCCCATTCTTCTTCAACGCCGCCTTGTATTCCACCGCTATTTCCTGCAATTCCTCCCAATGCGCGACAAAAAGATGGATGAAATCTGCCGCTTCTGGTGTTGGTTCCGCCAATTCCACCACTCCTTCGGGGAAATCTGCGAAGAGGTCGAGGTAGTGGTCGGGCCGTTGGTACCAGAGCGCGTGAAATCCGCTTTTGAGACCCAGTTTTCGGGCCAGGGGAGTGGGGGAATAACCGGAGGGCATAGAGGTAATGGAAGAATGAAATAAGGATGAAAATAGAAAATAAAGGGGAGTGGGTTGGAGAAAATGAAGGGTAAAAAAGGGGGGAATGCAAAATAGAGCGCCCATCACTCCCGCTACCATTTCGACATTGCCCCATTTTGCATAATTTCAGGTTCTCATTTTGTACTCGATCCTATGCGTCCAGAACAACTCCATTCCCACATCCAAACCAAAGGTTCCTTTCTCTGCGTCGGGCTGGATCCCGACCCCGACCGGATACCGGCATTTCTCCACGAGAACTATGCCGATCCCATCCTCGAATTCAACCGCCGGATCATCGCGGCGACCCATGACCTGGCCGTTGCCTACAAGCCCAACCTCGCATTTTACGAGGCGCAGGGGCCCAAGGGCTGGGAGACCCTGGCCGCCACCCTGGAATTGATTCCGGAAGGCATCCTCACCATCGCCGACGCCAAGCGCGGCGACATCGGCAATACCGCCCGCCGCTACGCGGCCGCCTTCTTCGAGACCCTCGGCTTCGATGCCGTCACCGTCGCGCCCTACATGGGCCGCGATTCGGTCGCGCCTTTCCTCGAATTCGGGGACAAATGGGTCTTTCTCCTCGCCCTCACCTCCAATCCCGGAGCGGAAGATTTCCAGTGGTACGGCCCCCAGGACGCGCCCTTGTACAAGGAAGTGGTCCGCAAGGCCGAGTCCTGGGCCGCCGAATTGCCGGGGCACCTGGGCCACGTGGTGGGCGCCACCCGGCCGGGCTACCTTGCCGAGGTGCGGGAATTGGCGCCGGAGGCCTTCTTTTTGGTGCCCGGCGTGGGCGCACAGGGCGGAGACGTGGCTTCCGTGGTCAGCCACGGCCGCAACGACCAAATCGGCCTGCTCGTGAACAGCAGCCGCGGAATTTTGTACGCTGGTGACGGAGAAGATTTTGATGCGGCGGCAAGACAGGCGGCCCTGGCCTTGCAAACGGAAATGGCGCCGCACCTGACCTGACCTTCCTTTCGCCAACCTTTCATTCGCCTATGTCCTCCCTCCACCGAAGTTCCCTGCGCAGCCGCAAGCCCTTCAAATTGCTCCTCCACTTTGGCTCCGATGAGTTGAAGCAGATGGAAGAGGAATTGCAGGACCGCGACCAACGGGAGGGCGACGCGGCGACCCGCAAGCTCCGGGTCTATTTTCAGCGGTGGCTGGAACTCCGGGATGCCCCGGAGCCATTGACCCGGGCCCAATTCGTTGCTGGAACCGACCTCCCCACCTCCGCCAATGCCTTTGACAAGCTCACTTCCCGCTTCTATACCTACCTCCAGGAATTCCTGGCGCGGGGAGAGCTGGCGCGGGACCTCCTGGCCCGCCAGCACCTGGCTTTCCGGGCCTATCGGGACCGGGGCATGGACTGGCAGGAAGTCCGGCGGCGGCACGCTGAAGCCAGCCGCGAGCTGGATAAATTACCCCAATCCAGCCGCCTCTACCACGCCCGCATTCTCCTGGACCTCGATTTTGCCACCCTCAGCAGCGACCGCAATGTCTCCCCCGACCAACGGGGCTACAACGAATTGCTCACGGCGCTGGACGCCAATTATGTCATCCAAAAGCTCCGCCTCCTCTGCGCGGTCATCAACGACCGAAAGATTTTCAAGGACCAGGCGGCGGCTTCATTTCACCCCATCGAATTGCCCCTGCCCCAGGAGACCTGGCCTCCCCTCGCCCACCTGTACCACTGGGTCTACCAAATGCAGACCGGTCGCGATGGCCCCGAGGTGATGGACCGGCTCCACCACCTCCTCGACCAGCAGGATCCTGCTTCTACGGATTATCCGGCGGAGGACATGCTCGACCTCTACGGCTACCTGCTGAATGGCCTGGCCCGCCGCGTCAACAATGGGGATGCCGGGGCCCTCAAGGACCTGAGCCGACTCCACGATCACCTCGTGGACCGGGAAATATTGTTGGAGAAGGGACGCATCGATGCCCAGCACTTCAAGAATATCCTCAGTGTGAAGCACAAAACGGGTGAAATCGAGGGCATGCGCCGGCTTTTCGAGGCCCTGGCCGAGAAGGTCACCAACGATGCGGAAAACAATGCGGTCCGCTACAACCATGCTTTGTTGATGTTTGCCGAAAAGAAGCTGGAAAAAGCGGCGAAGGAGCTGGAAAATCTCTACGGACAGGTCAACAACCTCAAACTGGACCTCTTTTACGGTCTGGACATTCGTATGCTCTTGTTGAAGGCCTATTTTGATCTCCTGGACCATCCCAATACCCCGCCGCGGGTGTGGGACGATACCGACGAGAAAATGGTCCGGCTGCTGGATGCCTGCAAAGGGTATATTGAGCGGCGGAAAATACCGGAAAACCGCCGGAAGAAATATGATTCTTCGCGGCGGTTGATCCAGGCGATTTATTCGGTACGGTTCAGGTCAGGTGGTCAGCGTGAAATGGAAGAACTGCAAGGATTGGTGCGGGATTTTCCCAAGGTCATTGACAATTGGTTCCGGGCCCGGCTGGTTCAAATGGGCCTCCCGCTCCCGGGGGCTTAATTGCCCGAGCCGTTGTCGGGATCGATACTGGTGCTCACAAAGACCGGATCGGTCTCATCAATGTTCTCGATCACACACAACCCACCCACTACGTCGACTTGTGAGATTTCAACAAAATCTGCGGAATTGCCTTCAAAGGTGACTTCGTAGTCCAAAATGGTGTTGGCGTAGATGTCATAGACGAACAATTCGGGGTAGTTCCACTCGAAGGAAACGTCGGGGATGGCAGTGGTGGTTCCAGCGAAGGTGTATTCCATGGACATGCTGGACACGTTCACGTCGACGCCGGAAGGAATCCCACCTTCAGTGGCGGGCTCGAAGACGATGCGGATGCTGCACAGTCCTTCACATTCGCCGGTGGCCTGGGTGCCGGGCAGGAAAGGATAACTGGGACGGTGCCCCACAATTCGAAAATCAGCGTCGGCGTTCCGGGACAATTTTTGGTAGGTTCCCTTAAACCCGGCGGACAGGTCCAGGTCATCGGGAGCGAGGTGGTCACAGCCTCCATCGCTCAGTTGCGGCGACGGAGCGAGATGAGGGGCATCCATATCTTCTTCACAACTGAAGAGGGCTAACCCAATGAACAGGCAGAGGATCAGGCGGATCGGGGATGTGGAGAGTTTCATAAATAGTTTTTTTTGGTGATGGAGTTTGTTGCTTACGGGATATGAACAAAAGTAATATCTGCATTCCCTTACGAATGGACCTTTTCCCGAATCCTTCCCTTTTCCTACCTACCAAACCGCCCCCACAGCCAATTTGAACGAGATACCGCCCGAAATCCTTCCTTTTTCCTCCTCCCAAAAAGAATAAAAAAACTCCGGAGACCGCATCGGATCCCCGGAGCCCAAGGTCACGTCACTGCTGCGTGACCCATCACCAAAACTCTTATTGCTGGATTACAATGCGCTGGGTACCCAGCGTTTGGCCATTGCTCCGGACCACCAACAGGTAGGTTCCGGCAGCCAGGGAAGCAGTTTCCAACGTGGTGGTCAGATCGGTATTGATTTGCTCCGAGACCAACTTCCGTCCGATCAGGTCCACCACAGCAACCTCGACCGTAGCCGGGAAGCCTTCGCCAAATTTCAGGTTGAAATGGCCTTGGGAAGGATTCGGATAGACTTCGAAAGCACCCGCCTGGAAACCAGCCGGCACCTCCACCTTGCGGGGAGCAGCACCTTCGTCCAGTTGCATGAAGGCCACCGGCTCGTCCATCTCGGGCTCAGGAGAGCCACCAGTCAGGTCCGTTGCGAAGCGCGCCGCCAATTGGCTGTACAGGTCGCCCGTGTTCAGATCGGCCAGTTCGCTCTGGAAATCAGCGCTCAGGCCATCGTAGCCCATGAGGAGGTCCGTGACCATGCGGTGCTCCAGCAGGTCCAGCTCGTCTTGCAAGCGGCGGAGACGGCCGTCGAAGTGAAGTTGGTCCGCTCCGGAGAGACGCGGATCGCTGAGGGTCTCTTCCAGCGAGGCAATCTCGATCTGGAGGGCCATCCGCCGTTCAGCGGATTCTCTTCCGTCGCCCACGCAACGGGAACGGCACATACCCGCTTCCGCGACGGCGAAGTTGCCGGTGTAGCTGGAAATGACCGGCTGGACCCAGTTGAGGGAATAGGAGTCAACGAAGTAGTGCGACGTGTTCAGGCCTGTGTACTGGAGCGGCTGAATCGGAAGCCCGGAAACCCGGATGTCGTGGGTATCGGCGAGGGGCTCACCGTGACGCGAGAAGCGGTTGCGGGCGGATCCAGCCACGGCTTCGGCCATGGAACTGTGACCAATGGGGAAGCCCTGGAAGAAGTCGATTCGACCGTTGACCACCGTCAGGTCGGCCAGCTCGATCTGGTCGTAGAAATCGTTGCAGGTCCAGGTCAGACCGGACATCTGGAACGGATTCGTGTTCTGGTTGTTGCCGGCGTTGATCTCGATGGCGTTGTTGCCTTCGGACTGGCCGCCGATGTGCAGGTCGTTGAATGCGTTCAGGTAGATGTCGTTGTTCAGGATATCGGAATTGTTGACCACGATTCCGTAGGACAGGCTGCCCACGGGGCTGCCGAGACCGGAAATCACGTTTTCCTCGACCGTAAAAATCTTGGAACTGTACAGGGCAATTCCCGCCGTCTGGTATTCCGCCTGGCGCACCTTGAAAGTATTCTGAGTGATCTTCTCGCGGTCCGTCAGGTGGGTATAAATGCCGTATTCGCAGTTTTCGAAGTCGCTGCGGGTCACGACGTAGGAGAAGTCCTCGTTGTTGTAGGTCCGCACGCCAAAGCGCAGGTTTTCGAAGGAACAACGGACGGCGTCGGGGCAATAGTCGCACTCACTGACGGCGTAGGAGCACTGGGGCTGGACGTAGAACTGAGAGTCGTAGCCAAATATGCCGGTTCCGAGTTGGGTGTAGTCAAATGCGCTGGGCGTCACGTTGAGGAAGGAGGATCCAAGGACAAAAATCCCTTTGACCCCGCGGAAGTAGACGTGCTCCTTGGGGAGGTAATTGCCGCGGAGGGCGCCGTCCCAGGAGAAGGTGCTCCGGTCGATCTGGCTGAGGTTGTTGGCGCCGGTGCCGTCCAGGTAAGGCAGGAAGTACATGCCGCGCTGGTTGCCGAAGAAGGTGGCTCCGGTGGCCCGGACGATTCCTCCCGTGCGGGCGTAATCGAAGCTCCAGGGCTGGGGCGTCACAATCGGCGGGCAATTGCCGTTGGGGGTGGTGGTGGCATTCCGTTTGCCGACCAGGACACCGATCTGGGCATGCTCGATCCGGGATTCGGGGTTCAGGAACAAGCTGCCCTGGTTGCTGAGGGACAAGGCTCCCTGGCCCCACTGCGTATTGCCCCAGACTTCCACACCCAACCACAATTCATCCTCGGTGCAGCGGTCGTCTACGGACAAGGTCGTATTGTTCAGGGTCAGGCGGCCACCGGGAATGGTGCCGTTGCCATTTTCGACGATCAGACGGGCGTCCGGCGCAAAGTAGAGATTCATGTCGTTGATGGTCACGCTGACACCCGCGGGGATGCGCAGTTCTTTCTGAACGTAAATATTCGGGCTAACTGCCGGCTGGAGCGGATTCTGGCCGCCGTTCTGGACCACGTTGGGGGACCAGGTACCGGAGCTGGCCACATAGCTTTCCGCTTCAAAGACATTGTTGGCGATGCAGCATTCCACGGTGGAGGTGAAGGTCGGGTTCAGGTCCATGCCGTCGATCTGGTCGGGGAGCATGTACATTTCGAGGAAAGGCCCCTGGAAAGAGGCACCTTCGTAGTTCGGCGCGTAGTTGAAGCCCCACATCAGGGACAGGTCCGAGGGATTGGCCGTGGTGGCGTTGGGGAGGCGGTAAAGTCCGTTCTGGTTGGCGATGATCAGGGTATCGCCACCCTTGAGTTCCAGCATGGAGGAACGCACGTCAATATTGCTGTTGATGGCAAAGTTTTGGAGGGCCACGGGAGTGGTTCCAAAATCATAGTATTCCATCTGGTTGGGCTCGAGTACATTGGTGGTATGGGTCACGTAGATCCGGTCCCCATTTTCCGAAAACTCAATGCCCTTGGCCACCGCGGAATAGTTCACGGATCCGGAAACATAGTACTGCATGGGAAAATCGATACGGGTTCCGTTGATCGGGTCAGCGTTGGCGTCGAGGTCCATGACCATGATGTTCTGGTAGGCATTGTTGGTAGTAGCGGGATTGACGCGGTAAGGCACTGCAATGCGAAAGCCGCCTCCGGGGAGGCTGACCAGTTCCATTTCGGAACGGATGGAGAAGGTATTGCCCCAGTTGTTGCCGAAGGAGATGATTTCGCCTTCGGAGGTGATTCCGTTGCCGTCGATGCGAAATCGAAACACGCCGTACTGGCTGGAGATGAAGACCCAGTGAAAGCCGCCGGGCTGCAATTCGGAAGCAGCGAGAAAGCAATTGGACTTCTTGGTGTCGTCGTTGGCGCCGTTGATGATGTAATCCGTCTCCACACAGTCAATTTCGAGGGCGTAGTCCGTCGCGCCGGAGCCCGGGCAGGTCTGGAGGACCAGCGCACCGTAAAACCCGCAGTCTTCGCAGACATTATTGTTGGGCAGACTCATGTCCAGCAGATATACATAGGGAAATTTTGTGTAGTCCGGGTAGCCTTGCTTTACGACGGTAATGATATAATACCGGTTGCAGTTCGCGGGATCGGGTACGATCACCACTTCGGAGGCACCCGTCGCGATGCCCCCGTTTGCAATGAGGGCATCGATGTAATGGCCGTTGCCATCGTACACGATGCCATCCACGATAAAAAACTCAATCTCGCCCTGCGGATTGAGGATCATATTGGAGGCGTATTCGGCGGCCTGGCCGTCATACCCGTCCACGTAGCTGGCGGAGGTATTGGGCGTGACGCCCGCATCGCAGAGGGTGGCCGGGACCGGGAGGTTGGGGACGCCGAAGCTGTTGTTCGGGAGGTAATGGAAATAGGTTCCGGGAGTCGTCCAGCCGGTATTCTGGCCGGACACGGAGAGGCTGAGGAGGACCATCAGCCAGGGGAGGAGAAATAGTTTTCTCATAACGCTATTTGGGTTGGTGAATGGATTAAGTTTATGGCAGCAAGGTGCTCCTGCCATTCCATTCTCCTGCGGACACCATTTCCAATCCTTCTCTTCCCCTTCCCTCCCCCCTACGGCCCCGATCGTCCCAACAGGCCATTTTACCGCCGGACAGTTTTCCAAAACCTTCCCCAATTGCGTCCCCGGATTTTTTGATTCTTCCCCCATTTTTCTTCCATTCCCCCTGCTTCCTCCGCCTAGCATCTCACCCACCGCTCCAACTAACCGCTCCAGCGCCCTCGAGAGACGACACCTTACTCCTTTTCCCATTCATTTTCCAAGACCCGTAACCTCCTGAATGACAAGCATCCAATCCACTCAAGTTCAAGCATCGAAAAAAACACCCCGAATGCAGACCGACATTTTGTATCCGTATCCTTTTTCTTAACTTTACTCAAAATAAACTCCTATCAAGTGAAAGAACTGCTGGCCCAGTTACAAGATCTCGGCGACAAAGCTGAATACCTCAGCCAGCGGACCTCTGATTTGGTGGATGAAAATCGTTCTTTGAAGGCCAAAGTTGCCGGACTGGAAAAGGATTTGGAGGAGAAACAAGCCGCGTACCAACTGCTTTCTGAGCAGCACGACATCCTAAAATTGGCGCGGAGTGTGAAAGATGGGAATGGTCCGGACAATGAACAGGCCGAAGAGCTTAAAAAGAAAATCAACGACTACATCAGGGAGATCGATCAGTGTCTGAGACTGATTGGTAACTGAGTCGGGATGCTCTGGAAGTGAAGATAGTTTAGTGGAAAAATATTCAATCAAAGTAAATATAATGAACCGCCCTTATCCCTTGTTGGTAAGGTCAGATGAGGAGGAATCTGTGCGGAAGGCGGCGAAGATGATCAACGAGCGGATCAAACAATACAAGGAGCAGTTCAGCGTACAGGACGAGTTGGATTTGGTGATTATGTGTTGCCTGGAACTGGCGACGGACAATATCAATCAGTCGGGACGGTTTCAAGACGGGACCAGTAAGGCTGCTGCAGCCTTGCAACGAATCGACGACGCCGTCAACAACTCAATACTAAACGTGGAGGAAGTCCCGCCCTCAGGCGCTTGATTTCCCCTTTTCCCTATCCCTTCCCTTCGACCCGCATTCTCCCCGGTCGTTCTACTTATTCTATTTAGTTATACAACTATGGAAATAGCAATTGGAGCGGTGATCGGATTGGCCATCGGCTTTGGAGTCGCAGCGGTCATTTTCCGAAAAAACACCCAAACCAAGATCGAGGAAGCTGAACGGCAGGCCAAGGGCCTACTCCAGGAAGCAGAAAAGAAAGCTGACAAAATCCACAAAGATCGCGTGCAGCGCGCCCGCGACAAGAACCAGGAACTCCGGAAGAAGTTCGAAGAAGATACCAAGAAGCGCACCCAAAAGCTGGAGGCGTCTGAGAACCGCGTCCGCCAAAAGGAAGCGACCCTGAATCAGAAATACGAATCGGTCAAGAAGGATCAATCCCGGTTGGACAAGAAGCGGGAAAATTTGGACAGCCGTTTGCAGGTGTTGGGACAAAAGGAAGGGGAGCTGGAAAAATTGATCTCGCGGGAGGTGACGGAATTGGAAAAAATCGCCAATCTCTCCGCCGATGATGCCCGTGAGAAGCTGATGGAAAAGCTCAAGGACGAGGCCAAGACCATGGCTTCCGCCCAAATGAAGCAGATCGTCGAGGAGGCCAAGCTGACGGCCACCAAAGACGCAAAAAAGATCATTATCCAGACGATTCAGCGGACCGCCGCTGAACACGCCATTGAAAATACGGTATCCGTTTTCCACCTGGAAAACGACGACATCAAGGGCCGCATCATCGGCCGCGAAGGCCGGAACATCCGCGCCCTCGAAGCCGCCACCGGCGTCGAAATCATCGTGGACGATACTCCTGAGGCCATTATCCTCTCCGGGTTTGACCCGGTCCGCCGGGAAATTGCCCGCCTGTCCCTCCAAAAGCTGGTCTCCGACGGCCGGATCCACCCTGCCCGCATCGAGGAAGTGGTGAAAAAGGTCACCAAGCAGATCACGGAAGAGATCATCGAAACCGGCGAACGAACGGTGATTGACCTGGGTATCCACGGTCTCCACCCGGAACTGATCAAGATGGTCGGCCGGATGAAGTACCGTTCCAGCTACGGCCAGAACCTGCTCCAGCACAGCCGGGAAGTCGCCAACCTGTGTGCGACGATGGCCAGCGAGCTCGGCCTGAACTCCAAGAAGGCGAAGCGCGCGGGACTGCTCCACGACATCGGCAAAGTGCCGGAGGACAATCCGGAAGTGCCGCACGCCATCCTTGGGATGCAGTTGGCGCAGAAATTCGGCGAGGCCGCCGACGTCTGCAATGCCATCGGTGCCCACCACGACGAAATCGAGATGACCAGTTCCATCTCGCCCATTATCCAGGCCTGTGACGCCATCAGTGGCTCCCGGCCGGGTGCCCGCCGCGAAATCGTCGAGGGCTATATCCAGCGTCTGAAGGACCTGGAAAACCTCGCCTTTGGTTTCCCGGGCGTGACCAAGAGCTACGCCATCCAGGCGGGCCGCGAGCTCCGCGTGATCGTGGAGAGCGAAAAGGTGAGCGACGAACAGGCCGATATGCTGGCGTTCCAGATTTCGGATAAGATCATGAAGGAAATGCAGTATCCGGGCCAGATCAAGGTCACGGTGATCCGCGAGAAGCGGGCGATTGCCTACGCGAAATAGGCATTGCTGCGCACGATACAGAAGGCTGCTCGTTTGGGGCAGCCTTTTTCTTTATCTTTTCCGGGAACACTCTCTCTTATGGCCGCTACCTTTCATTTTGCACCTCCAAAAAGTGGATTGGGAATCGGATCTATGATTCGGTCGATCTTCGCATTTAGCTGGAAGTGGATCGGTAGATTTCGGCCTTTTGCGCTGCCACTGGGGTTCCCTAGGGTTGTTTCCTTGTGCATTTTCGTCGTGGCCTTCTCGAGTGGATCGCTGCAAGCCCGCCCAATGGTGGATGGCCCATCAATTACCGGCCCGGGCGATCCTGACAGCCTGAGCATCCACCCCGTCCATTCCCGCACGGTCAATGGCCTCGACTATTACTTCATCGAAGCGGGAAGCGGCCCGACCATTTTCCTCCTCCACGGGTTCCCGGACATGGCGAATACCTGGGATGAGACCATTTCGGAACTCTCCCAAGACTACCATGTCGTAGCCCCCTTTCTCAGGGGCTATTATCCGACGGGGATGCCTGAAGACGGGAATTATTCGGTGAAGGCCATTGCGGGGGACATCGTGGCCCTGGCGGAGGCCCTGGAGGTCGACACCTATACCGTGATCGGACAGGATTGGGGCGCTTCCATTACCTATTCCGTCGCCCTCCTGGCTCCCACCAAGGTGGACCGGGTGATCACCATTGCCATTCCTCCGCCTCCCTGCTTCAAGCTGACGCCCCAAATTGCCTGGTTTGGTCGGCACTTTCTGCTATTTCGGAACAAGGGGTATGCGCTGCGGTATACCCGGAAGCAAGATTTCCGGTACATCGACCGCCTCTATCGGCGGTGGTCGCCCGATTATGCGGACTACCAACAGTCCAGTGCGGCGATCAAGGCCACTTTCAAGTACCCCGGTCGCCTGGAAGCGGCCCTGGGCTATTACTGGTCCTTCTTTGAGGACCGGGACAAGCCAGATCTGAAGGACTTTTATGCGCAAACCCCACCGGTGCCGGTACTGTTTTTGGGGGGTGCCAATGACAATGGCGTCGATCCAAAGGCCGTTGCCTGTATCCAGGATTCGCTTCCTCAGGGATCGAAGGGAATTGTCTTTGAGCACGCCGGGCATTTTCTCCACCGGGAAATCCCCGAACAGTTCCTCGCCGAGGTGAAGGCCTTTCTCGCCCAGGATTTCTGATCTTTGCCCTCTGTATTTTCCCCTCTGACTCCCATTTGCCCCCCTTTTATGGAATCCCCCTCCTTTTGACATCTCCTTAGTACTTCCCTCGTACCTCTCTTTTTTCAACAATCACTCCACCACCATGGAAAAACAGAACTCTGAACAGAGGAAATCCCCTATGGGGTCTACTTGGGAAACTTCGGAGATGCCGACAATGGCGCCTCCCACCCAACGCCAAACTTCACCCACCGAATCCGAAACCGATGACCAGCAGGGCGACTCCCTTCGCACTGGCCTGGAAGATTTGGGCGGCATGAACGTCTCGCAATTGCGCCAGGCTGTGCCGTTGCAGCTGTCCGGGAGTGGGAAGGATGCCGACAAGGAAATGGGAGCGGCG
The DNA here is from genome assembly GCA_963923035.1 of uncultured bacterium. GTDB lineage: Bacteria > Bacteroidota > Bacteroidia > J057 > JADKCL01 > CAWUKT01. The sequence continues at coordinate 41,895 of CAWUKT010000033.1, forward strand.
TTGCGGGGAGCGGAACAGGAGGAGGACCACGACTCGGACGATGATGATGCGGAGGAAACAGTGGTCGTCGAAGGGGTCACATTCACGGGCCCGGGCTCTTTGATTGATGAGGTGAACAATATCATGGATTCCGACCGGGCGGATGGATTCCGGCAAACGATGCGTCGATTGGTACAGGCCGATCACCGCGCCATCACCCTCGAATACACCTCGGGAAATCGCACCTTCACAATTGGAACAACCATTTCCCTTCAAGCTGAACCGCCGGAAAGCGAAGAAGAATCGGCGTTTTACCAACGGGCGATCGATTTCGAGGTTCGCAATATCATTCCCTCCCTGAGTAGCTTTCAGGGTTTGTTCGATGGGATTCTTGCTGCCGCCGAGGCTTCCGATGAAAAAAAGAATGGTCAGAATTCGGGCGCTGACTTCGGAAGTGTTGGGTCGGCTTTGGCGTCCTCTTCCGGAATAGGAGCGGTGGAGGTAGGCAGTGGAGATGGGCTCGGCTTGCTAGCCTCCCTGGCGCTACCCGCCCCGAGTTTCAACAAATCGGTCGCATCGAGTTCCAATGAAGAGAAGAAAGAGTCGGGCAGTGGGAAACAGGACCTGGCGAGTGCCCTGGCAGCACTTGCCTCCATGCCCGTAGCGCCCGTGGACCCACGGGTGGCCGCCCGACGGGCCATCCGCACGGAACTCGACGAGATGGCCAACGCCCTCGAACAGTACCTCCAGGGCGACCAGACGTACAGCGCTTTCTTCACCGGCAATGTCCTCGACATTTCGTATTGGATGGACCAGCAGATGACCAGTGGCCACACGGCACTTTACGATCCCCTGGCCACGGTCGACAACGATAACTGGGCCGGCGATGCTATCCTGGACGTCATCAACGAGGTCACGATGCGGTACGGACACAATGCGAATGGAGTCCGAATTCTGCGGGAAGAAGCGAACAAATTGCGGTAGATTTCGAAAGAAAATTGGGCTGGAAAACGGCCGACTGGCCGTTTTCCACTGTCCACTGACGGATGTCCACCATTCACTACTTTATACGGATTTTATCCTTGGGACTCTCCTCCAAAATTTATATCTTCGTATTAATTGTCATTCCATCTTAACACAACTGAAAACACAAAACGATGCATCAGGAGCATATAACTCAACGGAAGGAAGGCGCTAGCTTAGACCAGCATCCCCTCCAGCGCTCTGCCTTCGAAAACACCAACACCTCGGCCGAAGAGCCCCCCTTTCAACTGAAAGCTGGTTCCGGCGGAACCATCCAGGCTTCCATGGAAGATACCCTCGGTACCATTCAACAAAACGCCCAAGAAAAATTCGGCGTTGACGTAAGTGGTGTTCAATTCTCACAAGACAACAGTATCCGTGACTTCGGCGCCGTAGGTGCTTACGAAGCTGGTGGTCCCGCTCAGCGTACCACTGCCGGTGGTTCTGTAACCATCGCCGACGGAAGTGCTGATACTGCTGCTCACGAATATGGCCACGCCATCCGTGCTGCTCAGGGTTATACCCCCACTGCTGACACCAATGTCAATGGCCAGGCAGTTGACTCCAACCCCTCCGAAGAAGCTGCTGCTGATAACATCGGCAAGGAACTTCTCGCCTGATCCATTCGATTCTACTCCGCTTCGCGGACACAAGATATGACAGGGCCCTTGGGCCCTGTTTTTTTTTGCCTTCTCTCCTTCATTCTCCATTCCCAATTGGCCGGCAATGAAAAAAGGGGCCAAAAGGCCCCCTGCGGATGTACCTGAGTATGATTCTTAGAGGTCGATGACCACGCCAATCGTCGGGAGGACGGAACCCACCACATTGTTGACTTGCTCGACCTGGTAGCGGCTCGGATCATTCGGATCCAGGAGCGCAGTGCCTTCGTCGTCGCGGATGACGTCCAGGAAAGGCGCACCCTGGGATTCGAAGTTGTAGATGTTCTGGATGTCGAGGTAGAGGTTCAGGCTCCATTTCTCGAAAAACCATTTCTTATCAATCCGCACGTCGAGGTTGTGCGTGTTGGAGAGACGGAGGCTGTTGACCTGGTCGAAGTTCGGGAGGCCCCGGCCGGTGATGTCCCATACCTGGACCAGAGAGGAGCGGTCTTCATCGATCGGCGTGAAAGGAGTTCCGCCGTAAAAGCGCCAGCGGGCCCCAATTTCCCAGTTCTTGCCAAACTTCTTCCCGAAGGTCGACGTGATGATGTGGACATTGTCCCACGCTGAGGGTGCGTAGTTCCCGGACGCGTCGGTAAACTCGGAGCGAACAAAAGTATAGGCGAGAATTCCGAAAAAGCCTTTGTAGAGCTTCTGTTGGGCCAGGAGTTCGAGGCCGTAGGCCCGACCTTCCGATTCCGGCGTAGCCGGCTCGCTGCCGATCGCGGTAAAGTCCCCGCCCAAATTGGCCAGCGAGACCGAATCCCGCAGCAGGAAGGGATAGTTGTCGTACAATTTGTAGAAGCCCTCCGCCGAAAACTTCGTATTGAACTCGGTATTGTATTCGATTCCGCCCACGAGGTGCGAGGAGCGGATATACCCGATATTGTTGTCCTGGTTGACGAGGGTTCCGGCTGCATCGCGGTAGCCGAGCACCGTATAAGGCGGCAGCTGGTAGTAGATTCCGGTATTGAAGTTCAGGCTGACCTTGGGAGTGAGGTTGTAGGCAGCGGAGAAACGGGGGGAGAATTGACGGAAAAGGTTGGCCGTTTCGGAGGTAAAATTGGTCCCATCCATCCGCACGCCGAGGGCCAGGGTGAGGCGATCGTCCACCAAAGAGCGGCTGACGGTACCGAAAACGCCATATTTGTGGAGGTCAATGGCCGAGGAGAAATCAATCGTGTCCAAACCAGCCGGAGTAGAAAGGCGATTGAAGGTCGAGTTCAAATACCGGGCATACTCATAATTGGTCCCGTAAATCAATTTGAAATCTCCCAACCGGACATTGTGCTCCACCCGGAACTTATTCTCCATCTCCTGACTCTTATAATCGAGGATTTTATTGGCCTCCGAGCTTTCATCGTTGTTCTCGTACTTCACATACTCATTGTTGAGCATGCTGCGGGAGGCGACGAGGGTGAGGAAGCTGCGCTCGAAAAAGTGCTTGAAATTCCAGCCCACGGTATAGTTCCACTGGGTATTCACCGGGAGGTTGGCGAGGATATACTGTTGTTCGCGGGTCGAATCGGCTTCAAGGTTGAGGGTAAATTGGTCCACGGCCCCCAACCCGATGAAGGTCAGCTCATTTTTCTGATTGAACTTGGTCTTGGTTTTGACCTGGAAGTCGTTGTAGGTGGGAAGAAAGGGCAATCCGAGCTGGGTAAACAGTAACTGGAGGTAGGAACGACGGGCCGAGGCGAGGAAAGTGGTTTTCTTGCCGAGGGGGCCTTCCAGGGTCGCACCAATATCGGACGACCCAACGGTCATGTTGAAGCCCAGGCGGTCGTCGCGACCGTTCTTCTGCTTGATGTCCATCACCGAGGACAATGCATTGCCGCGGTTCGCGGGAAATGCCCCCGTATAAAAATCGACTTCCCGGATGAAATTCACGTTGATCAGGCCGACCGGCCCTCCGCTGGCGCCCTGGGTCCCGAAGTGGTTGATGTTGGGGACTTCGATGCCATCGAGGTAGAACCGGTTTTCACCGGGAGAGCCGCCCCGAATGATGATGTCATTTCGGAATGCGACCGTGCCGGAGACGCCCGGCAACGACTGGATGACCCGGGAAATGTCCCGGTTGCCCCCCGGATTCCGCGCAATTTCGTTCACGCCGATGTTGCGGAGTGAGACGGGACTTTCCGCCGTCTTGCGGTAGGGAGAAGCCGTAATCTTCACCGTGTCCATCGTCTCGCTGCTTTGTTCCATCGCGATCTCGAGGATCACCGGCTTGGCATTCATCACTTCCTGCTCCGTGATCGTTTTAACGTTGAATCCGGTATACGCCACCTTGACATTGTACAGCCCGGGAGGAATCTTGTTGATCTCAAATCCACCGACGCTGTCGGTATAGGCCCCCATGCTGGTTCCTTCGACCACCACCGTGGCAAATTCAAGCGGTTCATTGTTGATCGCATTGTACACCCGGCCCCGGATCGTACCATTTTGGGCATTCACAAACGAGAACACACCTCCTACGGTCAGGAGCAATACAAAGAGGTGAGGCAGCAGCTTAATTTCCCTTTTCACTCGATTTTCAGTTTTCATGAGAGACTTCTTGTTAACCGTATCAATTCCACTATGTTCAATTTATGATCAGCTTTTACCGCCAAACATTAAACAAAAGTGATGTTGCGAAAGTAGGGGCAGACCAACAAGTGCCAAAAAGAATGCAGCCGGACCTTGTGGATGTTTGGATCAAATGGGAAAAAGTTGGGATGGAACGATGAAAACGATCCTCAATGGGGAGTGGAAGAAAAAGGAGGGAAAATCAGTACATTTTGGGGTTGAACATCTTGCCAAAGTGTTCGTTTTTTGTGGTGTATGGAAAATGCTCCCCAGCGCCTGGTCAAGGCTTCGGATTATGAAATTCACATTGGATCGGAGAGCCTGACTGCCCTCCGAAACTTTCTGGACCAATCCGCCTATACCAAGGTATTTGTCCTCACGGACCACCACACGCGCGACCATTGCTGGCCCCGCCTGCAACCTTTGGTGCCCGAAGCGCAATTGCTCAGTTCACCGCCCGGCGAACTCCACAAAACGCTGGAATCCGCCCAGGCCATCTGGCAATCGCTCACCAATGCCCGGGCCGACCGCAAGGCCCTCCTGATCAACCTCGGCGGGGGGCTCATTGGGGACCTCGGCGGATTTGCTGCGGCTTGTTACAAGCGGGGCATTGACTTCGTACAGGTCCCAACTTCTTTGCTGGCCATGGTAGACGCCAGCGCGGGCGGCAAGACCGGCGTCAATTTCGACCACTACAAGAACCAGGTGGGCATTTTCCGCAATCCCCAAGGTGTTTTCATCGATCCGGCCTTTCTGGATACCCTTCCCCAGCGGGAGCTTCGGTCCGGGTTCGCCGAATTGTTGAAGCACGCCCTGATCGCCGATGCCAGCCGCTGGAAAATATTGGCTGAAGCCGAACACCTTCCAACGGAATGGACCGACTTCATTGCCGATTCCATCCAAATCAAGGTGGACATCGTCACGTCGGATCCCTTCGAAAAAGGGGCCCGCAAGGCGCTGAATTTCGGACATACAATTGGACACGCGGTGGAAAGCCACCTGATGGAGGTGGAGCCCCTTCTGCACGGCGAAGCCGTGGCGCTGGGCATGGTTTGTGAAGCCGCCATCTCCGCCGAGCGGGGATTGCTCAGCCCCGAGAACCGGGACCACATCACCGCGGCCCTCATCCGCTTCTTTGGCCACGCTCCATTGTCCGAATCAGATTTCCCCGCCCTCCTCCAACTCACCCGCCAGGACAAGAAAAACCTCGGCGGCCAAGTCCTGTGCACGCTACTGGACCAAATCGGCCATTTTCGCATCAACCAATCCATCACCGACGCCGAAATTCTGGCCAGTTTCCACTTCTACAATTCATTTTCCGCATGACCTATACGATCACCCCTCCCTTGACGCCCCTCTCCCATTCCATTCAGCTGCCCACATCCAAAAGTGAGAGCAACCGGGCCCTGATCATTCGGGCGCTGAGCCACGGCATGGCCGAGGTGACCCACCTTTCGAATGCCAAGGATACCCAGACGCTGGACCGCCTGCTGCGGGAGATGCCGGAGGAAATGGACGTGGGCCATGCGGGCACCACGATGCGGTTTCTGACCGCCTACCTGAGCTTTCTGCCCCGGGACTTCATCCTTACCGGCTCCAGCCGGATGCAACAACGGCCCATTGGGCCGCTCGTGGATGCCCTGCGCCTCATTGGTGCGGAGATCAATTATATGCGCAACGACGGCTATCCGCCCCTGATGATCAATGGCCGCAACGCCAAGTTCGGCGATACCGAAGTCGAAATCCCAGGCGGAATCAGCAGCCAATACATTTCGGCCCTCCTGATGTTGGCGCCGGTCCTTCCCGATGGCCTCACCATTCACCTGACCGGCCCCATTCGGTCGCGTTCCTATATCGAGATGACCCTGGCCCTGATGGCCCATTTTGGGGTGGAACACCACTGGAACGGGGCCTCCATCCGGGTGGCGAAACAGCATTACCGCAGCGGAACGTACCAGGTGGAATCCGATTGGAGTGCCGCTAGCTATTGGTACAGCATGGTGGCGATGTCGGACGTTGGCGCGCGGGTCGAGCTGCCGGGTTTACGTGAGAATTCATGGCAGGGCGACCAGGCGGTGGTCGCATTGATGGCCCATCTCGGAGTGGACACGACCTATACGGAGACAGGCCTGATTCTGGAAAAAACGGATCGGCCGCCGGTGGATTTGCTGGAATGGGACTTCAAAAGTTGCCCAGATTTGGCGCAGGGCGTCCTGGTTCCGATGGCTGTCCTGGGCGTGGCTGGTCGGTTTCGCGGTTTGGAGAGCTTGCGGATCAAGGAAACGGACCGGATCGCGGCTTTGCAGGCAGAGTTGGGGAAATTCGGGGTGGAATTGGAAGAAAATGAGGATGCGGACGGAAAATGGTGGCGGCTGGGCGGCCATTTTACAGCGGGGGAAGCTACGATTCCCACCTACGACGACCATCGCATGGCGATGGCTTTTGCACCGCTGGCGTTGGCGACCGATCAGATCCACATCGAGGAGCCTGAAGTCGTGGTCAAATCTTATCCCCACTACTGGGAAGACCTGAAGAAGGTGGGATTTGGAGTAGGGGCCATTTCTCAATGAAAACAGGCCCCAAAAGGTCAGAACCGGAACAGAAAAGACAGTTGTCCGTATAACAAACAGATATTTTCAATTATTATTGAAAGTTTTATCTTTGCAATGAATTAATTCGACTACGCTTTGATAAAGAAGTACCTTTCTCTGGTCAAGTTCTCCCATACCATCTTTGCGATGCCCTTCGCACTGACGGGTTTCTTCATGGGGTATGTCGAAACGCAAAAATTCGATTGGTTGCTGCTGTGTCTCGTGGTCTTGTGCATGGTCTTTGCGCGTAACGCCGCCATGGGCTTCAATCGCTGGGCCGACCGGAGGATTGATGCAGAAAATGCGCGGACGAAGGTCCGCGAAATCCCGGCGGGGTCGATTTCACCCCGCAGCGCCCTCATTTTCGTCATCCTCAATTGCGTGGCCTTCATTGCCACCACATGGTTCATCAATCCTCTCTGTTTCTACCTGTCCCCCGTGGCCCTGCTCGTGGTCCTCGGGTATTCCCTCACAAAACGATTCACCGCCCTCTGCCACCTCATCCTCGGCCTGGGCCTGTCGCTCGCTCCCGTGGGCGCCTATATCGCCGTCACCGGCTATTTCAACTTCGCCCCCATCGTGCTGGGCGTTGCCGTGCTGACCTGGGTCAGCGGCTTCGACATCATCTACGCCCTCCAGGACGAAGAATTTGACCGGGACCGGAAGTTGCACAGCATTCCCGCCTTTTTCGGTAAGAACCGGGCCCTGTGGCTGTCCAGCCTCCTGCATGTGATCACCGCCGCCGCCATCTCGAGTTTCATTTACCTCATCGGCGGCAACTACCTCGCCTGGGCCGCAGCCGGCTTGTTCATTTGCCTGCTCATTTACCAGCACCTCCTCGTCAAACCAAATGACCTCAGCCGCGTAAACCTCGCATTTTTCACCACCAACGGCATCGCCTCGGTGATCTTTGCCATCCTGGTCATCTGCGAGCTCCTGATTGGCCAGGTCTGATGGCCGATTTTCCTCCCAAACCCATTTTTCTCCGCGCAGAATGGCGCTACCTCATCAACCTGACCTACCGGGTTCCGGCAGAGAAATTATTGCCCCTTCTCCCCAAAAGCCTCCAACCCGATTGGTGGGAAGGCCATGCCCATGTCAGCCTCGTCGCCTTTGATTTTCTCGAAACCAAGGTCAAGGGCATCAAGATTCCCTTCCACGTCAACTTTCCGGAAATCAACCTCCGGTATTATGCTCGGACGGAGGATGGGCAGCGAAATGGGGTGATGTTTGTGAAGGAATTGGTCCCAAAATGGGCGATTGCCAAAGTCGCAAATTGGGCTTACAATGAGCCGTACCAGCGCCGGGCCATGCGGAGTGAGGTAGTCGATTTAGGGCCAGGGAAACAAAAAATCCGGCACGAAGTGAGGATGCAGGGCAAATGGAATTGGATCGAAATGGAAATCGGGAAGCCGCAGGGAATTCCCGAACCCGGAACACCGGATCACTTCTTCAAGGAACATGACCTTGGATTTGGGGTGCGGCGGAATGGAAAGGTCTTGGCGTATCGGGTGGACCACCCGAAATGGGACATCTACGAGGTCCGGAGCATGGACCTCGGATGGGATTTTGAGGCGGCCTACGGCCCTGAATGGGCCTTCCTGAACGATAGCGAACCCCGCTATCAGCTGTGCGCCGTGGGCTCGCCCGTCAGCGTGTACCACCCGTTTCCGATGGCAGATTTGCCGCGCTGAGCGCGGCTTCAGATACGAAAAAAGGCGATCCGGTGAGGGATCGCCTTTTCTATGAGTAGGATGCGGCGCTTAGCGCTGCAACTTGAAGTCAAATGGGATGGTTACCCAAACCTTGATGGGGTTACCGCCCTGGATACCGGGGGTGAATTGGAGCTTGTTCAGCTTCTTTTCAACCGCCTTGGTCAGGATCGGATGCGGGTCTTTCAGTACAATGTGCTTCTTGTACTTACCGCTTTTGTCTACCAGTACACGAACCGTCACCTTACCTTCAATCTCGGCTTCCCGCGCCATGGTGGGATAACCAATCAGGTTCCGGATTTCGTCCATGTTTACCGGTTTCGGCTGTTCTTCGGCGATGACGAAGGCGTAGGGATCGGGATCGTCTTCGACGGGCTGGACTTCAACCGGCTCGTCACCGATGCCGCCCAAGCCATCCCAGTCGGGTTCACCAGTACCATCGTCGGCAATACCTTCGACGTCCTGGTTACCGATCATTGCGGTGTCCGCTTCGACGAGTTCGTCCATCTCCCGGATGGTCTCATCGGGATCGACTTCCTCTTCCGGAGCGGGCTCGATGACCTGGAATTCGATCTGGGCCCGGGCCGCCGGAGGCGGAGTTTGGACGGGGGGCGGGGGGGGCGGTGGTTCGACCTCCTCTTCCCGTTCTTCAGGCGGAGGCAAGTCCTCCAGCTCCAGTTCGATGGGGATGATTTCCTCGACGATTGCTACTTTTTCGCTTTCGGGAGCCAGCCACTTCACGATTTTCGGAAGGCCAGTCACAAAGAGGAACAGCAAAAACGCGACCAATGCAGCCCTGGTGAGTAAGCGGTTGTATTTCTTCCGCATTGTATAAGCCCCATAGTCTTTGTTTCTATCTTCAAAGACTATCTCATCAAGATCTGCTTTAATTACACTCATGATAGAGATTGATTAACTATTCATCTAACGCTTAATGGAGCAGATTATTGCCCCATGGGGTCATTTTTTCCGATTGTCCGCCAACAGAGTGGAATCGGCAGGGGTCAGCTCGGTGTAGGAGTACTTGGTGGCACCGGCGATGCGAAGCTCGTCGAGTACGTCTACCAGGTTCTTGAACCGGCTGGTTTCATTGGGCTTGATCACGAAAATGGGGTCCCAACAATCCTTGGGCCTGTCTTCGGCCTTCACACCTTTCGGGCAACGGTTGTCCTTGAAGTTCAGGTGATCAACGATTACCTGACGCACGCCACCGGGGCCATAGTTGGTGGATTGGAGGGTAGCTTCAGTAGACAGTCCCTGGTAATAGTGGACTTCGTCTTCTGCTCCCAGAATCATGGTGAGGATTTTTTCTTCCTCCACCTTCTTGGGTTCGTCTTCGGGATTGTCCTCGTCTACGGGCGGCGGCTTGGCGATTTCCATAGCGGCCGGCGAGGCGAGTGTGGTGGTCAGGATGAAGAAGGTCAACAACAGGAAGGCTACGTCGACCATCGCAGTCATGTCGACTTTCGTCGATTTCTTTTTCTGCTTTGGTCCGCCTTTGTGTTTTCCTCCTCCTCCGCCTCCTCCCTGATCAACATCTGCCATAATCTATTCGATTTTTCAGCGCAGCGACAGCTGCGCGGCTGAGGTTCAACTATAACTTAAGATTCTTCCTGTTCGCCACCTGCTTCCAAATTGGTAATCAGGTTGAAGCGGTTCAGGCCTTCTTTTTGCATGGTGAAAATCACCGCATCCATGTTCGGGTACTGCGCATTGGCATCCCCTCGAATGGCCCAGACCAAGCTCTTGTTTTGACGGCGAGCGGCCCGGCGTACGGTTCGAATCCACTTGACAAGGTCATTGTCTTTTCGTTCATCCTTCGAGACCGGAATTCCGGTCTGAGGGAAAGCCTTGATCTGCTCCATTGTCGGCTGGTTCAACCAGTTCGGCAACTGAGCGAAGGGAACCCCAAAGTCGGCTGAGTTCGTAAAGAACTGCTTGCCTTCCTCTGAGAAGCTGTAACCGTATTGTTCTTCAATCAGTTCCAGCATTTTTTCCCGGATGTCAAAGTCTTGTACAGAGAAGGAGACCTGGCCGGCGGATGTCACTCCGATCGTTACTACACCACTTTCAGGCAGTGCAGTCGCAGTTTCAGCAGATACCGGAGTGTCGATGGGCAGTGCCTCTTCAGCCCTGAACTTGGTCGTCAGGATGAAGAAGGTGAGGAGCAGGAAGGCAACGTCGACCATTGCGGTCATGTCGATGCCGGGTGCTTTTCTTTTTGGTTTTACTGCGGGCATTGGAACTCCTTAGTTTTATGCTTCTATAACGCTGAAAGGGCATAAAAATTGCCCTAGGGCGCTAAACTTCATGCTCAGTGAGTGGTCTCGTAAGTCTGAACGATGCTGTAACCAGCTTCGTCGATACGGAACGTCAGACCGTCAATCTGAGTGGTAAAGAAGTTGTAGAAGATAATCGCCAAGGAGGAAGTACCGATACCCAAAGCAGTATTTACAAGTGCCTCGGAGATACCCGTTGCCAGAGCACCTGCGTCAGGAGCACCTGCGTCAGACAGTGCCTGGAAGGCCTTGATCATACCAAGTACCGTTCCGAACAGACCGACAAGTACACCCAAGGAAGCGATGGTAGCCAGGAAGGAAAGGTTGCGCTCCAACATCGGCAATTCGAGGGTGGTCGCTTCTTCCAGTTCTTTCTGGATGGCTTCACGGTTGTGTTCTGTGTCCCCGGAACCTTTTCGGTCCACTTCGAGGTATTTTGCCAAGCCTGCTTTGACCACATTGGCTACTGAGCCTTTTTGGCTGTCGCAAGCTGCGATGGCGTCTTCGATATTGCCTTCTTTTAGCATATGTCGAACCCGACCAATGAAGACATCGGCGGAGGAACGTCCTTTTGCGAAGAAGAAGATGGTAATGAGGCGCTCAATGAAGAATACCCAGACCATCAGGTGGATGGCCATACCAATCGGAATTACGAAACCACCTTTGTACACGGTGCCGAAGAAGTTGATGGGGTGGGCATCGGTCCAGTGCTCGACTTCCGTTTCCGGGTCTGCGCCAGCTTCTACCCAAGCATCGTACTTGGCTGCGATAGTGGGACCATCTTCGAAGTTGTCCGGAGATCTGAAGATGGTGTAAAATGTACCAAAGGCGATCACGAGGCAAAGAATTACCACGATATAGGGAAAGATAGCCTTCAGCGGATTACTTTTTTTGACTTCGACGCCACCTGCGGCGGCACCAGTGCTTCCAGTACTCATGTCTCGCTAAAAATGAATTAGTAATTAAAAACCAGTTTTTTCGATTCGAGGTTAAAGGAGCTTTCACTCCTTTAAAGGAGGTGCTCAATTTAATCTGAATCTTATTAAACACAAAGATTTTCAGAAATTTTCAAGGGTATCTAAACCTCTGATAATGTCCTGTATTTCTTCGGGGGACAAGCATTTGCGGGCACTCTACGATGCGCACTTGGGGGAATCCTGAAGCGCTTTTCCGCTCACCGTCCAGGGTCGCAATCTCTTTTTTGATGTTCACCAAAACTGCAACACCCGACCCTATTGCGAAAAGAACAGATTGTCCGGTCAGTTACATCGTAAGGGGGTAAAAAAAATGGGACCCTCTCCGGGTCCCACAATATTTTTTGGCCAGAATCAGGGAAAATATCCCTTTTTCCATTCCATTTATCCAACTCAGGCCACGATTTTGTCCTTGAGCACCTCCGGGATCTCCCGGAATTCATACAGTTGGTTACGCAGTCGGGGCTGAAAGCCAGCCTCCACAATGCACTGCTGAATTTCTTCGCTCGTGAATCGGAACGGAGCCCCCGCAGCGGAAACCACATTCTCCTCGATCATGATCGAGCCCATGTCGTTCGCACCGGAATGGAGGCAAACCTGGGCCACTTTCGGGCCCACCGTCAGCCAGCTGGCCTGGATATTGTCGATGTTCGGAAGCATGATGCGGCTCAGCGCGATCATCCGCACGTACTCGGCCGGCGTGACATCGGTGCTGACGCCTTTCACGCGCTGGAGCAGCGTGCCGTCGTCCTGGTACGGCCAGGGAATGAACGCCAGGAAGCCATTCGCATGCTCCGGCTTCTGGGCCTGTACCGCCCGGATCCGGACGAGGTGGTCGAAGCGTTCTTCGATGGTCTCGATGTGGCCAAACATCATCGTGGCGCTGGTCGTGATGTCCAGCTGGTGGCATTGGCGCATGACTTCGAGCCATTCTTCGCCGGAGCACTTGCCATTGGAGATGATGCGGCGGACGCGGTCGTCGAGGATTTCGGCGCCGGCTCCCGGGAGGGAGTCGAGGCCCGCAGCCTTGAGACGCTCGAGCGTCTCCCGGTAGGTGAGGCCGCTCAGCTCGGCAATGTGGACGATCTCGGGCGGGCCGAGGGCGTGGAGGCGCAGCTCTGGGTACCAATTTTTGAGCTTGGCGAAGGTCTCTTCGTAGAAATCCACCCCTAATTTGGGGTGGTGACCGCCTTGCAGGAGCAATTGATCCCCGCCCAAAGAAAAGGTTTCTTCGATTTTCCGCTTGTAGGTCTCGTCATCGGTGATGTAGGCCTTGTGGGCGTACTTTTCGGACGGCGGCACAAAGAAATTGCAGAATTTGCAGTTCGCCACACAGACGTTGGTGGTATTGACATTCCGGTCGATCTGCCACGTCACCGTTCCCAGCGTGTCCTTCTTCTTGATCTTCCGAATCTCATTGGCGGTGTACATCAACTGAGGCGTCGGCGCTTCGTGGTACAAAAATACCCCCTCTTCTTCCGTCAGGAACTCCAACCGGAGCGCCTTGGCCAACAAATCGTTGATCCTATTTTGTTTTGTATCGTTCATGAGTCCATGATTGTAAAGCAAAGGTACATGAGTCTGAGAAAATAACCGCTGCCCGTCCCAATGGTTGAGCCATAAACGGGATTTTTTACTCCAATTCTCCCCGTCCTTCTGCATTTTTGAACCGATTTGAAATTTGCCGTTTAATAATGGAAATTCACCTAATGAGCCACCACGAATTTTCCCTGGGCGATGCCATCGACCGCTTCCTGAAGGAACGCGGGCTGAAAGACAAGGCGGATATCCACCGGGTCATCAACGAGTGGCCGAAGCTGATGGGCAGGGCGATTTCGGAGAATACGGAGCAAATCTGGTTTCGGGAGGGGAAGTTTTACGTGAGAATGAAGTCGCCGGTCTGGAAAAATGAGCTCTCGATGGCCAAGTCGAAGATTCGGGAAGTGGTTAACCGGGAAATTGGGCGGGATTTGGTGGAAGAAGTCAAAATCATCTGAAGATGGGACAAGAAGAGTTGGTGTACTATCCGAAACGGCAGCCTTTGTGGCTGGGGGCCATTGGCAGCGGGCTCGTTTTGGGGACGTCGGTGGCCATCATGCTCACGGTAGATCAGGTCCAGTACGGCGTTTTTCGCCTTCCGGCGCTGATTTTTGGCTTCATTGGAAGCATCGCGGGCATTCTGTTGGTTCTGTTGAGCACGGGCCGCCTGGTGCGGACCGAAGCACTGCTCACCGTCCACGACGGTGGCCTCAAGTTTTTCCTCTCCCAATTTGCCCACGGCGAAATTCCCTGGTCCCAGGTCAAATCCTACCGCCTGGTCAAGCGTGGACCCCGAAAATTCATCCTCATTGCCCTGCGCGAACCCCAAAAATTCCTCAATGCCACTTCGGGCCTCCGTCGCCGTCGCCTCCGCACCAATATGCGTTTGTTCAATACCCCATTTGCCCTCCCCGCCCACCTCTTCGAAGACTCGGCTGAAGACGTGATCCACGCCATCCGCGACCGCCGTCCCGCTTAAATAGGAGGCGGGCAGCCCCCGAAGGAACCACCCGCCAAACTTCCTCGTACCAAAAAAATTATAGAACCAGTAGGCTGGACGCATAGGATTCGCGTACCTGCTCTACCATTCGACAATACAATTCGAAGGTGGCCTCCATCTCGCCGGCCTTGATCAGGGTGACACACTGGCGAACGACAGCGTAGATCTCCTCGTAGATCGCGGCGGCATCGGACCGGGCATTGATCGACTGGACAATCTCCGGCGCGTAGGCGTAGTATTTCTTGATGAGAGCGGGGCCGTGGGGCTGGAAAAAGAGGTAATCGTCCCGGAAGGCCCGGAGCAAGGTCAATTCCTCGCAGTCGTCCGGGAGGCCGCGGTAGCCGACGCAGGCGGTGGTCAGGTAGCACTTGGGGCATTTCCACCACGGGGACTTCTTGGCCTGAACCTGGGGCGAGCTGGTTTCAGGAGACAATAAACTGGCCTGTTGCTCCATTTCCTCCTGCTGGCGATGGCCCCGAAAGTGAAGTCCCGTTTCGCTCAAGCTGGTGGAATCGGATTGCTTTGGAGCGACCTCTTCAATCGTCATCAGGTCGAGATCATCATCTTCATCTTGCCAATCGTCCAGTTGTTCCGCCGAAAAGGACTTCCGTTTGACTTCCTCTTCCTGATCGTCGTGGTCCGATTCGTCCAGCGAAATACTCACTCCCGATGAAGCGGACGGAGTTTGTTTTTTCTTTTTCTTCCTCTTTTTCTTCTTTTTCTGCTTGCCCGACCCACCCGATGACGACGTATCGGGCACTGCAAATTTCAATTTGTAGTGGGGCCGGGAACCTTTCACCTCCTTCACTTCGCCATCTTGATCACTGGCCGAAGTGGAGGGGGCTGTCACGCCTTTGAGGGAGCCATTTTTCAACGTCGCATTGGAATTCCCGTAATCTCCACTCAGTCCTTTTCGGTTGTCTCCCCGCTTACCGGTTTGGGTCTTATTGCCATCGGTCCAACGGGTCACCAACGAAACTGCTACACTACCTGGAGCGCCGCCGGTCTGGGGGACATGGGCCTTCAATGCAGGCGGCCGGACCAATTTGTCAAATCGGGCTTTCAATCCCCCTAACCACTGCTGCAAGGCTGCCTGGCAATCGGTACAAGTTCCCTGCGGACCTATGATTTCGATTCGGATACCATCGTGCAGAGGATTGTCATTGGGCATCCAAACGTCCCCTTGGAATCCATCCTTGTCGACCCCGGTTCCGTAAAATCCAGGTGACAATTGCTTTCGATGCGCGGCGACATACTCGTCCACCAGATCATTCATCCCATCAATGAGATAGATTTCTCCGTCGTGGCTGGCGACGGAACTATTTCCGCTTTGCCGGACCTTACTAAGCGGGGTAACGGGATCGGGGAGAAAATCTCCTGTCGGTGGTGTGATGCGCCCCAATTGCCCGAAATTACCCGAAAAAACCAGGGCAACTACTTCATTTGCAGCCCCTCCCGGATGGGTACTTTGAATTTCATGATCGGTGGTCTCCTTCCGGTCAGTATAGCGCTCATGGGCTGCTGTATCCGCCACCGAAGGGGTTGATCCCTTGGCAGCATAATCGGTATCGTTCAATTCTCCCGGCAGGGCCCGCTGGACGGGTCGCGCCGGATTGACGGGGCCAGCAGCACGCCGCTGGACCATCTGGTGGCTTTGATTGGCCGCCGCCTGGTATCCTGTTCCAAGGCTTCCGGGGGGAGGCGAGAGTACGGGGGAGCCCTGCCCGGACATGGCAAGCCCCTCCCCCATTTGGTGGTGTTGCTCTGTCGGCTCGACAGAGGCCTCATGATGTTGAATCATAATAAGTCAGCGCGCAGCGAAACCGCGCGAAATCAATACAAATACGTGGTGAAAAGATTGTTACTGATAAAAGCTAGTTAGGGAAAAATAGAGAGGGTGCGTTCGGGTACATTCTGTGGGAACAAAGATAGTGTTTCTCTTTTGTCAACCAAAGTTTACCAAATCTTTTTTTTCAGTTCGACCGCTTTCGGTCAATCGTAGGTGAACGAGTACCGGTCAAAGTCCTTGCCCAAGGTCAAATTGGCCCCAAAACTGATGGTCCACTGCCGAAAATCGAATTCAGAAGAGGTCATGGGCAATGAAAGGCCGCCTTGCACCTGAAATTTCAACTCCCGGTAACCGGCCCGAAACATGATCGAAGGCTCCCAAAAGGAAGTATTGGTGGGCTGAAACTGCATCGTGGTCGAATTGCGCTGGTCGGTATGGCCTACGAAACTGAAGCGGGAGGCCACCCCAAAATCGAAGTATTCGGAGCTGTAACCGACGTTGGGTTGGATGAAAAAGCGGCGGTAGAAATCCTGCACGGGCGTATTCCGGGTAATGCCCCAGCCCATTCCGGAATAGGTCTCGAAGCGCCAGTATTTATCAATCAGTGTCCAATAGCCGATCCCGGCCTCCCCGAAAATGGTCCGGAACCGCGGCTCCTGGATGGAATCAAATTCGACGGTATAGGTGGCTCCATTGGCCATCAGGGCGAAGTGCTTGGCCGGAGCCAGCGCGGCACCGACGTTGAAACCATTGCTTCCCGCCGAGCCTAGCGCCTGAAATTCCCCCTCCTGGCTGAACAGAGGCGTGGTCACCGGGTTGGCAACGTACAGGGTTTCACAGGAAGTCAGACAACCAAGGAGCAAGCAAAAGAAGAAAAATGGTTTCATCGATTGGAATATCGGGGGTGGCGGGGACAAAGACAAGGGAGAAAAAAAGTCAGGGCAATAAATCCTGAAACATTCGCCAGGGGTAGGTCTCGGGAACCGGGGCGACAATGCGAATGGTGTCTTCTTTGCGGACGGGATGGGTGAATACCATTTCCCGGGCCCGCAATGCGATGGATTTGTCGGGGAGAAAATCGGTATTGGCGTACTTGACGTCCCCAACGATCCCGCAGCCCATGGCTGCGAGCTGGACCCGGATCTGGTGTTTGCGTCCCGTCATCAGTTCCACTTCCAACAGCGCGTAACCACCCCGGCTGCCCACCATCGTGTATTTCAATTCCGCCTTTTTCCGCCCCTCTCCCGCCTTTCCGTACGCCCGCACGATATTTTTCCCCGGCAATTGTCCTACAAAATGCTGCAAATGCCCCTCCTTCCGCTTCGGAGAGCGGACCACAATGGCGTAGTACTTTTTCGTGAGCTTTCGCTCCTGGAATTGCTTGGTCATCCGCGCGGCCGCTTTCGAAGTCCGGGCCAACAACATGACGCCGCCCACCGGCCGGTCGAGGCGGTGGAGCAAGCCGACAAAAACATTGCCGGGCTTCTCGTACTTGACTTTCAGGTAATTCGCGGTCCAATCGACAACGCTAACATCCCGGCTGGCATCCCCTTGGGAGGGCATGCCGTGGGGCTTGTCCACTGCGAGCAGGTGATTGTCCTCGTAAAGTACTGTGGGCTCCAAAGGCGCCTAGTAGCTTTCGGATTCGTTGGGGAAATCGCCGGAGCGAACGTCCTCAGCGTAGCGTTTGAACGCATCTTCCATGACGTTGTAGAGGTCTGCGTAGCGGCGCAGGAAGCGCGGGGAAAACTCTTTGTTGATGCCCAGCATATCGTGGGTGACCAGCACCTGGCCATCACAGCCATTTCCAGCTCCGATGCCAATGACCGGAATCTGCAAGTTGGCGGAGACCTTGGTGGCCAATTCAGCGGGAATTTTCTCCAAAATCAACGAAAAACAGCCCGTATTTTGCAACAACTCGGCGTCTTCCAGCAATTGGTTGGCTTCATCCTCTTCCGTTGCCCGAACCACATAGGTTCCAAACTTGTAAATGGACTGTGGGGTCAGACCGAGGTGGCCCATGACGGGAATTCCCGCCGACAAGATGCGCTTCACCGATTCGATGATGAAGGCGCCCCCTTCCATTTTAACAGCATGGGCCCCACTTTCCTTCATGATCCGCACCGCACTTTCCAACGCCCGCTTGCTGTTTCCCTGGTAACTTCCGAATGGCAAATCCACCACGACCAGGGCCCGCTCCACTCCCTTGACGACCGCAGAAGCGTGGTCGATCATCTGGTCGAGCGTAATCGGCAAAGTTGTTTCATGTCCGTGAATCACATTGGACGCCGAATCCCCCACCAAAATGATGTCGATTCCAGCTTTGTCAATGATCTGGGAAAATGCAAAGTCGTAGGCGGTCAACATGGAAATTTTCCGCCCGGCCAACTTCATTTCCTGAATGGAACGGGTGGTGACCTTTTTGAAGGACTTTTTCTTTGCAGACTTATTTTCAGTGGACATACGGATAAAATCTGGGTAATTGTCTTGTGCAGCGGGCTAAATATCGCCAATAATTATCTAAAAATTCCAGTGGTCCGGAAAGTATCAGCGAAGAAGGGCCTTGCAAATCTGCTTGGGGAAATTGGGGCCGTTGTAGACGAATCCGGTATAGACCTGGATGAGTGTGGCCCCCGCGTCCATCTTGGCACGGGCATCCTCGGGCGACATGATGCCCCCAACGCCGATGATCGGCAGCTCAGGTCCCGCTTTGGCGCGGATATACCGAATGACTTCGGTGCTGCGGTCGCTGAGGGGCTGGCCACTCAGCCCTCCCGCGCCAATGGCCTCAACTTCCCCCTCGGGGGTGCTGAGCCCGGCCCGCGAAATTGTGGTATTCGTGGCGACAAGGCCCGCTAAGCGGGTCGTTTGCGCGATCTCGACGATGTCATCCAATTGGCCGTCCGTGAGGTCGGGCGCGATCTTGAGCAGGAGCGGCTTGGGCGCGGGACGGGCCTGGTTCAGGTCCTGAAGCGTTTGGAGGAGCTTGGTCAAAGGCGCTTTGTCCTGGAGATCGCGGAGCCCCGGGGTATTCGGCGAGCTGACATTCACCACAAAGTAATCGACGTAGGGAAACAGGGCTTCGAAACAAATCTTGTAGTCCTCCACCGCCTGGTCATTGGGGGTGTCCTTGTTTTTCCCAATATTCCCCCCAATCACAATTCCCCGCCGCTTCATTCCTTTTAACCGCTCCACCATTGCTTCCACCCCACCATTGTTGAACCCCATCCGGTTGATGATCCCGCCATCCGCCGGCAACCGAAACAAACGCTGCTTCGGATTGCCCACCTGGGGCCGCGGCGTCACCGTTCCCACCTCCACAAAGCCAAAACCCACATTTTCCCATTTCTCCCCCAACAAAGCATCCTTGTCAAATCCCGCCGCCAAGCCCACCGGATTTCGAAACTTCAATCCGAATACTTCGCGCTCCAAATCCGGTCGGTCGTGCCGGTGCAAAGCCCGCCCAATGGCCCCCATTCCCGGAATCGCATACAAGGTCCGCAGCCACCGAAAGGACAGATGGTGGACCCGCTCAGGATCGATTTGGAACAACAATGGACGAACGATGGATTTGTACATGCCGCGAATTTCGACTTCAAAAGAGCAAATTTCAACTCTTATCTGCCTGAGATGCAGGAGAAATTGGAATAACACCTATCTTTCCCAAAAGCTCATTCCTCCATGCGACTCTTTACCCGAATCTTACTGGTTTTCGCGCTGTTTCCCCTCTTTTCTGCCAATACTCCCGGCGGTGGGCCCGAGAAGCTATACCCGCGCATCGACCAAATGGCCCGCGATGTCAATGCCGATGTCATTGCCCTCCGCCGCCACTTCCACGAACACCCCGAGCTGTCCAACCGGGAATTCAAGACAGCCGAGCGTGTAGCTGAGGAATTGAGGCAACTGGGCCTGGAAGTCCGAACCGAGGTCGCACATACTGGGGTCGTTGCCGATCTGAAAGGAGGCCGCCCGGGCCGGATGGTAGCGCTCAGGGCCGATATGGATGCTTTGCCCGTCGAAGAACGCACCGATCTCCCGTTTGCCTCCTCCGCCAAGGGACAACTGAATGGGCAGGAAGTTCCTGTGATGCACGCCTGTGGCCACGACGCCCATGTCGCCATTTTGCTGGGAGTTGCCCGGATTCTAACCGAACTGAAGGCCGATCTGCCGGGGTCGGTGCGGTTTATTTTTCAGCCCAGCGAAGAAGGGGCTCCGGCCGGGGAAGAAGGAGGAGCGAGTTTGATGGTCGAGGAAAATGTATTGGAGGAGGTGGATGCGATTTTTGGGTTGCACGTCAAAAAGGAGCTGAATGTCGGGGAAATTGGGTTGAAACCAGAGGGATTTATGGCCGCAGCGGACCGGTTTGTGGTGCGGATTAAGGGGAAACAGACCCACGGCTCAACGCCGTGGACCGGAGTCGACCCGATTGCGGTCAGCTCCCAGGTCGTTCAGGGAATCCAGAACATTGTGTCCCGCCAGACCAATCTGGTGGAAGCGCCGGCCGTGGTTTCGGTCGGGTCCATCCACGGGGGCCTTCGCTTCAATATCATTCCGGAGGAAATCGAATTGGTCGGGACGATCCGGACCTTGGATACGGAGATGCAGACGCAAATTCACCAACACCTCCGCCGGACGGTGGAGGGGATCTGTGCGAGCGCCGGTGCCACCGGGGAGGTCGAGATTCAAAAAATGTGCCCGGTCACCTGGAACGATGTCGCATTGACTTCCCAGATTATGCCCAGCCTTCGTCGAACGGCTGGAAATGACCATGTAACGGTATTAAAACCCATCATGGGCGCCGAGGACTTCGCATTCTACTCCCAACAGATTCCCGGCGTGTATTATTTCGTTGGAATTACCCCCAAAGATATTTCCCCCGAAGCCGCCGCCCCTCACCATACCCCCGAATTCTTCGTCGACGAAAGTGGCCTCGAACTCGGCGTCAGAAGCCTTGCCCGGCTGGCCGTCGATTTCCTTTACCACAATAACTAATCCCCCAAAAACTTAGCACCAACAAGGCACAAGAGAAGCGAAGAGAGAAAAAGTCTAAAAAAATGAGGGCAAGGCCTTGAAATCCCGAAGAGAAAGGAATACATTTGCTATGAATTAAAGCAAAAATAGGAGGGAATTTGAGGACGAAAAGAAAAAACGAAAGAGCCAAAACATCCAATCTAATCGCAAAGACATCATTTTTGGCAGGAATAGGTTCCATTTTGAGTGTAATGGGGCACTTCTTTCAATTCAACCAATACAGTAGCGGATTGGAGGCCGATTATTTGGCACTCCAAAACGATTGGCAAATGGTCGGACAAGACTTTGAAGATGCCTTTTTGAAAATTTAAACCGATAGCTCGACATGAAGAAGAGGAAAGCAGGGAAGGAAAAGAGCGAAAAACAATCTGAAACAGCCACTCCCCCCAACCAAGAATATCTCATCCTGAATCAACTCAAGGAACTGGGATTTGATGATGGAATCCTTGAAAACATCTCCTCCGGGAAATGCAAAGGACTCATCTCCAATCTGGTCTCCGTTGAACAACACCACCGCGGCCCCTTGCCTGCCCCGGCCGACCTAGTAGCCTACGCTCAGGTCATTCCCGAGGGAGCCAACCGGATCATGGAAATGGCCGAAAAACAGCAGCGCCACCGCATGGAATTGGAAAATCTGGCCATTGAAGGTCAGTTGAAACAAAGTATCCGGGGTCAGATCTTCGCCTTTGTCATCGCATTCGGGATTGTGGCCGCAGGAACGATCTGCGTACTGAATGGATATGCAATCAGTGGGACCATTCTCAGTGGCTTGGGCCTGACCGGGATCGTTTCGGCGTTCATCAAAGGGAAAAGGGATCAGGAAAAAGAACTCCGGGACCGGCGTTGGAACTGATTGGGGTCCGGGAATCGGAGAAGGAGTGCAAAAATTTCGGAGGTACTTTCCGGAGAAAATTTTATTTCTTTGCCCTTCATGGGGATAGAAAAGCCAAAGTACCGGCGATTGATGAAACTCGAGGCCATTCGGGGGCTTTCGGCGCTGTATGTTTTCATCCATCATTACGTTCATGGTAACCCGGAACTGGCCTTCATGAAGAAATTCTTCATCTTCGGGCAATTTGCCCTGATGATATTCTTCGTTCTCTCCGGGTTTGTCATCTACTATGCCACCGTTTACCGCAAACCCAATATGGGTTTCGGAGAGTTCCTGTTTCGGCGGTTCCGCCGAATCTTCCCCGCCTTGATCGTCGTCTTGTTGCTGACCTACGTGTTCCGCTGCTTCACTTCCATGCAGCTCCTGGACTTCCATTTCCTGGAGTTTCTAGGAAACCTGGTGCAATTGCAGGACAAGAATCCAGCCAGCTGGTTCGATCCCTACTGGCAAAATGCCCCCTTGTGGTCCCTGGCCTACGAATGGTGGTTCTACATGTTCTTCTTTGCCATTTGGCGATTGACCCGCAATCGCCCTGCGCAACAGAAATACATCGTCATGGGCATCTCCCTCTTTGGCTTCCTCAGCTATTGGTTTTACCCCAATCAATTCTCCCTTTTCCTGTCCTACTTCATCCTTTGGTGGGCTGGATTGGAATTGGCACGGGAATGGACCGAAACCGGGAAAATATCCTTGCTCAAGCAATTTCCCATGTGGGGAAGCATCTTGGGAATGACCATTGTCTGGGGAGTCCCCGCTTACCTGGCCTACCACAACCAACTCTACGATGTCCTGACCCAATTTCCATTCCAACAAGCCGATGTAATGGCTTGGTTGAAAGAGGAAGATTCGCTCGTGCTGGCCTATTTCCCATTTGTCCAGCCCCGGCATTTCCTTACGGTTTTCCTGGTGCTGATCGGTGGGTATATTTGGTACAAGCTGCGGTGGTTCATGTTTGATCGGTTGCTCAGCCCCTTTATCATCCTCGCCCCCATCAGTTATGTGGTCTATATTTTCCACTATCCGGTGATCTACCTGGCCCGGGTCCAGCGCCCCTTCGGAAATGTATGGCTGGACCTGTTGTGGGTCATTCCCACCGTATTTGTCATCTCGTGGCTGGTCGAGCAACCCTTCCAGAAGTGGGTCGTCAGTTGGCTGAAATGGAAGGGCAAAAAATAAGAGGCTGTCTCAAAAGAGGCGGCCTCTTTTGTTATCCATAAAAAAGCGTTGGC
>CAWUKT010000034.1:0-64899 GCA_963923035.1 uncultured bacterium
TCTGGAAAGCCACTCGTTGAATAGTTGCCTATTTTAGGGGGCGACACACTAGTTCCTCAAATTGTTCTTGAATAAATGTCTATAGAAAACCGCCAAAATCATTGAACATATTTGGATATAAATTCCCATTTCACAAGCATCTAATGTCATCAGAAGTAGTCATTGGGCTTCAATTCTGCGATTCTTACGACTTGAATTTCCCTAATTTCATTCCAATTCTAGCCCCGCAATTCAATCTCCTACTACACAGGAGAGTAAGGGGAAAAGAACCTTAGTCTCTGTCCACAGACGATAAAAATCCAATCCCACGCAGAAGTCCAACAACTATTCTGGAAAAAGCCAATGCTACGTCATTTTTATGCCCTCATTTCCCGCTCCAACTTTCCCTGTCTTCGCTGACCTATGAAGGAACAGGTGACATCGGTCATCCCACATTGCACGAGCGCTTCTGACCTGATTAAAAATAGAGGGGTTCCAGGAATTGTGGAGTGGAAACGGGAAGATCATCCGGGTCAAATTGGAGAGTTCCCTGGTAGAATCTGTCTTCATCAAGCACGTTCAGTTACCGACCGTCAGTCATCACTCGTAAGGATTTGACCACCGGGGCCATCTCCGAATTCGTTCCCCCTGCCACCGGCGCCTTCAATTCTGCCTGGGGTCTCTGGTCGATCCGGCCAACAACCGACTTCCTTCCATTGCAAATCCCTTCTACGACCTCAACCCCGCCAATGCCGATGGCATGACCTGGGCCGGCACCAATAACATCTTTTACGCTGAGAACGACGTGTTTACACCGGGTTGGAATGGGATTATCCACCGGGTAGAACTGAATGGCGCTACTGCTGGCACCAATGTCAATTTTAACACCGGCATCAACGACAATTCCGGGGTGTATTTCGACACCTTCAACGGGCAGTACTATCTCTACGTCAATGAATCTCAGTTTGGAGTTCCTTTCGGGGTGAACTTTGTCCCTACTTCCAATCCTTTCTGTGTCAAGGTTTTCGAAGTGAACGATGTGATCTCTTCGGTTGAAGAAGGTGCCTCAGGTTTCCAGCAGATCTCCATCTTTCCCAATCCTGTGCTGATGTGTTGCAGATACGTCATACGGAAGGACGTACCCTTCAGGCGCTTGATCTCTATGCCATCGACGGAACTTTGGTCCAACACGTGGAACTCAACGCTCCTTCCGCTCGGATTTCGGTGGCCGGAATGGACAATGGGGTTTACATGGCCCACGGAAAACTCAGCGACGGCACGTCCTTTTCAAGGAACATTGTACTTCTGAAATAGAGTGTGTTAGGTTCGGAATATCGTTTACTTTTCAAGGGACTTCCAGCACGGTAGCCCTTTGTTTTTGGGGGGAGGGAAAAAAGGAAAACAAAGAAGGTCAAGGGGTTGCAAAAAACTTTAGGAGGAGATTAAACGCTTTTAGGTTTCGGGTGTCAAAGGGGCAAACAATCATCAGTCAACATGAATATGCTCAAGATCAGTTCTGTTTTGGCCCTGCTGCTTTTTGTCCACCTCTCGATCGTGGCCCAAATCTCGCCTCAGTTTGCCCCTATCCCCTCAAACTTCAATATCAACAGCGCAAACCCGGTATACGCCCTCGACATCCAATACGACAATATCGACACTGCCAAACAGGCCTTTCACATTTTCCTTCCGGACACCACCGGCCCCCATCCCCTGGTGATTTACATCCACGGCGGTGGCTTTCGGGCGGGTTCCAGGGACAATATTTTCGCTGATCCCCAACTCCAACTATCGGCCAAATACTTTCTGGAAAATAACGTTGCGCTTGCAACTATTGGTTATCGATTGCTGCCGCCTCAAGGAGCGAATTATACCGATTCCATCGGAGTGATCAAGTGCCTGGAAGATTCCAAAAGGGCCCTTCAATTCATTCGCAACTACGCGTCGGATCTCTATATTGAGCCCTCAAACGTGGCGCTCAAAGGCGGTTCGGCTGGCTCAGGAACCGGCCTCTGGCTCGCCACCCGACCCGATATGGCCGACCCGAACTCGCCCGATCCGGTCCTCCAACAATCTACGCGGGTCTGTGGCGCCTATATCCGTGGGAGTCAATCCACCTACGACCTCTACAAATGGGAATCCCAGGTCTTTCAGGATTTCGATGGCATGGGGACCAATTATACCGTGGATAGCCTGGTCCAATTGCTGGGATTTGATCGGTTCTCTGATTTCTACGGCGGCCTTGATTCCAATTACCACCTCCTTTACGACCCGGTCCTCATTCAGTACCGGCAGGATGTCGACATGCTGTACCACATGAGCAGCGACGATCCTTCATTGTATATCCACCACCCTTCCCCGGCGGTCCACCCCAGTGAAGATCCCTTGCACCATTCCTTGCACGGCGTCGAAATCTACGATGCCGCCCTGAATGCTTCGATTCCCGGCGTCTTGGTGGACATCCAGATGCAAGGGATGAACAATACCCAAGGTGAAACGGGGGATGAATTCCTCGTGAGGATGCTCTCGAGTTGTGCACTACCGTTATCCCTGGACGAAGACTTGAACCCAGGCGATTATACCCTCTACCCCAACCCGGTGCAAACCCACCTGAATATCAAAGGCTTGACGGGTGACGAGACCTTCAGTGTCGTCTCCAGCTCCGGGAAGTTGATTCACCAGCGCGTTCGCTATGACGACCTGGAGGTGAGCCGGTTCAGCTCGGGGATGTATCTGCTCATCATAGATAATGGGCATGCGAGAAAAGCGATTCGATTTGTGAAGGAATAGGCCATTCAACTCGGTTGGAGTTGGTTCCGGTTCCGGCAAAGGAGCCCAGAACCCATTTTACCTCTCCAACTTTGCCTATCTTCGCTGACCTATGAATGAAACTGTTCGGTCGATCATTCTAAAACGTACAGGAGCGACTTCTTTGATTGAAAAAGAGGTGATCCAGGAATTGTGGAGTGGATACGGGAAGATCATCCGGGTTGAATTGGAGAATGCCGCGGTCGAATCTGTCGTCATCAAGCACGTTCAGTTGCCGACCGCCAACCATCATCCGCGGGGATGGAATACGGATATCGGGCACCAACGGAAGTTGAAGTCCTACCGGGTGGAAACGACCTGGTACGACAAATACAGCAGCACCAGCGCGGCCCGGCTACCGCAATGCCTGGCCCTCGAGACGCTGGGCGATGAGGTCATCATGGTCCTGGAGGACCTGGATGCAGCCGGCTATCCCTTCCGCAAACGAACACTTACCTGGGAAGGAATCGCCAAGTGCCTCGTTTGGCTGGCCCAATTCCATGCGAGTTATCTCGGGAAAGTACCGGACGGACTCTGGGACGTGGGGACCTACTGGCATTTGGAGACCCGCCCCCATGAACTGGCTGCCTTGAGCGATCAAGAACTGAAGGAGGCCGCTTCCGCCATTGATGAAAAGCTGAATTCCTGTACCTATAAAACCTTTGTCCACGGAGATGCCAAGCTGGCCAATTTCTGTTTTGGGAAAGAGGGCCAGGTTGCCGGGGTCGATTTTCAGTATGTGGGGGGTGGCTGCGGAATGAAGGACTTGGCTTATTTTATCGGAAGCTGTCTGGATGAAAAGGCCTGTGAACGCCTGGAAGCCAAAATCCTGGACACCTACTTCGGGTATTTGCAAAGTGCGTTGGAGAAACAAAATGAGGCCCTCGAAACGGAATGGCGGTCCTTGTACCGGGTCGCCTGGGCGGACTTTCACCGCTTCCTCAAAGGCTGGAGCCCCAGCCACTGGAAACTCACCAGTTACAGCGAACGGGTCACCACAGAAGTCATCAACAGCCTCTAGCCATGGACTTCTCCCAACTTACAGATACGGCAATTCAAGCGGCCCTCTCGGCTGGAAATATCATTCAACAGTATATGGATGAAGATGTGGTGGTAGAGCAAAAGAAGGGTGGAACCAGTATCGCCTCGCAAGTCGTGACCGAGGTCGACCGAAAATGTGAAGCCGCCATTTTTGCGCACCTTCTTCCTACCTGTGAGGAATTTGGCATCGCACTGTTGTCGGAGGAGACCGAAGACGACGGGAGTCGTTTTTCAGCCGATTATTTTTGGTGTGTTGATCCGATGGACGGCACCTTGCCTTTTATCCAAGGCCGTCCCGGTTTTTCGGTGTCGATTGCCCTCCTCGCCCAAGATGGGACGCCTCATATCGGCGTGGTTTTTGATCCCAGCACGGATACCTTGTACCATGCGGTCAGGGGAATGGGAGCCTATAAGAATGGGCAGCCCTGGGAGATTGTGAATTCCAATGGGCATCTGACCTATGTGACCGACCGCAAACTGAAGGACACGCCTCGATCCGCGGAAATCCAACAATTGCTCGACGAAAAGGCAGCGGAATTGAATTTGAAGGGGATCCAGGAAATGGATGGCACCGGTTCCGTCCTAAATGGTATTCGGGTCCTGAAACATGGACCTGCCTTGATGCTCAAGTTTCCGAAAGCTGAACCCGGCGGGGGAAGCATCTGGGACTTTGCGGCAACGGCCTGCATTTTCCAGGAATTGGGGTTACGGGCGACGGATTTTTCGGGTGGGCGGTTGGACTTGAATCGGACTGGGGGGACGTTTATGAATCTTGGAGGGGTGTTTTTTGGGAATTTTTAGGGTCTGGGCTCTATCCTGTTGATGGCAGTGGTTTCTTGTTTATGTCCTATCTCTAGTTCCATTTCCCGCTCCCCCAAAAACACAAAAAAGCCACTCTAAGAGTGGCTAAGTACACCGGGAAGGGTTCGAACCCTCAACCTCCTGATCCGTAGTCAGGTGCTCTATCCAGTTGAGCTACCGGTGCGAAAGGATTGCAAAGGTAAGCATTCCGCCGATTCCTGCAAATTTATCGCCCCACTTTTTTACCCCATACACCCCCAATCCGCACGGAATCAGTCACAAACAATTATGGCAGCGGCACGCTGCGCAGCAGCTTGTCCACCACCATGGCCGACGTGATCTCGTCGGCTTCGGCCTCGTAATTCAGCAGAATACGGTGGTTCAGGATGTCAGGCGCCACCTCCTTGATATCCTCCGGCAACACATACGCCCGGCCCGACATCAGCGCGTGGCAACGCGCACTCAGGTGCAGCGAAATCCCCGCCCGCGGCGACGCCCCAAACTCCACGTACTGCGCCAGTTTATTCAGGTTATAGTCCCCAGGGCTCCGCGTCGCGAACACCAGGTGGACAATATAGTCTTCCAAACGCGTGTCGATGCTCACCGACTCCACCAGCTTGCGGACCTCAAAAATCTCCGCCTTGCTCATCATAGGACGCAACGGCTCCGGCTTCGTCGTCCGCGCCATCCGCCGCATGATCTCCTTCTCCTCACTCTTCGTCGGGTAATCCACAAAAATCTTCATCAGGAAACGGTCCACCTGCGCCTCCGGCAGCGGATAGGTCCCCTCCTGCTCCACCGGGTTCTGTGTCGCCAACACCAGGAACGGCATGTCCAGCTTATACGTCGTCTCCCCAATCGTCACCTGCTTCTCCTGCATCGCCTCCAGCAGCGCCGACTGCACCTTCGCCGGAGAACGGTTGATTTCGTCCGCGAGGACAATATTTGAGAAGATCGGGCCCTGCTTCACCTCAAACGACGCCTGCGCCTGGTTGTAAATCAAAGTTCCGATCAGGTCGGCGGGCAACAGGTCCGGCGTGAACTGAATCCGCTTGAATTCGAGGTCCAGCACCTGGGCCAGCGACGAAACCGTCAGCGTCTTCGCCAGACCGGGAACGCCTTCCAGCAAAATATGTCCATTCGTGAACAGCCCAATCATCAGGCGGTTGACCATTTTTTTCTGCCCAACCACCACCCGGCCAATTTCCTGTTCCAGGGCCTGAATCCGACCGACCTTTTCCTGGATGCGACCGGTGAGTTCTTCTTGGGAGATGTCCGTATGTTCCATTGCGTGATGAGATCTTCTATTTTTTCGAGGCGTAAATTTAGAACATTGCCGGGAATGAAACCAAGAACCCGCACATTCTATCTCCATTGAACGACAGCGCGCGGAGCTTATTGTAGAAAAAAGGGCCTTAGGAAGAACGAAGCCAGAAAAATGCCCTCGCCACCAGTCCCCCCAAAGCGAGCAGCACTACCCAAACCAAGCCATTTCCCCCCTTCTCCAGCGGCGCAATGTCCCCAATCAAACCCGAACTCGCCCAGAACTGCGGATGTTGCATCACCGGCGGCGCCGTTTCCAGGTACGCCAATTGGGCTTGACGCAGGGCCTCCGGCTTTGACATGCCCTGGCCGAGAAACCCAAAGAAAGCCGCCGTGATCTCGGCGCTGGCCGCATCCGAAACCGGCCAATGGTGCATCAGGATACTCGGGCAGCCCGTATAAGCAAAGCCCTGGGCCAGACTCATCACCCCTTCCCCCGCCTGAAACTCACCCTTGCCCGTATTGCACGCGCCCAACACCACCAAATCCGCCGCCAGCTCCAGCTCAAACAACTCGTAGGTATGCACCAGCCCATCGTGGGCGCTGTCCGGCGACAGCACCAACCGCGAATTCAACGGCCGCGCATCCGCATACAAGGTATGCGTGGCAAAATGCAGCACCCGGGCCTGCGACCCGGCCGCCCGGAAGACCGATTCGGTCGCCAACGCGTCCTGCCAGGACTGCCCCCCAAATGCATTCACCCCCGCCGCCAATTCGGTCGGCACCTGCGCCAAGGCGCCCAGGGCCAGGCGATTCCCCTCAACGTCCGTGGCGGAATAGCCATCCGGAAAGCTCCGCCCCAATCCCGCGTAGGGCTGTGGCGCCACCTCCTCCCGGGCCGGACGGAAGTAGACGCTCGCCGAGGGCGCATAGCCCACCGCGCAATCGTCGATCACATAGCGACGGCCCCGGGGATGAGTCCCCGAAGTCTCCAGTCCCGCGAAAGAGAGTTGGTGCAGGAGGCCGTCCCGCACGATGATGACCTGATTGATCTCCTCCCGGGGAACCGTGAAGCTCCCGAGGAGGATTTCCCAAATACCCTGTGAGACCGCCGACTGGTAAGCCAACGAAGTCTGCAAAACAATCTGGTCCTGCAACAAGGGCGTCACCTCCGCCGTTGGAGCGAGGACGCGGAATTCCACCGTGTCCACGGTGATCCACCAACCATAGAGGAATTCTTCCCCCAGGAAATACTGGACCCAGGCCGTCTCCGCATTCGGCAATTTCGCCCGCACCGAATCCAGCGGAATCGGTTCCTGGGCGTATTTCAATTCGTAGTAAGCCGGATAATCCCGCTCCAAGGTCCGGATCAGGTCTTCGGTTTCCTCTTTCAGGGTCCGCAGATGACTGCGGGCCGCCAGGGCGTCTTTGCCCTCCGCCCCCGCCAACCGTTGTTCCTCCTGGAGGGTCCGGGTCTTCAAGGACCGTTCTTGCTGAAGCAATTCGGGGGGTACGCCCGCGAAGCGGACGCGGTCGGCGCCCTGCAAGTTGGCGTAGAGGAGCACGGAGCGGGCCCGCTCGGCAAAGTCGAAGGCTTCGTCCGGCAGGTCCTGGGAATGGCACCACGCGATGGCCGCTTCATAATGCTCCAGGGCCCGACGGGACCAGAACAACTGCGTCGATTCCCGGCGAAAGTCCTTTCGGAGCGCCTCCACAATGCCATTCAACCGCCGAAAATGCAACATGGGTTGGGCCATGAACCGGGCCTTGGCCCATTCGATTTCGTAGAGTTGGGGCAGGGACGAAATGGATTCCAGGTCTTCGGGATATTCATCCGGCATCGTTTCCACTGCGCCCAGTTGCCGGATGGCTTGTTTGAACAAGTCCATCGATTGGAAGAGGTCCCCTTTTTTCCCGGCCACCTCCGCCAACTTCGCCAGCGCTTCCGACTGAAGCGGATTGTCATCGGGCATGATCGCCTTCCAATGCGCACTCGCCTTTTCCAGGTACAGGGCCGCCGAATCCAAATTCGGGTCTTCCGAGCCCGTCGCCAGCTCGAGAAAGGTCTCGCCCAGGTTCACCCAGGGATTGGCGCGGGAAGGATGATTTGGGGGCAGGGTCAATTGAAAGATGGCATTGGCGCGCTGGTGGGACTTGAGGGCTCCGGCAAAATCGCCGGACTGGAATTGGGCCACGCCGAGGTTCCCGAGGAGGGCCCCGATGAACTGGTGGTCCTCCCCCAACACGGGAACGAGGTGCCCGTTGGCCGTGGCGAAGGCCTCCTTCGCCCCCGCAAAGTCCTGCTGACGCAGGAGCACATTGCCCAGGGCATTCCAGCATTTCCCTTGTTCCATCCCGCTTTTCTCCCCCGCCAGCTCCAACGCCTCCCGGGCATAATCTTCCGACCGGTAATAGTCGCCCATGCCCCGGTAGGCGATCCCCAATCCATACATCGAATTGTACGCCTTTTCCGGCTGGTCCATCCCCTCATAATTGTCGATGGCGTGTTGGTAGGCAGCCTCCGCAAGGTCATATTCGCCCTGCAAATAATAGGTCCCGCCCATTGCCTCTTTGACCTGGGCCGCCGCTTCTCCCCTGGCCCCGTATTCTTTTTCCACCACTTCCCACAACGCTTCCAACTGTTCCCCCGATTTCATGTACCCCATATCTCCCCAGCGGGCCGCTACCGCTTGGTTCAGTTCCGTTTGGAGGGAGTCGGACAGGGGTTGTGCAAACAAAAAAAGGCCTGGACCTCCCAACAGGAAGACCAGACCACAACAGAAAATGCAAACTAGTTTATGCTTCATGGAACCGGTTGCAAAGCGCCGAAGCCGCCTTACTTCCCGGTCACCAAAAACTTCTGGTGGAGAGCACGGCCCGACGACGTGGTGAGCCTGCTAATATACATCCCTCCCGGAAATTCCTCCGGGTTCAGGTCGATGGTCGAAATGCCTTCCGACAGCGGCCGGTGGTAGACCTCCCGACCCGAGAGATTGAGGATGCTCAATTCACCTGCTTCATTGCTGTGGAAATTGATTTCCTGGCCCTGGAGGGGATTTGGCCAGACCCGGAAATCGGGGGACAGGCCCAGTCCATCGTCTTCCTCTTGCTTGGAACCATTTTGCAGGGCCTCCTGGCAAGCGGGGCATTCCGGCTTTTGGATGGAGTTGAAATTGCCGATCTGCATCTCCGTACCCGGGTCTTCGGTCTGGATTTCGCCGATGACTTCGTTGCCATCTCCGATGATGACCCAGTCACAGTTGATATTGGCGTGGACCGTCGAATTGAAGGTGATGGTCACCTGGGCCGAGCGGATGAAGATGTCGCAGAGGACACCGCCGCCCCCGCCGTATTTGAGGGTGCCCCCGGCGATGGTCAGGTTCTCGATGTTATAGTAGTCGTTGTAGAGGAACAGAGTCGCCCCGTTGGTCACCGTTACATTGCCGTAGTTGCCCGCGTCCAGGACACCCTCGTCCCCGCCGGTCAGGAAGATATTTTGTTCTCCGTAGACAGCTTCATCTTCCGGCACGCACTGTCCGACATTGCCCATCGGCCCAGTAGTAATGCCCATCTGATTGGAGGGAATTCCACTCGTCGTCGTGCAGCCGTTCAGGTTATAGTCGAGGCCGAACAGTTCGACATTGTTCTTCCCGGTGATGACATTGTTCGGAGCCGCCTGGAGTTTACGTCCCCGGACCCAACCATTCACGCGGTTGCGGGGCCCCATGCAAATATCACCGGAGCTGGGATTGGCCAGGACCGGACCGCCAATCTTATTGCCCTTGCCCATCACGATCCCGCCACTCGAGCGGAGCACATAAGCCGTCGAGTCATTGATTTGGCTGAAATCGGAGCAGGAAGCGGGTCCCACCACAATGGTATTGAGGTGGCCGAAGTTCGCGCCGAGGGGCGAGGTATAAACCTGCCCGTTGTAGGTGAGGTAAAAATCGGAGCCGCCATCTCCATTGGAGTCGAGGAGATCGCCTTTCACGCAGCCCCCGGACGGGACGCAGACATTGTAATTCAAGGTCGAGTTGGGGGGCAGATTGGTCGGGGAAACGCTGAACAGGACATTGCCGGTGGCCAGTTCGTAGAGGTTAAAGGTCGTTTGTTGGGGTTGTGCATCGGTCACAATGGTGATGCTCATGGAAGTGGTTCCGGTCGGACACTGCTGGGCGTGCGAATAGCCCCCGATGCAGAGCACGGCGGCCAAAACCAGGAAAAATTTTCGAAGAAGGTTGGAAGTAGAGTTCATAACGGTTGGGATTGGAGGTTGGTGGTTGTTGGAACGAGGTTGGATTGAGGACGGTGGCGGGGCAGTCAATCGCCCCGCCACGTCCGCGTTCCAACCGTTAATTTTGATTGATTATCTTTTCGATGGCCACAAGTTCGTCAGCGGTGACTTTGACTACAAGTACGCCAGCGGGCATGTCCTTGGTGGAGAGTTGGAATTCAGGCTGGGCAGCCTTTTCCTCGCAGGAGACCTGGGTGAGCTTCCGGCCCTGGAGATCGAAGACCTCTACGGTCACCGGAGTTCCTTCCGGCACGTCCACCCGGATGTTCAGCATATCCTTCACCGGATTCGGCCACGCATTGATTTGGAGGACATCCGAACCAGCTTCGGCGGGAGCTGCCTTGCGAATCCGCAGGACCGGAGAGAAGCCCACGCTGCGGTCAAAGTCCCGGGAGCCCTGGTAGTTCCAGTCGGTATGCAGTTCGCAGATGTCAGCCGCGAGGACCAGGCGTCCCATAGCGGAGGCATAAGCGCCAGCGGCGAGGTAAGCCTTCGCATCGGCGAGGTACTGGGAAACCTGCTGGCACTGGATGCCGAAGGTGCTGCCGTCACCGGAGGCGACCATGCGGGCTTCGGCGTCGGTCACAAAGTCCATCGCTGCCTGGACAACGGTCGGCAAGGTGGAGTCGACCGGGCCGATATAGGTCGCAGCATTCATCAGGTGGACCACGGCCTCTTCTGCGTCTTCAACCGGCTTCTTGACCAACTGGGAATCGATAACCGTCGACATGGCGTGCTCAGTATTTCTCAGGGCGCCGTAGGCGGCTTTCAGGTGGATCACACCGGGGCTCGTGGCAAACTGACCAATCAGGCCTTGGGTCTCACCGGCTGCGTAGGCAATGTCATCGGCCGGAGAAAAGGGGCCGGGCCAGGTGAGGAGCGCAGCGCGGATCGCAGGACGCAGGGTTTCGACCGTCGCGTCGTAGGTAGTACCGCCGGTATAGGCGTCAGCTGCGTCGACAAAGGCACCGAAGGTGTACAGCCGCTTGTAAGCTCCGCTGTAAGTCGGCAGCTGAATCAAGCCCCCGAGGGTAATGTAGCGGTCGCCATTGCCACAGGTCCAGCTTCCGGCCTTGTAGATATAGTACAGCTTGGCGTAAAAGGCCGGCAGGATGCCGTTACGACCCGTCGCCGCCGCTTCTTCATTCACCACCGTATTGAAGTAATTGTTGCTCTCGTTAAGCATGAGGTCCTTCAACTGGATCCGGTGATTGTTGTCGAGGATTGAATTGCCGGCCAGGACGGTATAGAGACGCTCCAGGTCCAACAAGGTCAGGGTATTGGGATTGGCACCGCAGGCCCCGACACAACCAAACTTGGTATTGAGGTTGGTCTGGGTCATGCCGAGCGTACCGCTCCCCCAGGCATTCATGGCATTTCGCCCTACGGCCGCGGGATTCGGGTCCATCGGGTTGATCTCTTGCCCGGCTTCCTGCTGTACGGAGTTCGTGGCCGCGTTGCTGGAGTTCACCATCATTTGCTCCAAGGTAGTTTCGAGGGTTTGTAGGTTCGTGGTGCAGTTGCCGCTGTTGGTGGCGTCGGAGCAATTGGAGCTACCGGAGCAGGGATCGGTGTTCTTGTTCAGCGTCCAGGTTCCGTTCTGAACCAAAGCCATCGCGTAGAAATGTTCGAAGACTTTGATGGAAGAAGCGGGGTAATAGACAAAGGAAGAGTTGCGGCTGAAGGAGGCCGAGTTGGCGCCGATGCGGCGGACGCGGTATCCAAAGGTGCCGCCCGTGGTTCCGGCCTGGAAGATGGCGTTGGCGTCGGCATTGGCCTGGGCCTTGACTTCGCCGGGGTTCCAGAGCAGGCCCATGATCAGGAGGGCCAGGACCGCCAGCAGGCGCCGGCGGGAAGTGGTTGTTTGGGTGTGGTGGTAAGTTTTCATCTTGAATTGCAAATGGGTTTCTGGTTTCAGTGAATGACGGCCGCCTTGTTGGACCGTTCATCCCTTTATGGCCCGGGAACCCGGGAAGTAACCCACCGCGGAAAGTTTTTTTCTGTTTTTTTATTTTCCAACCATCAACCCACTCTCCTACAAGGACTTACCACTCGAACCATGCTCCAATCTTTTTTATTTTCCACTTCTCAGATTTGCATTTCTCCCCTCCTTTCCTCCCCCTTCTGAAAATCAATTCTCTTCCGTCGTCCCTGCCCCTACGGCCCCAGGCAATTGACCGGGACATTTGCCGAACTCAAATCCCGATCTGTTCAATTCACTGATTTCCCTCCTCCCTACCTTTGAGGCGACCGTTAATTTTGCCCTGATTTCACCTCACCCACCAGTATGTTGATCACCACCTCTACCCCCTGTACCCCATGAAAAGGCTTCTCCTCCTATTGAGCCTGCTGGCGGCCCTCAACGGACCCCACCTCTACGCCCAAACCGAGGCGCCCAAGCTCCAGCTGTCCGCCGAAACCGATCTCATGGCCTATACCAGCCTCGGCGGATTCAGCCTCTGGGGCACCGCCCAGTACCACAAGAACCGGGCTTCCCTCGCCTTCGTGAATTATCCCAACCGCTACCGCGGTATTTATGAGGATACCGGCATCCGCGAGGACGACCGCTTCCTTCGATTGGCCCTCTGGCGCTACTGGAACGACAAGCACCACGTCTTCTATGGCCTCAACACCGAATACCATTGGGTTCGGCTGAAAGAAGACGACAATACCGAGGAACTGAAGGATACCAAGCTCAAACTGGGCCTGATTGTCGGGTACCACTGGCATCCCTTCCGCGACAACGAAAATGCCCTCCGAAACCTCTCCTTCTCCATCTGGGCGGGTCCGGCCTTCAACGTCGCGAATTACAACCTCGCCCGGGTCTTCGAACAGACCGGCAGCGTCTACAATATCCCCGCACTCCTCGAACCTTCCATCGGTATCAATGTCAGTTATACCCTCTACCGCAAATAGCCATGTTCGATCCCCAATTCATGCTCCCGAATCCTCCCATGAAAACCCTCCTCGTTCTCCTGTGCATGGCTTCCCTGCTGACCTTCAGTGGGTGCATCGAAACCATTACTGAAGCCGCCGTCTACAACGACAACCTGGCCGGAGCCGATTACTGGTCCGACCAACCCGAAATCCTTTCCGCCGGACTCGGCTTCTGTGACATCGTCGCCGCCGACGTCGACGAGTTGGACGAGGCCACTGTCCTCTCCCTCGGAGGAGCCTGGCTGTCGGATCTCTCCTGTGCCGAGGCCGATGATGCCGCCCTGCGTACAGCCGCCAGCGTCGACCAGGCCGTCGATTGGCTGTACATCGGAGAAGCCGACCACAGCGCCTTGCTCGACGGAGCCCTTGCCCTCGATGGGTTGCCCATTGTATTCAGCTGGCCCGTCCTGACCCAAAACATTCACCCCACTGACTTTCAATTCACCCTCAATACGGGAGAGGTCGTCACTCCGATGTACGCCGGCGGATATCCCAACCTGGAATACAATGAGCGGAACTGTGTGGTCGTCTTCGGGGAGTTGGGCAATAAACTTCCGAGCAGTGATCCCGGGGCCCGCTTCCCCGTTCGTTGTGAGGTGGTGGACGATGGGACGCCTCTGCAATTGGTGGGTCCGGGCAACCGGGTGGTAAGTGCGGTCGGCATGTCCTGGGAAACGACCTCGAGTCCTTACGACCCGAACAATGGCCCGCGCCTCGTTGGGGCCAAGCTGAATTATTGTGGCGACCGCCCCATTGGGGAAGGCGTCGGAGGCAGCCTCATTCTGGAACAGGACATGCCCAATGACGAATTTGCCTTGTACGGTGGGGGCGATTTCCGGCTGCGGATGCTGACCACCGGCGGATTTTCCCCCGACGGCATCCGGGGGGTGAAGCCGACCGACTACGCGAAGTTCTTCCGCATCCACGTGGAGGGCCCGAACGGAACGACGGTGACGCTGGACGAACCGGGGGTGACCTACGATGTATTGGGCGGCCAATTGACGGTGATCGGTTTGTCGGACCTCGGATTGGCGGAGACCAGCTACGACGATTGCTACGTCGAAGACCGCGACAATTACATCGACATCATCCTCGAAGGCGACGAAGCCGCGGCCCGCAACATCACCTTCCTGGAGATTCCGAGTCTGGCGGGCGGTTACCAGGCCTTCTACAATCCCGGCGGTCCGGGCACGACGCCGACGCCGGGCGAGTCCTATTCGCAGCCCGGTCCCGCGGATTTGGAGCCGGTGATCATCGCCCTCGATGATCCCATGCGGGTCAATTACGATGGTGCCCGCCACGGGGATTGATCCCGGGCTCCGATGAATCGTCCGTAGAGGCGACGGAGGCCGGATCTGGTAGGGATTGATTTCCGATGGATCCCGATTCACCCGGTTGTTTGAAGCATGAATTGAGCGGTTGGCTTGGTTCATGCTTCTCTTTTGAAGCGGAGTTGGGATGGGAGGGGGATGGAAAGAATATGCCAATTGGAAAATGGAGGGAATGCGGAAATGGAAAAATAGAATTGGGTAAATGTAGAGTGTGTGGAGGCAGGCAAATGGATCGGCAGGGTCCAGGGGGTACCTCTCAGGGAGGGTGAATTCGGTTTCGAGGTGGGGGAAGGGAAAAAATGGGGAAATGGAAGCAATGGGAAAATGAAAAAATGGGAGACACAGCTGAATTGGAAGGGGGAAAATGAGATTTAATTCGGTTTGGAGGTAGGGGGTATTCGGGTAAGAGTGTGGGGGCCCCTGCCTCCAACCCAAATAGAATTCGGGTCAGAGGTCAATTCGCCCACCTCTGACCTTAATTCATTCGGCTTTGGGGGCAATGAATTCGCTGAAAAGGTCAATTCATTCGCCGTGGAGGTCAATGTTATTCGGATAAATGGCATTTTTATTTGGGTTGGAGGTGGGGGGAGAGTAGCAACGAGGTGGAGGGGGGGACCTATTTGGTAAATAGAATTATGGTTGAAGGTGAATACAATTAGGGTTGGAGGTGGGTGAATTCGGTTTGGAGGTGGGGTCATTGAGGTCCGGGGCGAATTCAATGGGGTCGATGGGCAATGGGATTGAGGAAAAAGGTTCGTGAATAAAGGGATGGGGAGAATGAATGGAGGGCATGGGCGAGTTGATTGGGGTTGGAGGTGGGTGAATTAGGGTCGGGGGCGAATTCGCCCGCCCCAGCTTTCGGGGAAGTTACTTCCACGAAACGAACACGGGGCCGCCAGGCCGCCCATTGGACATATTGGTGGAAGCAATAACCACCAAAGCGATCCCGGTTAAAACGCACTTTCGTGGAACTTAGTTCCACGAAAAATCAACCCGGCCGCAAGGCCGCCCAATGGGCATCCTACCAGAACCATTTCCCACCCCTCCACCATTGCCCTGCCCCTCGCCCATGCTCCCGGAACCATGTCAACCATCCTTTGAATTTGTCATCCAATTTTGCCGGGAATCGGTTATTTTTGAGTATCAAGTAGCAACCCTAAACCACTTGAAAACTGTGCGAACCTGTATTGTAGCCTTGTTGACTTTGCTCTTGGGAAATCTTGTTGTTGCGCAAACGGAACCGACTCCGGATGAAAGTGCCCAATTCTCCAAATTCCTTCTGGAAGGTGGGCAATTGTATGCATTGGACCGGACGGGACTGCTCCATGTCTGGGATGTGGACACGAAGGAAAAGGTCTTTGTGAGCCCGGAAGGCAGCATGGCCTATTCCGCCCTGGCCCGGGACAATCACGGAGGCCTCTTCCTCGGATCGGAAAAGGGCCGGATTTACCGCCTCAACCCGGCGGACTACTCGGTGGAGGAACACCTGAAACTCAAGAAGAACCTGGCCGTCCGGGAGATGTTCTTCAATTCCAACAATGAGCTGTTCCTCATTGTCCCCTACGCCGTCTACGACCCGGTCCGCAACAAAGCCTACCGCGAATTCCCCTTCCCTTCCATCGGGGTCAGGGTCCACAAGCGCTTTCTCTTCGTCTTCAACCGCAGGGTCCGCAAGCACTTTTCCATGCCCCAATACACCTACCTCGATAGCCAGGACCGCATTTGGATGACCAGCGGCATGGGAGAATTTGGGGGGATCGTCCAAATCTTTGATACCCGGAAGCGGAAGGAGCTCCACCGGGAGATCGGCGATTTGGACTACGAGATGTTGTTTCCCCAATCGGTCTTCGAAGGGCCGGAACAAAGCATCATCATCACGTCCGGCCTCCAACATTTTATGAACTTCGGGGAGATTTTGCAGGTCGAGGAGATGAATGCATCGAGCCTGTACGACAGTCACAAGGAGTTGGAGAAAGATTCGACTGCCCGCCTGGACGACGGGCTCTTTGTCGGCCCGGGTGCTTTCCACGCCCCGGACAACCAGGTCTATTTCGCCACCAACAAGGGCATCTACCGCGCCTCTCTTTCCGAACCCGACCAACCCCTGGCCCCCGAATTGCTGTTCCAACCCCAACTGCGGGCGGAACGGGAACCACTGGCCATTGGCATGAAGATGGCGGTGCTCCGCATGGAGGTCACCCCGGAAAATGACCTCGTGTTCCTGACGGCCCGGGACGGCATTGGTCTTTATAAAGATGAGGAATTGACGATGCTGAAGTAGGTCAAGTGTCAATGGGTTCCTGGGCAGGTGGACTTTTATCCCATTCGCTTTCCCCTTACCCCTCCAGCTTTCGTGGAACTTAGTTCCACGAAGACGACATTGCGGCCGTAAGGCCGCCCAAGAAGCTCGTTGGTGGAACTAAGTTCCACCAAAGCGGGAATGATTACAGTACGCTTTCGTGGAAGTTGCTTCCACGAAAATCTAAACCGCCGAACAGGCGAACCCAGCAGCCCGTTGGTGGAAGCAACTTCCACCAAAGCAAAAATGATCAAAGTGCGCTTTCGTGGAAGTTGCTTCCACGAAAATCAAAACCGCCGAACAGGCGAACCCAGCAGCCCGTTGGTGGAACTAAGTTCCACCAAAGCAAAAATGATCAAAGTACGCTTTCGTGGAACTTTGTTCCACGAAAATCAAAACCGCCGAACAGGCGGACCCAGCAGCCCGTTGGTGGAAGCAACTTCCACCAAAGCAAAAATGATCAAAGTGCGCTTTCGTGGAACTTAGTTCCACGAAAATCTAAGCCACCGAACAGGCGAATCCAGCAGCCCATTGGTGGAACCAAGTTCCACCAAAGCAAAAATGATCAAAGTGCGCTTTCGTGGAAGTTGCTTCCACGAAAATCAAAACCGCCGAACAGGCGAACCCAGCAGCCCGTTGGCAATACCAAGTACCCTCCACCCACAAAAAAATATTTTTTCCCCAAAAACGGGTTACTTTTCGGATCGAGTTTCCATCAACCAGTGACAATGAAAAGGGCCCAATCGCCAAATGCGTCTTCCTCCTGGTCGGAGCGCCGCTTTGATCCCGTCGATTTCCCCCCCGGCAACAATACACCGTTTGGGGAGATCTACCGGGCACTCTTTGCCCAGTACCAGGGATGGGCGCGCAAACGGTGGGGGATCGACGACGAGCTCCTTCAGGAATGCTTCAACGAATCCTTGCTCATTTTCCGACGCAAAGCCTGGGACGGCAGCCTCGCCAATTATACCGGCAGGCAGATCAATACTGTCCTGTTTTCCTTCGCCGCCAATGTCATCCGCAACCGGCTCAAGCGCGACCAACAACACCGCGACCGCTTCGAACAGTTGGATGAGGAGGCAGATGAAATGGAAGGGGAAATGGGCTTTGTAGTGGAACGGGAACTGCAAGAAGGCATCTTCGCAGAACCGGACAGTCCCCGCCTCGCCCAATTGAAACGGGCGATGCAGGCACTCACCGACCGCTGCCGCCAACTCCTGACCCTGCGCATTGTCCACGGTGTCTCCATCCCTGAGATTGCTGCTCAATTGGGAATGTCCACCGCCAACAGCGCCAAGACGGCCAAGAACAAGTGTCTGAACCGGCTCCGGCAACTCATGAATCCTTAACCGCTACCCCAATGAACGACTTACTGGACCCCCAAGATCGGATTGAGCGGTATTTGCTCGGAGAAATGCCCCCCGACGAAGCCACCCAATTCGAAGCCGATCTCCTACGCGACCCGCAATTGGCAGCGGAAACGGACACCATGCGCCGCCTCCGCCAGGACCTGCGGAACCTCGACGAGGCCAATTTCCTCGCGGAGATGCGCCAGATCGGGCAGGAGCTTCAGCCCGCCCCTACCCGCTCGAATCGCCGTTGGTGGGCCCTGGCCGCGGTCATCCTGCTGCTCCTCGTTCCGACCTTGTTGCTGTTGCAACCTTGGGGAGGCAGTGGCTCCGGCGACCTCTTTGCCGAGTACTATTCGACCTATCCCGACTATACGCAGGTCCGCGACAGCGAAGACCCCAATTTCCGCTCGGCGATGGACGCCTACAATGCGGGCGATATGGACGCCGCCATCCTGTCTTTCGATGCCTTCCTGTCCACGGACCCGGATGACCTCGAAGGCCAGCTCTACGCGGGCATCGCCCAGCTGGAAGCCCGGCAAGCGGAGCGCGCGCTGGAACTGCTGGCGCCGGTCCGTTCGACGGACAATGCATACAGTGAGGTTGCGGAGTGGTATACGGCCCTGGCCTATGTGCAGCTTGGCCGGGTGGAGGACGCCCGGCCCCGCCTGCAAGTCCTCGCCGGAGGCGGGGAGTTCGGCGAACAAGCGGCCGAACTGCTGGACGAATTGTGATTTTTTTGTGGTATTTTCTCTCTGCATTTAAACCAATTCGTTCTTCCAGCATCCAATTCACATGACACCCTCGATTCGTTTTCTGACCCTCAGCCTCGGTCTGTTCATTGGCTCCCTTGCCCCGGCCTTTTCCCAGACCCTTTATTTCCCCCCTACCCTCGGCAATACCTGGGATACCCTCGCGCCCGGTGACCTCAACTATTGCCAGGACAGCATCGATGCCTTGTACCAGTACCTCGATCAGGAGCAGACCTTCTCGTTTATGCTGCTGAAGGATGGGAAAATTGTACTGGAACAATACTTTGGGAACTATACGCAGAACTCGCTGTGGCCCTGGTTCTCCGCGGGCAAGAGTTTGCGGGCGACCTTGGTGGGCATTGCGCAGGAAGAGGGGGCCCTTGACATCCACGACAAGACTTCGGACTACCTGGGGACGGGTTGGAGTGCCCTGCCGCCGAGTCAGGAAGACTCGATCACGGTTTGGCACCAGTTGACGATGACTGCGGGGCTGGACGAGACGGATTTTGATTGTATCACGCCGTCCTG
Source organism: uncultured bacterium (assembly GCA_963923035.1). GTDB lineage: Bacteria > Bacteroidota > Bacteroidia > J057 > JADKCL01 > CAWUKT01. The sequence goes on from CAWUKT010000034.1 coordinate 19,380, forward strand.
TCTGACCTACGTGGCGGATGCGGGAACGCGCTGGGCCTATCACAACGGCCCGTACAACCTCACAAAGGAGGTCTTGCAGGCCGCGACCGGCGATTCTCTGAATTCATATACCCGCCAGAAGATCAGCAATCCGATTGGGATTCGTTTGTTGTCGTCGTGGGTGAAAAGCGGGAACAATACCATCTTTTGGGGCACCGCGCGGGACATGGCCCGCTTCGGGCTGCTGACCCAGGGCGGCGGGATCTGGGACGGGGATACCATCCTGGCGGATCCGGCCTATTACAACCAAATGGTGAATACCTCGCAGCCGCTCAATCCTTCCTACGGCTATCTCTGGTGGCTGAATGGCAAGAGTTCATACATCGAGCCGAGCAGTCCGCTGAGCATTCCCGGCCCCATTGCCCCCGATGCCCCGGCCGATGTCTTCGCCGCGGCGGGCGCAAACGGCCAGTTCATCAGCATTTCTCCCTCGACGGGCCTGGTGATGGTCCGGCAGGGCAATACGCCCGTGACCAACCTGGCCCCACTGAACCTCCACAATGAAATTTGGAAGCGCATCATGCGTCTGGAATGTGTAACCACGGATGTGGCTGCGTCAGCGGTACCGCAGGTACGGCTGTATCCCCAACCGGCGACGGATGTGCTCCGCGTAGACGGGGTCTCCGCCGAAGGGTTGCAGGTTCAACTCTTCGACCTCAAGGGCCAGCGGCTCGGACAGTGGTCGGAGACGACGGAATTGCGATTGGACGGCATTGGGCCCGGTTTGTACCTGATCCACCTCGAATCGGCCGGCCAGACTTTCACCCACAAGGTCCTCCTGCAATAGCCGGAGTTGGCTTCATTTCTCCCACCCTACTGACCGCAAAAGGGAAGATTTGATTATTTTCCATCTATGCTCCGTTGGTTTCCCTTTGTCCTCTTCTCTTTTCTGCTCTGGGGCTGCAATGCCCCCGAACCCACGCCTACTGCTTCTCCATCGCCTCAACCGCTCCCGGTGGAAGCGCCCCCTGTACCCGACAGCACGGAAAAGCCTCTTCTGTACACCAATGAACGAAGGGGCCTGGAAGTCTTTGCCCGCCCCGATTCAAACAGCGATGTCCTGGGGGTAATTGGGTTTGGGGAGGAAATCGAAGGGGAAACCACGGGGGATTGGTTGGCCATTCCGGTGGAAGGCGAGGGGACGGGTTACGTTCGCCTGTCTTCCCTGACCGAAGCGATTCTATTGACGGAAGCGGAATGGTACGCGGTGGACTCCGGGGAAGCATTGGCCGATTGGATGCAATTCTCCCCCATTGACAAGTCTACATTTGCCCGTCGCATCCCGGCGGACCGGGACATCTTTTCCACTCCCATCCCCATTGAAATCGAGCAATCCGAGGCTTTGCAAGTTTATCTGGAAGGGAAACCGGGGGAGGAAGCGGAATACACCTCTCAGTACGATGCCCTGGGCTTTGTCAGGGCTTGGAACGCGGTGCTGTTTCGGGAAGATCCCTTTGATGGACCGGGTGCATTTCCCTTGGTCCACGTCGAAACTGGGGAAATCCTGACCTCATTTCCTTTCCGTCCGATGCTCGCCGCCGGAACCGATGTCATTCTCTGTATGGGGAAGGATGCTTATTCGGGCCCGGACGGAGCTCATCAATTGTATGTGTATGTCCGTACGGATCGGCCCGGCGTTTATGAACTGCGTCAGACCTTTCCGGTGACGCACTGGAGGGTGGATGATTTTGGGTGGACGGAGAATGGAGTCTTGGTCCTCGCGGTCATTCCGATTATTCACTACACCACGTTCCTGAACCACCCCAATTATGCCCGCGTCCAGGTCTTTTGATCAGCCCATCTCTTCCATTCGGGCCTGTTGCAGCTCCTCGACCCATTTCTCCACCTCCCGCAACAAGACGTAGGTGGCTTTCAGGCCGCGGACGCCGGAAACGACCATGCTCAGGTACTTGGGCGATTCCTTGAAGCGGGCGCGCTGGCTGTTGTTCTGGACCCAGCTCAGGATCATGGGGAACAAGGGCGAGGAATAGAACGCACTTTCCTTGTCGGCGGGGAAGTACATCCGCAGTATGTCCTTCTTGAGGACGGCCCGCTCGAAGCCCAACTCGCGGCTCACCCAACGGATGCGAACGGTATCGAAGAGGCCGAGGACCTGCTTGGGGATCGGGCCGAAGCGGTCGATGAGCTCGCGGGAGATGACCCGCAGTTCTTCCTCGGTAATGGCGGCCGCGATCTTGTTGTAGAAATTCAGGCGCTCCGGGACGCTCGGCAGGTATCGTTCCGGGATCAGCACATTCAGGTCGGTCTCGACCTGGGTATCCTCGACGTAGCTCTGTTCCTTCTCTTCCTTTTCCTCGTCCTCGAACAGATCGGCAAATTCGTCTTCTTTCAATTCCCGGACCGCCTCTTCCAATATCTTTTGGTACATCTCGTAGCCCACTTCGTTGATGAAGCCGCTCTGTTCCGCCCCCAGCAAGTCGCCGGCTCCCCGGATGTCGAGGTCTTTCAAGGCGATGTGAAATCCGCTGCCCAGGTCGCTGAATTCTTCGATGGCCTTGAGGCGTTTGCGGGCGTCGCGGGACAATACGGTTTCGTGGGGAGCAAAGAGGTAACAGAAGGCCTTTCGGTTGGACCGGCCTACGCGTCCTCTCATTTGGTGGAGGTCACTCAGGCCGTAGTTGTGGGCCTGGTTGATGATGATGGTATTCGCATTGGGGATGTCGAGGCCCGATTCGACGATGGTGGTGGCCACCAAGACGTCGAATTCGCCCTCAATGAAGTTGCCCATGACCTTCTCGATCTTGGTCGGGGTCATCTGGCCGTGGGCGATGCCGACGCGCGCGTCGGGTACGAGCTTCTTGATCGTGGAGCCGATCTCCTCCAGGTCGGCCACGCGGTTGTGGACGAAGAAGACCTGGCCGCCGCGCTTCATTTCGTAGGAAACGGCGTCGCGGATGGACTCCTGGGACAGGGTCTCGACGATGGTTTCGACGGGTTGGCGGTTGGGCGGCGGGGTTTGGAGAATGGACAGGTCGCGGACGCCGAGCAATGAAAACTGGAGCGTACGGGGAATTGGGGTCGCGGTGAGGGTCAGGGTATCTACGTTGACCTTCATTGTCTTCAATTTCTCCTTCACTCCTACCCCAAACTTCTGTTCTTCGTCAATGACCAGCAATCCAAGGTCCTTGAACTTGACGTCTTTCCCCACGATGCGGTGCGTGCCGATCAGGATGTCGATCTTTCCTTCCTTGAGGCGTTGCAAGGTCTCCTTCTGCTCCTTTGTACTCTTGAAGCGGTTGATATAGTCGACGGTGACGGGGAAATTGGAGAGGCGGCGGGAGAATGTATGGAAATGCTGGAGGGCCAAGATAGTGGTCGGGACCAACATGGCGGTCTGCTTGCCATTGACGGCGGCCTTGAAGGCAGCCCGAACGGCAATCTCGGTCTTTCCAAAACCCACGTCGCCGCAGACGAGACGGTCCATGGGCGTCGGTTCTTCCATGTCCTTCTTCACCGCGGCTGTGGTGGTCTCCTGGTCCGGCGTGTCCTCGTACATAAAGGACGCTTCCAGTTCCTGGTCCATGTACGTGTCCTGGTCAAAGGCAAATCCGACCTGTTCTTTGCGCTTGGCGTAGAGGGAGATCAGGTCGAAGGCGAGCTCTTTGATCCGCTTCTTGGTCCGAGCCTTCTTCTTGGCCCATTCCGGCGACCCCAACTTACTCAGTTTGGGCGGCGTCGCTTCTTTTCCGACGTACTTGGAGATTTTATAGAGCGAATTGACATTCACATAAATCTCATCCCCTCCCGCGTAGACCACTTTGATGGCTTCCTGGGTATGTTCCCCCAATCGGATTTTGTGCAGCCCCGCGAACTTTCCGATCCCGTGGTGGATATGCGTCACGTAATCTCCGGGCTGGAGGTCGCGGAGTTCTTTGAGTGTGATGGCCTGCGAACGGCTGGACTGGGCGCGCGCTTTGTATTTGTGGTAGCGCTCGAAGATTTGGTGGTCGGTGAACAGCGCCAGCTTCAGCTTGCGGTCGGTGAAGCCCTGGTGCAAGGTGGATTCGATGGGAATGAAATCGCTTTGGACCTCGACCTCTTCCAGGATTTCCTTGAGGCGCAGCAGTTGCTTGTCGTTGTCGGAGAGGACGTAGTTTTCGATGCCGACCTTGTCGTTGTCGCGGAGGTGGCTGGCGAGGAGCTTGAACTCCTTTCGGAAGGCGGGCTGCGGGGTCCCCTGCCACTCCAATGTTTGGGTCACCTTCCGGTAATGGAAGCGTTGACCGAATTCAATCGTGGTCAGCTGGTCCAATCCCTTCATGAAGACCTTGCCGGAGGTGTACATTTCCTCCGGAGGGGCACTCGTGGCGGCACCGCCGCTGCCTTCCATGAGACTCGAGTAGTGTTTCTCGGCCCGCGTAAAGTGTCGGTCGAGGTCGGACGCGACAAAATCGACACTTTGGAGGAAGACGAGGGTATTGGATGAGAGGTATTCGAGGAAATGGATCTTCTCGACCTCCAACAGGTTCTTCTGGACGTTGGGGATGAGGGAGACTTTGGTGAATGATTCCTTGGACATCTGGTCCACGGGATCAAAGCTGCGGATCGAGTCCACGTCGTCCCCAAAGAATTCGATGCGGATGGGATATTCGTGGGCAAAGGAGAATACATCGAGGATGCCGCCCCGCACCGAATAGGTCCCCGGCTCGACCACAAAGTCCACGGGGAGGAATCCAAATTCGTCCAGTACATCTTCAATGAACTCCATGCCGGTATCGTCGCCCACCTTCACGTCCAGGGTATTCTTGACGAGGGAACGTTTGTTGATGACCTGCTCGCTCATCGCCTCGGCGAAGGTGATGATCAGTTGCCGCCCGGATCGGGTCTGGTTCAACTGGTTCAGGACCTCGGCCCGCTGAAGGACATTCGCATTGTCGATTTCTTCGATCTGGTAAGGACGCTTATAAGAGGCCGGGAAGTAGAGAATGTCCTTCTGCGGCATCAGCGTTTGGAGATCGTTCAGGAAATAGAGGGCGTCTTCCTTGTCATTGAGTACAATGAGGGTCGGACGTTCCAGGTTCTGGTAGAGTCCGGTCAGGACCATCGCCGCCTGGCTCCCGGTCATGCCCCGGACCTGGAAGCGGCCCTTTTCGGTCCCGACCAGGTCATTGGAAAAGGCCTGGATCTCGGGATGGTTTTTGTAGGTTCTGAGAATATCCTGAATCTTCACGGGGGCACTCGTTTTTTGCACTCCTAAGCAACCCCACGGCGGGGGCGTTGTTTAAAGGGGCAAAGGTACGGAGTTTTTGCCGGAGCGTAATGATTCGGATCAAGTGGGTGAATGGACGGGGCTGAAACCGTCAGAAGAGCCACAGCAGGACCGCCACATTGGCGAAGGCCCCGAATCGTGGTTTGTAGGCGGGCAGTTCGCGGGCCGGGATCAGGAGTCCAGCCTCGGCGTTGATGCTGAGTCGCCACAATTTGATGCCCGCACCGGCCCCGGCGTCCAATAAGACTGCCGTTTGCATGACTTCGCCGTCCCAGGCGCCGTGTTGGAGGGTGGTCCCGCCGAATACATAGAAGCGGAAGATGCGGCCAAAGAAGCTCTTGCTGTACAAGCGCAGGTCGGCCTTGGTGGTAAATACGTCGACGAGGGGGCCGGCGTCCGAGCGGAGCCGCTGGTAGGTGAAGTCCCCGGCCAAGCCGAGGTAGCCGACGCGCAGCAGGGCGCGCGCGCCGAGGTTCGTGGGGCCTCCCACGACCGCGCCAATCGCGAAGGTGCGCTTTTTACGGCGGCGGCGACGCCGTTTCCGTTTCTTCCGATCCCAGATATCGGTGCCGATTTCATAATCATACCCCACATCGGGCGAAAGCACCAATCCGGCGCCGTGACCGCCCGGTGAGCCGCCTCCGGCCTGGACGGGCGTGGTCGTGCCCAGCAAGAACGCCAAGCATATTCCTCCTGCAATCAATATCTGCTTCATTCCCATTCGCTTTTCATTTACCTGCGCTTCAATGTCATACGCGCGTCACAACCTTGGGTTGCAATCGGCTCCATGAATTTACCCAAACATTGGCGTTTCTCCCCAATACATGCGAAATTATCCCTGCTCTAACTCATTGCGACCATGAAACGCTACGTCCATCTCTGTTTTCCCCTTTTCCTGCTCCTCCTGACCGCTTGTGGAGGCGGGGCCGCGGCCGAAGAAGCCAGCTCGGAGACGAATTACCTCGGTGAAGTCTTTGCTCCGGCGACCTACGCCGCCCATTTGGATTCCGCTGCTTCCAGCGGAGAAATCTCCGCCGCCGACAAGGATTTGCTCCTCGGCTTTATCCGCGCCAATTCGCGGGTGATTCCTGCCGAGCGCAGCCTCCAAAGTCTGCTGGAAGGGGCCCAAGGGGACCAGGAAATGGAGGCGGAAGCCCTTCGGCTCCGGATCAAAAAGATCAATATCACCACGGACCGCAAGGTGTACGGCTTCCACATGCAATTGGTCGGGTACAATGAGTCCGCGGCGACCCTGGCCCGGGTCCGGGGCGTGGTCGACTGGCTCGACGCCGACGGCAATTTGCTCAAGACCTCGCCGCGCTTCTCCGTAGCGGGACCGGTGGCGCCGGGCGACTCGGTCGACGGCATCCTCCTCCAAACGGCCTATTACCGGCCGACGGGCAATGAGCTGAACCTGCCAGAGAAAAAGGCCTGGCGGGACACGCTCAAGATGATGGAGAAGTCGGCGGGGAACCTGAAGGCCGAGCGCTTCCGTTTCCGGCAGCAGGACGTGGCCCTGGCCAATGGGCTTTCGACGGACCGGTTCTGGCTCTTATCGGCCGAGGAACGCGCGGCGCAGGCCACGGAAGTGGCGGAGACGGAGAAGGTGATTGGGTTGAAGCCGTGGTGCCGGGAGAATACGGAATGGCTGGACCAATTGCGCGCCGGGCTCGGCGAGCACTACCTGGAGATTACCCCGATCCTCACGAACAAGGGCGAGGGCACCCACGGGGAATATTTGATCTTCGACCGGATCCGCAAGGTGAAGGAGTTCTTCACGACGTACCACAAGGTGCCGGGCCGCCGGATCAATCCGGGTCCATTGGGTGGAGAACTGGCCTACTTCACGGAGGTCGATTTCTGGGGCTGGCCCATGGAACTTCGGATCTTTCAGCAGGACGTCGACTGATTTTTTTCGTTTGCAACTCCCTCCTCCTTAGGGGTATCCCGGCTCGCCTGCGTCATTCTACCGGTTCGGGTCGCTTTGACCTTGGTTCCTCCACGGAATCAACTTAATTTTGCTCCATAGCTCGGTAGTAAAATGAAAATTGCTTCTCTTTTTATCCAAAATCTGAACGGCTTCAATAATTTCTCATTGGATCTGGTCTACCCGGATGGGCACGCGCGTGCCGGTGAAGTCCTCGACAAGGTATGTCTCATTGGGCCGAATGGGGCGGGCAAGTCCCGGCTTATGGGCCTACTGATCAACTATCTACGGGAAATTGTCCGGTTCAAAAGCAAGCATTTATTCTTTGCTCAGCTGGAAGTGGGGGGGCAAAAAATCTATTCGGTTCACCTCCGGAACGAAGTTCTGTTTTTTCGGGAAACCATTGATGAGCAGCCGACCTGGAAAATTGAGTTGGTGCAGAATGGAGCTTTCACGATGGAATGGAACCGCAAGTACGAGCCCTATTGCATTGGGTTCACGGAGGAGCCTGAATTGTTCGAAGCCCTCTGGTACGACAACAATTCCAATGATGTCCTCATGTACCAGCCGTCCGAGCCGTATAAGAACCGGGCGATGAAGCTGACGGAGCTGCCCAAGGTCAAGTCGCAGGAAATTGAAAGCCTCCGCACCAATTTCCCATTCTACAATGAGATCAGCCCGGAAAAGGTGACCGAATTCTGGTCCCTGTTGATCCATACCATCCTGAGCCGCGATAAGGCCTTCAAGGAGCATTCCCGTAAACCTCAATACAAAACCCTGTCCACGGCTGTGATGCGGGCCGACTTCAATGCCCAGTACCCCGAGATCCTCGAGGGCATCGCCGACATCTGGAACCCGGTGCTGAAGAATGCGGGCCTGGAGGTGGACATGGAAAATGCCGAAGAGCCCATCAATTCGCACGATCCGCTGGTCTTCCAGATTCGTCGCCAGGGCGGCGAGGTCATTCCTTTCAGCGATATTGGCTCCGGCCTCCGCAAGTACCTCTTCAATATTGCCCATATCTGGCTGCTGGGCTACGCCCGCACCCTGAAGAATGCCTTTTTGTTCATTGAGGAGCCCGAAATCCACTTGCATCCCCGTCTGGTGACGGGCCTGGTGGATCGGTACCAGTCCCTGGTCCCCGGCCATCCGATGTTCATCACCACGCACAGTCCGCTGGTGGCCGCACAGTTTGATCCGGCCGAGCGACTCATCTGGCGCGGCAATGGGTTTGCCCCCAGTGAGTTGTCACCGGACGCCACGGTCGCCGAGATTCTCGCGACGGATTTCGCTTAGGGGTATTCCATCTCGTCGTAGCCTTCCCCGTAGAAATATTTCATGTTGTCCTCGATGTAGAAGCGCAGGTCTTCGAGCCCGGTCTTCTTCTCGGAGGACGTCAGGAAAATGGGGGGCAATTCTTCCCACGTCTTCAACATTTCTTCCTGGTAGACCTTCAGGTTTTTCTCCAATTCCTGGGGCTTCAGCTTGTCGGCCTTGGTGAAGACGATGCCGAAGGGGATTTGGGAGACGCCGAGGAAGGACATGAATTCCAGGTCGTTGAGCTGGGGGCTGTGGCGGGAATCGACGAGGACGAAGAGGGAGACGAGGTTGGGGCGGAGGGTGCAATAGTCGCGGATCATCCGCTCGAATTTCTGGCGGGCGCTTTTGGAGACTTTGGCGTAGCCGTAACCGGGGAGGTCGACGAGGTACCATTCATCGTCCACGATGAAATGGTTGATGACCTGGGTTTTCCCGGGCTTGGCGGAGGTCTTGGCGAGTCCGCTGTGGTTGCAAAGGGCGTTGATCAGGGATGACTTGCCGACATTGGACCGCCCCACAAAGCCATATTCCGGCCGGTCCGGCTTGGGCATTTCGTGGTTGAACTGGCTGCTTTTTACAAATTTGACGTTTTGGATCTCCATTATTCCCTGGGAATGGTTTAACTTCGCCCCACTTTGGCTCGGTGGAGCGCCGTGGGAAATTCGTCTGCAAAGGTAGGGGATAAATTTTTCTCCTCTGATATGAAAACCCTTCCGGCTGATCTGCGTTAAATGAGAGTTGAAGCGAGTTCTTAATTATTACCACATCGAGAGAAATTTACCTTGCGAAAAGTCGTAACTCCATACGATGAAGCCCGCTCCAAGAAGGAGCAGGTCACGGAGATGTTTGACAACATTGCTCCCCGGTATGATTTTCTAAATCACCTGTTGAGTGCGGGTATTGACATTCGGTGGCGCCGCAAGGCGATCCGGATGTTGCAGCCCTACCAGCCGAAGCTGGTCCTCGACATTGCCACTGGCACGGGTGACTTCGCGGTGGAAGCCCTGAAGTTGAATCCTGAGAAGGTGATTGGACTGGACATCTCGCCGGGGATGCTGGAGGTCGGACGTCAAAAGATGCGCAAGAAGAAGGTGGATGATCGCGTAGATATGATTCTGGGCGACTCGGAAGACCTTCCCTTTGAGGACAATTCCATCGGTGCCATCACCGTTGGATTTGGGGCGCGGAACTTTGAAAACCTGGAAAAGGGGCTCGGGGAAATCCTGCGGGTGCTGAAGCCAGGGGGTGCGGTGACCATTTTGGAGCCTGCCGTTCCGACGAAGTTTCCGATGAAGCAGCTGTTCAGTCTGTACTTTCGCGGCATCCTGCCGCTGATTGGCCGGCTGGTGTCTAAGGACAACAGCGCTTATACTTACCTCCCCGAATCCGTCCGCGCATTTCCGAATGGTCAGGAGTTTACCGACATTTGCACCCAGGTTGGCTTTAAGAAAGCCATTTTCAAACCTCTATCTCTCGGAATATGCTCGCTTTATCTGCTCGAAAAGTAGTTCTTGGTCTTCTCCTCTCCTTCTCCCTCTTCGCTGGCTTCGTACAAGGCCAGAATTCCCACTATTTCGATACCCGTGACATCAACCTTGGCTTTACCATGGGACTTTCCTATGGCGGCTACGACATGACTTCCCAAATCAACCAGGTGGACCCACGCTCCGGGCGTTTGCTCTACCGTGTCGAGTTGGTGCGGAAGCCGGGCATCTATCTGGGATTGATCTCCAACCTGAAACTGACCAACAATTTTGACATCCGGTTCATGCCTTCCGTCTCCCTGGAAGAGCGGGACTTCAATTTTTACTTTGATTCGACGACGACCTTCAACGGGGAATCGCTCGTGACCAAGAAGATTGAGGCCTCGAACCTGAACCTGCCCATTCTCCTCAAGTTCAAGTCGAATTATTACCGGTTTACCCGGGTCTACGTGATGCTCGGGATCCAACCGACGATCAATCTGGCTTCGACCAAGAAGGTGGCCAACGACCCGGAGCTGCTCAAAACGGAGCGGTTTGACGTCGCGGTGGTGGCCTCTTTTGGGGTGGACTTGTACGGGGAAAAGCTGAAGCTCTCGCCGGAGCTACGCTTTACGAGGGGCTTGCGAAATCTCTACGTCGAGGACAATACGGTCTTCCCCAAGGCGATTTCGGACTTGTTCAGTCAACTGCTGACGCTGAACATCAACTTCGAATAGGCGATTCCATTGTCATTCTTCCCATCTGAGTTCAACCCGGCGGTTGAGCGCGCGGTTCAATTCGGCTGAGTTGGGGGCGCGGGGTTCGGCGTAGTCACGGCCGAGGACTTCGAGCCGGTCGGCCGGGATGCCTTGTTGTTCCAGGTAGCTGGCGACGCTTTCGGCGCGACGGCGGGACAAGCGGGTATTGTAGGCCTTGTTGCCGAGGTCGCAGGTATGGCCTTCGACCAATAGGGTGCGCCCGGGCTGGGCCTTGATTTGCGGGATCAATTCGCGCAGGGCCTTTTTTTCCGATGCCGTGAGGGCATCGGAATCCAGGTCAAAGCCCACCACCAGCGCCAATTCCAAGCCTTTCACCTCCGTTGAGGTGCTTGTTTTTTCCGTCTCCTCCCCTACTTCTTCTTTTTCCTCATTGTCCGGCTCCTCCTTTTCTTCCAATTCCTCCATTTCCCGATCCACGGCCTCCATCCCACTCCGCGCCAGCTCCAACAATACCGGTCCCGGCTTCGGTGGTCGCTCCCCCAATTTCCCCGGCTCAAACGCCCGCCGAAACTGGTTCGCTTCCCGCATCACGATCTCTTCCCGGTCCAGCGGATCGGAAGGCAAACTGGTAAATGATTTCCCTTCCAGAAAGACCGCGGAGTCGTAGGCGCCATCGTTCACATCGGCGATGACGATCTTGATGTGGTAGACCTTGCCCGGCTCCACCCGCGCCTCAATCTGCATCAACTTGGTGAAGCCGTCCAACTCGAAATTGTTGACCCAAACGGAGTCGACATTGGCTTCGAGCTTTTCGAGCCGGTAGCCTTTGGGGTTGAAGACATTGTTGTCGATGTAAAATTCTTTGTTTTTACCGGGGTGAATGGTGTTGATGGTAATGGGCGTCTTGCGTCCGGGCAGGACGGCGAGGTTGGTATTGCGGGGATAGCCGGGGCCGGTGATGAAGAAAGCAAAGACATCGTTGAATTGGGAATTGACGTATTCGGTGTACTCTTCGGAGCCAAAGAAGTAATTGAAGACGATGTTTTCGTATTCGGGGATGAAGTCAAATTCGATCCCGGTGGCGTCGAAGGTGGGGCCGTCGGCGAGGTAGAACAAGGCGCGGTCTCCCTGGCCATTCACGTTTCGACCGGTGCTGGCCCGTTTGTTGGGGCCCACCATGTCGAAGACCTGGCCGGTGGTAAAGATGAGCCCCTTCCCGATCAAAGGCTTGATGGATTGGTCTTCAAACACTCCGTACGAGAACCGTTTTCCCCGCACCCGGACATTGTTGACCCGAATCCGATTTCCGACCAGCACCTCCTCCACCATTTCCTTCGGCGACATCGTGGTATCAATGACCAGCTGGGCCGGAAGGTAATTTGGACCGAGGAGGACCAGCAAAAACCAAAGTGTACGGTACATAGGGATCGATTGGCGTTTGTATTAACAAATTCAATAGCGTAACCTCTTCCCGGCGCGGAAAAAATGGAATGTTTTGTGTAGCTTCGTAACGGAATTAGGGGTGTCCGCGCGGACTGAGATCATACCCTTAGAACCTGATTCGGTTCATACCGGCGAAGGGAAATTCTGCAACGAGGACTGGTTATTCGTTTCGATTTCCCCTTTTCCCCCCTTTCCAACCCAACATGATTCCAATTTTGGAGTTTTACTCTGGAATTGATTGCCCTAAACAAAAACGCAATATGGCAGAAGCAAACGGAAGTACAACCACGAAACGCAGCCGTACGATCAAGGCGCTGGAAACACCTACCGTCACGACGGGGCCTTTGGCTGGATCCGAGAAGGTCTATATCAAGGGGAAAATGCACGACATTGAGGTGCCGATGCGGAAGATTTCGCTGACCGATTCCCCGGCCGCTTTCGCGACCAATGGACAAGGGGAAACCAACGCCCCCGTTTTCGTCTACGATACCAGTGGTCCCTATACCGATCCGAAGGCCGAGATCGACATTTACAAGGGCCTGCAACCGATCCGCCAGGCCTGGATCGAAGGCCGCGGCGATGTGGAACGCCTTCCCGGCCATTCTTCCGAATTCACCAACGAGCGCAACAACAACCCCAAGCTCGATCCCATCCGTTTCCCGGAAATTCCGGCCCCGCTTCGCGCAAAAGAAGGCCAGAACGTCACGCAGATGCACTACGCCAAGCAGGGCATCATCACGCCGGAAATGGAATACATCGCCATCCGCGAAAACCAGGAGATCGACCGTTACAATGCGTGGCTCCGTCGCCAGCATCCCGGCCGCAATTGGGGCGCCAATACGCCGAAGAAGTACATTACCCCTGAATTCGTCCGGGACGAAGTGGCCAGTGGCCGCGCCATCATCCCGAACAATATCAACCACCCGGAATCGGAACCGATGATCATTGGCCGGAACTTCCTGGTCAAGATCAATGCCAATATTGGCAACAGCGCCGTTTCTTCCTCCATCGAGGAAGAGGTCGACAAGATGGTCTGGGGCATCCGCTGGGGCGCCGATACGATCATGGACCTCAGCACCGGCCAGAACATCCACGAGACGCGCGAGTGGATCATCCGCAACTCACCGGTTCCCGTCGGCACCGTGCCGATTTACCAGGCCCTCGAAAAAGTCAATGGCAAAGCCGAGGACCTGACCTGGGAGATCTTCCGCGATACCCTGATCGAACAGGCCGAACAAGGCGTCGATTACTTCACCATCCACGCCGGTGTTCTCCTTCGCTATATTCCCCTGACCGCCCACCGCGTGACGGGCATCGTCTCCCGCGGCGGGTCCATCCTCGCCAAGTGGTGCCTGCACCACCACGAGGAAAACTTCCTCTACACCCATTTTGAGGAGATTTGCCAGATCATGAAGGCCTACGACGTCGCCTTCTCCCTCGGAGATGGCCTCCGTCCCGGCTCCATCGCCGACGCCAACGACCGTGCCCAGTTCGCCGAACTGGAAACGCTGGGCGAGCTGACCCAAATCGCGTGGAAACACGATGTACAGGTCATGATTGAGGGCCCCGGCCATGTGCCCATGCACATGATCAAAGAGAACATGGAAAAGCAACTCGAGATTTGCCACGAAGCGCCTTTCTATACCCTCGGCCCGCTCACTACGGACATTGCCCCCGGCTACGACCACATCACCTCCGGGATCGGAGCGGCGATGATCGGCTGGTTCGGCACCGCGATGCTGTGCTACGTGACGCCGAAGGAACACCTCGGCCTACCGAACCGCGAAGACGTGAAGCGGGGCGTGATCACCTATAAGATTGCCGCCCATGCCGCCGACCTCGCCAAGGGACATCCCGGTGCGCAGGTCCGCGACAATGCGCTTTCCAAGGCGCGCTTTGAGTTCCGCTGGGAAGACCAATTCAACCTCGGACTCGACCCCGATACTGCTCGTGAATACCACGACGAGACCCTGCCGAGTGAGAACGCCAAGGTGGCCCACTTCTGCTCTATGTGTGGTCCCCACTTCTGCTCGATGAAGATCACCCAGGATGTTCGGGATTATGCGAGGGAGAAAGGCTTGGAAGACGAAAAGGCATTGTCGGAAGGTATGGCTGAGAAGGCCAAGGAATTCGCCGATGCCGGAGGCGAGATTTACGTGAAACAGTAGCCTGAAGGCTCCTAAATAAACAGCCCCGGCCAATCGGTCGGGGCTTTATTTTTGGCGGAACATTGGTTCCGGAATGGGCTAAGCTTCGAGGTTCAGGCCTTCCTTTTCGGAGGGCTGGACCTGCAATTGGACGAGCTTGTGGTAGGTGCCGGTCTGGGCCATGAGTTCCTGGTGGGAACCCGATTCGACGACCTGGCCGTGGTCGAGGACGTAGATGCGGTCCACGTCGCGGATGGTTCCGAGGCGGTGGGCGATGATGATGGTCGTCCGGCCTTCCATGAGCTTGTCCAGGGCGTCCTGGACGAGTCGCTCGCTTTCGGCGTCGAGGGACGAGGTGGCCTCGTCCAACAACAGGATCGTGGGATCACGGAGGATGGCCCGCGCAATCGCGATGCGTTGGCGCTGGCCGCCGGACAGCTTCACGCCGCGGTCGCCGACCACGGTATCAAAGCCTTCGGGGAATTCTTCGATGAAGTCCAGGGCATTGGCCTGGCGGGCAGCATCTCTGATCTCTTCTTCGGTCGCCTTGAGGCGGCCATACGCAATGTTCTCCCGAATCGTCCCTCCAAACAAGATGACTTCCTGCGGAACCACGCCCATTTGAGCGCGGATCGCATGGACCGCATAATCGCTCAGGGGTTTGCCATCCACGAGGATGCTGCCTTCGGATACGTCGTAGAAACGCATCAGCAAAGAAGTTATCGTTGATTTTCCCGCCCCCGAAGAACCCGCCAACGCGACCTTCTCTCCCGGCTTGATCTCCAAGGAAATTCCTTTCAACACCTCTGATTCAGGACGGGTGGGATAGGAAAAACGAACGTTGTGGTATTGGACATGGCCATTGACGGCCACTTCTTTCTGGTTTTTGTCGATGCCCGGCTCTTCTTCCTCATCCAGGATTTCTTTCAGTCTTTCCGTTGCTCCGACCGCCTTCAAAATCTGCGAATAAACGTCCGGTAGTCCGCCTAACGAACCACCAATGAAGACCATGAAGAGGATGAAGGAGAACAAATGGCCAATCTTCAAGTCGCCATCCTGGACCATTCCGGCTCCGTACCAAATGACGAGGATGATGGTGCCGAACAGGGCGAAGATGATGAAGGAGATGAACAATCCCCGGTACAAATCAGCCTTGAGCGCATTCGCAACGACCTTTTTCAAGGCTTGGCGGTAGCGTCCCAGTTCGAAGATTTCGTTGGTGAAGGACTTCACCACGCTGATGTTGTGGAGGCTTTCCTCCACGAGGACATTGGTGTCGGCGAGGTCGTCCTGGGTCCGCTTGCTGTGCTTGCGGATGAAGCGGCCGAAGACCACGGTGATCAGGACCACCGGCGGGAATACGGCCAGCATGAACAGCGTCAGCTGGGGCGAAGTGAAGAGGATCCAAGCGATTCCACCCACGAGGGTGACCACCTGGCGGAGGAATTCCGCCAAATAGACGGACAGGACCTGCTGCAATTGTTGGACGTCAGCCGTGATGCGGCTGGTCAACTCCCCTACCCTTCGCTGCTCGAAGAAGGTAATGGGCATGAACATCAACCGTTCGAACAGGCCGAAACGGATGTCGGCCATGGTTTTTTGGGTGACGAGGGAGAAGGTATAGACCCGGAGGAAGGAGAAGAGCATTTGGGCGGCGATCAAAATGCCCAAGCCCAATGCGATCTGGTCGATGTCTTCGAGCGCATCCATCAACGCGGCCTCGCGGTTGCCGGTAGCGCTGTTGATCAGGTCTCCCAACATATACGGGAAACCCAGGGTGACCAAACTCCCCAAGACCAAAAAGAAAATTCCGAGATAATAGGTACTGCGGTACGGACGGACGTATTTGAGCATTGCCCGGGCCGTTTTCCATCCCTCTTTCGAGACTTTGACCCGTTCACGCTTGCCCCGTCTACCTGAGCCGATAATTCCTGGTGCTGCCATTTATAGTTTTAAACACTTTCTGCCTGGAGGCGGTGTAAATCTACCATAAATTTCATTGATACAGGACATTTACGGAGGACCAAAGCAGATTCGACCCGAAACGGATTACATGACCACGACCCGCACCACCTTGGCATTGGGATCAAGGTCGTCGAGTGTCAGGATCGGTTGGGCCTTCAGGTCCATTTGGGCGGGTTGTTCGATGTGGAAAATATTGTGTTGGTTGGGGATCAGCTCAATGACGCCAAACTCAGCGAAAGGCTGTACCACCAGGCCCGGGTGGGCAGCTTTGATCTCTTCGACCGTGGACCCTACGCCCAAGCCAGTGGCAAAGTGGCGGTACTCGGGGGACTCGATGCGCACCCGGTTGAGGTACATGTTTTCTTCAAAATCCGCCTCCAGGAATACCCGGCCTTTCTCCAACTCCAGAATCCGAACCGACCAGGCATAGTCATCCCCACCATCGGGATTGGGTTGGACGAAGAGGGTGTCCTTGACGGGGAGCTCGGTTTGGAGGGCGGCAAATGTGAGGGAATCGCCAATGTTCAGGAGGTCCAGACCAAAATACCCGAAGGTTTTTGCGGGCAGGACATCGGGATCAATCATTTCCAAGGGCTCCTCAATGGGTTCGGTGGTTGCCGTGGTATCGGTGGTGGTTGCTTCACCTTCATTTTCAGCGCTTTCGCAGGCAGAAAAAAATAGAACCAATGAGAGCAACAGAGCGGATAAAACAGGGTATTTCATTGCTTTTTTCTTTTTTAACGACTGATCCCAACAAAGATACAGCTTGGTTTGTCAATCAAAATACAAAAGGAGTTTTCCAGCCTATCCGAAAGCCCAAATTCGAACGGTAAATTTTAGGAGAGCGGAGGGTTTTTGTATTTTAGGTTTTTGAGGAAAAATGTAACACCTGAAGTAATAGATTATTGGATACGTGAATTTTAGCTTATGAACATGAATTATACGATTGCAAGACTGAATGGCCTGTTTGTGGCAGTGTTGTTGCTGCTCGGCACCACCCAACAGGTTATGGGCCAGGAAGCCCGCCAGCCCGATCCGACGGTCATCACCACTGGCATCATGAAGGCTCCTCTCCAGGGCACGGTCAATGCCATGGAAGCCGATGATGAATGGGATGCGGTCCTGAAAACCAGCCGCAAACAGCCGCTGAAGCCCGGGATCGACGTCCGCAAGGACGAATACCGCCGCCTGAAAGCTGAAGCCAATGCCAACCGCGACCAGGCGATGCCCACCAGCGCCAAGACTGCCGCTGGCCCCGGTCCGACCCAAACGACCAACTTCCTCGGCAACTTCTACAACGGTAGTGACCCCGCCGACAACGCTATTGCCGTCAGCGCCGGAGGCCGGGTCCTCAGCGCGACCAATACCCGGATCCACGCTTACGACAGCACGGGCAACCAACTCTTTGGAACCACCCTCAACGGATTTTCCATTTCCCTCCTCGGCCTCTCCAACTTCAAGTTTGACCCGGTCGTGACCTACGATCCCAGTGAAGATCGTTTCATCATCATCTTCCTTTCCGGCGCCAACCCCAACAACAGCAACCTGGTCCTTGGGTTTTCCACCTCGAACAACCCCGCCGGCAACTACAACCTGTACAGCCTGTCCGGAAACCCCTTCAACAACAACCTCTGGACTGACTTTCCCCAGATCGCCCTCTCCACCGATGAATTGTTCATCACGGGCAACTTGTTCGATACCTCTCCCGCCAGCAACGGCACGGCCATCTGGCAGATCAATAAATTTGACGGGTACAATGGCGACAGCCTGGATTTCGTAGCCTGGCAGGCCGATCAGTACTTCTCCATGCACCCCGTAGAAGGTGGCAGCGAGCTGTACGGCCCCAATATGTACTTCGTGCGGACCATTACCGCGGCTTCGACCACGGACGTTTTCCTCCACGAAATCACCAATACCATTGACAACAATGGTCAATTGATGGCCCCCAACGCCTATACCCTGAACACTCCCTATTCCTTCCCCACGGACGCCAGCCAGGGTGCGGGTTCCGATGTGCTGTCGACCAATGAAAACCGGGTACAAACTTCCTATTTCCAGAACGGACGGATTGAGTTTGCCTTCAACAGTGGGGTCAGCGGAGTCCCCGGTCTCTACCACGGTACCGGCGTCATCTCCCCCATTACCCCGGCCTTCAACTTCTTTTCCGGCCAGCTCATCTCCTATACCGGTTACCACCTGGGCTATCCCTCGATCACCTACGCCGGCAGCGTCGCCGGAGATGGCACCAACCGCTCCTTCCTGACGTTCAACTACGCCGGACCGAATATCCTTCCCGGTAACGCGGGTATCTTTATCGATGAGAATGGCACCAGCGACATGACCATCCTCCGGGACGGCGACGCCATCATCAATGCCGCGGACGACCGCTGGGGCGACTATACCGATGCCGCTGAGCGTCCCGGTAAGCCCGGCGAAATCTGGTTTGCGGGAACCTTCGGGAATGCGGCCCAGCAGCAGCGGACCTGGATCAGTGCTCTGGAATTGCCCCAGGCCGTATCCGTGGAAGCCCCCCAGCCTGAGCGTACGCTGGAAGTCTATCCGAACCCCTCTGTTGAGCGGGTGGTATTCCGCTTCCCGGTCGATGAAGCGGCCAGCTACGACCTCGTCATCCGCGACCTGATGGGCCGCGAAATCAAGCGCCTCGTCCAGTACGACCTGCGCCTGGGCGAAGCTACCTTGAGCTTCAACGTGGGCCACCTGGCCGCCGGAACCTACTCTGTCACGGTCGAAACGACGGACAAAGTATTGTTCTCCGAGAAGTTCTCCGTTCAGAAGTAATAGATTCACGATTTAACGAAGCGCCAGGGCAATCATTGTCCTGGCGTTTTTGTTTGGGTAGAGGCTTAATGACGGCGGGGTTGAATTCCTGATCCCCATCGGTTTACCGAATCAACCGGGAGAAATAAAGCCTTGATCAGATGGGAAGGAGAAAGGGTGGGAAAAATTAAGGAGTTGAATGAAAAAGGTCGATTCCAGCGAAATCGAGGCGGTGGGATAAAGAAATGGAAGACAGAGAGGAACAAAGAAATTAGAAGCCTGATCCTAAATCAAATGCGGCATGGTGGATGCAAGGCAATTGCTTAATAGTCATCCACAAGCCGTCCACAAAGTTGTCCACATCAATCGGTCAGGCCGCCTTGCCAATCGAACTGCCACTGCATGATCCTGCGGTCATCGCTGCAGGAGAACACATTTCCTTCCAACCACAAGAGGCGATTCACCCCATTCCAATGGCAGGCATTCTTATCAAAATTGCAGACCTTAAGCAGCTTGAGGTCATAGGTCCGCCAGAGCTTGATGCTTTTGTCCATGCTCCCCGAAAAGAACACTTCCGATCCATCCGGAAAGACCAGGTCGTTGACCGCGTAGTTGTGGGCGGGAACCGATGCGATCAGTTTGCGGTCCGGCCAACTCCAGCTCTTGATGTGGGCGTCCCGGCCGGTGGTGACAAGTGTCTTGCCGTCGGGGCTGAATGCAATTCGGAAAACGGAATTCTCGTGGGCCCGCCACGAGGTCTTCAGGTTAAGTCCCAGATCAAAGACCCGTACCAAATGGTCACTCGATCCGCAGAGCAGATGCTCTTGGTCGGGGGCCAGGGCCAAGGTACGGATGCTGACTTCGCTCACCTTTTGGTAATGGAGGTGATCCCGTCCATCCAGGTCCCAGATGGAGAGGGCGCCATCCGCTCCACTCGCCACCAAATGCTTTCCATCGGGCAGCGGCAGGAAATCAAACAAGGCCTTTTTGTGCAATTGGACCCGGCGGAGGGTCTGCTTGGTCTTGAGATCGTTGAAGAGCAGGTCTCCATTCTCCAAGCCCAACAACAAAAGGTTCCGTTCGGGGATCAAACGCATGGAAAAGATGGGTCCGGGCGCTTTGGCAACTGCCTCCGCCTCCCCGCGTTCGATGTCCCAAGACGCCACAATGCCCTCCGAGGCGCAGGACAAGAAGCGCCCCGGCTCCAAATCAGGAGACAGGGAATAAATGGCACCGGTATGACCGGTGAATTCACGGACCTTGTGGATGGTGATCGAACTCATTTGTCAGGGCATAAAAAAAGGTACACGAAAAGCACCAGAGCGACTTACTGTCAGCACTTTTCGTGTACCCAATTGAAATCGGGTTCTTAACAATGCTCGTCGAAAGCCATCTGGAGATTCTGCGAGATCATTTCCGCAGTCCGGCCTTCGATGTGGCGGCGTTCAATGAAGTGAACGAGGTTTCCGTCCTTGAAGAGGGCAATGGCCGGAGAAGAAGGCGGGTAAGGCAGCATATAGCCACGGGCCTTGTTCACAGCTTCCTTGTCCACACCGGCAAAGACAGTAGTCAACTTGGCGGGCAACTTGTCAGAAGTATTGACCGCATGAAGAACTCCGGGGCGGGCAGCACCTGCCGCGCAACCACAGACCGAGTTGACAACCACGAGGACAGTTCCATCGGATGCCTGCATCAGGTTATCGACTTCATCAGCCGTGCGCAGTTCCTGGAAGCCGTTCGTAGACAGCTCCTCGCGCATCGGTTTCACTAATTCTGGGGGATACATAGTCTTATCTTCGTTTATTGGAATTCAAAAATATAGTTTCATTACAGTTCGATATCCATGCCCAGCTCCAGCTTGGCCTCTTCGGACATCATGGACATTTCCCAAGGCGGATCAAACGTCAATTCGACCTCAGTACTTTTTACACCATCTACCCCATCCACCTTGTCTTCCACCTCGCCGGGCAGGGAACCTGCCACCGGACAGTTGGGGGAGGTCAAGGTCATGAGAACGTGGGCATCTCCAAAGGGCGTTACCGCCACCTCGTAGATCAATCCCAGCTCATAAATATTGACCGGAATCTCCGGGTCAAAGATGGTCTTCAGCGACTCCACGATCCGTTCTCTGATCGCAGTTGCTTTGTCCGGGTCTATTTTTTCCATGACTTGATTCATAGCGGCACTCATCCAAACATTTTAATGGTTTTCTCCAGTGCTTGGACAAATATATCTATTTCTTCCTTCGTGTTGTAGAGGGCCAATGACGCCCGCACGGTCGAAGGAATCCCAAACCTGTCCATCAAGGGTTGGGTACAATGGTGGCCGGTCCGAACGGCGACGCCTTCCATGTCGAGCAGGGTCCCGAGGTCGCTGGGGTGAATCCCATCGACCAGGAAGGAAATCACGCTCGCTTTGTCTTCCGCCTCACCAATGATCCGCAGGCCGGGAATCTCCCGCAACTTCGCGGTCGCATATTCCAGCAGGGCATGCTCGTGCGCCTGTATCGCATCGTAGCCAATGGCTTCGATGTATTCCAGGGCCTTGCCGAAAGCAATGACCCCGGCAATATTGGGCGTGCCCGCTTCGAACTTATGCGGCAACTCGTTGTAGGTCGTCTTCTCGAGGGTCACCTTGTCGATCATGTCGCCACCGCCCTGGTAGGGAGGCAGGCGGTTCAACCAACTCTCTTTCCCGTACAATACGCCCACGCCGGTCGGTCCAAAGACCTTGTGGCTAGAGAAAGTATAGAAATCTACGTCCAGGTCCTGGACGTCCACCTGCATGTGAGGGACCGCCTGGGCCCCATCCAACAAGACCGGCACGCCGTGCGCATGGGCAATGGCAATCATCTCCTTCACCGGGTTGATCGTCCCGAGCGAATTGGAGACGTGGACGAGGGCCACCAGCTTGGTTTTCTCGGAGAACAGGGTCTTGTAGACCTCCAGGTCCAAAGAACCATCGTCGAGGACCGGGATGGCGCGGGTGGTCGCACCCGCATATTCGGTCGCCATATGCCACGGCACAATGTTGCTGTGGTGCTCCATGCCGGAGATGATCACTTCATCGCCTTCCTTGAGAATGGCGCGGGAGAAACCATTGGCCACCAGGTTGATGCCGTCGGTGGTTCCCTTGGTGAAGATGACTTCATGCTCCTTCGGGATGTTCAGCAGGCGCTGGACCTGCTTGCGGACCTTCTCATACAGGTCCGTCGCCCGGGCACTGAGGAAGTGCACCCCGCGGTGAACATTGCTGTTTTCCTCCTCGTAATACCGCTCAACCGCCTCAATCACGCTTCTCGGCTTCTGGGCAGTGGCTCCATTGTCAAAATAAACCAATGGTTTTCCGTGGACCTTCATTTGCAGGGTCGGGAAATCAGAACGGATTTTTTCGAGGTCTAACAGCGTATGATCCTGGACTTTGTTCATGTCCTGAAAATCGATTTTGGATTTAAAACAAGCGGTTGCGAACCTTCTCCGTGAGGATTTCGGCCAAGGGAGCGAGGGTGACATTTTCCACCACTTCCGCCGCAAAGGCGTAGGTCAGCAAGGCGCGGGCGGAGCGTTCGCTCAATCCGCGGCTCCGCAGGTAAAACAGCCCTTGTTCGTCGAGCCGCCCGGTGGTCGCACCGTGGGAACACTTGACGTCGTCGGCCCAGATTTCAAGCTGGGGCTTGGTATTGATGGTCGCGCCATCGGTGAGGAGAACCGTCTTATTGGACTGGAAAGCATTGGTCTTCTGGGCATCCTGCCGGACCATGACCTTGCCGTTGAACACGGCGGTCGATTCTCCATCGAGCACGCCTTTGTACAGCTCGTTGCTGTAACAATTCGGCTTGGCGTGGTCGACCATCGTATGGTTGTCCACATGCTGCTTCCCGTCGAGCATGTATAAGCCGTACATGTGGGATTCGATGTGCTCGTCCAGGTGACGTACCTCGATATTGTTCCGAACGATTTCACCGCTGAGGGTGAAGACATAGCTCTTGAAGACAGATCCTGTCTCCTGAACGGCCTGGGTAAAATTGATCAGGCTGCTCTGGTCGGTATCGTTCTGAATCGCGTAATGGTTGAGGAGGGCATTTTTCCGTACCACTGCCTCAGCCACATAGTTTTCGAAGCTGTAGTTGCCTCCTTCATTGGCCCAAACCTCGATGATATGCGCCTGGCTGTTCTCTCCGGTGTGGATGAAGGTCCGGGCATTCGTTTGGAGGTTGCCCGCGGCGGTATTGGAGTGGTGGACAATGAAAATCGGCGTCTCAATCACCGCGTTACGCGGGATGTCGATGAAGACTCCACTCTGGGTATAGGCCGTGTTGAGGGCCACAAAGGGGTTGTTGGTCAAAGGTGCCAGGGTACCCCATTGCTCCTTAAGGAGATCGGAATGCTTGTTGGTGATGGGCTGAATGGACACGCCATTCCCCTCGGGCAGGATGGACTTTTCCGGCAGGAAATGTCCATTGGCCAGGGCAATCACGGTCGGATTCTCATAGGCTTTCCACCATTGCGCCACTTCCTCCGAAAACGAAACGTCCCGCGGAGAAACGAAGGCGGTTGCGTATTCACGGTTCAGCAGCGGGCGGACACTGGTATATTTCCACTCTTCGTGCTTCGTGGAAGGGAAGCCCTGGGACTTAAAGCTGTCCATGGCGGCATCCTGACGCTCCTTGAGGTGCGCCTGAGAGCCATTCCGGAAGCTGCTCAGCAAGTCGTAGTTGCTGAGGACTTTGCGGACGTGGTCGGAGACTTCGATGGTTGGATTTGACATGCTAACCTCCTTGTTTATACCGCCGCACCGGCGTTGACTTCAGCCTTGATCCAATCGTAGCCTTTTTCTTCCAGTTCGAGGGCGAGCTCCTTGGTGCCGGATTTCACGATACGGCCGTTGTAGAGGACGTGAACGAAATCGGGAACGATGTAGTCGAGGAGGCGCTGGTAGTGGGTCACGACGATGACCGCGTTGTCGCTGCTCTTGATCTTATTCACGCCGTTGGCGACGATGCGCAGGGCATCGATGTCCAGGCCGGAGTCGGTCTCGTCCAGAATCGCCAGCTTGGGTTCGAGCATGGCCATCTGGAAGATTTCATTCCGCTTTTTCTCCCCACCCGAAAAACCATCGTTGACCGAACGGTTGATCAGCTTGGTATCGATTTCGACGAGCTTGGCCTTCTGGCGCATCATCGCGAGGAAATCTTTGGCCGACATGGCTTCCTGACCGCGGGCTTCCCGGATCTGCTCGATGGCATTCTTCAGGAAATTGACGGTGCTGATGCCGGGGATTTCGACCGGGTATTGGAAAGCGAGGAAAATGCCTGCCCACGCCCGCTCTTCAGGGGCGAGTTCGAGGAGGTCCTTGCCGTCAAAGGTGACTGTGCCTCCCACGACTTCGTACTCTTCGCGTCCGGCCAGTACCGACGCGAGGGTACTCTTGCCAGAACCGTTGGGGCCCATGATGGCGTGGACCTCGCCCGGTTTGACTTCCAGATTGATGCCGTTGAGGATTTGTTTCTCCTCAATTCGAACTTCCAGATTTTGTATGCTCAGCATGATATTGATATTCTATCGCTATTCTTAATTCAAAATTATCCTACGCTGCCCTCGAGGCTGATGGCCAGCAGTTTTTGGGCTTCGACCGCAAACTCCATCGGGAGCTTTTGCATGACTTCCTTCGCGAATCCATTGACGATCAGACCAATGGCTTTTTCGGTATCGATTCCGCGCTGGTTGCAGTAGAAGATTTGGTCTTCCCCGATCTTGCTGGTGGTGGCTTCGTGCTCCACCTGGCTGGTCTTGTTCTTGACCTCGATGTACGGGAAGGTATGGGCGCCACAACGGTCTCCCAACAGCATGGAATCACACTGGCTGAAGTTCCGGGCATTTTCCGCTCCCTTCATGATCTTCACCAGTCCGCGGTAGCTGTTTTGGCTCTTGCCGGCACTGATCCCCTTGGAGATGATGGTCGACTTGGTGTTTTTCCCAATGTGGATCATCTTGGTGCCGGTATCCGCCTGCTGGTAGTTGTTGGTGAGGGCGACGGAGTAGAATTCGCCGACGCTGTTGTCACCGGTGAGGAGACAGGAAGGATATTTCCAGGTCACGGCGGAGCCGGTTTCGACCTGGGTCCAGGAGATCTTGGAATTCTTACCAAGGCAATTGCCCCGCTTGGTGACAAAGTTGTAGATACCGCCTTTGCCTTCGCTATCGCCTGGGTACCAGTTCTGGACCGTGGAGTATTTGATTTCCGCATCGTCCATGGCCACCAACTCCACCACAGCGGCGTGGAGCTGATTCTCGTCGCGCATGGGAGCGGTACAGCCTTCGAGGTAGCTGACGTAGCTGGCATCGTCGGCTACGATCAGCGTCCGCTCAAACTGGCCGGTATTGGCTTCGTTGATGCGGAAATAGGTGCTGAGTTCCATCGGACAGCGGACGCCTTTGGGGATATAGACAAAGGAGCCATCGGAGAAGACCGCCGAGTTCAACGCGGCGAAGTAGTTGTCGGTATAGGGGACAACCGTTCCGAGGTATTTCCTGACCAATTCGGGGTGTTCCTGCAAGGCTTCTCCAAAGGACATGAAGATCACACCCTTTTCGGCGAGCTTTTCTTTGAAGGTGGTCACCACCGAAGTGGAGTCCCAAACGACGTCGACGGCTACCCCCGTCAACACCTTTTGCTCCTCAATGGAAATCCCCAGCTTGTCGAGGGTCTTCCGCATTTCGGGATCGACATCGTCCAGGGAATTGAGTTGGGGCTTCTTCTTGGGCACCGCATAATAGTGGACGTCCTGGTAATCGATGGGCGGGTACTCGACATTGGGCCACTTGGGCTCGGCCATGGTCAACCAATGCCGATAAGCCCGCAAGCGCCACTCCAACATCCACTCCGGTTCATTCTTCTTGCTAGAAATCATCCGGACGATGTCTTCGTTCAGGCCTTTGGGGGCTTTCTCCGTCTCAATATCCGTGTAGAAGCCGTATTCGTATTCCTTTTGAGTTGCACTCTCAAGAATCTTCAGATCTTCGCTCATCAGCTCTTATTTAGACTCATTCTTAATTAGGGCAAATATACAATCTAAAAACTGAAAACAGCGTTGTTTGTTCACTTTGTATCAGGAAAAGGAGGGGCAAGGCAGGTATTTTTTTAGAAATCCCCAATTGCCCCCTTGGATTGTTGATTTCCCCTGGTTTTTCGATGAATTTCCCCTGCACCCCGATGACTTCAGCCCTCCATTTCCTCCAAATCACCTAATTTAGACCCATGCGCATTTTCCTGGTGATTTTCGCTGTCTTGTCCTTTGTATATGGCCCCGCCCAGGTGGACTCCCTGGCGCCGAAGGGGCTCTATCTTGGCATGGACATCCGTGAATTTGCCCAGGTCTATCCCCATCTCGCCCCCCGTAGCATTGCATTTACCGGTCACCTCAAGCGCGATTCGGTTTGGTGCGGCACTCCCTGGAGCATGGATTTTTCCTTTGGACGGGACCACCTGAGCGGGGCGACCTTCCTCTCCCCTCCCCTGGCCGACGATCAAATCAAGGAGGTCCGGCAGCAGGTCGTGGCCGAGTTGCGTCCTTTGTATGGTCCCCCGGCCGAGCTTCCATTTCCCGACAGCGTCAACCGACTTCCGGTCCTGTACTGGCAGCTCAAGACCCAGCAGCTGCGGCTGTCGACGATTGCTGGGGGCGTTTTGCACTTTGAACTGACCTCGCTGACCCGGCCCGTTCCCGGACAGATCACCCTGGACTATCCATTCTTCATCGGAATGCCGCTGGGGACCTTTGCCGTCTTTCATCCCCAGTTCATCCCCCGCCAATTGGGGTACAATGGGGTGATCGAACGACCGGACCGCTTCGGTGAGATCGAGGGCATCTGGCAGTATTGGTTTCGGCAGGGGAAAATGAAGGACATGTTTTTCCGGCGGACCTGGGTGCTGATGCCGGAAGATGACCCCGAGAACTGGGGCTATGTGCAGGCCTACTCCGATACGCTGATCCAACGCATGGGCCAATCGCTGGGCGCCCCCCGCCTCCAACAGGGCCAGGACAGCCTGGTCACGGTCGAGGGCATTCACCGCCAGGCCTACGCCAATTGGGTCCTCAGCGACTCGACTACCCAATTGGAAGTGCTGTTTGGACAGCACGACGGAACGAAAGGAATCGGGTATTTCTTCAAGTTGGATTACTCGCCGGTGGCGGAATGATGGTTTTGGAGTTGTATCTTTTTATTCCCCTCTCAGTTTTCCCTTCTTCACTACCAATCCATGCTTTTCTATTTCGCAGTCATTCCTGGATGTAGCAAGAAGCCACACTGTCAATGACATGGGCACAAGTGAATTCGCTAAGGCAACTTGGGGATGGCAACGGAAAATTCCTGTGGCAATAGAAACTTATTGTCTTTCTCCTGCTCCATCAATTCTTCGTGCTGTGCCTCCATCAATAAGTACACAAACTTGAAGAAAGATGGCTGAACCTGAATGTCTTCGAATCTGTTTCCTTTGGGATAGCCTATGCTTAACATCTCATCATAAGTCCTGATATATACCTGGTCCTCTTTAAAGATATGTGGGCTTCCGATATGTTCAATCTTGATCAGGGAAGTCAGTTGGTGGAACAGCTCCTTTTCCAAAGTATAGACAGAGACTTGCCTTCTCGGCTCCAGTGGGATCGGGACTTTGGGTTGCAACAGCTCTCTCTGTTCCAATGTCAACTGAAAGAGATGGGTGAATTCTGGAAATCTACCCTCAGGCTCAAATAGGCAGACCAATACTTCCTCGTTGACCAGTAGCAATGGTTGCCCTATTTCAATGCCCGGTTCTGTCGAGGCATCCGCGAATATTTTTACTTCTTTCAATTTCATATTTATCGGCCTGCGGGTACTGAATCCCAGTGACCTCTACAATCACCACCTTAGAATCCAGACATCATCCACCTTTTAGGTCATGTTAAACAAGTGGTTATTCCGCGAAATGCCAACACAAATTTGATTTTCAGCGACTCGACCACTCAATTGGAAGTGCTGTTTGGACAGCACGACGGAACGAAAGGAATTGGATATTTCTTTAAGTTGGATTACTTGCCGGTGGCGGAGTGATGGTTTTGGGGGAATTTCATTCCCCCGTATGGCCCCCTTTAGCCTTTTATCTGAAAGTAAGCCGAATCAATTCACATAATTCATGACACCTCTTTCTTTACTCTCCCCCATTGGATTTTACCATCATGGAATAGCTCGATAACCCATGAAAAATCTGATGAAACAATCCATGTATCAAAGCTAACCGCAGTAAAGTCTTCTTCATACTCAACAAAGGCATCCAGGTCTGTTCTTACTGCTGAAACATAGGCGTCGTTCCACATTACCAAGACCTGACTCTTCCTTCCCAGGGTTTGGAAAACCACTGCCACAGAATCAATCTCTTCCGAACCCGGGACATTATTCCAATCGATCCTTCCAAAGGGAGTAAATGGGAAACAATCCTGAAGCCGATCAAGATATCGATCAGTCTCTTCCTGACTCTTTACCTCTATATGGCTACCGGCCAACTTAATCAGTTCGTCAAAAAAGGTTGTCATTTGTTGAGATGCTTTAATAGTGTTGCAAATGTAGCCTCATCTCCTTCAAATGGAATGACATACTTCTTTGCATTCTGTTTTCCCTCCCTAAAGTCTGCCACATTGATATGAATTCCTTTGTCAGGATCAAAATCTAACCTCCAATGGGCTTTTCTATCTGCCGACTGTCTCCCTATTACTTTCTGGTATCCCAAGCTCATTTTTAACCGTCCTACCATTGGCTGGCTTCCAGGCTCTAAACTTCCCAGTAATTCCATGGCTTTGTTCCTAGCCTGCTCATAGGTGGAAACCTTATCCAAGAAAATTTCCTTTGATCTATTCCCATCTTTCTTCCCTGCCGAAAAATCTTCATCCACCACCTTCGGGGACAACTGTAGGATCCGATAATGCCCGGGCTCGGCCTTGGGTTCCTCTTTGTAGCGGACCTTGTATTTCCGTTCGATCGGGGATAAACTCGCCTTCAACTCAGCTAGCCCGCTACCATTGGCATCGTGAAACTCGGTTACGCCCTTGGCCCAGGCATAAGCCTTTGCCTTTTGGGCGGCTCGTCCGTCAGTCGCGTCCTCCAACTCGTCGGCAGCTTCACTGGCGCCTTTGAATACCCCTTTGGCCTGAGGTTTGAGCTTTCGAGCCTTCAAAGCCACCTTCGTCAAGATACCAGCCAGTTTAGGACTGAGGCTGACCAGTTTCGTCCCCCATTTCGCAGCGGTCCCTCCCCCCATAGTGAAGATGGCGATGACCACTTCCAGGACTATTTGCCCAACCAAATTCCCCCGAAAGTGCCAGCGCTTGTATTCATCCGGATGGCTCCAATTGTCAACAAAATTGTCCCAAGCGCTGCTCGCCATATCGCCGAGGATACCCATCAGCTCATTGAGGATGTCTCCGGCGCTTTTTCCCTTGCAATAAGCCTTGATTTCAGCCGCTACTTCGGGAATGGATGCAAACAAATCTCCGGAGAACAAATCACCCAGGAATTCCATCGAGCTTTTGGCCGCTTCCCAAAGGCCGACAAAGGTATCCGTAATGTTCTCGTAGATTCCATTGTAAAAACCCGCCACAAATCCGGCCGTCATCTTTCCCCCTTCCACCATCCGATTGGCCCAATCTGGCCGGGTGGCAATCTCCCCGGTATCTTGGAGACTCTTCACATAACTGGCTCCCGGCAACCAGATATTGGTGCCGGAACGGATACCTATTGCACTGTATTTGGCAAGGTTATCGGCGATATAATCATAACTGCGGATAGGGTTGTCATCGAGCCACTGCTGAATCTTATCGGCATCAACATAGATACTTTGGGTTCCCTGATTGGCTGCGGCTACTGCCACTGCAAGCGTAGCAAAATCATTACCGGTTCCAATATCATAGCGCCCCGCTTCATGATAATGACGTTCAAGAATGGTCGTAAGATTCGGCTCGGTGATATGATGAAGGATTGCCTCGGGGTCTGGCATATCAGTCCGAAGATAATCCAAACTGATCCAACCAGCGGTCCCATTCAAGCCCACTACAAATGCCCATCCTCCAAATTGATTTTCCGCCTTGGCAAAAACTTTTTGCCCAACGGGAATCTGTCCCAACACTTCTCCTGAGGGAATCGGGGTTTTCCGGATATTCATCCCTCCTTGTGCCAGTGCGGCTGCGTATTGATCAGCACTCGCCGCAATCGCCCCCATCTTCCCAATGGGGGCTCCACGATAACGCTCAAGGTCAGCACCATCATCATGGCCTAGACCTGACTCGAAATCAATAGGGGTCCCACTTCCGGCAAGATCAGGGATACGTTCATTTCGCTGAACCGGAATCAAAGGGTTGGCGGTCAACTGCAGCGCTGGGGGCATCATGAAAGAAGTGCCCGATGCTTTAAGCTGCAGGCCTTCGGCCTCAGCATGGGCCTTAGAAAGGGCATTTTCAGACATATCAGGAGACGATAGGATTTTGTTTGTTGGGCAAAATGTCTCAAAAAGGGCTCGAAAGAACGTATAAACGTAAATATAGAGATTTCGTATAGCGGAATCAACAGAAATACACCTGATGTAAACAATTTAGTGGCTCCTCCACCTCACCCACCATTTCCCTCAAAACCGCCCACCAAATATTCCCTCGCATTTCACCCCATCTCCCAAACAAAGCAACTGTTTTTCAAAGCATCTTCAAATATAGGTGGGAGGTTCCAACGCGAAGGTAAATTAGCCCTACGCGATGGTAAATGAATTCGGCTCTGACCCGAATTAATTTAGGTGCCGCCCCAAATTCGTCCAGCGCCGAGGTAAATTGTCCCAGCACCAAGTCGAATTCATTTGGGTGCGCACCCAAATTCGCCCTACGGTGAGGCGAATGAATTCGGGTCATGACCCAAATGGGTCCAGCGCCGAGGTAAATGATCCCAGCGCCCAGTCGAATTCATTTACCCCTCGCCTCAAATGAACTCGCCGAACGGCTGGAACCACGCACCGCCGGTTCAGGCGCGCTTCCCAAGGGGCCAAAATGCGCAACGGCCACCCTCCAAAGAGAGTGGCCGTTGCCTATATGAACTCAGCGGATTAGCGGAGGACGACGATCAGTGCAAAAATGACCCCGGGGATCCAGAAAAACAGGGTGAGGATCAGGTCAATCCAGAAGTTGGTGGTGACACCTTCATAGAGGTAGACGGCCAACGGCGGCAGGAGGATGGCCAGAATGACCAACAGAATCAATTCGGTATCATCGGCGCTCTTCGGCGACTTGTCCTTCTTGTGCTTGCGGAATTGAAAGAAAGCCGAACGGAGTTTCTTCCGGTTCTTGCGGGCCCGCATGCGCATCTCTTTCTTGTCGCGCTTGTTGAGGCGCAGGGCTTCGTGGCTCTGACCGGATGTCACATTGGCGGCAGCCGAAGGATGGGGAAGGGCCGCAGATTCCTCGTCGAGGGTGACGGCATTGTCCAGATGTTCTCCGTTGACGTGGATGGAGGCATCATCCTCCAACTCCAACACCTGTTCATTGCGGGGCATCAGCTGCTTTTTGGCCGCGCGGCTTTCCAGCATACCACCCGCGAAAGCCAGGTGACCAACGGCCAACAGCGCTACGAGAAGGTAAAGTGAACGAATATTTTTCATGATTCGCTTTGACAAATCTAAATTGACACTCCTCTAATTAACCAAACTCTCCTTCTTTTTCCTATGCAATTCGAATTGCACTTTTCCACACCGCCCATTTGCCCCCCATTCTGTCCTTATATACAACGTACAATTGCAGCGATTTCGTTTCATCCCCCGCCCAATTCGCTCCTGGGGCCAAACCTGAATGCTTTCAGGTCTGGGAAAGCTAAGCCCAAAGAGGTCAGGAAGATAGGTACGGGGACGAAAGAATTGAGGGGAAATAGTTGGGTGAAAAAATGGGAGGGGAAGGGGAAATGACCATTGAGAAGGACGTTGTGGATAAAGAATGGCGGAAAATGGAGGCCGAACCATTTTGAGACGGAGGGGTTGTGGATATAATGCCCCAACTCACGATACTGTCCGGCTCGCAGACCGAGCGCCACAAGGTGGCGGCGGGCTCCAATCTGCGGGACACCCTGCTGCGGCTGGGCCATAGCCCCTACGCCCGCGCTACCCGCCGCCTCAATTGCGGCGGCCGGGGCCTCTGCGCCACCTGCGGGGTGGACGTGACCGAGGGCGCTCCCGATCCGGTCCATTGGCACGACAAGGCGGCTTATAAGTACCGGTACCCCCGGCTCTCCTGCCAGATCACCATTGAAGCGGACATGACCGTGCGCATCCTGACGGACAAAAAGGTCTGGGGCAAACGCTTTCCCAAGCCGGGACCAGAGGCCACTCCCCACTGAGCCCCGTCCATTTCATTTCCCCACCCACCAAAAATAGCTTGCCCGATCAGCGTTCTCCTTGGGCGGAGAATTCTGTCAGGCAACCGTAGAATTCATACAATCAGGAAGTGGGGCTCCACCCGGTTGGGCGGTGCTTATCCTTCGAGGGGAATTTTCAGGACAATGGGAGGATGAGATTCATCTACATTGTCGAGGACGTTGTCCAAGGTATTGGCAACAGCAGTTCCGTTTTGGAAAATCACGAAGTACAGGTCGGGCTTGGGGTCCAATCCCATGTTGTTGAAGGCGGTATTGACGAAGGAGACCTCGAACTGGCCTTCCTCATTGGTCGTCCCACGTCCCAAACACTGCTGCCCAACCAAGTCCTTGTCCCATGCTTCCACAATCAATTCGGGAATGGGCTTTTCATTGCTTCCAATTACAGTACCCCTTACCGTCCAATTGCGGCCGTTGACGGTGATGGATGCATTAGAGTTGCTATTGTCCATTGATCTTAATGATTTACACAGAAGTTGTAGAGGTAATTCAGGGCGCTGAAGCCAGCCCCCAATTTGATTTCCTCAGCGAAACTAGCACTTAAAGGGGATAATTCATAGCCCCCGCCTCTCTTCTCATTTCCGACATTTTTGTAATTTTACTCCATGCAAAAACGTTTCCCTCTCCTCCTACTCCTCCTGGCGGCCCTGGCTACGACCCTTTCCGCCAAGAAACCCAACCTGAAAAAACTGGACAAAAAAATCGCGGAGGCCTATGAGACCTTTGCTCCGGCCGGCATGGCGGTCGCAATTGTCCAGGATGGAGAGATCGTTTACAAGAAAGCCTTCGGAGAGGCACGGTCGGACCAAAGCCAAGCCCTGCAAACCGATCACCTGTTCAGCATTGCCTCCTGTACCAAAGCCTTCACGGCGGCCGCCCTCGCCAAGTTGGTCAAGGAAGAGAAGGTCAAATGGGACGACAAAGTCATCGACTATTTCCCCGATTTCAAATTGGCGGATCCCTATATCACCCAACACCTGAGTGTGAAGGACCTCCTCTGCCACCGAACCGGCCTCGGCACCTTCTACGGGGACCTCCTCTGGTACGGTACCGACTACACGAACGAAGAGATCATGGCCCGGATGCAGCACCTGCCCATCACCAACGAGTTCCATTCCGAGTTCGGGTACCAAAACAATATGTTCATGATCGCGGGGGAAATCATCGAGAAGGTGAGTGGAAAAGAGTGGGAAGATTATATCCAGGAGAACTTCTTTGACCCTTTGGGCATGGCCAATAGCCGCACTTCCAACGACGTCCTGCGCGATGGCGATCCCATTGCCTATCCCCACTTGAAGGGCCAAACCGAAGAACTGTTTGACTTCAATGGAACCAAGCCGGCGGCCTCGATTTATTCCAGCGTGGAAGACCTGAGTCACTGGGTGGCCATGTTGATGAACGACGGCAAGTACAAGGGCAAGCAGGTCCTGGCACCGGAAACGATTGCCGCGATGTTCAAATCGGAGACGGTCCAGGGCATTTCGCCCCTGTGGCAGGGATTGGACACCCGCTTCAAGACCTATGGCTTGGGCTGGGGCCTGTTCGATTACCGCAGCGCCTTCGTCGCCGAGCACAACGGCGGGATGCCGGGCTATATCTCCAAGGTATCCGTGATGCCCGACCGGAATGTCGGGGTGATCATCCTGAACAATGGGATGGACTTCTTCATCAATGATGTGGTCCGTTTCCTGGTCTATGACGAATTCCTTCAGGCGGAGGAGCGCCGCGATTGGACCAAGGAGTACAAGAACGTGTTGAATGGGTACAATGCTTGGATGGAGGGGCAAAATGCCGAACGCATGTCCGCCCGGAAAGAAGGTACGCAGCCCAGCCTCAACCTGATTTCCTACGTGGGCCGCTACCAAGACAAAATGTACGGCGAAGCCGAGGTCCGGGTCGAGGGAGACAACCTCTATATCGAATTGCTGCCGACCAAGAAGTTCTTCTACGGCACGCTGACCCACTGGCACGACGACAGTTTTAAGGTCGAATTCGACGATCCTTTCCTCCCATTTGGCCTGATCAATTTCGAATTGGCCGATGGTTCCGTCAAAGGCTTCAAAATCGACCTGCCCAATGACGATTTCCACTTCTTCAACCTTGATTTCCGCAGCCTTGAATAAGCCCCTGCTCCATTTCATTGGGGTCCTCAGCCTCTGTTTTTCCTTTTCCCTGTCGCTCGCCCAGGTCAGCAACCCGGAAATTTCCCCTTGGGACCGCCCCATTGATGAGGACTACCTGACCGCCATTGAGGACATCGGCGAGTTGGGCAAGTCCGATACCGTTTCCACCGATCTCCTGACCCAATTGCTGATCACCCTGGCGGAAGAAAATCCAGAGCACAAGACCTACCGGGACCTGCTGGTGAAAGCGAAGGTGCGGGTGGAGCATATTTCAAACAACACCCCCGATGTCCAATCCAGCCTCCGCATTCGCCCGGAATCCATTCGCTTCCATTCCCAAGATGAAGAAATGGTGGTCTTTCACCTGACTTTTGAAGTCGAGAACCTCACGGATAGGCCCATTCACGACTTTGCCCTGATGGACAATGTCGTGGGCGACGATGGTTCCTATATGTATGGCTCCACCGGTGGCGAAGGCTATTTGAATGGCAAAGCCCTGGCCCCAGGCGAAGTTCGCAGTGGCCTGATTTTCCCGGTGGAGATGTACTTTGATGAAGACGATGACCCGGAAGGAGAGTATGGGACCTATGCCTGTATTCGGATTCTGAAAAAAGGCGACCCGAACCGGGTCGAACTGAGTCTGTTTGACATCGCCACCGAGGACGGGTGGGTCCTGTATCCCCGCTAGCTTTTCCCGAAACAATCCCCCGGCATTTTCCTTTCTATCCGTATGGATTTGTCGCTGGAAAACGGAGTCGTAAAACCGAAGAATGCCTTGTGTAGATGCGCCATTCAAGCTCCACCTCCCCAAGGAAGCCAGCTATTTTCTCGAAAAAGCAATTCCTGGACCATCGGGACCGGAATTTACTGAATACTCAAACTGGTCATTTCCAAGGAAATCAAGTGTGGTTCCAATGACCAAATCAAGGCTTGGAGCCAATTGACACGTATCAAGGGTAATAAAAAAGTGGTCCAGAGACAGTTGTAGTTCGTCCTTCACTTCTGAGAGAAGCTGCTTGAGTTTCTGTTGGAGAAGTTCATCGGAAAACTCAGCTAGGGTGCATTGGGGGAAATTGATTTGGTAAACTTTGCCGGAAGAAAAAAAGGCTGCCATGAACTGGTCCTCCATGTAGACCCGGTGGTTGAGCCCCAAATCGGGCAGCTCCTCTCGGGTTGAGGCTTTCTTTTCCGGGCTTAGGAAGTAGCCCAAGGCCACCCCAGACGCGAAAATGAACAGGACGAAAAATGCTCGTGGCAACCAACGTTTCATGGAAACTAACTATACCTTATTTCCCTTTAATAGCCAAACGAAAACCTGAAGCCTTGCATCGGCATTGCTCCAACTAGGATCGTTGTTGTTCCAATCCAGGTGATCGTCCAAGTACTTTTCATTTCCGAACAGATAGGGATAAGTTCCTCCCCAGAATCCACTTTCTTCGATCACCAAATCTACGTGCCCGGACGCCTCGTAGCCCGTGGGACGTAAAGAGTCAATGTAGATCAGCCCTCCATATTCCGTGTACTGGTCAAACTTATCGATGAATTTTTCCAGGTGGTCATCGTCTTCGATGATTCCATTTGAGGTAAAAGTGGGCGTACCCAACAACCTTTTCAAATAGCTTCCCATTTCATCTGCCGACAAAATGTACTCATGGGTCGGATCCAAATTGCTGGTCCAGGTAGAACGCTTGTTGAAAGTGGTATGTTCAGGGATCTTGTAACCGGCGTGGTTCAAAGCATAGGACAAGCGAATCGCACAGGTGTCCTCTCCATAGAGATCCTCCCACCTCGATTTGCTATAAGAGCCTTCCTTTCCAGCCTCAAACTCCCATTCCAGAATCATTTGTCCGTCCTTTTCGTAATTGGATTCGATTCGATCATAGTTGTAGACGACGTCCGGCTTAAAAGACTTGCGGGGAGTATAGTGACGAGGGGAGGGAGCCATCCACCGTTGATAATCGCGGTTGAACCAGGGAGAGCTTTTGGTTCCCCAGGGATTGTTGAAAGATTTCATAGTTGAAAGTGGGGAATTAGTTGATTACAGTGGTTTGGGGAACATCACAACATTCCCCCCAGACCTTCTTGTACAATTCAGCTTTTCGCTCGGGGTCTTTGATTTGGCTGATAATTTCAATGGCTTGTTGGCGCATTTTTATTTCCATTTCCATGAGCCGGTTTTCCAGTCTGGCTTTGTCAACTGCTGCCGCTTGGAGTTGCTGATTGTAGCAATCCAAAGCTTCTCCCTGGCCGAGAACCGCTTCGGCGATGACGCTATCGGTCGGTAAAATTCGGTGCTTGACCCCGACAATGACACCGGGAACCGATCTACCCAGATAGGACTGGCTCAATCCAGCTTTTTTGCCCCAATATGTATGTTCTGTTTCCGAAGCCTGCATTTCCAAACAGCCCCCGGACGGCTCAACCTTTTCTTCTATGAATTGATGGTAGTTTCCTTCCCAGTCCTTGATTTTGCATAGATAGGATAGAATTCCTTCAATTGTCTTCTTTCTCGTCCCTCCATCCGGAATTAAATCCACCAGCATCTCATTCAAATCTCCCAACTCGGCAACCCGGCGACTTTGGGGAAATCCATTGTGGTAAACCACACTGATCTGGTCTAAATATGTAATTGAGAAGTACTCTTGAACCAATTGCCTGAACACAAAATTCAAGACCCGACTGAAATTCGTGTTTTCCAAGGTTCTTATGACTGACCGCTCTTCGCCTCTGTTCACAGACTCGACGGCCTCCGAGTTTACAGCAACATCACGTACAGCACTGGAACTTTCAACCTGCCGATCCAAAGCATTCTCTAGGACCCGATTTATATCGGATAGATGTCCGTTCAGGGCCTTTTCTACCACACTAGAATTTGTGCTTCCACCTCCGACGCCCCCGGAAAGATTGACGTCAACCTTTTTTGCAGAAAGCCCAACACCTCCTCCAACACTCCAATTCTTTGACTTCGAATTTTGGCTGGTCGAAGTGTCGCTTGTATTGACTTCAGAGAGAATGCTACTTTCTTCCTCCAAGAGTACCTCTAACTCGGCTGCACTTTCTTTTGAGAACGAGTCGAGGACGGTTTCGGATTTTTTCTTGGTTGAATCTTGATGCAGGAAAGTCTTGATACTGATGGTCGTCTTTTCTCCCGGCAGCAGACTGAAAGTTTTCACGGTTTTCCCAGCTCCATAATCTCCCAGAAATGAACATACCTTAAAGTGAAAGCATATTGCCAGCTCAGGCGTAGGACTTGGAGGTTCTGGAATCCAATCAATGACAAGGTCACCGAACAAATTGGAATGATGAATTGGCTGATAGCCGGCTTGAATGAGAGAGACCAATTCCTCTTCTTGGCCCCGGTCCCGATCACCTTTTCCGTGAGATCCCGAGGTATTTCCCCGATCCCGGTCCTCTTTTCCCGAGCCGGTTCCTCCACTAGATTCATCTCCTTCTCCCCTTGTTCGATCATCTTTTCCTTTGGATTGCACCTGGCCATCGTGAGC
The DNA here is from genome assembly GCA_963923035.1 of uncultured bacterium. GTDB lineage: Bacteria > Bacteroidota > Bacteroidia > J057 > JADKCL01 > CAWUKT01. The sequence continues at coordinate 57,467 of CAWUKT010000034.1, forward strand.
CGAAGTAGCAACCAAAGGATCAGCGTCTAAAAAATCGATTTCCCTGCCGGTTGCCTGGGATAGTTTCAGGGCATGAATGATCTCATTGGCATCCTTATCCGCAGCCAAATCGAAAAATGAATGGTCCGGCTTTGACTGGGCCACGGAACTCCACGCCTCTCCATCAATTTTCAGGATCAGAGTTCCCTGCACGGAAAAACAAGAGGACTGCGGCAAATTATAGTTCAAAACCGCCGCGGACCCATTTTCGAGTTCCATCAATGGGGTTCCTTCTGAACACGATTTACTTGGCTCATTGCCCAAATGAGTAAGGTTATCCAGCATGATTAAAATCAAGTGTGGTTAATTGAAGATGAACAAGCTTTAATATACCATTTTTAAAGCTAATCACCCTAATTGATTTCCCGAAACAATCCCCCGACCAATTCCTTTCTATCCGTATGGAACCCTCTTCTACTGCCACCAATGTCCTGGGCGGTCCCCTCAAGACTTGCTCCACGACTCCCATGACCGGATTTTACCGCAATGGTTGCTGCAATACGGGCCCGGAAGACCGGGGCACCCACGTGGTCTGCGCCCGAATGACCGTTGAATTCCTCGCATTTACCCGCGCCCGCGGCAATGACCTGTCGACGCCCATCCCGGCGTACCGCTTTCCCGGCCTGAAGGCCGGTGATCAGTGGTGTCTGTGCGCGCTGCGGTGGCTCGAAGCGGCCCGGGCCGGGGTCGCCCCGCCCGTTGACCTGGAAGCCACCCACTCCAAGGCGCTGGAACTCATCCCACTGGTGACGTTGCAGGCCCACGCACTGCAACCGGAGGGGTAGCGTCGCGGGCGGCATCGCTGATCCGGTGGACCACAGCGTCCAACTGGTCGGCGCTTTCGCGGAGGAGGTCAAGGTACTGGGATTGCTCCCCGGGATCCTGCGCCAGTTCAACGAGTTGGACCATGCCCATGACGCGGGCGAGCGGCCCGCGCAAGTGATGGGAATTGATATACGCCAATTCGGTCAGCTGGTCGTTGCGGCGTTCCAGCTCGGCGGTTCGCCTTTTGACCCGGGCTTCCAACAGGTGGTTGGAGTGAAGTTTGTTCCGGTACGCCCGCCAGATCAAGACTCCCATGAGGATCATCATGGCCCCCAGGAGGCCCACCACCCAAATCCAACGGTTGCGGGTTTGGAGCTGCTGGGAATAATCCAATTTGAGTTGCAGGCCGGCCTGAACGGCCATCATGGAGTCCGCCATCGCCTTTTGGCGGACCTGGTAGGTCTCGGCGATGCGCATGATCTCGTTGCGAGAGACTTCCTGGTTTTGGAGGGCCTGGTAGGCCATCATTTCGTCGGCAAAGGGCATGGCCCGGGCGAATTGGTTGAGGGCGCGGTGGGCATCAATGAGACAGGTCAGGCATTGTTCCTTGTACAGCGGTTGGAAATCCTGACTCTCCTGGTCCCAATCATAGGCGGACTGGCACAAGGCCAGGGCTTCCCGCGACCGTCCCAGCTCATTCAGCGACCTCCCCAACATCATCCCCACAATCTCAGCGTGGGTCCGCAGCCCCACCCGGTGGAACATCGTCATGGATTGACGGTAGTAATCCTCGGCGGCGACTACATTTCCCGACTCTTCCTCCAACATCCCAAAATCCATATAGGCCATCGCGACCCGGGGGACAAGCCGGGCCTCCTGAGCCACCTCAAGGGCCGACCCAAAAAAGACCCGGGCCGAATCCAAACAGCCCTCTTCCAAATAGGCCCGCCCAATATTTGAGACTCCCAGAGCTTCCTGGTTCGGAGTGAGGTCTTCCTCTTTAATTTTCAGGGCCTTCTGGTAATAATGACGCGCTTGTCTGTACTCTCCCAGCTTGTGGTAGGTGGTCCCGACATTGTTCAGGGACAGCGAAATATCGGCCGGGGTGCCGTGGGTTTCCATCAGGGACAAGCTCCAGAGGTAGTAGGACTGGGCCTTTCCGTATTTGCCTTGAGACTGGTAGGCCACGCCCATCCTCCCCAATAGACGTCCCAGGTGAATTTTGCGACCTCCTTGTTCCTTGAAAAAGCACAGAGACCCGCGCACATAAGGCAAAGCTCCTCCCCCATCCGAATGGTACAGCTCCACAAAGCTCATGATATCGGCGGCCCGCCACATGGCCGTGGTATCTTTCAACTCTACGCCGAGATGGTACCCCAGAACGGCATAACGACACGCCGAATCAATGTCCAGGTTCTGGTAATTCGTCGCCAGGTCCATGATGACATCCAGCCGGGCTGAATCTTCAACAGTTTCAGCGAGGGTCCGGGACAGTGAATCCAATTTGGGGATGGAACTGGTGGCAGAAAGGGAAAATGGACCTGCAATCAAGAGGCACCATATCAAGGGCTTAGTCAGATGGAAAATGCGCATGGTCGGTTTTTAAGTCTCACCGACCAGTTTATCCTATTGGGGCAAATAGATTGTTAATTGAGCGACAATATCCCAAAAAGGCACAACAAAGTTCATTAAAAAGTCCCCTTGACTAAAAGGGATGGATGGCAAATGGTGGCCCATCAGGGACTGAATCGGGTGTCTTGGAGGAATTCTTCATCGGTCAGGGCCCGCAGGAAAGCCACGAGATCTGCCATCTCGGCGTCGCTTAGCCCCAATGGCCGGACCAAGACGTTCTGATTGGCGTGGGATTGACCACCTGAATTGTAGTGCTCGACGACCTGTTCGAGGGATTGGAAGGAGCCGTCGTGCATATAGGGAGCGGTCACCGCGACATTCCGCAGGCTGGGCACCTTGAAGCGGGCAATGTCGGTGCTGTCCCCGGTAAATCGGAAGCGTCCGGGATCGTCATATTCGACGTACAGCCCATTGTTCTCAAAGCCGTAGTTCGTGAAGTTGAAACCGCCGTGACAGGTGCCGCACTGGGTGCGCTCGCTGTAGAACAAATCCCGCCCTCTGACTTCAGCTTCCTCCATCGCCTCTCCGCAGCCCTGGTAGTACCAACGGTCGTAGGGACTGTTCCCACTGATAAGAGTGCGCTCGAAGGTACTGAGGGCCCGGGTGATCACGAACGGATCCGGATCCCGTTCGTACGCGGCCTGGCTCATGGCCACATAGGTCGGGTCATTGGCGAGGTCCACGGCGAGGTCCACAATGTTGTGGTGGAATTCGTTCTCTTCCTGGATGGGAACCAATACCTGCATCTCCAGGGTTGGCAGGCTGCCTTCCCGCAGGTAGCGGGGATGGTAGGCCACATTGGCGAGGGAGGGGGCATTGCGGCGGCCGGGGGCACCGGCCACGCCCGAGCTGAAGGCGCGGTCATCCGCAAAGGCGAGTTGCGGATGGTGGCAACTCGCACAGCTCAAGCTGGAATCCACCGACATCACCGGGTCATAGAAGAGTTTTTTTCCCAACTCCCACCGCGCTTCCGTGAACTGATTGTCCTCCGGGAAGGGGATTTCGGGAAAACCATTGGGCACGGAGGTCAGAGAATTCCCGGGCGAATTGTCCGGGCACTCGGTCATTTTATTGCACCCCAGCCCCAAGACCAGCCAACATCCAAGCAGATATGTCCATCCCCTGCCCAGCATCATCTTTAGAAGGGGGAACTGTAGGCGGGATTGGTAGCCAGAGAGGGATCGGTCAGGGTTTTCAGGAAGGCCACCAGCGCGGCTTTGTCTTGCGCGGTGAGCATCAAGCCAGTCACGCGGGTATTTTCGAGGGTGATGTCCAGGGTCGAAGAGGGTTGCAGGCCATGGTCGTAGTGATCGACCACCTCTTCCAGGGTTTGAAAGCGGCCATCGTGCATGTAGGGAGCCGTCAATTCGATGTTTCGAAGGGACGTCACCTTGAATTTGCCTTTGTCATTGGGGTTGCCGGTCACGTCTTCCCGACCGAGGTCGGTCATATCGGCGTCGCTGTCGAGGCCATTGTTGAGGTACTTGTCGTTCTCGAAGTTCTTTCCGGAGTGGCAGTGCTGGCAGTCGGCTCCGGATACGGCGGGGAAAAAGGGATTGTATTCAGCGAAAAACAGTTCCCGGCCACGCTCTTCTTCCGGCGTCAGGGTGACCTGGCCCCGAAGGAAACGGTCGTATTTGCTTTCGGTCGAGACAATGGAGAACAGGAATTGCTCCAAGGCCAGGGCCATGCGCACGGTGGTGACTTCGCTGTCTCCGAAGGCACGGATGAACTGGTTCGTATACATCGTATCGGCCTCCAATTTGGCGACGACAGCGGCCAGGACCTCGTTCATCTCGAGGGGGTCCTCGATGGGCATCAGGACCTGGTCGCGGAGGAGATGGGCCCGGCCATCCCAGAAGAATTCATTGGAATTCCAGGCCAGGTTCACGGCGGCCATGGCCTGGCGCTTGCCGGGCAAACCTTCTACCCCGATTGAGAAGCGGGCCGAATCGGAGAATCCATAGTCCTGCAAATGGCAGCTGGCACAGGACTGGCTGCCATCCAGCGACAAGCGGGTATCGTAAAACAACATGCGCCCCAGCTGGACGCCTTGCCGAGTAAGCTGATTGTCATCGGGAATGGGCGGCGGCGGGAAATCGCCGTAGGCCAATTGGTAGGGCGTGTCGTCATAGGTGACGACCACGGTCTCCGGGGGAGGATCTTTCTTGCAGGCAGTTTGGAGCATCAATATGCCCAAGATGCCCCATATCCATAATTTGCTGGTGCGCATGGCTTACTCCGTCACCAATAATTTCTCCGTCCTAAGGGCATTCCCGTCTTTCTGGACTTGCACAAAGTACAGTCCCGGCTCCTGGATGGAGATTTCAGCGGAACCCTGGGGGTTCACTCTGTCTTCCAGGACCGTCCGGCCCTGGAGGTCGATGACGCGAATGGAAGCCCCTTGGTAAGCGCCTTCCAATTGCAGGAAGCTGGTTCCGGAGGTGGGATTCGGGGCCAGGGTGAGGTTGACCGCGGACTCGCGGGCATCGTCGGCATTCACCGATCCTCCTGATTCTTTGAAGACGACGGTGGTAAAGTTCTCGATGAGGTCCCGAGCTTCGTACAGGTCACCGTGGTTGAATACGCCAGCGTCGACGGGAATATCCCTCAATGCTTCGGTATAATCCGCATCGATGGAGATGACCAGATCGCTTCCATTCATAGTTCCGGTGACGGGAATGGTATCGGTCAGGTAATTGCGGTTGCCGACGGTGTGAATCTGGATGGTTTGGGCAAAATTGGTCCCGGACTTGCCTTCAAATGCAATGAAGCGGTAGCCGCCGGCCCAACCCCAGTGCATCGAGGGAGATTTGGGGGCGAGGGGGTGGGTCATGGGATATTGAGCGGGGTCGAGGTGGTTGACAGACTCCTGCACCCCTACGCTCAGGTAAATGGCTTCGAGGTTGGTGATGTTGAAATTGCCGAGAAACTCGTCGACCTGGGTATCTCCGTTGACGAGGATCCATTTGTTTTGAACTTCGGTTTCCATTCCCCCATCATGCACCAATGTGATTTCGGCGAGGTAATATTCCAACCGGGTCAGGGAAAATTGATGACCGAGGTTGTTGGTCGCGGCGGTGTTCAGGGAAAAGGGAGCGGTGCCAAAGAAGTGATGGACTTGCAAATAGACATCAGATTGGCCGAACAAACTTCCCAGACAAGTCAACAAGGTGAAGCACAAAACTATTTTCTTCATAACGGTATGATAAGAAACTCAATATCAGAAGAAAGAAATTTACAAAAAAGCCCGGTTCTCCTCAAATTCAATTGTCCGCCTGAAAGCATTTAGGGCTTCGGGCCGGGATGGTAACTGATTTGGCGTTGGTGGAGCTCCAGATTGCCTTTGATCGGCCCTTTGATTTCTTTCCAGACCCAATTGCGGTGGGGCTCGGGATCATACTGATAGGCAAACAGGGTGGTATCGGGCGTGGTGTCGATGGGGACGGAGCGGCCGTCGTCGTAGTAGGCATCGAAGATCTGCATGATCCGGTAGACCGGATCGTTTTCGTCATTGAAATCCTGGGTTTTCCGGAACATGGGCTCACTCCGGCCATTTTCCCGCCTCACTTCGAATTCTTTCCCTTCGCTGTCGTAAAGCCGTAGTTCTCTCCAAATGGCCTGTCCCTGGCCGTCGTACTTGCGTTGGCGCTGGAAGTCTCCGGACATGTCGTATTCATAGACGGTCCAGCCCGTCAAACGGCCGGGGTCCTGGGAGCTGTACGATTCGTCCCGGACCTTTTTCCCCTCCAGAAAATATTCAATCCGTCGAAGATTACCGGCTTGGAAACGTCGGACCTCGGTTTTTACGTTGCTGGAATCCTGGTACTGGATTTCGGACCGGGTCTGGAAATCTTCGGCTCCTCCATCGCCCCGGTAGTGGTTGGTGATCACGGTTTCGACCCGGCCCCGGTCATCGCGTTGGAAGATGCGTTGCAGCTGCATCTTCCCTTCTCCATCGAGCTGCCTTTCTTCCGCCAATTTTCCTTCCTCCCCGTAGCGCCATTCCGTTTCCAACCACCTCGTCATCTTTCCCTTCCGCCGCTGCCAACGGATTTCGCTCACCTTTTCTCCCCACTCGTTCCATTCCACCGAATCCTTCTTGGTCAATTCTCCCTCCACAAAAAATCGGTGCACCAGCTTCCGCCCCAATGAATCGAAGGCCAAATACTGCGAATCCAGGCGGACTTCCTGCTCGGGCAGCCACTCGGTATAGCGCGTCGACCATTTCACCTCGGACACCGGCCCCTGCAATCCATGCAAGGGGCGCTCGTCGCGGGGCGGGGCCGGGACATGGTCGGTCGGCGCGGCACACGCGACCAATCCAAGGAGTAGGACGACCAAGAGAATTTGACGCATAGCGTTGTCTGGAAATAGGTGAATCCGGGGAGTATGAATCTCCCGGCTTAGCGGTGCTGGTCCAACAAAATGGGATTCCCATCGGGGTCCACTACGACGCAACTGGCTGGCCCTTCAGTGGATTCATCGGCTTCCATTTGGAACTCCACGCCCTGCTCCTTCAATCTCCGCTGAATGTCGCGGATGTCCTCGAACTCGTCGAGGGGTTGGGCATTTTCATCCCATCCGGGGTTGAAGGTGAGGATGTTCTTCTCAAACATGCCCTGAAACAGCCCAATGATGGCTTTGCCATTTTTGAGGATGAGGTAGTTCTGGGCGGGGTCACCGGCGAAGACGGTGAAACCGAGCTTTTCGTAGAATTCTCGGGAGACCGCGAGGTCTTTGACGGTCAGGCTAACGGAGAAATTGCCAAGGTCCATGGTGATTATTGTATTGGGTGAGGGGACAATTTAGGGAATTTTGGGGGAGACTTCGCATCTGCGATTTGCTGGCTTGCACACCTTCGGTGTGGGGGGATGGCCTCATCCACAAGATGAGCAGCTCAACTGCTCCATTTGAGGCGCATCTGCGATTTGCGGGCTTGGTGCACCTTCGGTGCGCGGGCGCCTTGGCTGCGTTCAGCCTGGCGCACCGGCCGG
>CAWUKT010000035.1:0-64818 GCA_963923035.1 uncultured bacterium
GGATTTCCGTTGAGGAAATCCAGGCGTTCATGCAAGATTCCCCTTCAACCTAGCCTTCGGCCATGACCCGCTGCATCCATTTGTGCAGGGTCTGCACAATATCATAATTGTAACGCTCCATCAGGTAGCGACGGTATTCAGGGGTTCCCCGCAATGCAATCCCTTCTTCCATAGAGCCCACCTCGATCATGCTATGGTCCGTTCCCGGGAAAGTCACAAACTCAGCTTTTCCAGGATGGTAGGCATTCACAATCTGCGCAATTCCCCGCATGGATTCCGGATTGAAGACTTCGAGGTCTGCTTCGCCATAGAGGCTCAGCACGTGTGCATCAATCTTCGCCCAGGCCTTGACCACATTGCGCTGGCTCAGCTCCCGCCAGAAGAAGGAGCGCCGATACAGGATATCTCCCGACTCGTTGAGGGCGAAATCTCGCTCCAACAGGGATTTCCAGGTAGGATTGTCTATGATCTCCGCCAAAGGGCGGTTCAGCACATAATGTTCGTAGAACATTTTGGTGTACTCCTGCATATCTGATTCGAAGACGAGGAAGTCCTCGCCCATCCGGGGCTCCTGAAAGCGGAGCATGGCCAGGATATACTCGTACCAGGATTGGTAGACGGTTCCGTATACGGCGATGCCCAGAGGATTGACATCTCCATCGGCAGCCAACAACGGCGCCTCGGTGCCCCCCATCGAATGCCCAAACATGAAAATCCGTTCCCGGTCCACAAAATCATAGTTCAGCAAGTGGTCCCAGCCGGCCCGGAAAGCCGCCAATTCTTTTTCAAATCCAGTCTCAACACAATTGCAAGGGTTAGGTCCATCTCCCATACCTGGTTTTTCAAGCCGCACTACCACATAATTCAAGCCGGCCAGGGAATCCAGCAGCTTGCGATAGGGATGCAGGCCGGGGAGATTGTCAACCGTCGCACAGGTATAGCCGGGGATAAAGTAAACGGTTGGATGAGGCCCTTCAGAAAATGGCCGGGTGACAATCATACTCAAATAGCCTCCATCAAAGGCCACTTCGTCGTATTCAACCTGCCAGCGGTCCGAAGATTCCCGGGGAATTGCCACTGCGGTTCCAGTCAATGATTTGCGTTTTCCTTTGCGCCAAACCACCATTTCCACCTTTTTTCCTCCCCACATCTCCTGCTTGGCTACTGGAAGATCGTTCCAACCCGTGATTTTCATTCCATTCAGCTCCAATACGATATCCCCCGGGGCCACTCCGGCCGAGGAAAACGTAGAATTGGGCATGACCTGGCCGACCAAAACGCCTTCAGTCGAAGGCAATCCAGTGGCTTCGGCCAGCGAATCTGACAATGGCAGGGGCTGAAAACCGAAGTTACTTCGGCGATTCAGGTGCTGGCCCCGAACTTGAGTGGTCAGCAATCCTAGGCAAAGCAAAGCGGAAAATATACAGGCAAAACGGTTCATGCTGCCATGATCGGAATCTGTCCCGGGAAAAAGGGGGCAATTGTTGCGGATCAGGCCAGTTGCCGGTAATTCGAGGGGGACAAGCCGTATACTTTGCGGAAAGCCTTGTTGAAAGCGCGTCGATCGGTAAAACCGGTGAGATGCGCGATCTCCGACAGGGATCGGGGTTGGCTGAGGAGCTGGCGACCGTGCTCCAGACGGCAGCGGATAACATATTGATAGGGGGAAATGCCGTACACTTCCTTGAAACAACGGAGGAAATGGTATTTGGACAACAATGCGATTCCGGCCAAATCTTCAAGGCAGAGGTCTTCCAGGTAATGTTCATCGATGTAATTCCGGACCCGGCTCACCCGGCGAAAGATCTCCTCGCGGGTGGATTTGCGGGCGTGGGTAATTTTTTTGACCTGCTCCTGGACCTCGATTTTATCCTCCACCAGCAATTCGGCCATTTCCTGGAACAGCATCGGATAATCTACCTGATCATTTTCCTCCGCATCCCTCAACTGCTTCAAACGGGGCAGCAAATATTGACCCAGGCGGGTCTCATTCAACGCGTAGACCTTTTCCAATACATGGAATTTTCGCCCCCCATTCTTCCCATCCAGCATTTCCTCCGGACTTTCAAACTGCGCCGCATACAATCCATTCACATAATCAACATCCAGGTAAAAGCACATTCCCTCGGCAATCCGACGGTCGTGGATCGAACACAGGAACTCCTGGTGGCGATTCACCACGAGAAAGCGACCGGACGTCAGGTGGAACTTTTTCCCTTCGACGTAATAATCTTCACTCCCATCCAATACCAGCTTGACCGAAAGGCCCGAATCAGTCTCGTGCTTTTCAAAATCGGTGGTATAAGAATGAAAAATCCGATTGGTAAAATTTAGGTGGAGATGGGAAAATTGGTTCCCCACCCGGCGAATAAAAACCTCTTGCTTGTACATGCGACTGGAGTCTGAACTTGGAAAAATAGAAAGCGAAAAGGGAGGTTGTCAGGTCCCTTTGGTGAACAATGCGCTCCAATCTGGATGTAATATAAGGAATTTTTTACCGATTCGCCCCCCTGGAATGACGCAGGCCCGTCAATTGTCGAGGTGGAATCAGTTGCTTTCTTTGGGAAGCGGGCAATTCCCCACCTCTCCGAGGTTGAGGTTGGTCACGGCAAGGGAGAAGACCTTGCCGAGGAATTCGCCCATCCGGGATTCCTCAGGGTAAAACGTGAACATCTCATTGGGAATGAAGGTCTCCCGGTCGTTGACGCAGACCCGCGTGGTACTCACGCGGTCTCCGGACATGGGATCGAACAGATCCAATCGAAGCTGACCGGTCTTGACCAGGTCATGGGTCGTCACGAGTCGATTGCTCCGCGTCAGTACCGCCGGCACCCGCTCCATGACCAAGTTGACCGGATTCACCACCAGGATATAATCCACCTCCTTCGAGACCGTGGGCAACGGCGACAAGCGACGCTCAGCGGCAGCGTAATTCCGGATGAATTCCCGCGCCAATTCAGGCCGTCCATTCAGGAAGAAGACCTCCTTCGCTTCGGTCGGCTCGGCTAATTGGTCCGAGAACAAGGCGCCCAGGGCAATGATGGCCTGCAATTTGGAGTCTTCGATCAAGACATCGTCGCCCGCATCCGTCTTGATGAATTGGGCGATGTCGTGGTAGAAGTATTGGTTGAAGGAGAAATGTTTCTTGGAAAAGTAAACAGCAACCGTCTTGTCTTTGAGGGGCAATACTGGCCCTTGGGCCGGAACGACCGAGGGAATCAAAAACGCGAGGAGTAGCAAGGAAACGTATCGCATGCGATTCAGATATCGAAGTTATGGGCCACCAGCTCTTCCAACAGGATTCGGCTTTCGGGCGTGAACACACCATTCTGGGCTTCCAGGGATTTGTAGTACTTCTTGATCATCCCAATCCCAGGTGCATATATCTCATACGCATGTTCGATGATAAATATTGGACCATTGGTGTCGGCTACCGGTCGGTAGAACTCTTGTTGCTCCACAAATACGCAGTTCGCATACGTATTTCCCTGCACCGTGACCGTAGTATCGATGTTTTTGAACTCGTAAATCTGCGGATTCTGGTTGTTGAACAGGTTCCCGTCCCATGTGCTGTTGGGGTAAGGAGGATTTCGCATGACCAAAAACCGGGTATTTCCTTCAATCCGCTCGTAAAAGTCCTCATCCGCATATTGCGTCCACAATTCCCGGTAGCTCCAGTTGTAAGAAGGATTGTCAGGGGTGCCCAAGGTATCTGGCGACACGTCGATCCGCATGGTGTGGACATCCCGCCCCAGCAAATCTTCCTCCGTGTCTCCCGTCAATTCCCGCTTATAATAGGTTTGCCCTTCCAGCAGATCAGAGTTGGCGGTTTCGAAAATGGTGTCCACCACATGGTAAACGCGGAACTTACCCGATTCAATCGGGTAAACGGCCTCCAGGTAGTCGGGTGTGGGATCGTATTCTTTGTTACAGCTCCACAAACCTACCAGCAACAGCACCACAAGTAGACGGTCCAGCATTTTCATAATCTTAAATATACAGAAATTCCGATTTTTAGCCGCTTCCAGACGACAAGGAGAAGTAAAAAGGCCGAAGTTGTTTTCGAATGGCCCTTTTGGTAAGTGTTGCTCCCCTCTTTCCCACTTTTCACTAACTTAAACAGGCGTGAAAATACCTTCTGGACATACCCATCTTTCCGAAACTCCCCCTGACGGAGGCCCTATCTTTCTGGTAACCGGAGGCTCAGGTTTCATCGGAAAAGAGCTGGTGAGGTACCTGACGGTAAAGGGTCACCGAGTTCTGGTCATCGATGATTTGTCCACGGGCCTCTATTCCAAGGATTTATTTGACAAGCATCCTCTGGTCCGTTTCTGGAAAGCGGACCTTTGCACATTGGATTTTCGCAAACTCGACGGTTGGCAAATAAAAGGGGTTTTTCACCTGGCCGGGGCGGGCAGGGTCCGACAATCATTCATTGAAGAACAGCAATTTTACCGGGCCAATGTATTCGCTACTGAAAAGGTGGTCGAATTCGTGAAAATAAGGGATATCCCGAGACTGGTTTTTGCGTCCAGTTCTTCTGTGTATGGAGGGCAGAGGGTAGACATTCTCCACGAAAACCTCCCTCCCAACCCGATTTCTCCCTACGGAGAACAGAAATTAGAGGCCGAAAAGCTGGTCTTGGAGGTAAACAACGGGAGCAAGGCCGTCGCCCTGAGGTTATTTTCTGTTTTTGGTCCGGGTCAAAGGGCCGATCTCCCCCATTGTCAATTGGTTCCTGCTATCCTGAGATCTATTTCCGCCCATCAACCGCTTCCAATCCACGGAACGGGGGACCACCGGCGGGATTTCACGTATCTCCCGGATGTTATATCTGCCTTTTACCATGCCATGGTGGGCCCCATGACAACTTCAGAGGCATTAAATATTGGGGCGGGGAACAACTACTCGGTTCGGGAGGTGGTAGAAGGAATAGAGAAAATTACTGGTTCAAAGGTGATCAAAAGTCACCAACCCAATTTGTTGGAACCTTACCAAACCCTCGCCTCCATTGAAAAGGCCAGAAAGCTCCTTGGCTGGCAACCTCAGTTCGATCTGATCAGTGGTTTGAAAGATATGTTGTTGAAAGGGAAATCAGTCTCTCCGGAGAAGATGGGCTATTCAGGTTGAGAGCTGTTTCTGGGGGGAAAAATAATCTTGACGGCCGATAAAACCGGTATTTCCAGGCGAACATCGGATACCACTTCAAATCCACATTTTTGGTAAAAGCCCAAGGGAGAACGGTATTTCTGACCATCCAGCTTGTCCATTTCCTCATTGTCAATTACCCATCCGTTCAAAACTTCTCCTTCGTCCTTCACCCGTTGGAGCACTCTTCGTCCCCAGCCCTTTCCCTGAATGCGGTGGTCAAAAATCATCGCGAACCACTTTTCTTCCTCCCGGATAAAATCCGCGTACCACCCCACAACCCTTCCTTCCTCCTCGAGCAGGAGATGCCGGGGACTCCCCAATCCCGCCAGGTACTTTTCAAATCCGGCCACCTCAGAATAGGCAAGGGAAGCTGGATACTCCTGGTTCCACAGAGCACAAATTTCCTCCTTCTGGGAGGTTGAAAGCGTGCGGTACTCCTTTATTTCCATGGGATTGGGCTTTTGATTTAAGACAATACCTGTTCAAAATTCATCGAACTGAATTTCTCCTTCAAAGAATTTCTTTTGAGTTTGAAGTTGCCGGTCAACAGGCCATTTTCAACCGTAAAGGCTTCTTTGGTCACCAATAACTCCCGAACTTTTTCAAAATCCGAGATTCGGGAATTGTAGGCATGGATCACCTCCCGGACTGCGTCCGGATTGTTTCCCACCACCACGGCAGCGAGCTTTCCGGATTCCCGGGAGAAGACGAATACCTGATGGCTGCCCAAGGGGGTTCGAAGTTCACCTTCCACCCGACCTGGAAACACCTTTTTCCCATTGGGCAGGACAATCGTATCATCCTTTCTCCCAATCAGAAACAAGAATCCATCCTTGTCGAAATACCCCAAGTCTCCGGTCTCAATATACCCTTCTTCATTGACCTTGAGGGGTGGGCCTTCGTGGAAATCAGGTTCATATTTCACCCAAATCTCCGAATCCTCAGCAATTTTCACCTTCCCCAAGGGTTTTCCGACACTCCCAATCCTAAAATTGCGGGGGCTACTCATCGAAATGACCTGGGATTCACTCTGCCCGTACGCCTCGAGAATCTTGACGCCGACCTTGTAGTAGGTCTCAAGCGCAGAACGGGAAATCGCCGCACTTCCAGTCACGAAGTAATCCGGATTTCCTCCGTAGAGCGGCTTGATCTTCTTGAAGAGGAAGAAGGCAAAAGACTTTTGGAGGAAATGCCGATGGGACAAGCGGTTGATCCCAAGTCCCAAATAGATGCTGTGCAAGAATTTTTGCCCGCCAGAGAATTTGCTTAGTTGCTTTTCAATCCTTCGGGAAACGGCCTCATATATAACTGGAACTGAGACCATAACATTGGGCTTTTCCAGAATAAAATGTTGAATCGCCTGCCCTGGACTGGAGAGAATGATATTGATTCCCTGATTCAAGGCCATCAACACAAAATTCCGTTGCTGGAGATGGGAAAATGGCATGAACAGCAGAATCTTGTTGTCACTTCTGCTCCAAAAACTTGTGCGGTACTTTAGGACCAGGATCAATTTACGGAAGCCCTTCGCCGTCTCAAATGGCGAGGGACGCCTCTTTCGGAACTTCAATGGGATGGGCTTGGGCACACTCGAAGTTCCCGATGAGTAGGCCAGGGAATAGTTGACCAACAGCTTGTTCTCTTCCCCGATTGGAATGGGGGCAGCTTCAACCGCCTCTAAAGAAGAGTGGCCCTCCGGAGCATTGAAATAGTGAACCGGCCACGGGGCATCCCCCAATTTCTCCTTCATCGAAAAGTCAAGGCAGATCAATGACGGATTGGCTTCTTCCAGAATTTGGAAGAGGGTGGCTGGATCAAGGTGCTCCGGAGGGGCAATCGAGAAGAGTCCATTTTGGATACAGGCCAAATCAATCACCATCCAATCATAGCTGGTAGGACCGATGATGGCGATTCGCGGTTCAGATATGCCTTCTACCAGTTTACATAGCTTTCCTCCAATGGCTGCAATATCCGCAGCCACCTCCCGAAAAGTCTTCTGGAACCTGGATTTGTTCTTAAAATAGACTACTGACCGCGCCTCTTCACGACTTAATCTCTTCAGTGATTCGAAAGTTCTGTCCCGCATGGGCAAAGAAAAAATCGCCGAAAAACCTGGTTAAGAAGTAAATGAGATGCTCCCCAGCTTAGAGCTTGGGGAGGTAGAATACTTCTCTCAGCTCTTCAGCGGTCTCACTAAACAGTTCCTTGGCCCTTTCGTTGCCCTTCTTGAGGACTTCGATGATTTGGCCATTGGTCATCTTGTTTTCCCGGTGGGGCCGCAACTCTTCCAACAGGGCATTGGCCATGTCGATCTTGTCATTGACCTGCAAGGGACGGGCCGAGAGGTCAGCCGCTTTGTCTTCCATGTGCATGGACTCGTACCATTCGATGAAGACCTTCTTGTCCTGAATCTGGTGGACCTTCTGATGGAGATCAGGTTCCGCTTCGGAGAGGAACAGGCAATTGGCCTGGATCATGTATTTGCCGTCGATACCGTTAACATAGCCCTTCTTGGAAGGCACATATCCCGGAACTGCGACCTGAAGCCCATACTTTTGGTTGAGCTTCTCCACGATCTCATCCATGATGTAGATGTAACCGATGATTTCTTCGCCTCCCTGGAAGTAGTCGGCTTTCAAGCCAAGGGTAATGGAGGAAATTCCTATCTGGGGGTAGAGCCATTCCACCACAGAAGGATAGTTCCCAATACCCAATTCTTTTCTCTGATAGGATTTGAGGGATCCAAGGAAAGAATTCTCGTAGAGGTGATTGCAATAGGCCACATCAACGACGGAGCTGTAATACAGCAGGTGCTCCATGAAGTAGCGGTGGAGCTGAGAGGTCAGACAAATGGTGTGCTTCTCAGCATCGAAACCTGAATTGATGAAATCTTGTACCACATAGAAGGTCCGGTTCTGGATATAGGGTCTTTCTTTGGGGTACATGAAATGGGCCAGCAAATCATCGAGGACTACGATGGTTTCGTAATCGTGCTGGCACTCCACCAAGGATTTCATGGCCCCAAAATAATGGCCCAAGTGCCTTGGGCCAGTTACCGGGTTGTGGGTACTGATAAGGATATTGTTTTCCGCCATAGTTTGAATACAGGTGTCTATAAGCTATGAAGTGCAGAATCCCTTATGGAATCGGCACTACATAACAACTACAAATATGTAATTTAATGGGTTGCTGATCTTAACGATCACTCGCAATCCTGCTTGATATCGCTATCGTGGATGATGATGTTCTCATCTACCATGTTCATCATGCGGAGTTTGTCCCGGGTGATTTCGAGAGGCGTGGAGAGCATGGGCTTTACGTTTTCAAAAGTAGGGGTGTCTTCCAATTTGACATCTTTAACGGAAGTTGCCTTCTTCTGATCAACCTTAGACTTGATGGTGTCCATAACTGTGCAAATTTATTGTGATTAAAAATTCTTTTAAGGGAGGTATTCCTCTCCTAAATATAAGGAATTTGACATGAATCCCAAAGCACCACGGGGCTATTCGACAAGATTTTGTTGATATTTTATCCCGTTTATCTTACAATTCAATGAAAAATTCCTGCTCTGGTACTTACTGAAAAACCCGCGTATCTATGGTTTTTCCAAAGTTATTCTCGTCTTGCTCAAAGTTTCTCCAGCCATTCAACTTATCAGAACCCTGCCAAATCTCAAGCAATTTTTTGTCCTTAATATTTCCCGCATTCCACTCTTCTTCTTGCTCCACCAGCATTCTTTTCAGCTTCACCGACACATATACATGGCCCTTGGGATCGATGCGGATCAACCGCTCTCCCGTACGGGTCAGGTGGGTTTGGTCGTCCAACATGGACTTAAACTCTTCTTCAGGAAGCTCGGTGGCGATTTCCTCCCAAGCCGAGTCTGCTGGCTCAATGATGTTGCTTTCTACAAGTTTACGGAATTGCGTATTGGCAATATATACTTGCTCATTGGTGGGGACATCGTCCTCCATCCCAATGCCCCGACCAGCGATGTACAAAGGAGAGAAGCAATAGCCCTTGGTCCCGTACTTCGCGGTTATTTTGCCAATTTCTTCTATTTCAGTGTAGTTGTGTTTGGTCAAAACGGTTCCTACAATAAATGGGACATTGTGCTTTTGCATGAGCTCCATGCCCTTGATCACCTTCCGGTAGTTCCCTTTCCCGCGGAACCGATTGCAGGACTCCGGCGTAGCTCCATCCAGGGTCGTCTGGAGGAAAACGAAGTTTTTGAGCTTTGCCAAGGCTTCGAAATCTTTCTCCTTGGTCACAGTCAGGTCTGATCCCACTGAGACCATCAGGCCCAGATCGTCGGCATACTTGACTGCTTCCAGCAATTCCGGCCGCATGAAGGGGTCTCCCCCCGTGAATCGGACGTAGAAGACACCCGAAGCAACCACATCGTCAATGGCCCTCAACCAGTCCTCGATGGGCATCTCGGTGTTGACATCCACGAAGGGATTGCTGAAGTAGGAACAATAATCGCACTGACGCGCGCACTTATTGGTGTATTCGATCTCTACGCCCAGCGGGGCGTAGAAGTAATCGTCGGAAAAATCCTGAACATCGTCAAAGAAAAATTGAGCTGTCGAAGGGGCGGATTCGGTGGTCACTTCGCAGATATTCTTGGATACCAGGTCTTTGACGAAGAATTCGACGGACTTGGCTTCAACATCCGAAATATCATAATCCTCAGAAACCACACTCATGATTTCGTCTACCGTACGGGGTACGCGCAGGGCTTTGATCGCTTCATAGCCGAATTCATTGAAGAATCTGACAGATTGACGCTGAATGATTAAAACCACACAACCAAATCCTTCACGCCTTACCTTGAGCCGGTTCGACAAAACATATTTTTCCATATTGCTTTGATTCTTAAAGGGGATTATTCAGAGATATATTATAGTCGTTCTCTTAAATTACCGATTTTTTTCCAAACGGGCAGCCACAATTTCAGATTGGCGGCGATTTATGCCGATTCAAAATAGCCAATTGAGTACTCTTCCTTCAATTCCCGGATTCTATACCTCAGCTTCTCGACCAATGGGGCTGAACTATTCTTCAATGCTGCCTGCAAAGAAGAGATACTGCGGGGCTGGTCCCTAAAAGGTGCCAATTTCTCTACCATCAGCTCCTTCATTTTCAGCTTCTCCAAGGTAAAATCTTCGACCAGATTCAAAGAATTTGCCAAATCAGTTTCCCCCCAGGAGTGGAACCAATCGATCAAAACGGCTTTGTCCTGGATCAGATCAATCTTGTATTTGAGGCTTTCCTCGCTCTCAGACAGAAAAATGCAATTGTCCTGGAACATATACCGTCCATCAATTCCCAAGACTGTCCCATTCTGAGAAGGTTCATAGACGGGGACGTGGAATTGAAGGTCAATTTTCCCTTTCAAACCTATCGCAATCTCCTTCATGATATCAGTATAGCCTCTGATTTCTTCTCCCCCCTGGAACAACTCTACATCCAGGCCAAGAGAAATCGCAGGCATCGCCAGGGCAGGGTACAAAACCTCCACCACCGTGGGCCGCAGCCCCAACCCAATACCCCTCCGCTGGTAGGACTTCAAGCCTCCCAAAAAGGAATTCTCATACAGGTGCATGAGGTAATCCTGCTCCAATCCCATGGAAAAGAACACCACCAATTCCATGATCTCAGGCAGCACCTGCGAGGTCAGCAATATCTGGTTCTCCTCCACATTGTAGCCCGCATTCAGGAAGTCCTGTACCACAAAATAGGAGCGGTTCGGAATCGCTTCCCGGTCCCGGGGAGCCATGAAACCCGCCAATACATCATCGATGACGACGATGGAATGGTACTGCTGTTGGGTTTCCACGAGGTCCTTCATGGAGCCGAAATAATGGCCGAGGTTACGGGGGCCAAAAAGTGGGTTGTGGACGCTGATCTGGGTGGGTTTGATAGAGGGGATCATAGAGGGAGAATTGAATTTATGAGGGGGTAGAAAGGACAGCTTTTCGGGGAAAATGCTTCTCAAACGTGGCGATGATGTCTTCTTTCCCGATTTTACTTTTGTAAATCAGGCAATCGCCTGAAGTGGCCTGGGCTTGCAATTTTTCTAATTTTGCCTCCAAACTGGGAATCACCTTTTCCCGCATTTCAATGGCTTTGGAGGGATAACCAATCCGCTCAGCTTCCTTCGCTTCTTTGGAATAAGTCCGGATCAGACGCCGCAGCTTCTTTTCCTCTTTCACGATGGCCTTCTCCGCCTCCCACTGGACTTCCAGCCGGCTCCGTTTGTCCTCCAACTCCGGTAGAGAGCCATTGAGGCCGTCATGTTCGGTAATTCCCATCTCCTCTGCGAGCTTAAGGCGGGAGATTTGCTGGGACAACTCGATCAATTTCAGGGGCATCGATTCCATGTCCAACCGCAAATTCGCGCCGGCCAGGTCCAGGAGATCAAGCGCCTTGTCGGGCAGGTAGCGGTCGGGGATGAAAGCCGCCGCCATCTCCACTGCCGAAACTACGGCAGCGTCACTGATCGGCAATCCGTGGTGTGCTTCGTACCGGGCCTTGATCCCATGCACCATCAAAATCGCCGTTTGGATATCTGGTTCGGAGATTTCCACCTTTTGAAACCTCCGCTCAAAAGCCTTATCCTGCCCAATGAAGGCATCAAATTCCTTGTACGTAGTTGCACCGATCAAGCGAATTTCACCCCGGGAAATGGCCGGCTTGAGAATATTTGAGATGTCGAGAGAACCCTTCGCGGATCCTGTCCCGATGGTATTGTGAATCTCGTCAATGAAGAGGACGATTTTATCCTTGTGTTTCCTGACTTCCCCCAAGATCAAATTCAACCGTTCCTCAAACTCCCCCCGGTAGCTCGTTCCCGCCACCAGATTGCTGATGGGCAAGCTGTAGATGACCTTGTTGCGAAACAGTTCCGGCAATTCTCCATTCAGCATCATTGTGGCAATTTTCTCCACGATGGCCGTTTTTCCCACTCCCGGCTCCCCCACCAGTACCGGATTGTTTTTGTTCTTCCGGCAGAGAATTTCCAGGATGCTCCGAATCTCCATTTCACGGTGAATCACGGGATCAAACTGATCCTCAGCCGCCAGGGCATTCATGTTCACACCGAATTTATCGAGGATTTCAGATCTAAATACTGTCATTCTATTTATTGGAGTCAGTGTCAATAAAGTTAGTTAAAGTTTCGATATCCTCAATTCCTTGCCTACAAATCCGTTTCATCGTCTCCACCAGGTAATTCCGAATTTTCCCCAGCCCCAACTCGTCAAAAAATCGGGCATTCAATTCGACATGGAGACGGTATTGCCCTTGCTCCCGCACCACCAACAACAAGAGGTAATTGCTACTGAATGGCAATGGGGGCAATTCAAGCGTTTCTCCTCCCAACCTCGCCCGCATCTCCACGAGGTCCTTGCTGACCAGATCGATGAAATTGTACTTGTACCTGCGAATCTCATGGTGTTGGAAGCCTTGGGGAGCGAAAAATTCATCCCAGACCAGGTTATGGGGATAGGCATTGAATTCACGGGAACGGATCGTCTCTTGTACCAGTTCAGCTCCCCACTCGACCACATTTCCGACCGGCTCCATCTCCACCAATTGGAACAGACTGTTCGTGAACAGCCCCACCAGGTCCTTCCGCTCGAAATCTTCGCGGTTGTGGACCGACGAGGAAATCAACATTTTCAGGTTCCCCGAGAAATGGCGGATCAAAAGCGTCTCCAACAACAGGAAGAAATCACTGGGAAAAATTCTGGCCCGGTGGCAAAAGGCTTCGACTGCGGCGAAATCCTCCCCGGTGATCATCACGGTATCCCGCAGGGTTGCATAGGTGACTTCCTCCGTCACCCCGTCTTTTTCCACCCGGAACGGGTGGAAGGGTGGCACCTGCGCAGCCAAGCGCTCCCAATAGCTCCGGGCCTCTGCCAAGAGTCCATTCTCCACCGCGAATGCGGTGGACTGGATATGGTCGCGGTAGCTTGAGCCCATTTCCGGAAGTTTGTACCCTTCATTCAGGTAAAAAGCCGCCAGGTCTCTTCCAAATACAGGAATGGACAGGCCATCAAAAATTAGGTGGCTAACGACGAAGAAAACCAAACTGCCTCCCTCTTGGAGTGGGAAGCAATAAGCCTTCAACAGGGGCGCTCCAAAAATGTCAAAGACTTCGTTGCGCAATTCCTTGCACCGGGCCCTGGCCGCCGCCAGGGGCATCGCTTCCATGCTGAGAACCCTGAAATGGTCCTGGTCGGGGGAAAGGCATTCTTGCCAGAGTTGATCTCCCTCCAAGGCGAAGGTCGTCCGCAAGGCTTCGTGACGTTCCAACAGTTGCATAAATGCCCGCTGAAGGCGCTCAACTTCCATGGGCTGATCAAGGACCACGCCGAAAGAAATATTTGAATTGCCACGGTCAATCAAAAATCGCCAAACCGCTTGCTGGAGATATGATGCGAGATAACGGCCGGGCCTTTCGGATGAAGCAGACGCCAGGATGGCCCCGGCATTTTCTTGAATAAAGTGTTCGACCCTGGCATCCAGGGAACTATTGAGCCCCAACAAGCTCAGGCCACCCTCTCCATTTGCCTGAACCTGCCATCCGGCACAGTAGGCGTGACTCAAGAAGTTTTGGATTTCCTGCTCGGAAGCGGCATTCACAGTATCTCCTTCAAAGTCCCATCGTTGGCCGGAAGCCGCGATTCGTTGGTCGATTTCTTGGGTCAATTGTCGAAAAGAAGGAGCGGTCAGCAACTTCAATGGGGCCAGGCGAATGCCGAAAACCGATTCGATCCGACCGGTCAACTCCAAGGCCTGCAAAGAATTTCCGCCCATCGCGGCATAGTTGTTCAAAATGAATTCAGGCGGCAACTGAAAACCAAAGTAATCTTCCAGCATCACCTTGAGCCGCGCTTCGGATCCAGAGTACTCTACCGGAGCCGAGGAGGCGTCCTTCGAAATGAGCTGGAAAGGAGCGTAAGGCTCCTTTGCCAAGGCCTTTTTGTCCACCTTCCCAATCGAAATCCTCGGAAACGAAGGTAGCACCGCTGCACCATCCGGAATCATCGCCGCAGGCAATTTTCCCGAAAGAAACGAGCGAAGTTCGGGGAATGAGATCTCGGTCCCGACCAAATAGGCCACCAAATGGTTGTGAGAAGGAGCTACCACCAGGGCTGCTTGCTGAACCTTCGGGTGGCTCAACAATACCTGCTCGATTTCCTCCGGTTCTATGCGTACCCCGCCCCGTTTGATCTGCGCGTCCCGTCTTCCAATGTATTCAATGTTTCCATTCTCACGCTCCCGAACCAAATCTCCGGTCCGGTACCACCGCCCATTCTCCAACCCTTTGTAGGGAGATCGAATGAATGAGGCCGCTGTTTTTTCCGGCGATTTGTAATAACCGGCCCCCACGCAATCGCCTCCCAGGTACAATTCGCCGACTTCTCCCCGTTCCACCGGCTCCATCATCTCGTTCAGCACCACCGCCAGAACATGGTCAATGGGCTGTCCAATGGGGATTTTATCCGGAACTTCAGCGGGGATTTCGAAGAAAACGGTCCCCATGGAGGCTTCGGTGGCTCCATAGGTATTGGTGAATCCGACCTGGGGAAGCAATTCCCGGAAACGCCGAATCGAAGAGGCATTTACGTACTCTCCGCCAATCAAAATTTGTTTCAGGCTTTGGAGCTCGGCGACTCGCTCGGGATGTAGTTCCAGGTAGTCGACAAACACATCGAATACAGTGGGAACAAAGTCCAGAAAGGTGACCTGGTGTTCGCGGACCAAGCTGCAAAACGTTTCAAAATCAACCTCTTCGTAAGTTTTCGGCAAAATGGACTTCCCTCCGTTGCACAGCGGCCAAAAGAGCTGCCACAAGCCGGCGTCATAGTCATATTTGCTACTGAACAGGGCGACCTCCTCCTCGGACTGGCCGTACCGGCGGTCCATGTGCCGGAACCGATTGTGCAGGCCCAAATGATAATTCAAGGTACACTTGGGGCGGCCGGTAGTACCGGAGGTATACATCCCGTAAACGAGGTCAGAGGGGCCTATTTCGGGGAAAGATTCTTTTCCCCGGTGCTCTATTTTGGCATCGAAATCGAGAAAATA
The DNA here is from genome assembly GCA_963923035.1 of uncultured bacterium. Taxonomy (GTDB): domain Bacteria; phylum Bacteroidota; class Bacteroidia; order J057; family JADKCL01; genus CAWUKT01. Next base: position 15,253 of record CAWUKT010000035.1, read on the forward strand.
ATGGGGACATTCGAGGCCCAACTGGTTCCAGAGCGCCTTGCCCCCTTCGTTGTACGTGATAAATACGGGCTCCAATTCCAGAATCAGTTCACGAATCCGCTCTGGAGGCCAACCAATGTCCATCGGAACCAAGATCGCCCCCAATTTCATCATCGCGTAAAATGCCAGGGGCACCTCAAGGGTTTTATCCATCAACAAAACCGCGAAGTCACCTTTTTTCACCCCGCTTTCCATCAGATACCCGGCCAGTTCCCGGGCCTTTTCTTCCAATTCTCCGTAAGAAACCCGCCTCGATCGTTGCACCAAGGCCACCCGGTCAGGAGTCCGTCGACTTTGATCCTGCAACAGTTCCAAAATCGTTCCCGGGGAAAAATATCGGTCCTGAATCCTGTTCTTGATTCCCGCCAACCAATTCCCCCCTTCACTTTTCCTCCAATAATTCGGGTTACAAATACCCGGTAAACCCAGCACGGGAGCATCGGAAACGATCATATCCAACATCTCGGTCATTTCTGCCAGGAGTCGGTCCAACAACGCGGAATTGAGCACATCTTCCCGGTAATCCATCCGGATCTCCAATCGGTCTTTGGAGGGCGCCAGGTAAAAATTGAGAAGGAAATTGGAGGCCAACCCCTGCATCCCGGGGAAAAAATCAAACAGGGATAGTTGGGAATCGAGGGAAAGGACGGTATTGAAAAATATCCCCGTCAAGGGAAAATGTTGTCTCTCGTCCCGGGGATCCAGCAATGCCAACAGTTCATCAATGGGGAACCGATGTTGGGGCGCCTCCTCGACCAATTGTTGGTGGATTTGTTGGATCAACTCAGTGAACTCCGCCCCAGGGCGCACCTGGACCCGCACCAAAACGGTGTTCAGTAGCGGGCCGACCAGTTCCCATTCTGCCGGTTGGGTTCGAAGCTGAACGGGAACTCCGATCAAGATGTCGCGGGTTCCGGCCAACCGGCCAATCAGAAGTGCGTAGGCCGCCAGGCAGATGACCGTGGAGGTGGTCTCCAATTGTTCGGCATGGGCCCGAATTCGGGCCCAAAGCGCCTTAGGTACCTGGCGGCGCAAGGTTCCCACCGAAGAAGAAAACGACGTTTCTCCCAGTGGCAATTGTAGTGGTTCGTGGTCCGTCAAAAGGCCTTGCCAATACTTCCGGGACTCCGCTTTTCGCTCCTGACCCCAATGCTCAATCGCCCTGCGACTCCAATCCAGGTAGGAATGATTGCCCACTCGTCCTTCCCCCCGGATCAGGAAGCGGAGAATATGCTGGATGCCAACTCCGTCGGTGAGCAAATGCAAAAAGACCAACCACAACCGCGGGGATTTTCCCGGCATCTCGACCCGCGCAATGCGCCACAAGGGGTATTTATCGAGTTCGAAAGGGCTTCGGAAGAATCGATTCCGCGCTAGTTGGAATCCTGATTCGGTTTGAACCTTGATGGCCTCCAAGTCCGGCACGAAAAGCTCGCCATCTGCCTGAGTCTCCATCCTCAATTGGGAGTTTTCCAGGACAAAGTGGCTGCGGAGCAGCGGAACGCGACGGACCAATTCAAGGAGACGTTCTTTCAGCTGATCGACTCCCAGCGTCTGAGGCATTTCCAGATCAACCGGAACGTGGTACACGGAACACTCGGGAACCAACTGGTAATTTTTCCAAATCGCCGCTTGGAATGGTGAAAGTGGGGCCTGCCGAATTTCTTCCTGAGACTCCTGCTTTTTTCTTTCTCCCAACCAAGTCTCCAGCGTGGAAAGGGTAAGCGGTTGGGGCAGGCTTTCGATTTCGAGGGCTTCTTGCCGGTGACTTTCCAGTTGGGTTAAAAATTGGACCATCTTCAGGGAGTCCAATCCGTAGGAATACAGGCTTTGGTGGGGATCGGAAATCGGGGTTTCCAGAACCGATTCCAGCACCTGCTGGATGGGAGAGGTTCTTTGGATTCGAGGCAAAGGGCTATTCCCTATCTCCAATACATGCAACTTTTGCTCCCAGTACCTCTGCCGCGTGGTTCCCCGACGGACCTTGCCGCTTGAAGTTCGCGGCAAAGTTCCCCTTCGAATGAGGACAATGGCGTCCAAAGCCAATTCGAATTCTTCTGCTACCCGCTCCCGGATCCGGTGGACCACATCTCCATAGCTTTGCCCGTTGCGCTTCCGTACCTCTACGACCAATACCAGCTTTTCATGGTCCTCCTCCTCAGTCGAAAACGCCGCAGCACCATTTGCAACCAAGCCTTCCAAACCACTCAAACTCGCTTCGACGTCTTCCGGATGAATATTTCGCCCTCGAACGATCATCAAATCTTTGAGTCGCCCCGTGATGTACAACTGGCCACCCAATTGAAAGCCCAAATCTCCCGTTCGCAGAAAATACCCTTCCCTTCCTTTCAACTGCGCCCCAAAAATGGCTTTGGACTCCCGTTTCTTTCCCCAGTAACCCAGGGCATTGCTCGTTCCCTGCACCCAGATTTCTCCTTCTTGTCCTTCCTCGCATTCCTGCCCTTCTTTCACCACAACCAATTGATTCGGAGCCGCCTCCCCGCAACTGACCTGACCCCGCTCCACCCGTAGGTCTGTATTCTCCGGCGAAGAAATCAATAAGGTCGTTTCGGCCATGCCATAGCAGGGAAGCCAGGCATTTTCCTGAAATCCAGCCTTTCCAAACCGCTCCCCAAACCGCTCCAAAGTCGACTGGCGCACCTTCTCCGCGCCATTGAAGGCCACCCGCCACGCATCGAGGCGGATGTCCGGAGACAGCTCCCTGATCTGCTCGACACAGTGGTCGTAGGCAAAATTGGGGCCTCCACTCACAGTGATGTTATAAGTCGAAATGGCCTCCAACCATTGGTGGGGGTATTTCAGGAAGGTCATCGGATCCATGAGCCAGACTTCTCCGCCCATATAAAGTGGGTGGAGCACATTGCCGATCAGCCCCATGTCATGGTAAAAAGGAAGCCAGCCCATGAAACGATCTTCAGAAGAAGTCTTGAACTTGGTGCGGATCAGCTCCTCATTGGCCACGATATTGGCGTGGGACACCATTACGCCCTTCGGGTCACCGGTAGAACCCGATGTGTACTGAAGGAAAGCGGTCGAATCCAGAGCAATCTGTCGATTCGGGGAAAAGGTCTGCTTGTCCTGCGCAGAGACATCGAGCAGGGGAATTCCAAATTCGGCGGCCAGTTCCTTCACGAAGCGGTACCCCTTCAGCTCAGGGGTCGATAAGATCATCGCAGGCTGACAGTCGTGCATGATGCGTCGCACCCGGTCGGTGCTGCGGGCATTTCCCGGCGGGGTCGCCGGGACTGCAATCCGGTTCGCGTGGAGCGTTCCCAAAAAGGCGGGCACAAACAACAGTCGCTGGGGAAACAGCAACAAGACCCGGTCTCCCGCATTTCCCTGCTCCTTCACCTGTGCTGCAACCCCTTCACTGATTTGCAGAATTTCATCAAACGTCCAGCTTTCCAATGCCTCCTTTTCGTGGATAAAATGAAATCTCCCCTGCCCCTTTGCAGCGTAGGCATGGATATACTCAAGAATGGTCCCCATCGCAGGAAGCTGATCAGTCATCTGATTTCAAGGGTGATTGAATGGTGTGATTTCTGAACTCTTTGATTGTAGCAATACTGGAATTTCAAGATAGAATTATTTTCACAATTCGCCGACTGGGCTCAAAATGAACAGTAGAGAGAATCGGCGACAACGGCACAGGACAATTTTGTACATTCATCTCGAGGATGGACGACAAAGCCTCCTCAGTAACTTTTCTTTGGAATGATCCAGGTCCTGGTCACTCATATCGAAGCGGACATTTCCGCGCTACAATTGAATGTCATTCGTGACCTTCTGCCCGCCGAATCCAACTTCCGCGCGGATCATTTTCTAGTCCCCGAGGACCGGCAACGCAGCTTGCTGGGAAAGGCCCTTCTTGGACATTGGCTCCTTCAGGGAGGCCATTCGCTTCTTTTGCTGGAGAAATTGGACAAGGACCCTTTGGACCGCCCTTTTCTTCCGCTGGACGCCGATTTTAACATCAGTCACTCAGGTAAATTCGTCGTGTTTGTCGCTCAATCCCAGGGCAGGGTTGGGGTGGACATTGAGGAAATCCGTCCACTTGGCTGGGAGAGGCTTCAGGCTTATTTTCCTCCCTCTACCTGGCAGGAAATCCTAATAAGTGATAGCCCATTGCCTGATTTTTTTCGGAATTGGGTGGTCATGGAATCCATAGTGAAGGCTACCGGACAGGGAATCGCCGCTCTGACGAAATTGCCGGCTCTGAACCTGAACGAGATTGTATTTCAAGAGCAAGCCTGGAGAATCCACCCCTTGGAGGTGGCAGATGGCTATTGTGGTGCGGTGGCCAGCAACCAAGTCGACGAAGCCATTCAAACCCGCTTCCTCCCTCCTCAATCGCTCTTTCAAGTCATTCAACAGAGTCTCCCGTAAAATTTCTCATCCGGTGAAATCTCACCGGAAAGCTGAACGAAGGATTTCTTTTTCCCACTGCAACAGCTTATTTTCACATTACTATGTTCAACAAATGGTTTTCGAAGAAAGGATCGGCCTCATCCGTTGAGGAACAGGATACCTTGTCCGTGGTCGCGAAGTTGATTCGGGAAGTGATGGGAGATCAACTTCCCGAGGGAGCCCACCTGGGCTCCGAGACCCGCCTGGATGCCATTGGGTTCGATTCCATCAATTATATCAATCTGGTTTTGTCCCTGGAGGATGTATTGGATGTTGACATGGAAACCATCGTCAAAGACCTTGACATTGGGAGCTTCCAGACGATTGGGGATATTTCAAAATTTGTGGAGGAGTTTCCGAACCGATAGGCGTAGTCCTACCTTTTTTCCAAGCCCAATACCCGGGAGGCATTTCCATACATCACTTTTCGGAGCGCAATCTCGTCCCCCTCGGGATGCAATTCGTGGTAGAGCCGCGGGATCATGGCCGCGATCCGCTGAAGTGGAGTCAGCAGGTTGAACAAGGGCCAATCGGTCCCAAACAGAACCTTGTCCTGGATACCCGGCGTAAACATGGCGCCCATGGCCGACTTCATTTCGTCATTCACCGTCGGAAAAACCGAATGGAAGCCCGCGATGTCCGCATATACATTGGGATGTTCCAGCAATGCCAGGACCTCCGGCCTGAACAGCCGGAATCCGGCGTGGGCGAGGATGAATTTCGCCTTGGGAAACCGCGGGGCGACCTCGGAAATCAGCGTCGGCTCCGCCAGTTCGTTGGCCAGGGACTTCAAGGAAGGCCCCGTGTGGATCAGGACGGGCAATTCCTGCGCGTCACAATAAGCGTACCAGGGGTCCAGACTCGGATGGTCGATCCCGTAGCCCATCGGCGGATACAATTTGAGTCCCGCAAATCCATATTCCTGGATGCCTTTTTTGAACAGCTCCAAGCCAGCCTCACCCCGTCGCGGGTCTCCGCTCCCAAACACGGCGAACCGCTCCGGATAGTGACGCACTAACTCGGCGTGGACTTCGTAAATCCCCTCCAAATCCAGCGGCGCTTCTCCCATTCCCACCCCTCCATCAATGATCAACAGGACCGACTTTTGGATATTGGACTTGTCCATCTGCTTCAGCAGCTGCTGGCAATCATCGTCCTTCAGGAAGGCCCGGATCAACCGGCGAATCTTGTCGGCTGAAATTCTGCGGTTTCCGCTGCCAGCTGAGCCCTGGAGAAGCTGGTCGAAATTTTCCACCATCCCCTCGACGAAGGCAGCGGGGAAAATCTTGTCAAAAGCCAGGTGGGTATGGATGTCAATGATGGGCAGCATGAGAGGTCATTGTTTCGGGTCGAGGGAAGTATGAACCGCTTGCAAGACGGCCATTTGAGTTTCATCAAAGCCAGGATTCGTCAAACTGTCCCAAAAGGGCTCGCCTCCCACTTCGGTCTGCAAAACGGGATGGTGTTTTCCGGCAAATTCGACGAACTGGTTGACGGCCCGGTGCGTCCTCGCCTGGGTCAATTTGATGATATGGACAAGGGAGGAGGGTTGGGACAAAGAACCGGGGTCCCGGGGCAGTGATTCAATGAATTGAATGGCTCGTTCGGAGAGGGGAAATCCTTGAAAATCTTCGTAGGTATGACCATTGATGTTCATCTGGTGGCCATCAGATGGGATACGGTGAATCTTTTCGAAAGCGTCCCGTCGCAGACGTTGTCCCATCAGGAAGCGCTTCCCATTCCCAACTGGCTCCACCAGTACCAGCCGGGAGAAAATGCCGTACTCTTGGTCCAGAGTCAGGGCGAAATCTGCTCCCCAACGAATTCCGAAGGCGATCAGAGGATCATTCTTATCCAGAATTTGTCGTCCCAGTACTCCGCCATCCTTCAGGCTTTCTTCAGGGTCAAACTCCAGTCCGGTGCCTCCACTGTCTCCGGTCCCCACATAATCCCAGCGAATGATTCGCCAGCCCTGATCAAGCAGGGCCCTTTCCACCGATGCCTGAATTCCCGCTGATCGTTTGCGCTCATCCAACAAAGGATTGAAGAACATCACATTGCCTTTGTGGGGAACCACAGGCAATGTCTCCTGAATCCAAATCCAGCGCCCCGGCCGAATCTCTTCCAGTCTGAATTTTTCAAACTCCATTTCCCACCTCCTTTCCTTCCATCCAATCCCCCACATGAAGCGCCACTTCCTGCTTCCACTTCCACCCCATAAAGCTGTGATCAGCATTCGGAACGACGGCTTCATCCAAGTGCTTGATGCGCCCCGATGCCTTTTCCGCCTCCCAGTAAGCCTTGTACCGATCTTTCTCGGGATCGTTGCCCCCGTATAGGCACAAGACCCGGTCCAAATGGCCGACGGACGAAGCGGATGGAGAGCCAGACGCTCCTTGAGAGATGGGCCGTTGTTTGGGGAAAATGGTATAGAAAATTCGTCGGGGACGAATTTGAAACCGGAGGATTTTCCCCCACGTTTCCCTGCGAAATAATTTCAGGTAATAGGTGCGCAATGAAGATGCGTCTACTTTCTGGGCCTTCCCGACGATGGTACTTGGCGAGAGTAGAATCGCCTCCTCAAATCCATTTTCCCGGGCAAAAGTCGCCACGGGGATACAGCCCCAGGAGATGCTCATCCAAATCAGAGGCACTTCCAATTCGTCCAGTTGCTCCCGCACCTGGCCGAGGTACAGGGCCACGATTGCGTTCAATTCCTCCAGGTCCTTCCATTTCCGGACCCCGGAATGCTTCCAGTCATAGCTGTCGCCGTTGGGTGGCAAGTCGAGGGTCAGGGTCCCAATTTCTTGTTGGAAGAGGTGGTGTGAAATGTCAACGAAGATACGCTGGGGACCGGTGCGGGTGCCGGTCAAAGCCGGGACCATCACCACCAGTTTCCGGCAATTGGGGGGCAGACGGAGGACCCCCTGAATGCGGCTTTCCTCGCCCTTCACCACAAATGCCTTTTGGTGGGGGCCCCAATGGATGGCTTGTGGCTCCTTCATGGACCGACCTCCAACCGGTAAGTGGCGTAGGCCTCGTCCTCTCGCCAGAGGGAAAAGCCAGCTTGCTCAGCGACCTTGCGACTGGCAATATGCCAGGGAGGGCACAGGGCGACCAATTGAGGGACAGTTTGGTGGTCCCGAACGAACTTCACCACCGCCTTGAAGGCTTCCCCCGTAAAGCCTTTTCCCTGATGCCCGCGGTCAATGAAATAGCCGATTTCAGCTTGATTCCCTTGGAAATCAAACAACAAGACCTCTCCGAGGAGTTGTTCACCCTCCCAGAAACCGAAGGCGAGAACTTTTTTCAGCAACCATCCCATCCGCATTCGTTTGACAAACGCCTTGGCTTCCTCCACCGTGTCAATCTGCTTGACCCACTCCGGCAGCACTTTCGCCAGGTGATCCTGATTGGCCCGGATGAGGTTCAATACCGCTATTTCATCTCCCTTCTGAAAGGGACGAATGACAAGACGCTGGGAATTGAGGGTGACGGTAGACGGGTGGGGCATCGCCATGGGCAGGAATATCGAAAAAACTTCCCATAGATAAAAAGGGGGTGGTTAGGCGGCCAAATCAATCCCTTGGTCGAAGAATTGCAAAACCAAATTGGTTTCGTAATTTGAGTTGCGACTGCAATCCCCTCTTTCATGATTGAACTGGACAAAGTGACCATGCGATTTCCCATATCCAGACGGTATGTGGATTATGTGCTACGTCCATTTTCTCCCCCCAAATACTTTACTGCACTGAACCAGGTCAATCTCTCGATCCAGGCGGGAGATCGGGTGGCGATTTTGGGGCCCAATGGGGCCGGAAAAACGACCATGCTCAAACTGATTGGGGGATTGATCTATCCCAGCGAAGGAAGCCTGCTGGTGGAGGGGCACAATACGGTCCTGGCCAATCGGGAGGCGCGCAAATCCGTGGGCTACGTCCTGAACGAGGAACGTAGCTTTTACTGGCGGCTGACCGGATTCCAGAACCTGATGTTCTTCGGAGCACTGGACAACCTCCGGGAAGAAGATTTGGAACAACGGGTTCACCACTGGACCCAGCTCGTGGGCCTGGAAAAGGCCATCCACAAGGAAGTATCTAAGTATTCTTCTGGCATGAAGCAACGCCTGGCTTTGGCCCGGGGCCTGATTCCCAACCCCTCCATTCTGATCCTTGATGAGCCGACCCGGACCCTCGACCCGATTGCCGCCATCGAAGTCAAGAACATCCTCCTAACCAAAATCCATCAATCCCAGATTCGGACCCTGCTGATCGCCACTCACCGATTGGATGAAGCCAGCGACCTCTGCAACAAGATTTGCATGATCAAATCGGGAGAAATCCAGTTTTTTGGGTCCCGGGAGGACGTAGAAGAACGATTTGGAGACCTGGAAAAAGGCTACCAGGCAGTTTTTGGAACCCCTAATAAGGAGACTGAATGATGTGGTACAAAGCCAGAGCATTTTTTCGCCGGGACCTGATCATCGAGACCAGTTACAAGATGGCTTTTCTCCTCAGCCTCCTGGCTTCGGTCTTTCCCATCGTCTCCTTCTTCTTCATTGGCAAACTTATGGAGGGCCAGGAAAACCCTTCACTCGATGAGTATGGAGGCGCCTATTTCCCCTTTGCCCTGATTGGCCTGGCCTTCACCCGCTTTTTCCAACTTGCAATCACGACCTTTTCCAATACCATGCGACGCGCTCAGATGGCTGGTTGTCTGGAAGCGATCCTGAGTTCCCAGACCGACTCCCGCCTGGTCGTCCTCTTTTCATCGACCTATTCCTTCGTAGCGGCTACCTTCCAACTAATCGTCATGTTTGGGGTCGGAGTCGTGCTCATGGGCTTTAGCTTTGCGAATACCAATGTTCCGGCGATGCTCTTGTCGGTCTTGCTGTCCCTCATCGTATTTGTCAGCTTTGGGATTCTGGCAGCGGCGGGCACCATCATCTTCAAAAAAGGCGAACCTTTCTCCTGGTTTTTTGTAACGGTCAGCGGCATCCTGGCCGGGGCCCTCTTTCCCATTGAAGTCATGCCGGAATGGCTACAATCCATTTCTCTGATCGTTCCCATCACCTATTCCCTTGAAGCCCTTCGGCTCTCCATTCTCCAAGGGCATAGCATTGCGATGCTCAGCGATCAACTGCTGATCCTCGCCGTCATTGGCGGCGTGATGTTGCCGGCCAGTCTTCAGTTTTTCAAGTGGAGTGTGGAAAAGGGAAAACGAAATGGGTCGCTCGTCCACTATTGACCGTCACGCATTTCCACCCCACCATCCAATCTAAAATCCCTCGCCCGAATCCCAATCGCGTAGGCTGTTCCCAGGTACAGCATAAAGGCCAAGCCTCCTCCAACCGATAGGCGCAAGAGTTGCCCCACCGTTCCTTCCCCTCCGAAGTGACTTCCCCAATTGATAAAGGCTACCATGACAGCGGCACTTACCGCTCCGGCGACCAGGACCCGCCCACAAAAGGGAAGCACCCGCGACCATGAAATCCGGAACTGGCGCCGAACGATCTCCAACAGCACCAAAACCTTCAATCCTTTCGAGATTACCAAGGCCCAGGCAATGCCCAGATAGGCAATCTGGTTGACCAGGAGCCAGGTCAAGCCGATGTTCAGGATCACTCCCAAAATGCCCACGACCACCGGGGTGCGGGTATCGCCCCGGCCAAAGAAGAACAGTACCAAGACTGTTTCGATGGCCATGAATACAGCGCCCACTCCATAGACCTTCAAGGGCGCAACGGTCATTTCCGTCGCCGATTGTTCGAATGCTCCCCGCTCCAGCAGCAACTGCACAATAGGGGTCGAGAAAAAGATCAAGGCCAAACCGATGAATAAGAATACGCCGAAGATGCTCCGCATTGAGACTCCAAAGAGGTTGAGCAGGCGTTGCTGGGATTGTTGGCGGGAAAAGGTTGTGAAAAAGGGGAACAGGACAATTCCAAACGCGTAGGGGAAAACGACGATGGGCAAGTCCACAATTTTTCGGGCGTACCCGAGAGCGGCAATGGCTCCATCTCCCAGCGTTGAACCCCAGCCAAAGTCGATCAGAACGCTCAACTGAGAGAACAATACACCGAGGACAAGGGGCAAGGTCAGCCCTGCAAATTCGGATCGGCCCGGGAATTTCCATTTCGCCAGCCGGAGTCGAACGCGGTGGCGAAGTCCAATCAGGTGGGGCACCAATTTTCCTCCCGCTCCCACCAAAATGGCCATTCCCAGAATGGTCAAGGGCATTCCTACCTGATAGGCCAACAGGAAGGCGAGGCTTCCTCCTTTGAAAAACACGTCTCCCAAAGCGGGCACAAAGAATCTTTTCTCCGCATTGAGGGTGATATAGGTCAACGCGGACAGTCCCAACAGGGCCACCGATGGCCAGGCCCACCTCCAAATTTCGATGGCCATTTCCAACTTTTCCCCGGCAAAACCCGGCGCAAACAAGCGAATGACCGCCCGCGGCCAGATCATACCGGGAAGCACAAGCAAAACAGCCAGCCCCAACACCCCGACTGCCACCGAATTGAAGAATACATTTGCCTTCTTTTCTTCTCCTTTCCCCACAAAACCCTCCATCGTACGCAAGGCGCCCGGCTCGATCAATTCCCGAAAAACGACGAACATACTGAAGATGATTCCGAAGATCAGCAGGTAGACGTCCACTTCCGGCCCCGTCCCAAAGTGATAGGCCAGAACCAATTTTTCTCCATAGCCCAAGCCCTTTGCCACCAGAGAAACGGCAACTACAATCATGGAGGACCTGAGCATTGGAAAACGCATCATCAAGGGGAGGTTGAGGGGGACAATTGATTGAATATTTGACGGTAAAAGGCTAGGTACTGGGCCCGAACCTGATCGGCCCGGTATTGCCCTAACCATTCTTCCCTGCCCTCCAGCATTTGGTTCCGCTTCGTCTCGTTTTCAAGTAAGGCGATCAGTTGAGCAGCCAGGTCTTCCACCGATAAAGGATCGGCAAAACAGGCATGCTTCCCCAGCACTTCGGGTAGACTGCCTCGGTTGGAAGCCAGGACGGGAATCCCAGAAGCCAGGGCCTCCAGCGGAGGCATTCCAAATCCCTCGTACAGAGACGGAAAGACGAATAAATCCGCTCCGCGGTACAGGTGCGGCAACTCGTCTTCGGAAACGTATCCCAGCAGGCGACACCACGCTGGATTGCCCAGTTCCGCCAAGGTCTTTTTCACCTTCCCGAAACCCCAGCCCGGAGTTCCCGCGATGACCAGATCGTGGGGAATATTTCCTTCCTGGCGTGCCAGGTGAAAGGCCTGGATCAAACGCGGCAGGTTTTTTTTCGCTTCCATTTTCCCTACAAACAACACATAGGGACGCCCCTGGCGCGTGAAGTCGGGGACTGGTCTTGAAGAATCTTCGTCCAGGCTGTCCGAGAAAGATGCGTGAATGACATTGGGGATGACGGTCGTCTTGCCCACGCAAGCCGGAAAACGGCGGTGGATCTGCTGCTGAACAGTCTCCGAGACGCAGATGATGTGGGCAGCCCGCTTCAGCGTCCAGGGAAGGGCCAGCCGGTAATAGTTGCGGGTTCGGGGATGGCACAACCGGGGAGAATGCAGGGCAATGAGGTCATGGCAAGTCACCACACTCCCTTTTCCCGCTTGGAAAGGCAATAAATAGGTCGGGGAATGGAGGAGCGTTGAGGGACCCTCCGAAGTCAGGGATGACATTCGGAAATGTTCCCAGATGACCCGCCTCAGGCGGGCTGATGGTGCCAAGGGCCGAACTGTCAGGTTCAAATTGGAGACGATGCGGGGAAAGGCTTTTTGATTGCACAAGACCTCAAACTCAATCTGCTCGCTAGCCCCATTGTTCAATGCGCCCAGCAGGTTCATCAGAGAGGTTTCCACCCCGGTCTCCATCCGGCCCAGGACGCTGGCATTGATGAGCACGCGGTTTACCATAGCACCTCCTCAAACACTTGCTCCATCTTTCGGGCGTGGGTTTCGGGGCGATAACGTTCCTTTGATTTCTCGCAAGCCTCCAACTGATCGGAGGACCAAGCATCGGACTTGTCGGCCACTGCTTCGACCAGTTTCGAAAGGGCCGTAATATCTCCGGCTGGATACAAGCAACCTCCCTCTCCGGATTCGATGAGCTCCGATGCTCCGCCGCCTTCCGCTGCCAGTACCGGGATCCCCAGACATTGGGCTTCAGCGATCACCCGCCCGAAGGGTTCTCGGGTCGCACAGTGGACCAACAAATCCACTTGTCCCCACAATTCGGAGGGGGAAGCCACCCAGTCGGCAGATTGGAGGCTGCCACTCCGGGCCATTTCCTCTCTCCTTCTCTTCAATCCGAGGGCATAGGCAGAATCTTCAGTGTCAGGAGAGCGGCCGACCATCAAAAAGCGCAAGTCAGGCCGTTGAGGGGACAATCGTTCGGCCATATCCAGAAATTCGTGCTGGCTCTTCCACGGAACCATCTGACCGATATTCGCCACGGTGAAAGGCCTGCTGGAAGATTCAGCGAGAGATGGAACGGCCACTTCCACCGGATTATAAATCACTTCGGTGGGTACGCTTAACTGAATTTGGGATTGGATAAATTGGCTGACGCAAACCCCTTTTCGGACGGTTCTGTGGATCAGGAACCGAATGGAGCGACTGCGAGGCAATACATCCCGAAAATGGCAGACACAGGGAATTTTTCGCCCCCTCCATCCAAGGCCCACGTACAGAAGAGCCTTGTACGAATTGGCGTGGACCAGTTCTACCTTTTCCTTTCTCCATGCCCTGGATAATTTTCCTGCGGTCCGCCACAGGTGGAACAGCATTCCCCCCATCGCGAAAGGATTCTTTTGCCTCCGCATCTCCCGACAGGGAAAAAAGCGGAGTTCCACGTCCAGCTTGCTCCAGAATTCGCGTTCGGACGATTCGGGTAAATAAACAATGGGGGTAAACCGAGACCGATCGAGGTGGCAAATCAGGGTCGCCAAACTTATTTCAGCCCCTGAAATACGAGTTCCGGTGCATACAAAAGCGATTTTTCGCTTTCCATCAGCCATCACCCAGGGTATCGGTGGGTACGGGTAAATGGATCACATCCCGGGCCAGCAAGCTGTCCCGGAACTGCTCCGCGATTTCCTGGTGGCCTTTGTCATTGAAGTGGATGTCCAACTCATGGTGGAGGGAGTTGTCGTCCACCGGTATATTCAAGGGGAGGTAGGGAATGCAGTACATTTGGGAGATTTCCTCAAAAAATGCATCAGGGCGGTAGTTGAACACAAACATTTGTCCGCCTTGCTCCCTCACCAAGGTATCCAGCTTCAAAATTCGATGGGCCGATACATTGGATGCCCAAGGTTGAAAGGAGACACGGTCCGCCTGGATCCGCTTTTCAATGAAGATTTCCAGGTTTTCAGAATACCGTCCCGGATAATGGTACCTGTAATAGCGACAGGCCGCCCGGGCGCAATACGAGATATTGTAGAGGGTCTTCAAAAAAGTGTGGCGCTCCAGGTAATCAATTCTCCGCATACAATTGGATTTGGAGAATTTACGGGAACTGTAGATCATCACGTAGCCCCGGTAAATGTCACGAAAGACGTCGCCCCGTACAAAAGGCATCGAAGTCGAGATCAGCACGAGGTCGGGATTGAAAACCGGCACCAGTTCTTCGGCCAGGATGATACTTTCTTCATCCCGAAAACGGCCATCAATGGACAGGTTGATCACCTCGACCGGCTTCCCCTGGTCTTGAAGCAGTTTTTCCAATTTCATGGAAAAACTCTCCTCCGAATCCAGCCAGATTCCGGTCGCCTGAGACGACCCAACTACCGCAATTCTGAAGACTCCCTCTTTCTTCTGAGTATCAAAATCAGGCCCGTAAAATCCCTGGTTGTTGATGCGGAAATCTTTGGAGATGCTGGGCATATCAATGGTCGCATCGCGGTTGGGGATGTAGCGGTAGCCAATTTTGTGGTCCGGATTGTAAATCTGGGGGTATTCCCTGAGTTTGAGTTGTTCGTGGTAGAAAATCCGCAGAGCGACCTCGGCCAATAGCCAGAGGACAAGGCCTGATAAAAGTACGTACTTAAATACCTTGCGGAGTTTTTTGTACATGGTTTGCAAAGAGGGCTGAAATAAAATGGATAGCTTAAATAAAGCTATCCATTTTTAATATTCCTAAACTATGTGGATTCCGAAGGGAACTTAGTTTCCTTTGGTAGTATTGGCCGGGGGAGTGTAGTTCGGGCTGTCCATGATGGCAGCGGAGCGAGCGGCAGTCACCAGCTTACCAACAAACTCAGCGTTGGGCTGCTCAGAAATAGCCAGGGCGAATGCAAAGCGGCTGTCAACGATCAGCAACAGCATCGTGATTTGAGTGCTGGCATCATAAATTTCCCATCCAGCTACATCCGAAAGAGTCGTCTGGAACGGAGTGATATAGGACGTACCTGCTGCATCACTGCCTTGGGCAAGCATCAGGCGCTCTTTTTCGTAATCGGAGGATACTTCCGCAATGTCACCCAATGAAGCCGCCTTCATGGATGAGGACTGGGTCATGTCAAATCCAAAGAAAGCGGGGTTCTTGGCGTCGCTGTTGGTCGCTTGGAGACCGAAACGCTGAACATCAGCCGCGCTGGAAATCTGAGCCAAACCGTTACCGTTCAGATAGCTGTACAAGCGGGTAGAATACTGCTTGAAGTCAGCCACGGAGAGGAACAGCAAAGAAGCATCCTTGTTCGTGATCTGTTCGAAGGCAATGCTTGCACTCGGAACGGGTCCGTAGAAATCGCTGGATTGGGCAAAGGAAGAATATCCCTGAAGTTGCAGGGGAAGTGCGTCAAACAACCCCTCGGGTGATGCCACACCGTTGCTGCTGGCAGCGATGACAGGAGTATCCTGATCGACCGGATATACATCTTCCTTGGAACAACTTGCCAGGATCAGGAACAAGAAGAACAACGTGGCGTAAAGAGAATGATTCTTTATAGACATGACTAAGTATGATTGAGGGGTGTTCAGGAACTTAATATTCCTTACGAATATAAGAAATCCTTACCTTTTTTACAACCCCAGATAAACACATTCATGTCCCTTGACGAAACTTTCAAAGGCATCTTTTGAGGACACATCCCCCGAAAAATCCCCCAAATTGGCCCCACAGGACATCTCCGACATCCTGAAACAGAGTTCAGACGAATTGATTGGATCGAAAAAATTTCCCCTGTCATTTAAAGGCAATAACTCCCGATGGGGAGCAATATCAGATGCCAATATTTCCTTTTTCATGGCAAGCCCCTCCAGCAGGGCGTAAGGAGCAGCTTCCCACCTGGAAGTAGAAACCAAGACATTCATTTCTCTCAGCCATCCCGCAACATTTATCTGATGCCCCAGCAAATGAACCCGCCCATCCAATCCCCTCTGCTGAATGCCCATCCGCAAGCTCTCTTTCAACGGCCCTTCTCCCAGAATCCAAAAATGGGCCGGTTTCGAGGAAAGATATTTGGCCGCTGCATCGAGAAAACATTGGGGATTTTTTTGTTCCACCAAACGCCCCACCCATCCGAAAACCATTTCTTCCTCCCCGATTCCCATCCTTTCCCGATGAAGCGAGGAATTAGTCCCCATTTCCAAAAAATCGGGGGCAATCGCATTGGGGATGTACACCAAGCGGTTTTCGGGTACAATGTTGGTCTCCACACTCAGCTTTCGTTCCGCCTGGCTGACGCAAATCAACCGATCTGTTCGACGCCCCAACCATTTCTCCAACCGTACCGCCAACCAACGCCTGATTCCACTTACTCCTTGAAAATAAAAGGAATGGGGAGTGTATACCACCAAAGGAATGTCCAGCGACCGGGAGGTCAAACGGAACAAGAAACCCGCCTTGGTACTGTGACTGTGCAGCACATCACAAGGATTCCTTCTCAACACGGCTTTGATTTTGCGCATGCTCACCCAGTCCTGATAGGGGCGAAATGAGCGGGCCATTGGGATTCTGTACAACGCAATTCCAGGAAAGTCTTCCTCCGAAAATGGCTCGCCGTGGGGCCGGCCGGTGCCCAGGATCAGCGTTACATCAAACTTTTCCAGGTCCAGGTGCCGTACCAGATTCTTCACATGACGAGCAGCACCGCCCTCCGTCGCTTCCAATCCCAATATGATCCTCTTCTTTGCCATTCATCCCCTCCGATGCAATTCCAACAACTGTTCTGTCGCCCGGTCAATTCCAAAGGCTTCTTCGATCCAGCCCCTCCCCCGTTGGGAAATCGACTGGTAGATTTCCGGGTGCTCCAACAAATGAAGAAGGGCCCCCGCAATTCTAGCACTGTCTCTTTGGGGAACCAAAATACCTGTCTCCCCATCCCGAACCAATTCGGGGATGCCGGAAACTTCCGTGGCAATGACCGGCAATCCACTCGCCATCGCCTCCAGCAAAACATTGGGAATCCCATCCCGGTCACCATTCCCCGCAATGACACTTGCCTGGACCAACACTCCCGCCTTTTGGTACCAAGACGAGAGTGCTTCCTGGGGAACATGCCCGTGGAAGACCACCTCCTTTCCAATCCCCAGCTCTGCCACTTCCGCCTCCAATTCCGCCCGCAGCGGGCCGTCCCCCAGCAAATGGCAGTTCACCTCAATTCCTTGTTGCACCAATTCGTGGACCGCCCGAAGCAAATAGGCATGGCCCTTCTTAGAAGTCAGCCGTCCGACCGAAACGATGCTCAAGGGTTCGGAAAGGCTTTTCCGAGGCAGAAAAGGCCATTGGCGGAGGTCCAATCCGTGGTACACACAATGGATGGGCGTCCCATTTGACTTTTGGGAGGTGAGGATTTCGTGGTTGAAGCCCGTACAGGTCACCACAAAATCGGCCCCGGCAATCTTCTCGGTCAGGTCGGGGCCATCCGCATAGATGTCATGGGCGTGGGCCGTGAAACTGTATCCCAGCTCGAGTACATGGGCCAATTGTTGGGCGAGGTCGGTGGGAAAGGAAGCAAAATGGGCATGGATGCGGTCGGGAAGGTCACGGCGGAGCTTCCGGGACCATGTGGCCACCAACCAGGCATTCCGAATCTTTTTCAACCTATTCTTCCCCCGAACTTTCTCCGTGGTACGTCCAAATTCCCGGAACTTTTCACGATGCCGAATCAATTCAAGTCCGGTCAGCAGCCATTCTTTCAGTTGAAACCACCGGGGAACATACCGGACCCGGTCCATCAAGTCTGTTTTTCCCATCAAAACGGGTCCCCGTTCAAAGGCACAGATCGTGACCTCTACCCCTGCGGCCCGGAGACTCTGGATTTCGTTGAGGATGAAAAACTCCGTGGGACTTGGAAATTGTCCCAATACAAAGCACAGTCTTATGGTAGAGGCAGAAGAGGGCGCCATCATCCCCAATTATAACCATTTCCCGGGTGGCTCGCGAGTGGGGCTATCTCTTCTTTTTAAGTCTTTGCAGGGGTAATAGGGAATTTGAGGGAAAAAGAAAAACCCAATTTCAACCCTCCCCCGCGCCCCCTCCGTCACCAGTTGAAATTGAAACGGGATTTCCACTAGCTTTGCGGCATGATCATCGTAACCGGAGCCGCTGGATTCATTGGCAGTGTGGTCACCCGCCACCTGCAACAACTCGGAAAAGAAATTGTCCTTGTGGATGACTTTTCGCCCGCCCCCAAACGCCCCAACTGGGAGCAAAAGTCGGTGCGGGAGCGGGTCGAGCGCAGCAAGTTGGCGAACTGGCTGGAACAGTTGGACGAGCCGCCCGAGGCGATCGTCCACCTCGGAGCCCGGACGGATACCGCCGAGCAAAATTGGGGGCTGTTCCTGCGGCTCAACCTGTACTACTCCCAGATGATCTGGGCCTATTGCACGCAACACCAGGTCCCCCTGGTGTACGCCAGCAGCGCCGCCACCTATGGCGGCGGCGAGCACGGATTCTCCGATGACCACGCCGGCATTTCCCAATTGGCTCCCCTCAACCCCTACGGGCGCTCCAAACAAGAATTTGACCAGTGGGTCCTCGGCCAAACGGAGACCCCGCCCTTCTTCGCCGGGCTCAAGTTCTTCAATGTCTACGGCCCGAACGAATACCACAAGGGCCGCATGGCCAGCGTCATTTTCCACGCCTTCAACCAGATCCAGGCCACGAACCAGATGAAATTGTTCCGCTCCCACCGTCCCGACTTCGAGGATGGCGCGCAATCGCGGGACTTTATCTATGTGATGGACGTCGCCAAGGTGATCGGTTGGCTGCTGGAAAAGCAACCGGCCAGCGGTATCTACAACCTGGGAACGGGCCAGGCGCGTACGTTCATGGACCTGGTGCGGGGCGTCTTCGCCGCGCTGGACCTGGAGGAGGCCATTTCCTTCATCGATACGCCAGAAGATATCCGGGAGACTTACCAGTACTTTACGGAAGCCGACATGGGCAAATTGCGCGGGGCGGGCTACACCGAACCGTTTACATCCCTCGAAGACGGGATTACAGAATATGTTCAACAATTTCTCCTCCAACAGGTCATCTACTAACAATAGATGTAACGGGTTGTCGTTAGTTCTTTAGAAGGGGAGCAGAACGGAGAAAAAACCGCTGTAAAGCCCCCTTTTGACCCGAAAGAAAAATTATATTCTGGGCAGTCTGGGTTTAGCGAATGCGGAATAAATGTGCTAAATTTAGATTGTTGGAACAGGCTAACAGTTAATCCCAAGGTGATTTACCTACTTCTCAACATAAGCTTGCTGTTCGCGATTCTGGTCGCCCCCAGCATCCTGATGGTTTCATTCTGGTACCGGAAGAACCAAGGGAAGCCGGTATTCATTTGGTCGAAACCTGAGATGGTCCTCATGACCATTGTCTTTTTTGTGGTTTCGCTGATGCTGTTCATTATTGGTGTTTCCTGTTTCTTCACCCACTTCGGCTACCTTGATCCCGGCAAGTTTCCGGGCATTGGCGGCAGTCAATTCCTGAATCTGGGGCTGGCTTGTATGTTCACCATCGCCGGACTGTCCATGGTGTATTTTGCCATTCGGAAACTGTTGGTTCAGATGGTCATGGAAAATGGCCTCCTCCTCAACAAAGGCATTCTCCCCTTCCCCAACTCTTTGTTTGTGATGAAGTGGGATGAAATCGTGGACTACTATGTGGTGCCGGACTATCCCAATGTCTCGTTTACCTTCATCGTGGCCACCAAGGAACTGAAGTACGAGCGCCGCTCCGTGAAAGTCCCCATCTACCTTAAGGAAGATTTCCAGGCGTTCCTCGACAAGAAAATCTATTCTACCAAGTCGGTTCCCTCTTCCAATTCCGAAATCTCCAGCAGCCGGTTCTTCGAGAACTGATTGCCTTTCCCCTATCGTTTTTCCCCTCATTTCACTTCCCCGAATTGTTTAACTTGCCCCGATGCTGCAATCGAGCCGGTTTTATTTTGGGTTGCTGTTTGGTGGCGCCTTCCTCCTGATCCTGGGAGCGGCCGGGCTGCACCTGCGCCAGGTGGGCGTCACAGCCGAACAAATCGAGGCCGCGATGCAGCAGGACTTCATCGATTTCCTCGCGGAGACCCGCGAGGAATCCGAACAGATTCTGGCCGGCTACGAACCCGGCCAGCTGCTGCCCGAGGACGAACAATTGGTCCGCATCATGTACGGCTCCCAGTGCCAGTTGCTGCAATGGAGCAACCCGGAGCGCATGCCCTCGCAGCGGATGATGGTCAGCTACTGCAACTATCCCGACCGCAGCAAATTCACCAATAACAACAAGGAATTTTACCTCCTCCGGACCGCCACGGAGAAATACCAATTGGTGACCTTGATCCCGGTCCACATCAATTACAAGGTCAACAATGCCTTCCTCAAGCCCGACCTGTTCCTGGGCCGCTACGCGAACGATCCGGCGGTTCGGAACCGCATCAACCAATTTGATGTGTACTACAAGCAGGTCGAAGGCGCCATCAACATCTTCGACGAGACGGGACGCTTTGTGTATTGCGTAGAGGTGCCGGACCTGGAAGTGTTCAGCTATGTCCAGCGGGACTGGGTCGTGGGATTGGCGTTGGCGGGGCTGCTGTTGTTGGTGCTCGGCTTCTACCAATTGTGGGTGGGCAAGGTGTGGCGGCTGGGAAAATTGCGGGTGTCGGGCGTGCTGGTCTTTCTGGGCATGCTGTTTGGGCTGCGGATTTTGGTCTTCTACCTGAATTTGCCCCAATCCTACCGCCCGTACGAACTCTTCTCGCCTTCCATCCTGGCCATCGACGCACGTTCGCCTTCTTTGGGGGATTTGTTCCTGAATGTGGCCCTGCTGCTCATCACCACCCGACTGCTCCTCCACGAGTACCGGCGGTGGATTTCCCGCTTTTTCAAGTGGGCACTCCACACCGAATACATGGCCTGGGCCGTCCAATGCTTCACCCTGGCGGTTTGCGGCCTGGTGACCTACGCCTTCTTCCAACTGTGCGAAGACGTGGTGCGGCACTCGACGATTTACTTTGAGTTTTCGGAACTCTTCGAATTGACGGGGTATTCCTACCTCGCATTTGGCATCCTGGCGGCGGTGTTGATCACCTTGCAGCTGGTCTTGCTGGAATTACTGCGGTTCAGCTTCCACTTTTTCAGTGGCAAAGGCGGCACCTACAAGGCGGTCCTGTCCCTGCTGTTCCTGGGCGGACTTTCATTTCTCCTCTTCGGCTTCCAAACTGCCTACCTCGTGTCCGTACCGCTGGTATTTGGGCTCACGATCCTCGTGTTTATCCGGACGAAACGGGCGATGGTCTTCAAATTGGACCTGCTGAATTTCCTCATCCTGATCACCATTTTTAGCCTGTTGACGACGATTGGGATGGTGGAAGGGAGCAATATTCGGATGCGGATGGAAATGCAACAACTGGCGGACCGGCAGAGCGACCAGCACGATTTGATTACAGAATCGTTGTTTGAGCGGGTGGTGCAGGATGTGGAAGCGGAAAGTTACCAATTGGACTACAAGGACGAACGGGGCCTGAGTACGCTGTTGAAGGAGCGGTTTTTCGACTCCAATTTCAAGGGCTACGAAGTCCGGATCTCGATTTACAACGAGGCCTGGGAACGCCTGGATTCGACGTCTTCCGTGCAGGTCTACGCCCCGACCGATTCGAGCTTTGCCTTGGAGGAACTTGGCCGTTCCACCATGACCAACAATCTCTATATCGCCCCCTACAATTCCGGGATTTTCGGCAGTATCTACATCGGCCAATTTGATTTGTTGCTGCGGAGCCTGGGCCGAATCAAGGTTTTGGTGGAATTGGAACCCACGGAATTCCAGGCAAACCGGCTTTATCCCCAGCTGCTCCTCGACGACAATATCCGCTCCAACGCGGTCATCCCCGATGGCTACGCCTATGCCGTCTACAAGGACCAGATGCTCACCCGCAAGCATTCCTCCGAGCCCTTCCCCTTTTATTTCGAAGGTCCCTCCTCCTTGGATTCCCTCATTTACCTCCACAGCAACGACGTCACATACAACCACACGTACTACCGCGCCAACGAAGACAAGGTCGTCCACGTCCGCACAGCCCGCCGAAGTCTGTTTGATTCCGCCAACCTCTTTTCCTTCATCTTCTACTTCTTCATCCTCGGCACCATCGCCCTCATGCTGCCCATCTGGATCGTGCGCCTCATCCGCAATCCCCGGCAGTTCCGGCACCTGAAATTGAAGGACCGCATCCAGCTCTTCTTCCTGAGCATCGCCATCCTCCCACTGGTCATCGTCGTGTTTGTCATTTCCCCCTATATCCGCGACCACATCTACGACGACCTCAAAAACGATGTCCAGGAGCAAACCCAACAGATTCAGAACCTCCTCCGCGACGACTATATCCGCCTGTGGCAGGATCCCGGTTATTTTGCCCAGAACGAGGTCCAATTGCAAGCGCGGATCAAGGAAATGGAGAAAACGCTCCTCCACGACATCAACATCTATTCGAGCCAGGGCCGCCTTCACCTAACCACCCAACCGGCCATTTACGAACTCGGCCTGACCTCGCGCTACATGAACCCTGAGGTCTACCGCTCCCTCCAATACGGCCTCGTCTCGGACGTGGTCAAGGAAGAATCCATCGGCAACATCACGTATTTTTCCACCTTCTACCCCATTCTCAGCCCCGAACAACGCATCCTCGGCTTCCTGAACATTCCCTATTATAAGAACCAGGACCAGGTCAACGAGCAGAGCCTGAGCCTGCTGACCCTGCTGGTCAATATCTACGTGTTCATCTTCATGGCCATCGGTATCCTGGCCGTCCTGATCTCCAACAGCATCATCCGGCCACTGGCCATCCTGAACCGCCAGCTGCGCGCCACCAACCTCGGCAAGCGCAACGAGCCCATCGAATGGGACGCCCGCGACGAGATTGGCGATATCATCCAGGCCTACAACGACATGCTCCAGCAATTGGAGGAGGCCGAGGCGAACCTGGCGCGGACGGAGCGGGAGAGTGCGTGGAAAGAAATGGCCCGTCAGGTGGCCCACGAGATCAAAAATCCGCTCACGCCGATGCGGTTGAGCGTCCAGCACCTGGTCCAGGTCTGGAAAATCCGCCCGCCGGACAACGAGAAGCTGACCAAGCTCTTCAACAAGGTGACCGGCACGGTGCTGGTCCAAATCGAGCAGCTGGTGAACATCGCCAACAGCTTCAGCCAGTTTGCAAAAATGCCCGAACCCCAGCGGACGACCTTCGACCTGAGAGAGGTGGTCCGGGAAGTCTTCGACCTATATAGTCACGACGACGCCGTGCAATTGGAATTGCACATTCCAGAAGAGGAATTTTTGGTACATTCGGACAGGGACCAGCTTTCGCGGGTCTTCAACAATGTGATCAAAAACGCCAAGCAGGCGATTGAGCATGAGGAAGGTAGGATTGTGGTAGCGATGAAGACCGAAGGCAAGCTGGCCAAGGTGACCGTCCGTGACAACGGGAAAGGAATCCCCGAAGAGATTCGGGGACGGGTATTCGAACCCAAGT
Source organism: uncultured bacterium (assembly GCA_963923035.1). Classification (GTDB taxonomy): domain Bacteria; phylum Bacteroidota; class Bacteroidia; order J057; family JADKCL01; genus CAWUKT01. Next base: position 38,692 of record CAWUKT010000035.1, read on the forward strand.
TCTCGACCAAGACCTCGGGCATGGGCCTCGGCCTGGCCATGGTCCGCAAAATTGTCCAGACCTCCGGAGGCCGCATCTATTTTGAGACGGAAGTCGGCGCCGGGACCACCTTCATCATTGAATTGCCTGCCGCGAAGGTGTAGCAGAAAAAAATAAATTTGGGACGACGTACACGCAAGGCATTCACCATCAAGGCGCTGGGCAGTGAGCTTTTTCTCCTGGCGTTTTTGTGCGTGTGTCCGCTGTTCTTGTTTGCCCAGAACACCCAATCCCGTTCCGACACCCTCTCCTTTTCCACCAACGACACCCTCCAACTCAGTCAGAAATATCTGACGCCGACCTCCCTGCGCATCACCACTGGCGCGGGAGAAATGGTCCCGGCCAACGCCTACGAAGTCATTCCCATGGCCGGTCAGGTCGTTTTGCGCGATTCCAGCTTCGCCGACCAGGAGCTCATTTTCTCCTACCGCTTCTTCCCCCGCTTCCTCCCCCAAACCTTCGCCCTCCGTTCCTTCCGCGTCGAACAGGACAGCACCGGCGACAGCACAAACTTCATCGTCGTCACGCCCGATCCCGGCAAGGAAGTCCCCTTCATCATCCCCTCCAACGTCAAACGGAGCGGGTCCATTTCCCGGGGCATCACCGTCGGCAACAACCAAAGCCTGGCCGTTTCCAGTGGATTGCGACTCGAACTCGCGGGCGACCTCGGCGATGACCTCCAAATCCGGGCCGCCATCACCGACGAGAACATTCCCATCCAGCCCGACGGCACCACCCAACAAATCCAGGACTTTGACCGGGTCTTCATTCAGCTAATCCGCCAAAACGACTCGATCATCCTCGGCGACTTTGAAATCAACCACCGCGGCACCCAATTCGCGAATTTTTACCGGAACGTGCAGGGCATCGGGGTGAGGGTCAAGGAAAAAAACTTCTACGCGGGGATCAATGGAGCGGTGGCAAAGGGCAAATTCAATACCAATTCCTTCATTGGAGAGGAGGGAAAACAGGGGCCGTATCGGTTGACGGGAAAAAATGGAGAGCGGTTCATCATCGTGCTGGCGGGGAGTGAAAAGGTCTTTTTGAATGGAAAACAAATGAAACGGGGGGAAGGCTTTGACTACGTGATGGACTATAACTCGGGGGAGCTGCGGTTCACGTCGCAGCAAATCATCTCGACGGCCAGCCGGATTGTGGTCGACTTTGAATATACGGACCGGTTCTACAACCGGTCGCTCATGTTCGCGGACTTCGGCGCGCAAATGGCGGGTGGTAAGCTCCGCATCTCCGGTTCCTACGGCCGGGACGCCGACAACCAGAATGCCCCGATTGACGGGGCATTCTCCGACGAGGCCCTCGACAGCCTCCGCCAGGCCGGGGACAACCTCGACCTGGCCTTTGTCACCGGCATCGACTCGGTGGGGCCTGCCTCCGTGGCCACCGCCCTCCGCTACGCCCGCCGCGACACCCTCTTCAATGGTGTCAGCTACGAACGCTACGTCTTCTCCTCCGATACCGACGCCGTTTACCAGGTGATTTTCACCAATGTCGGCACCGGCAACGGCTTTTACCAACGCAACCAAAGCCTCGTGAACGGGACGGTCTTCACGTGGCTCCCCCCCGATTCTTCGGGGCAACCAACTGGCAATTTTGCGCCGATCCGGGTCCTGGTCCCGGCCAAGCTGCACCAGGTCTTCGATGTGAAGATGACCTATGACCTGAGTGACAAGGTGCAGTTGTATACGGAGGGGGCGCTCAGCGACGAAGACCTGAATCGCCAGAGCCCGGTCGATGACGACGACAATGTGGGCCTCGCCAACAAGACCGGCATCCGCGTCCAGGGGGTGAAACTCAACGATTCCCTAACTGTGCGGGCGGACGTGAGCCACCGCTACGTGGAGAAGCGCTACAACAATATCGACCGGGTCTACAAGGTCGAATACGGCCGGGAGTGGAACTTCGATGATTTGGGGGAGCGGTTGACGGAGAATGTGACGGAGGGGACTACGGAATTGCGCTATTCGGACAAGGTGCGGGTTCTGGCGAATGCAGGGGTGCGGACCTACGGGACGCAGCTCTTTTCGGTGAAACAATTGTACGAGGCGGAGAGCCGCCACAAGTGGTTGCAGGGGAAGTACACGTTCACGACGATCAGTACTGAGAACCGCCTGGACCAGAGCCTGAGCCGGTGGGACCGGCACAATGGCGACATCTACAAGACCTTCGGCAACATCCGGGTCGGAACCGAAATTTGGTTGGAGGACAAGGAAAATACCCGCAATGACAGTGCGCAGGTGGGGACTTTCCGCTTCCAGGACCTCAAGCCCTATGTGAAGTACCAATTGAAGGACCGGCTGGACCTGGTGCTGTCGTACAATTACCGGAAGGAATATGAGTACCTGGATTCATTGGTGCGGGACAAATCGGAGGCGCATACGCAGTACCTCAAGGTGATCTGGCAGGCGCGGGACAACCTGAGCTTCCAGAATACCTCCTCGTTGCGGCGCTTCGATGTTCTGGACACGGCCTTTTTCCGCCAGAACCTCACCGACAACCAGACCTTTATCACGAACCTCCAGGCCTCTTATTTCACCAAGAACCGGCTCATTTTCTCGAACCTCATCTACGAAGCGACCTCCGAACAGCTCGCCCGGCAGCAGGTGGCGTATATCGAGGTGAATCCCGGCCAGGGCGATTACGAATGGACCGACCTCGACGACGATGGCGTGCAGGACCTGGATGAATTTCAGTACTCCACCAACCCCAACCGCTCCAACTTTTTCTCCCGCATCGTCGTCCCCACCCAGCAATTGTTCCCCACCACGGCCCTCAATTTCTCCGGCAACCTCAAGCTGGACCTCAAAAAGACGGTTCCCCGCAGCAAAAATTTCTTCAAGGAAACCGCCCGGAACTTCCTCAGCATCTCCAACTTTCGGGTGTCGCAAAAGAAGACGGTCGGCACCGAACTCGACAATTACCTGATCGACATCGGGGATATTTTTGCCGATACCAGCCTCCTCGACGCCCAGTACACGCTCCGCCAGGACTTCTATTTCTACCGCAACAACCGCCGCGGCGACATCAAATTGAGCTATGTCGACAACCAATCGAAGAATTTCCTGGAAAGTGGAACGGAAACGCGCACCCTGACCAGCTACGGTAGCAATCAGCGGCTGAACATTGGGAAGTCGAAGAGTGTGGAGAATGAATTCAAATGGGGGACGCGGACGAGCTTTGCGGAATCGTTCAATACGCGGAATTATCGGATTGATTTCATCGAGGTGAATCCGAAGATGAACTTCCAGATCAACCGGAAGATCCGCCTCACGGCGGGCTATACGTACAAGTACAAGGAAAACACGAACGACGACCTCGAGGTCGACGCCGTGGTGAACCTGCACAAACTGAGCTTTGATGCCAAGGTGAACCTGAAGGAACGGAACAATATCTTCGCGAAACTCGACCTGGTCCAGGTCGGGCAGACCGGGGAAGCGAACTTCGCCGCCGAATTTGAGCTGCGGGAGACGCTGGACCCGGGCTTCAATGCCGTGTGGCAGGTCTTCACGACCATTTACCTGACCAAGACCTTGGAACTGAGCGTGACCTACGACGGCCGGGCTTCGGCTGAGAACCGGACCTTACACACGGGCCGGGTGCAGTTGAAGGCGTTTTTCTAGGCCCTTCTTCGCTTCCGTCCGCTTCCCCTCATTTTCGCCTTTTTCCTTTCATCCCCACGTCCAAAAGCCCCTGAATCTCGTACGTTTACCCAACGGCCAAGCCCCCTCAGGGCGAAAGATTCGCAAAGACTTTTTTGCACCTTTCCGTCCAAATTATTCTATCTTTGGCCGAAGTCAACTGTGAAAGAATTTGATTTACCTTGGAATCACGTTATTTCTTGCCTCGGCTGTCTTTTCTTTTTTGCTTAACAACGCATTGTATAAATCTTCCCGCGGAGTAGCAGCCAAGAAGAGTGGTCCGCATGTCGTTCGTTGGGGGAGCACCTCCAAGCCGACCATTGGCGGAATTTCTTTCTTCGCGACTTTCATCTCAGCCGCTTTCGTCTTCTATGCCACCCAGGAGATCGACACGGCCAATCTCTACGAATATTTCGGTCTGATTGTCTCGGTGACCCTCGGGTTCTTCATCGGTCTGCAGGACGATGCCTACAATACCCGGCCCCTCCTGAAATTCCTGGGGCAGGTGACCTGTGGCGTGGTTCTGATCATCTTTGGGACCCACATCGACCTCTTCGGCATTCCGGCCTTGGACTACGCGCTGACCATCTTCTGGGTTGTGGGCATCATGAACAGCGTCAATCTGCTGGACAATATGGACGGCGTCACCGGCACCGTTTCCCTCATCATTTCCAGCATTTCCATCCTGCTCATCAGCCTTTTCCCCGGCGACGCCAACCTCAACCCCTTCCTGTTCCTTCTCATCGCCCTTGTCGGCGCTTACCTGGGCTTCCTCATCCTGAATTGGAAGCCGAGTAAAATCTACATGGGCGACACCGGCAGCCAATTTCTGGGCGCATTCCTCGCCTTCATCGGGATCAAATTCTTCTGGAACATCCACGAATTCAATCCCGGCGTGGATGTCAGCATGCAGATCATCGCTCCGATCATGGTCTTCATGGTGCCCATCATGGACACGACCTTCGTGGTCATCGCCCGGATTTCCCGCGGCTCCTCCCCCTTTGTGGGCGGCAAGGACCACCTCACCCACAACATGAATTACCTCGGCGTGCCCGAACCCTTTGTCCCGGTCCTCCTGGGATTGGTTTCGCTCATTTCGGGACTCCTCGCCATATTTTCCATCCGCTACGTCGCCTTCTGGAGTGTCTACCACACCATCGTTTTTGCCGCGTACGTAGTCATTTCCTTCACCATTTTCTTCCTGTTGTTCAAGCGGGGAGAAAAAATCGGGTACATCAAAGAGCGGTTCAGCAAGACCTTGAATCGGTTCTTTGAGGAGAAGGAAAAAGCCCGGATTGAGGCCCGGGAAAAGGAAAAGCAGCCCTCCTGACATGCGGATCCTATATCTGCACCAGTACTATTGCCCGCCCGGCGGGCATGGCAATAACCGGAGCCGGGACCTCGCCCACCGCTGGCAAGCCGCCGGCCACGACATCACCGTCCTCACCAGTCCCGCCTATTTCCCCAACTCCCTCCAACCATCTGGTTCCCACTCCGAATTTGAAGATGAAGGCGTTCGCGTCATCGCTCTGAACGTGGACTACGCCCACGAAATGCCCTTTCGGCAACGCGTGCGGGCCTGGATCAAGTTTTTCTTCCGCGCCCAACGCTATTCCTTCCGCCTCTCCAAAGATTTTGACCTGATCTACGCCTCTTCTACCCCGCTGACCATCGGGGAATTGGGGCGGCGGCTGGCGCGGCGCTGGCAGATTCCCTTCGTCTTCGAGACCGTAGACGTGTGGCCGGATGTCCCTATTGGGATGGGCATTCTGCGCAACCAGTTCCTCGGCAACCTCATCCAGGGGTTGACCGACCGCATTTATCGCCAATCGGCGGCCATCGTGGCGCTTTCAGAGGGCATGCGGGACCAGGTCCTGAGCCATGCGGTCCCACCGGACAAGGTGCATGTCGTCCACAACGGGACGGATCCCCAGGCCTTTGCCTGGGTGGAGCGGCCGGCCCGGAACGGCTGCCGGGCCATCTATACGGGAACCATTGGCCAGGCCAACGGGGTGGATTTTTTGGTGGACGTGGCGGAGAAATTAAAGGCCAAAGGCCGCGATGATATCCAGATTCTGGTCGTGGGTCAGGGGAACGATGCCGAGCGGGTAAAGGCTTACTGGCAGGAAAAGCAATTGGAAAACATCGAGTTCAAGGACCGGGTGCCGAAAGAAGAAGTCCCCGATTTATTGGCGAATGCCGATGTGGGCCTGGTCACGTTTGCGCCCTTTCCGGTGCTGGAGGCCAACAGCGCGAATAAGTTTTACGATTATTTGGCCACCGGCCTGCCCGTCGTTCTGAACTATGAGGGTTGGCAAAAGGAGTATTTGGACGAATGGAAATGTGGAATTGCAGTGCCACAGGGCGACGTGGAGGGATATGTCTCGGCCTTGGAGCGGTTGGCAGATGCTCCTGAGGAGCGGATCGAAATGGGAAAACGGGGCCGGGAATTGGTCGAGGAAAAATTTGACCGGGGAGAATTGGAAGAGCAGTTATTGAACCTGTTTCAATGGGTCGTACTGCAACAATAGGCCGTGCATTGCAGGCTTTCACCTGATTCCTGGGACTCGCCATTCGATTCCCGGGGAGGCACAGGATCGTGGCCATGACCGCCCCAGGGATGGCAACTCGCAATTCGTTTCAGCCCCATCCAACCGCCTCGAAACGGTCCCCAGACCCGAATCGCCTCAATGGCATATTGGGAGCAGGTCGGGGTATAGCGGCACGCGCCCGGGAAAAAGGGCGAAATCCCCCACTGGTAGAAGCGGACGGGCAGGATGAAGAGAAACGAGAAAAAGCGGCGGATCAATTGTCCCATGCCCCAAAGTTAACCAAAGCTCGGAAAACCAACATTTCCTTTAATTTTGCCCCCATGTCCCGCCCCCAACGCTATACCTACGCTGAATCCGTAACCCTGCTGCGCGATTTGGCCGAGCAATTCCCGGAAGTGGAATGGGACCGGGAGAAGGGCCGGATTCGAAGTGCGGATTGGTCGGAATCGGAAGGAAAAGGATGGGAATTTCGGTTTCCCTGGCCTTTTCCAGCCCCCCAACCGGAGGATTCCCTCCAGGACTTCGCCGAGGAGCTGGACGAATGGCCGCCGGCCTTCTACCTGATCCTCATGCAAGCGGGCCATGCGGCCCTGGGCTACTTTGACGGCGGCGAGCTCATGTTTCACAAGGTCATCAAGAAGTACATGGTGCGCCGCAAGCACGGCAAGGCCCAGATTGGGCACCTCAGCGCCCGCGGCAAAAGCAAAGCGGGCAGCCGCATCCGACTCGCCAATACCATCCAGTTTTTCGAAGACATCAATGGAAAATTGGAGGAGTGGGCGATGGAGGATGAGGTGGAACGGATCCTGGTGTACTGCCCGGTGCGGATGTGGTCGCTGTGGTTTGGGAGTCGGGTGGCCGTCCCGTTCGAACGAAACGATCCTCGCCTGATGAAGGTGCCGCTGGACATCCAGCGGCCCGGCCTCGAAGAGCTGGAGCGGGTGGCCTCAGTGGGGCTCTGTGGCTATTTGAATGGACAACCAAATCGGTAAAAGAGTCACGTTTCATCCCCCTTTTTCTATCTTTGCCCAAATTGGCGTCACAACCATGAAACGGAGAATCCATATTGGATGGCTGGGACTGCTGTTGCTCAGCTTGTTTGGACGACTAGGGGCCCAGCCCGGGACCGATCCCGCCATCGTATTTGTCGAAGGCTACGATGGTATGGGCGAAGTGCAATCCCGCGTCCTGGGCGTGGTCGTGAAGGAGGGCTTTGTCGTGACCAATTATCACGCCGTGGCCGGAATGTCTGAGATCGGCATTTTCACCCGAGACAGCCCCCAAAAGATCGTTTCCAATGGCTACCTCTCGGTCGACGAGAAGCGTGATGTGATCGTATTGGCGGCTCCGGGCCTTGACATTGCCCCCAAGAACCTCACCCTGAAAAATTTCCCCTCCGACGGCGAATGGGTAGACGTTTTTCCCGCCCTCAACCGACGCCAAATCCGAACTTCTACGGCCCGCCGCATTGGCCAAAAGAACATTTTCATCCAGGAATTGCCCCAACTCCTCTCCGACAACATCAGCGAATGCACCTCAGGCCCTATTTTTCAGGAGGGTGAGTTCGTCGGAATGGTCGTGGCCGGCTACCTCGATGACCAATACTACGGGTACGCCCTCCCCGCCTACGACATTCGCCGCCTGTTGAACCGCTCCTTCATCATCAAGGACTTCAATTCCCTCGCCGACCAAAACAGCCTCAAAGGCAGCTATTTTCAGATTTCCCTCGTCGAAAACCTCTCCTCGGTCATCTGGCTCAGCCTCCCCGAAGCCACCGAACTAGCGCCCAAAAACGACAAGATGATCCTGATCAACGTCTTTACGGAGTGGGCGGGTTGGTCAAAGCTGATGGACAAGAATACCTATTCGAACAAACGCATCATCCGCTACATCAACGAGAACTTTTACGCGGTCCGCCTCAACGCCGAAACCGATGAATCCATCCCCTTCAACAACCTGACATACAAAGGCGACCCAAATGGCAGTTATCACACATTGGCCTATTCTTTGCTTGAAGGTAATATGGACTTTCCGTCCACCGTCTTTCTGGACGAGAACCTGACGGTCTTGCTGGTCGTTCCCGGGTACATGAATGCCCGCCGCATGGAGGTCGTCCTCCATTATTTCAGCGAGAAAGCATACAAGGTCAGCAGTAAATCTTTCCAGCAATTCGAGTCGGAATATTGGTCCCGGAAAGAGTTCAACCGATAGAATATAGTTTAGATTACAGCTATGGCAAAAAGAAAAAAGGCAAACAAGAACGTAAGCGAAGAAGAAAATAAAAATGTAGCGGATACGAACGAGGGGATTGAGAATGAGGCGGGTGAAAATGAAAATGCGGGTGTAAATGCTGAAGGAAACGATGTCAAAGTCGAGATTGTAGGGGATGAAACTGCCTCCAATGGCTCCGAGGAGGAATTGGATGATCAACTGCTGATGCTTCAGGAAATGCAGAAGCTGAAGGCCCAGGCCGAAGAGTCCCGCAACCAATATCTCCGCCTGATGGCGGAGTTCGACAACTTCCGCAAGCGGACCCGCCGCGAATTCGACAGCTTCCGCGAGTACGCCTCCGAAGGCGTACTGAAGGCCCTCCTGCCCGTCCTCGACGACTTCAACCGCACCATGGAGGCCATGGAAAAAACTGACAATTTGACATCTCTCAAGGAGGGTGTCACCCTCGTGAATGACAAATTGTTCCGGGTCCTGGAAAAAGAAGGATTGAAATCCATCGATGCCAAGGGCCAGCCCTTCGACGTCGAATTCCACGAAGCCATCCACAGCGTTCCGGTCCCCGAAGAGGACCAGAAAGGCCTTGTCCTCGAAGAAGTCGAGACCGGTTACCGCCTGAAAGACAAGGTCATCCGTTATTCAAAAGTAGTAGTAGGAGAATAGCATGGCGAAGCGCGATTATTATGAAGTATTGGGCGTAGAAAAAGGCGCCAGCAAGGACCAACTCAAAAAGGCCTACCGCAAGTTGGCCATGAAATACCATCCGGATAAAAATCCGGACGACGCCTCGGCGGAAGCCAAGTTCAAGGAGGCCGCCGAAGCCTACGAAGTCCTCAGCGACGACAGCAAGCGCCAGCGCTACGACCGTTTCGGCCACGCCGGAATGGGCGGCCAGGGCGGCGGCTATACCAACGTCAATGTCGAAGACATTTTCAGCCGTTTCAGCGACATCTTTGGCGGTGGCGGCAGCCCCTTCGACAGCTTCTTCGGCGGTGGCGGCGGCGGACGTCGCAGCCGCGGTCGCGGCCAACGGGGCAAAGACCTCCGCATCAAGGTCAAGCTCACGCTGGAAGACATCTACAATGGTGTCGACAAGAAGCTGAAGATCAAACGCATGGTCACCTGCGAGACCTGCAATGGCACCGGAGGCGATGGCCCCAACGCCTACAAGACCTGTCACGTCTGCAACGGTTCCGGTGAGATCCGGCGACAAGCCGGCAGCGGGTTCTTCCAGCAGATTGTGGTGACTCCCTGTTCGACCTGTGGCGGCGAAGGCCGCATCCTCACCAACGCCTGCAAGACCTGCGGCGGCGAAGGGCGCGTCGAGCAGCAAGACGTCATCGAAGTCGGCATCCCGGCGGGTATCTCCGAAGGCATGCAGCTGACAATGCGCGGACGGGGCCACGCCGGACGGCGCGGCGGACCGAGCGGCGACCTCCTCATCCTCGTGGAAGAAGTGCCGCACGAGCACTTCGAGCGGGATGGCGACAACGTCATCTACGAGCTGTTCATCAGCTTCCCCGATGCTGCCCTCGGATCCCAGGTCGAAGTCCCGACCCTCAACGGCAAAACCCGCTTCAAAATCAGCCCCGGTACCCAATCCGGCAAGATTTTCCGTCTCCGCGGCAAAGGTTTTCCCGTCATCAACGGCTACGGCAGCGGTGACCAGCTCATCCAGGTCCACGTTTGGGTCCCGAAAAATCTCTCCAGCAGCGAGAAAAAGACCCTCGAGGAGTTCCGCCAGTCTGACAACTTTGATCCGTCTCCTTCCGGAACCGAAAAAGGGTTCTTCCAGCGGATCAAAGACATGTTCTCCTGAACACACGATTTATACCATACGGGCAGGCGTATCCACTTCGGGTACGCCTGCTTTGTTTTCCCCCACCTACCACAGGATAAATTGATTGTAGGTAATTTGAAATTTGAAAGCTGAATTTCTAATTTGGGTCTTAGCCGGGATGGACGTGGTCTTGTCTCCCAAGAATACTGACAAACAAGCCCGCCTGGCAATATCCTGAAACCTGAAACAATAACATTGACATGGAAAACTCACAAGATCCTTTTGCTAACCAGGATCCATTTGCCAACGGCGGAGATGGCGGTTCGGGCCAAACTCCCCCCCACGTCCCCAATGGCCAAAAAGAGCAAATTCCCAATTCCACCGCAGTACTCGTCCTGGGCATTCTGTCCATCGTATTTGTCTTCTGCTGGGGGATCATCGGTCTGATTCTCGGAATCGTGGCCCTCGTGATCTCTAAGAAAGGCATGGACGCTTACCGCGCCAATCCGGAACGCTACCAAAGCGCTGGTAACATCAAAGCAGGCCGCGTATGCGCCATCATCGGTGTCAGCCTCGGCGGTCTTTACCTCGTCTTCCTGCTGATCTATGTGGTCATCCTGGGAGCCGCAGTCGCTTCGAGCCCGTACGCGTTCTAAGCAAACGGAAACAACGATAATTGAAAAAGCCCGGCTCGCGACGGGCTTTTTCGTTTTATGTCGAATCTATTTGTGCAGATTAACCGCCGTAGCTGTTCAGCATCACGGGCATGATCAGCATCAGCAAATCTTCGCCTTCCTCCTGCTCGTTCGGCAGGATGATCCCGGCGCGGTTCGGGGTCGACATCTCCACCAGCACTTCATTCGTGGTGGCATTGTTGATGATGTCGATGAGCAAGGAAGCATTGAAGCCAATCTCAATATCACTGCCTTCGTAGTGGCAATTGAGCGTTTCGCGGGCTTCGTTGGCGAAGTCGAGGTCTTCAGCCGAGATGGACAGCTCGCTGCCCCCGGCTTTGAAGCGGACCTGGTGCGAAGTCTTGTTCGCGAAGATATTGACCCGGCGCAGCGATCCCAGCAATTGCTTCCGCTCGACGGACAAGCGGTTGGGATTTTCGGTCGGGATGACGTTTTCGTAATCGGGGTACTTCTGGTCGATGAGGCGGCAGGCCAACAGGATATTTTCCGTGCGGAAAAAGGCGTTGCTGTCGTTGTACTCGATGCGGACGGGCTCTTCGCTCGCGTCGAAAGAACCTTTGACCAGGTTCAGGGCTTTTTGCGGGACAATGAAGGAAGCTGCTTCGGCGACGGTGATGTCGACGCGCCGGTAGCGCACCAGACGGTGGGCGTCGGTGGCGACAAAGGTGAGGCCATTCGTGCCCAGGTTGAAGAAAATACCGTTGAGAGCGGCTTTGTCCTCGTCCGTAGAAGCGGCAAAAAGCGTTTTGTTGATGGCGCGGAGCAATACCTTGGAAGGCATCGTCGCGGCCTGGGTATTCTCAGCGGTCGGAATCTTGGGGAAGTCCAGCCCATTTTCCCCGCTCAACTTATACTTACCGTTCTCCGAGCTGATTTCAATCGCAAAGGTCTCTTCGTCAATGGAGAAGGTAATCGGCTGATCGGGAAGCTGCTTGAGGATGTCCTGAAGGATCTTGGCCGGAACCGCAATCTTCATTTGCCCACCCCGGGATTCGATCGGCACTGAAGTCTGCATGGAGATTTCCAGGTTCGTCGTCGAAATGCGCAAACTGGATTCTTCAATGTCAAACAAAAAGTTCTCGATGATCGGCAATACCGAACGGCTGGGAATTACGCCCGAAATCTTGCTCAGATGCTTCAGGAGGGCGGAGGAGGAAACGATAAAATTCATAAGCAGCTTTTGAATCTATTCTCGCAAATCTAAACAGTTTAAGGGGTTTAGGGCAAAAAAAGTTTCCCGATATGTGGACATCTGGTTAGGAGGGAAAAAGCAGGGAAGAAAGTGGTAGGAAAATGGGCAACAAAGCGCTCAGGAATCGAACGGATTCTGCTGCTGTTTCATCACTTCCAGCGCCTTGGCCGTCGAAAAGGGAAGCCAGAGGAAAGAATTGTAAAAGCGTTGGTTGGAATCGTCGCGCAGCACCATGAGCAGGGACGATTCGTCGGGGGACAATTTAAAATGGGGCGTCACGGCCTGGCCCGCGTCACGCGGCAGCAGGGCTTCCAGCCGCGCGCGGTGCGGCGCCAACCACTCCCACGCCGGCCAATTTTTCCACTGTGGGTCATCACCCGCCTTCCAACCTTGCGCCCACGTCTCCGCCAGTTCGCCCCCTACTGCCGCCAGGGCGGCATTCGTTTCGATGAGCTTATCGCTCACCAGCCCCTTCACCAAGTCCCACCGCGTGGTGCGCCCGTCCTGGTCGATGAATTCGACCGTCTCGCCCTCGAAGTGCGGGCTGGTCATCAGCATCGCGCTGGAATCGGCGACTTGCCGCACCAAGGGTTGGCGGTCCCGCCAGCGCCATATCCGGCCGCGGTCGTCCGCAGCCACGATGCCTTCACCGGCCAGCCGGTGGCCTACAGTGAGGGCCGCGCCGTCAGGCGCGAGATAAACGGCCCGAGCATACCCATCGTTGATTTCCATCATGGCCCCCCGTTCCGTCCCCACCAATTCCATTTCATTCGTCTTTACCCACTCCGCCACCACATCGTAGCGCCCCACTTCCGCCACAAAAACCGACATGCCCGGCATCGCAGGTAGCTGCTGGTCCGACCACAATGGCAAGGTGCTTCCGAGCCACCGCCCCTGGACATAGATGTCGCTGTAAATCATATTTCCCCGGCTCGAAAGTACCGTATAATAGGCCGGCCGGCCTTCTGTCGTCACGACCGCCAGATTCATGAGCGGTCCGTCTACGCCCGCGAGAAACGGCAGGTCCCCGACCTGTCCCGAGGCCATCTCAAACCAATAACTTGCTCCCTCTCCCAGCAGCACCGCAGCGAATTTCTCGTCCGTTGTCCATTCGACCAGCAATTCTTCGGCGTTGGCTGGGGTGCCCCGGACAATGATTTGGTCCCAAGCCATGGCTTCCAGGCTATCGAGGTCAATGAAATCGATGGATTGGGTCGATAAACAAGCCAAATAGCGGCCTTCGGGGCTGAATTGGAGTTGAACGGCGCGGATATCAGGAACATGAGCGGATTGGCCTTCCTTTCGGATCTGCAATCCGGTCGAATCCCCCCAGGCGTACCGATCAGCACCGGCAATGGCCACGGCATTCACCTTGCCCTTCGTCTTTTCGGTTTTCAAGTCGGGATTGCCCATCTCCATCCGAATGAGTTCTCCATTCCCTTCGATGAGCCATTGCTGGCCATCTTCCGAGGCCCCGACCAGGCCATTGCTTCCAGGGTTGAAGATCAACTCGGGCGCCGGATACAAGCCCGACGACGACCACAAATCAAAGGCAGTTTGGCCCACCAGGGCATTTGCGGTATCGTAAGCGTAGGCAGAATCCAATAGGTCCAGGGCCCGCGCCGGGTCTTCAAACCGGGCCTGGGAAGCCATCAGGGCAAGCTTGTCCGCAGTGGCCACGTCAAGCAATTCGGCCCGTTTCTTCGCGTTGCGGATTCCGGCAATTGCGACGATGATGAAGGCGCCCAGAAGGGTCAGCACGTAGAGCCAGCGGCGGCTGGTGGAAGTATTGTCTGCCATCGGGGGCAATTTAAGGAGGAATTGGGGAGGAGAAAAGGTGCAAGCGAGCCATCATTTACCCGGAGCAAGAATAGGTTAAGGGATCATTTCAATTAATTGTCCTCCCACCCTGACTTTGTTCTCCCCGCCATTTTGTCCCCCGCAGTTCTTCTTTCTCCTTTTTTCCCTGCCAATCCGTCTAATACAATCCCCATTTCCCTGCCAAAATGTCCTTTTACACGCCTTGGAACCGTTTTTGTTTTATCCCCACCGTCAAGTCAAATGAACAGCGAAGCATGAATTTCAATAAATACACCATCAAATCGCAGGAAGCCCTTCAGCAGGGAGTCGAGATCGCGCAAGGCCTGAACCACCAGGCGCTCGAAGACGGCCACCTCCTGAAGGCCCTTCTGTCCGCGGACGAAAGCCTCGTCCAACCGATGCTCAAGAAGATGGGGGTCAACGTCAGCTTCGTCCAAACCAAGGTGGATGAACTCATCCGCACCTACCCCGTAGTCACCGGCGGTGGCAAAGTTTATATCGGGAATACCCTCCAAAAAGTCCTCGACATTGCCCAGAAAGAAGCCAAGAAGGCCAAGGACGAATATGTGTCCCTGGAATTTCTGCTGCTGGGTTTGTTGAAAAGCAAAAGCCGGGCGGGCATCTTGTTGAAGGACCAGGGAATGGACGAAAAAACGCTCCGCAAAGCCATTGCGGAGGTGCGCGGCGGCACCCAGGTGACCGACCAAAACGCGGAGGCCACCTACAATGCCCTCAAAAAATACGCGCGGGACCTCAACGACCTCGTGCGGGAAGGCAAGCTGGACCCCGTCATTGGACGGGACGAAGAGATTCGGCGGATTCTCCATATCCTCAGCCGCCGGACCAAGAACAACCCGATCCTGATCGGGGAGCCGGGCGTTGGGAAAACGGCCATTGCGGAGGGATTGGCCCACCGCGTTGTGGCGGGAGACGTCCCCGAAAACCTGAAAAGCAAGACCATTTTCTCCCTGGACATGGGCGCCCTGATCGCCGGGGCCAAGTACCGGGGCGAATTTGAAGAGCGCCTGAAGGCCGTCGTCAAAGAAGTCGTGAACTCCGATGGCGACATCATCCTCTTCATTGATGAGATCCATACCCTCGTCGGAGCGGGCGCTTCGGAAGGGGCCATGGACGCCGCCAATATCCTGAAGCCGGCCCTCGCCCGCGGGGAATTGCGTGCGATTGGTGCGACGACCCTCGACGAATACCAGAAATACATCGAGAAGGACAAGGCCCTCGAACGCCGCTTCCAGACCGTCCTCGTGGATGAGCCTTCGGTCGAAGATGCCGTCTCTATCCTGCGGGGCCTTAAGGAACGCTACGAGGCCCACCACGGGGTCCGCATCACCGACGGGGCGATTGTCGCCGCCGTGGAGCTTTCCCACCGCTATATCAGCGACCGCCAATTGCCGGACAAGGCCATCGACCTCATGGACGAAGCCGCCGCCAAATTGCGCTTGGAAATCGACTCCATGCCCGAGGAACTCGAAGATTTGGAGCGCAACCTGCGCCGCCTGAAGATTGAACTGGAGGGGGTGAAGCGGGAAAACGATGCCCAGAAAATCTCCGATCTGCAATTGCAAATCGCCAATATCGAAGAGGACCGGAAGGGCTTGCGGGCGCATTGGGAGGAAGAAAAACGCATCATCTCCGGGATCAAGGAGGCGCGACGGGCCATCGAGGCGCTGAAGGTCGACCTCGAATACGCCAACCGCAGCGCCGATTTCCAACGGGCCGCCGAGATTGAATACGGTCAGGTTCCGGAATTGGATAAGAAGACCAACGCGCTGGCGGCTGAATTGAGGGAGGTGCAGAAGGATCGGAAAATGCTGAACGAAGAGGTGGAATCGGAAATGATCGCGGAGATCGTGGGCCGTTGGACCGGTATCCCGGTCTCGAAGATGCTGGAAAGCGAACGCGTGAAATTGCTCCGCCTCGAAGAAGAACTCGGCCGTCGCGTCATCGGCCAGAGCGAAGCCATCGTAGCCGTGTCCAATGCGATCCGCCGCTCCCGCGCCGGCCTCCAGGACCCGAATCGCCCCATCGGCAGCTTCATCTTCCTCGGCTCCACCGGGGTCGGCAAGACCGAGCTGGCCAAGGCCCTCGCCGAATTCCTCTTCAGCGACGAGACCGCGCTGGTGCGGATCGACATGTCCGAATACCAAGAAAAACACAGCGTGAGCCGCCTCATTGGAGCGCCTCCCGGATACGTCGGGTACGACGAAGGCGGGCAGCTGACCGAAGCCGTTCGGCGGAAGCCTTACTCGGTGATCCTCCTCGATGAGATCGAGAAGGCCCACCCCGATGTCTTCAATATCCTTCTCCAGGTCCTCGACGATGGCCGCCTCACCGACAACAAGGGTCGGGTGGTCAACTTCAAGAACACGATCATCATCATGACCAGCAATCTGGGCTCGAATGTGATCCTGGAGAAACTCGGCGGATTGACCGCCGAAAACCGCGATGCTTTGCTGGAAGATGTCCAGCAAACCACCTTTGGGCTGCTCAAGCAGCACCTCCGGCCCGAGTTCCTGAACCGATTGGATGAGACCATCGTGTTCACCCCGCTCGACAAAGAGGAAATCTTCCAGATTGTGAAGTTGCAGGTGGACCTGCTGCGCCGCAAGATGGAAAAGATGGATGTCGTGATCGATTTCACGCCCAACGCGCTGCGGAAGATTGCCCAGCTGGGCTACGATCCGCAGTTCGGAGCCCGCCCGCTCAAGCGGGTCCTCCAACGGGCGGTGATCAACGAGCTGTCCCGCGAAATCCTCGCCGGTACGGTCGACAAAGATTCCGTCATCCTCGTGGACCTCGACAGCGAAGGCAATTTCCTCTTTGAGAACAGCACCGCCGTCGTAGACATTTAACTGAGATATTCCAGACGACCTCGATATTTGCCCCGGGAGCTACTGCTTTCGGGGCATTTTTGTTCTGCATTCACTCTTTCATGCTCTCTTTCCCCTGCATCCATCGAATTCTTAGGGCCATTCTTTTTATTTCAGCGGCAGAATTCACAAATTGGAGAACGTAAATCATTCTACACCAACGATACTTTTAAAACAGCGAAATCATTTTTAGTCAGCCAGCTATGAAATTTAAGATCTTCGTCTGCCTTATCATGGGGGTGATGCTTTTGGGAACCGGTCTTGACTTACCGGCTCAAAAATCCAAGCGCCTCACCAAAAAGGCCGACCGAAAATATGACCGCTACGCCTATTTCAAGGCCCTGAAATTCTATCGAAAAGCGGCTGAGAAGGATGCCACCAATCCCTATATCAACTTGCGGGTCGCCGATGCTTACCGTCATCTCGACAATCCGGCAGAAGCCGCCAAGTGGTACGAAGAGGCACTCTTTTACCCTGAAAACCAAGGCGAATCCATCAATTACCTGCACTATATCCGCTCCCTCATGGAGATTCAGCGGTACGAGGAAGCGGGTAACATTGTAGATGCCTACCTGAAGCGGTTCCCGGGCGACGAACTCGGCACCAACCTCAAGGTGTCTACCCGCGATTACCCCTTGTTCCTGAAAGATTCCAGCCTCGTAACCGTTTACAACCTCGCCATCAACTCCCCCGAATCCGACTTTGGTCCTACCTTGAATGATGGGAAGGTGATCTTTAGTTCGGCCCAGGAGAAGGAGCAGATGATTTTTGGGTGGAATGGACGCTACTTCCTGCAATTGTACACTGGCACAATTGGGGAAGAGACCTACGAATTGGAGGATGTGGAGCAGTTTCGGGGAAATGTCAATACGAAATACCACGAAGCCATCGTGGCCTTCACGCCCGAACAGGACGCCATGTACTTTACCCGGAACAACTTCTACAAGGGCAAACGCGGCTCCAACGTAGAAGGAGCTACCCTGCTCAAGATTTTCCGGGCGGAGAAGCAAGGCAAAAAGTGGGGCAAAGTCGAAGGCATCCACTTCAACAGCGACGAATACTCCGTCGGCCATCCCAGCCTCAGCAGCGATGGCCAAATCATGTACTTCACCTCGGACATGCCGGGCGGCTACGGGGGAACGGATATCTGGAAAACGGAATGGAATGGCGAGGATTGGGGCAAACCCATCAACCTCGGCCCCAGCATCAATACTCCCGCGGACGAAATGTTCCCCTGGATTTCCAACGAAAACATCCTCTATTTCTCCTCGGAAGGACTTCCCGGCCTCGGCGGCCTGGACCTGTTCTCGAGTGAGATGCAGGGCAGCAGCTTTGCCAAGCCCAAAAACCTCGGCGCCCCGCTGAACTCGTCCCGCGACGACTTCCAGCTCGTCCTCACCGACGATGGCCAGGGAGGCTATTTTTCCTCCAACCGGCCCCGCGGCAAAGGCGACGACGATATTTACTCCTTTGCGTTCCGCCGCATCCAGTACCGCGGCCTGGTCGTCGACAAGGCGACCCAGGAGCCCATCGACAAGGCCAGCGTCCAATTGCTGGACGAGGAGAAGATCCGCTACTTCAACTTCACCGATCCCGAGGGCATCTTCGCCCAAGGCATGGACTCCCTCTACCCGTGGGAAATCCTCGTGGCCAAGGAAGGCTACCAGGTGGAGCGCCTCCAACTGAAAGATGCTACCGCCACCGAAGATGGCCTGTTCGCGAAGGTAGAACTGGTTCCCTGTGGCGAAGGCCCCTATATGGAGCCGGACAGCTCTCCCTCGCTGGTCCTGAATGGCGTCATCAAGGATACCCTCGGCAATCCCATCAAAAAGGGCAAGGTTCGGATCATCCGGGAAATCGACGTGACCGACTCCCGCTTTACCGCCAACCTCAAACCGGGTGAAGATTATATCGTCGAGGTCGAAACGCCTGAGTTCCCCTCGGCTACCCGTACCTACGGCATCCCGAACAACGTCACCGATCCTGAAGTTCCGCTGGAGGCCATTTTCGGTCCCAACGAGCTGCCTCCGGGCCGCGTATTCTTCATCATCTACTACGACTTCGACGAGTCCTATATCCGGGACCCGGACGCCCGTCCCGAGCTCGACCGGGTCGTGGCCTTCATGAAGAAGTATCCCGGCGTGAAGGTGGAACTCGGTTCCCATACGGACAGCCGGGGCACCGACCAGTACAACGTGGGCCTGAGTAACCGCCGCGCCAACGAAGCCTTTGCTTATATCACCTCCAAAGGCATTTCGTCGAACCGCCTCAGCAAGGCGTGGTACGGCGAGCGCGTGCTGGATCAGCCCTGCCCCGATGGCGTGGATTGTACCGAAGAATTGCACCAGTTGAACCGGCGAACCGAGTTCAAGATTGTGGGTTGGGAAGGCGGCTTCCGCACGGGCCCGGATTTCCAGAAATAATGGCTTAGGAGTCCATTTTATGCTCCCGAAAAGAGGAATCACCCCGGTGGTTCCTTTTTTGTTTTTCGGCGTCCGAAGCGGCGGATCGGATTGTTCCTTGTCCGAGGGATTGGTACTTTTGTGGTCATGTTGGACACATTCAAACACCAGGGCCAGCGGAGGAAACTGGTCGAATTGTTGCGGGAGAAAGGGATTCCGGACGAGGAAGTCCTGGCTGCGATTGGCCGGGTGCCGCGCCACGGGTTTGTGGAGAGCGGCATTGCGGGAGCGGCCTACGAGGACCGGCCACTGCCCATCGGAGATGGGCAAACCATTTCCCAGCCCTATACTGTCGCGGCCCAATCGACCCTGCTCAAGGTCAAGCCCGGTATGAAGGTGTTGGAAATTGGGACGGGATCGGGCTACCAGGCCGCAGTCCTGTGCGAACTGGGGGCGAAGGTGTACAGCATTGAACGGATTCGCAGCATTTACAACAAGACGAAGGAGTTACTGGACGACCTCGGCTACAAGGCCCGGCTCAAGTACGGGGATGGGTCCGCCGGCTGGCGGATGTTGGCGCCGTTCGACCGGATCATTGTGACGGCAGCGAGTCCCGGCATTCCCGCTCCGCTCAAGGAGCAATTGGCGATTGGCGGGCGGATGGTCATCCCCTTCGGCGACCGCAAAACCCAACACATGGGCGTCGTGACCCGGAAAAGCAAGGAGGAGTTCATCATTGAGCGCAAAGGCAACTTTGCATTTGTCCCCATGATCGGGAAGCACGGCTGGAAGGACTGAACCCTCCCCATCGGTTTTTCTCCCCCTTTTTTCATTCTCCACTCCCCCCAGACAACGCATCCCTGAGCTCCCCAACTTAGGTCCTAAAGGGTTCTTTTCGGCGAAACCAATGGATTTATTTGCATATTGGTGTCCTGGCTTATGGTGCGACTATTTTTCATTATTCCCCTCCTAACCTTCCTCTCTATTGGGCCCCATCTTTCTGTGGCCCAAACGGTTCTGGACTTGCCGGACTCCTTGCAGGCCCCCGAGCAGGTCGACACCACTTATATGAAGGCCTTGTTGACCCATGCCGACAAGATCCTTCCGGTCAATCCAACCCAGGCCCAGTCCGTATTTCTCCACGCCGTCTCCCTTTCGGACTCCTTCGGCTTCAATTCGGCCAAGGCCCGCGGACTCTACGGTACCGGTCTCTCCCATTCCTATCTCGGGCAATCCTCCGCAGCAATTGCATGGTTCGACAGCGCTGCCACCCTGTACCTGGACCTCGACGACAGCCTCCAATATTTCCGTTCCATCTTCATGAAAGGAGCCAACTACGGCAATATGGGACATTATAACCAGGCGATGGAGGCCGATATGTTGTCGCTGGATTATTTCAGACGGACGGACGGATAACCTGGACATGATTGCGCGGACCACGAACAATATCGGGAACCTCCTGTACACGCAGAAGAAGTTTGGGGCGGCCATTGAGTACTACGAGGAAGCGATTGAAGGGGGGCGGGAAGTCGGGGAAATGATCCTGGAATCGGTGGCCATGGCGAATGTGGCGTTTTGTTACGGAAAAATGGACAGTCTGGAAAAGGGCAAGGCCTACTTCCAGGAGGTTTACGATTTCAATCTGGACAATGAGGTCTTGTTCGTGCACGGGCAGGTCTGCGCTGAGTTTGCCGACCTCAAAATATCCCTGGGCGACCTGGAGGGGGCGAAAAAATTGTTGGAGGAATCACTGGCCCGGTCCGGGGAGGTCAGCGACTCTACCACCATCGGGAATGCATGGAGCATTTATGCCCGGGTATTTATGGAGGAAAGGAAGCCGCAACAAGCCATTGCTTATTTGGAGAAGGCCCTGGACATTGCCGAGCGCTACGAAGACCCTGAATTGGGGATCAAAGCGGGCAAGACCCTGAGTGATATTTACCGGCAGGAAGGAGAAATGGAATTGGCGCTCAACAGTTTCCAAGCCTATATCACATTGCGGGACAGTGTGTATGCGAAGGAAAAAAGCCAACAGCTCGCCGAATTGACCTCTATTCTTCAGACGGAACGGAAACAACTGGAACTGGACCAACTCAAAGCCGAAAAGGAGTTTCAAGACCATGTGGTAGGGCAACAAAGACGGTTCATTTCCGGTCTGGCGGTGGCTTTTGGAGTCGCTCTGGTCATGTTGGTGATCGTGGTGGTGGGAGAACGGCGGCGGCGGAGAACCAATCAATCGCTGGCCGAACGCAATGCCTTTATCGCCGCTCAGAAACAGGAGATTGAGGCGCAGAATATCACCCTCGAAGCCAAAAACCAGGAGATCGAAAGCCTGATCGAGATTGTGGCCCACGACTTGAAAGCCCCCATTTCCAAGACCAAGGCACTTCTGGACATGGTGGACCGGGGAGCAACTGATCCCCAAACGAATACCTATCTGGACATGGCGGAGAAGGTGTTGGGGAATAGTGAGGAATTGATCCGTGATATTCTGATCATCCGAAACCTGGAACAGGAATCGGGCCTCCTGAAGACCATACCGGTCGACTTGGTGGGCCTGTTGAAGGAGACCGCCCAGGCCTATTTAGGCACCAGCGAAGCCAAGGAGATTCGCCTCGTCCACCAATTGCCCGCCAATACTCCTTTGGTCACCACCAATGCCCAAGCCGTCCAGCGCATTGTCGAGAACCTCCTCTCCAATGCCATCAAGTTTTCGCCGGCGGGCACTGAAGTCGTGCTTCAGCTCGAATCGCTCGCAGGTGGAACGAAGATTTCGGTCACGGACCAAGGCCCCGGGATTTCCCGGGAAGACCAAGCACGGATGTTCCAGAAGTTTCAACGCCTCGCGGCGACCCCGACCGGCGGCGAGAGCAGCACGGGCCTGGGCCTGGCAATTGCCAAGACGCTCGCCGAACGACTCGGCGGCCAGATTTCCGTGGAGAGCGAGTTGGGGCAAGGCGCGCGGTTTACGTTGGAGTTGCCGGGGTGATGAAGACGGGCTAGCCAAGCTCTCCATTCCCAGGCCTTCTTGGTCCTTTCCTTTGGGGCGAGCCTGCCGTCACTTCCTGCATGATAGCCCCCAACGATTCTTCTCTACTTCGCCCATTTTCCCTCTTTTCTCAGCCGATTTTGGGGTCATCTTCGAATATCCTTGGGCGCTCCCAGCGATGGACTGGGCCGGCCCTACGCCGAGGTGAGCACGCCCAGCCCAACCCCAGGGGGTGCCCAAAGGTCAGCCGGGCGGGCCCGGCCCTTGGTTGGGAAGGCCCAGCGAGTAGCCAGGCCCGTCCAGCCTGCCCATGGGAGCGGCCTAAAGGGTAGCTGGGCGCGCCCAGCTACCAGGCGGGAAGGTCCCACGCCGAGGCGGGCTGCTCCGGCCCAACCCCAGGGGGTGCCCGGCGGTTCGCCGGGCTGGCCCAGCTCCACGTAGGGCCAGCTGACCTCTCCCCTGGGAATCGGTCGGACCTACCCTAACCCCGTCAAGTCCTGGTAGTGGAACCGCTCGACTCCCCGTTGAATTGATGCAGTTCAGCCCCCGGGCCCACCTACCGTTTTCTTGAACGTGTCCGCCTCCCTCGCTGGGCGGTGTCACCTCCGGGTTGGGCCTGCGGACCTCGGGACTGGAGGGGGCCGTTTCTCTAAAGACTTCATTGGCCATTTCCTTCCCCCAATTCTGCTCCCTAAAAAAAGAAGGCGCCCCTTGATGAGACGCCTTCTCGTTATTTAAAAAGAGTTGAGTCGCTTATTCAACGATGATCTTGGCGGAGGCCTCGTCGACCCGCAGGACATAAATGCCGGGGGCGAGGTCAGACAGATCAATTTCGGGTTCCAGACCCCGGATTTCCACGACCTTTTCGACCCGGCCGAGCAGGCTGATGACCTGAAGCTCGGAGGTCTTGGGGGTGGTACGGGAAAGGTGGATGGAAGTGCGGGTTGGGTTCGGGTAAACGGACACGAAGCCAGTTTCAACTTCCGGGATATCCAATGCCAACTGGGCGCAAAGGGCGGTATCCCCATTCACTTCCAACAAATCGCCGGGAATGAGTTCGCGGTTGTTGAAGGCGCCGTAGCTCGCGGAAAAGCGCTTGTAACGGAAGACCATGTTGGAGGAAAGGCTGAGGGTATCGCCCTGAGAGGCGGCAACGCCATTCTGCAACGGGTTTTTGTATTCCCAAACGATGTTCTCCTGGTCGTCGATCTCAACGGCGTAACCGGGACGGCCGGAACCGATGAGGATATTGCCGTTGGGGAGGAGCTGGGCGCTGGACAGGATATTGGAGTAGAAAGGAGCCGCGCTGCTGGACGCGTAGATATAATCCGGAGCGGCCGGGAGGTAGGTGCCTCCGCTCAATTCGTATTCCCAATCGTAGGTGCTGAACACCGGCTCGATGATCTGGACCTGGGAAACATCACCGGGGTGACGGTTGCTGAAGAGCATCAGCTTGCCGTACTCGGAATTGGTCGGAGACAGTTCACCGGCAATCCAGTGGATGTCGTGCTGGTAGTACATCTGGATATTGGTGGAATCGCCGGCGTCGTAAGCCATGGGATTTCCCCAGCGATAGATCAGGTCGCCACCGCGCTTGGCGAGACCGCCAATGCTACCGGCCGCCTGGGCGGTCGTGGTGCTGTGGTCGATGATCCAAACCTCGTTGAACTCAGGACAGCTGATGGCGATCTGGTCCAGGGTCGGATTGTAGTCAATGGAGTTGAAGTGGAGCCAGTCTTTTTCGCCCGGATCGACGCCGACGTAGTTCACATCAATCTTGTTGGGGTTCTGGGCGACCACACCAAAGTTGGCTTGGGTGGAATCGTAGTCCTGTACCATGTGGTCCCAGGAGTGCCATTCCCAAACGATATTGAAGTTGTTGGTGCCAACGGGTTCAATTTCGAAGATGGCCTCTCCCCAAAGCTCGCCGTCTTTCAGCAAGGAGGTGTCCCGGCCGGCGGCGACTGCCTCAGCGTAAGAGAAACGCTCCCAGGCGATGGCGAGGATATTGCCATTCGGCATGGGGGTGGCGTCGTGGTGGAGGCGGTAGGTGGAGTCGTTCAACTCGTAGGTCCAGGTGACATTGTTGTCCCAGTCCCGGATTTCGATGAATTCACCCCGGCCACCGGCATCGATGATGTCATCGGTGGTGACGAGGTCACGCTTGGCCTTGACAATGGAGCCGTCTTCGCGGAGGTAAACGGTATTGCCGGGGCCCACACCCACGGTATCGGGCCAGGAATGGACGACGCGGCCGCAGTTGTCGAGCAGGTAGACGCCTCCCTGACCAATGGGATAGACGACATTGTACCCGGGAAAAGCAGCCGTACCGTCAAATGAAAGGACGCCCACAGTATTCTGGGCAGTCACCATTCCTCCGGTAAGCAAGAGTCCAAAGAGGAACAATCGAATCGATTTCAACATGTAGGTAGTAATAAGTTATCTGATACTCAATGACCAACGCAGCCACTCTCTGTAAATGGCTACGGCGGTAAATTTCGGATTTTTTTAGGGGGTGCGCAAATTCCCGGCCCTCAAAGCCGGACATAGATCGCCTATCCGATTGGAGCAAGCGGAGTTTCGGGGCAAAAATCAGGGATTCACTTATCTGAAGTGGCTTACCACTTCATGAACTTGGCGCTGGCGCTGGCTACGCGCTGGATCGAGTTGTTCAGCTCCCAACTGACCAGACGGGCGTTGACGAAGAAGTTGGCGCCGCCGTAGGAATTGGGGACAATGTGGTCGGCTTCGGGGCGATTTTTCCGACCGGCCTCCAACAATACCTGGTGCGGATCGCGGTATACGTGCGCTCCGGAGGCATCCCAGGAATCGGATTCCATCGCGCCGCCATTGAGGCGCTTGTTGTAGCGGATGAGCCAATCTGTCTGCCAGGACTGGTAGGTGAAGCGGGTGCCGGGGTTCCCGGGGCCTCCGCCATTGAGCCAGGCGATGTCAAGAGGCAGGTAGGGCGAACTCAAGTAGTTGTCGGGGATCCAGCCCTTCTGATGGGCAATGGCCAATTGCTGGAGGGCATGCTTTTTCCCGCCCTTCTTGGCGAAATCATTGATCCAGGCATTGTCCTTGTCGGTGGTGGCCGGAACGACGGGAACGGCGTGGGCCAGGGTTTTGTTGTGCCCGGCGGCGGTCACGGTGATGCTATTGGGGACCCGCGGATCCGAGGTGCTGTTGTAATTGGGGGTGATGGTCACGGTCTTGCCCTGCGAAAGCAGATCGGCAATGGCGGATTCCTCGGCTTTCCAGGCGGCCCCACAGTTGAAATTGGGGAGCATGGGAACCATGTTCCAGGAGGCGTAACTCCCGCCGATGGCGCGGGCGGCGACGTGGCCTTTGTGCCAGCCGTCCATGTCGTCCCATTTGCCGGTATCGTTGTTCATGAAGCTGATCGGCTCATTCGGCGGGGTATCGTCTTTGGCTCCCAGACCAGTGATGACGACACTGCTGACACGCTCACGATTTTTGGTCTCAGATCCGTTCTTAAAATCCTGGGTATTGTAAGTGATTTTATTCCGGGTCTCGGACCGCGCCAATTGGACGGGGTTCCCGTTTCCGGCTTTCAGCTGGAAGGCGGGGGGAGATTGGGTGGCACCGCCCTCTGCATGACTCAGGGGGTGGCTGGATGCTCCTTTGTGCTGCTGGGGAGCGGATTGCAATTGGTTTTCCATATCACACGTAAATAAAAAGCTGCCTCAAGCGAGGCAATTGTTCGTCAAAAATATTCCTGTCCGTATAGTATGGCTTTTCGACCGGAAAACCAAATGGAGAATGTCGTCTCCGTGCCGCGGTAGGGATGGGAGGCCTGTGGAGCTCGTGGGGCTGTCTCAAAAGAGGCGGCCTCTTTCGTTATCCATAAAAAAGCGTTGGCA
>CAWUKT010000036.1:0-64649 GCA_963923035.1 uncultured bacterium
AATCTTCCAGGTCCTGAAGATGCCATCGGGGGGCTTAAACTGACGGCTATGCCTTGTACCCAAATACCCCCCACCTCCAAACCGAATTAAATCCCCCTAAGAGGTACCCCTTTGACCCATCCATTCCATTTCCCCTACCTGCACATCGACCCAATTTCCCCATTCCCCAAATTGGCACATCTGCACATTGATCCAATTTCCCCATTCTCCCCGCTCATTTCCCCATTAAATCCATTCCCCCACCTGCACATAGCCCCCATTCCCCGCTCTCCACCTCCCTTCTCAGTTGTCACCGGCGATGTCCATCACGATGCGGCCCCGTTTGCCGGGGGCAGCAATCCGTTGGAAGCCGAGGGCGAAATCTGCCATCGGAAAGACGCTGTCAATCACCGGCTTGAGCTTTCCTTGTTCAATCAGCGTGGCGATTTGGGTCAATTTCTCGCGGTGGCCCGCCCTCACCATCAACCATTTGGACTTTTTCCTTCGGAAGGCATTCGCGAGAAACATTGCAGGGCCCCCGGCGAAGAATGGATCGGCGGGAATGAATTCCCCACTGGGCTTCAGCAAGTGCTTGATCGTGCCAAACTTGACCCGGGCGGTGAGGTCGAAGAGAATGTCGAACTGTACATCGAGATCGACGATCGCTTGCTGCTTGTAATTGATGAATGTGTCGGCGCCGAGTTCCTTCAGGAAGGCTTCCTGTCCATCTCCACCGACTGCGGTGACATGCGACCCAAAGTTTTTGGCGATTTGAACCGCAAAAATTCCCAATCCACCTCCGGCACCGTTGATCAGGACCTTTTTACCGGGGGCGACCTGGGTCACTTCCCGGAGGGCGACCCAGGTGGTCAGGGCTCCGAGGGGAACGCCGGCGGCTTCCGCAAAGCTGAGGTTGGAAGGCATGCGGGCGATCAGGTTCTCGTCGATGACGAAGTATTCCTGGTGGCTCCCCATCGTCTTCAGGAGCTTGATATAGCCGAATACGCGCTCCCCCTTTTTGAAGTGCTTGCCATCCTGTTCGATGGTGCCGGAGAACTCGAGTCCGGTTTGGACCGGCCAATTTTTGCCCCCGTTCAACTTCCTCATCCGGTCATATTGACCATCCAGGGTTTCCTGGTCGAAGGGATTGATGGAAGCATGACTCACTTTCACGAGGACTTCATTGCCTCGGGGAGTGGGGATCGGAAGTCCTGTTTCGAGGACGATATTTGATTTCTTTCTGACGAGACCTTTCATGGGCGGTAAATAATTTACCCTTCAAAGGTCACGGATGGAGTTGAGATAGGGGCTTGACAAAAGTCAATAAATAATTTCCGGGGTCTTGGGAGGCCTGGTTTTACTTCTTCTTTCGGACCCGGCTCAGCGTTTCGGGACTGATACCGAGGTAGGAAGCCAGGTATACCTGCGGGACCCGTTGTAACAGTTCCGGGGCATCTTCGAGGATGAGTTTCTGGTAACGGGTCGCGGCGGAATAGTTTTGCAATGCGTAGGTATAGGAATCCAATAGGAGGTAGGATTGCTCGAGCAGGGAGATATAGAGCATTTTTAGGCTGGGAATGGTTTCCAGTAAGGACTGAAAGTCTTCCTTTTGGATTTCGAGGACCTCGGTTTCTTCCAATGTGATCAGGGCCTCCTGGGAAGCCGAGTTGTTGAGGTAGCTGGAGAGGGAAAAGAAGAAATGGTTTTCCAGGGCAAAGCAACGGGTGATTTCCTGGTTGTCCCCGTCGTAATTGCAGTAGCGGACCAGCCCCTTGGTCATGAACCAAACCTTGTCGCATACCTCTCCGACGGAGAGCAGGGCCTCGTTCTTGCCAATTGTCCGGTGGCTGAACTTGCGCATGATCAAGTTCCACTCAAAGTTGTTGGGTTGATCGTACTCGTAAAAGGTCTTGCGGAAAATTTCTCCGGGGCCAAGCGGGGTGATGGGTTGAGACATGGTTTAAAGATACAGAATTGAGGGGGACTGCTGCGGCTCTGGGTAAGCTCAGGGCAAGTCCCGCGGTCAATTCATTGGGGGAGGTGCTTTTTCAGGTCGGCCAATGGAAGCGCATATCGGTCCCAAGGCCTTTATTCGGGGCCTGAGAGATTGATGAGTGGGGTAGGAAAGGAAAATGGAAATGGAGCCAGGGAAATCAACCCCCCAGCGCCGCGTCCAGAATATCGTCGTCCGCCAGATGGGGGATGGTCACCTTCAATTGAGGCGTGCGTTCCATCTCCCGGCGAATGGCCGTGATGGCTTCTTTGTTGCGCGCCCAACTCCGGCGCGCAATGCCGTTGTTCACGTCCCAGAACAGCATGGATTCGAGGCGGCGGTCGGAATCCGCACTGCCGTCCAGCAGCATTCCAAAGCCGCCGTTCATCACTTCACCCCAGCCGACGCCGCCGCCATTGTGGAGGCTGATCCAGGTCGCGCCCCGGAAGGCGTCCCCGACAAAGTTCTGGACTGCCATGTCGGCGGTGATGGCCGAACCATCGTAGATATTGGCCGTCTCGCGGTAGGGCGAGTCGGTACCGGAGACGTCGTGGTGGTCGCGTCCCAGGATGACCGGGCCACTCAATTCACCGTCGCGGATCGCCCGGTTGAAGCGCTGCGCAATGCGGATACGTCCTTCGCTGTCTGCATAGAGGATGCGGGCCCGTGAACCCACCACCATCTGGTTTTCTTCCGCCGACTCGATCCACGTGAGGTTGTCCTGGAGCTGCAAGCGAATGTCCTCGGGGGCTTCGGCGAGCATTTCCCGGATCACTTCCGCCGCCAGGGCATCCGTTTTGGCCAGGTCTTCATTGGTACCCGACGCACAGACCCACCGGAACGGCCCGAAGCCATAATCAAAGCAGAGCGGCCCCATGATGTCCTCCACGTAGGAGGGATAAATAAAGCTGCCATCCGCTTTGGTGATGTCGGCGCCAGCGCGGCTGGCCTCCAGCAAGAAGGCATTCCCGTAGTCCCAGAAGTACATGCCTTTGGCGACCATCTGGCCCACCACTTCGGCGTGGCGGCGGAGGCTGCGGTACACATTCTCCTTGAATGCAGCCGGATGGTCCCGCATCTGGGCTTCACTTTCGTCGAAGCTGAGTCCCTGCGGGTAATAGCCGCCTCCAAATGGGTTGTGGAGCGAGGTCTGGTCCGAACCCAGTTCGACCATGACGTCGTGGTTCAGGAGGGCTTCCCAGAGGTCGACGATATTGCCGAGGTAGCCGAGGGAAACCGCTTCGCCATTTTCCTTGGCTTCAATGATCCGGGGGATCAATTCATTGAGGTCTTCGTAGAGTTCGTCGAGCCAGCCCTGTTCGTGGCGCTTGTGCGCGGGGGCCGGATTGATCTCGGCGACGACGCCGACTGCTCCGGCGATGACCGCGGCCTTGGCCTGGGCGCCCGACATGCCGCCGAGGCCGGAGGTGACGTAGAGCATACCGGCCAGGTTGTCCTGGCCGGGGCGGAAGCGCCGTCCGGCATTCAACAGGGTAATCGTGGTGCCGTGAACAATGCCCTGGGGGCCGATGTACATATAGCTGCCGGCGGTCATTTGTCCGTACTGGGTGACTCCGAGCGCGTTGTACTTGTCATAATCCACCGGATCGGAATAATTGGGGATCATCATGCCGTTGGTGACGACCACGCGGGGGGCGTCGGCATGGGAGGGGAAGAGTCCGAGCGGGTGACCGGAGTACATGACGAGGGTCTGCTGGTCGGTCATTTCGCTGAGGTACTGCATGGTGAGGCGGTACTGGGCCCAGTTTTGGAAGACGGCGCCGTTGCCGCCGTAGGTGATGACCTCCTCGGGGAACTTGGCCACGGCGGGATCCAGGTTGTTCTGGATCATGAGCATGATGGCCGCTGCCTGTTGGGAGCGGGCCGGATACTCTTCGATGGGACGCGCATGGATGGGGTGCTGGGGCCGAAAGCGGTACATGTAGATGCGGCCGTAGGTCTCCAGCTCCTGGGCGAATTCGGGGGCCAGGGTGGCGTGGAGTTCGGTGGGGAAATAGCGGAGGGCATTGCGCAGGGCGAGCTTCCGTCCGGCGGCGTCGAGGTCGTGTTTGCGGCCTTTGGGGTGGGGGACGTCGGGATTGAGGGGACGGGGCGCGGGAAGATGCGGGGGAATGCCTTCCCGGATTTCAGATTGAAAATCCGTGGTGATCGTGGACATACGCGTTGATTAAGCTGTTCGGGACGAAGTTCGGATTTCTTTGTGGATTAGAAAAATGCGACCTTGGTTGCATTCGGATCGGGGACGATTGGGCATCTTTGGAGTAGAAAAAAACATTATGGGACTCTTGAATAAACTGTTTGGAAATAAAGTCGACTTCGGGGAATTGATTGCCAGGGGCGCGCCGATCATAGATGTGCGGACGCCGGGGGAGTACAGATCGGGCCATGTGAAGGGTTCGAAGAATATTCCGTTGGATCAGTTGGCGGGGAAAATGAAGCAGCTGAAGAAGGCGGAGGGGCCGGTGATCCTGTGTTGTGCCTCGGGCGCGCGGAGTGGCCGCGCGACCCGGATGCTGAAGGCCGAGGGGATCGAGGCGTACAATGGCGGCAGTTGGGTGGGCCTTCGGCGCTACGTATAGGCGGGACGATGCGCGTTTTGCAAAAATTCCACACCCTTTCGGGCGGGCTGTTGGCTTTCACCGCACAGTGATTCCACAACCGGTGTCAGCTATTTGTCTGTTTTTCATTGCCTTTTAGGCTGGAAACTCTTTCCAATTGAGGGTGTCCGCTTCCCGACACTATTTGCTCCCAACCTCAGGGAGATTTTTGATGTAAGGATTCCACTTCTTTTTTCCCCGATTGCTCCATTCGTCTCACTTCTTTCCTGAAATACCCGCTCTGTTTTTCATTTTTGCCCTTTTCATTCTTCTCCCATCTTTGTCTCAACAACGAACGAAGTACCTACCTGTTTTTCTTGATTAACTACCATTTCTAAAATCACCAAACTAAAAACCACTATGAACAATTTTACCAAACCCACCCTCTGGGCATTTATTCTATTGATTGGATTGGGCTGGGGCGCTGTATCGGCCTGTCACAATTCCTCCTTCACCCTCGACCACGTGACTGACCTCGGCAATGGCACCTACCAATTGGATATGACTTTTTCTTGTGGAGCGGGGGCCGATGGCTACGGCACTGGCGCTGCCCAAAACACAGGTACATTTGCCTTCTTTCTTTCCGGCGGGGCCACCGTTGCCTCACACCCGGCCGCTATGACGAGTCCGCAAACCAACGAAGTGTACGGCGGTTGGACCCTGCAAGAGGATACCGTGCTGGCATACAGCTCGCAAACCTGGTGGTGGGCCTGCATCGACGCGAGCTGCGGCCCGATTCAGGTCGTCACCCAATCGATCTCCATTGTCACGAATGGCCTCCCCGATGAAATCTTATTGTTGGGCATGGAAGCCGGTGGCAATCCACTGGTCAGCTGTCCCAACCTGATCGTCGATCCGGACTGCTACCAGTTCGCCGCTGACGCCGGGAACGACCAAACGGTCTACGACGGCTGGGCGCCCGAAGCCTGCGCCACGCTCTCAGCCTCCGCCAGCAACGGCTCGGGCAACTACGCCTACGCCTGGTCCGACGGCAGCACGTCCAGCACTATCAATGTGTGTCCCACGAGCACTTCCCACTATTCCGTGACCGTCACCGACCTGACTTCGGGTTGCTCTGCGGTGGATGAATTGACCGTGAACGTGGTGGATGTCCACTGCGGGAGCAATGGATCGAAGGTGCGCATGTGCAAGCCCGATGGCACCAACCGCTGCGTGAAGCAATCCAAGGTCCAGCAAAAGCTGAACAATGGCTGGACGCTCGGCACCTGCAATGGCAAGACCGGCGGGGCCGCTGAAGACCTCGAATCGGGGCAAGGCGCTGAAATTGGCTTCGCCGCGGGCCCCAATCCATTTGATTACGCCACCACGATCATGCTTTCATTGCCGGAAGCGGAAACTGTGCAGTTGGAAGTCTACGACCTGGCGGGTAAGCAAGTGGCTTCGCTCCACAGCGGCCGCCTGGAAGCAGGCGTCCACGAATTCGACCTCGACGGCAACGTACTGGTCCCCGGCTTCTACATTGCCCGGGCGGTCCGGGAGACGGGGCCGGTCCAGACGCTCAAGCTGATCCGCAAATAAGGATAATCATCGTTTTTACTAATTTTGAGATGGGCTGCCGCCGGGCGGTCCATTTCTGTTTATATGCCAAAAGCCTCTTCCCGGTGAGGAGAAGAGGCTTTTGGGAATATGAAGGGGTTTAGCTTGCGGTCTGGAAATGTTTCCCGATGATGTTGGTCACCTTCTCGGGATTGAGGGGTTTGTAAACGTACTCGGAGATGGACTCGAATCCATCCGCGCGTTTGATGTCATTGGGATGGAGGGAGGTGGTCAACATGACGATGAGGGCACCGGCCTGGTCGGAGAAGGAGCGTTCCTCGTAGGCTTCCAGGAATTCGAAGCCATTCATCACGGGCATGTTGATGTCGAGAAAGATGAGGTCTGGAAACTGGTTCTCGCCCCGGTTGCAGGCCTCCAGATAGTTGAGGGCTTCTTCGCCATTCTCCCGGATGATGATCTTATCGGTAACTTCGAGTTGTTTGAGCAAGAATTCGTTGTAGAAGTTGACGGTGTCGTCGTCTTCAACCAGCAGGATTGTCTTCAGTTTCTTCATGTTAGTTTAGGTTGGGGAATGGAAAGCGAGAACAGGGTGCCCTTGCCGGGCTCACTCTGCACTTCGATGGAGCCCCCGCTTTTATCCACGATTCGTTTTACAATATACAATCCCAATCCGGATCCTCCGGATTGATTGTTGAGTCGTTTGAACATTTGGAAGAGCTTCTCCCGGTGGCGCTCGAGGTCAATGCCAACGCCGTTGTCCTGGATGTTCAGGACGATATTGTCATCGGTGCGTTTGGTGAAGATGTCCACCTGGGGAGGACGCTCGGGCGAAGAGTATTTGATGGCGTTGCCGATGAGGTTGTTGAGGATGCTTTCCAGACTTTGGGGCGGAAACATCAGCTTTTCGGCGGCGGAGAAGTCGGTATTGATCTGGATTTGCTTCCGTTTGATTTCCCCTTCCACACTTTCGGTGCATTTGGAGACGGCATCCTTGAGCGAAATGAGCGAATAGCCCTCGTCAAAATGGGCCTCGACGCGGCTGAGGTTGAGGAGGTCCGCGATGATGTTTTCCATCTTGTCGGTGGATTGATCGAGGCGGTCCATGGCCTGGAGGACCATCTGGGGATCGGCGCCGGTCGAAATCAATTGCCGAAGCATGTACGACAGGGATCGGAAATTGACGATGGGGGTTTTGAGGTCGTGGGAAGCGGTATAGAGGAGGCTGTCGAGGGCGTTGTTGAGCTCAGTGAGCTCTTTGTTTTGGGATTCGAGGGTG
Organism: uncultured bacterium; assembly: GCA_963923035.1. Classification (GTDB taxonomy): domain Bacteria; phylum Bacteroidota; class Bacteroidia; order J057; family JADKCL01; genus CAWUKT01. The sequence continues at coordinate 7,385 of CAWUKT010000036.1, forward strand.
TACAGGTATTTTTCAGCGTCTTTTCGGCGCTGACGTTGAATTTGGAAGCCTTTTTCTGAGGTTTGTCCGAGAAAATAGGAGAAGATACCAAGGACCAGTGGGGCAAGGTCAATGATGAGGAGAAGAGGATTGGTACGGTGGAGTTCAAATACCTTGGCCGGAGAAACAGGCCCCGGCTCAGCTGTGACGGCCAATATGGTCGCAACAATGGGAAATGCAAATCCAAAAAGCGCTCCCCATATCAGGTATCGATACCTCGGTAAGAGTCGATCGTCCTTCATCTACAAAGAGGTCAGAGTGTTGGTTGATAGAACTAGGGTCTTAATAGCTGTCGATTCCTGCAAATTTACAGAAGGAATTCAAATTCTGGGAATCATTCATCGATGCTATGGCCCTGTTGATCGACCGAAATGCCTTTTCAGAAAGTAGTCATTTTAGTACACCTAAATGGAGGCAATCGTAGGGGAAGAGAAACCACGGCCATTTCCCCTGAGAACCATAGAAAAAATGGTGAATTAGCGTTTCGTCGAACGTTTTTTGTTTTTTCTTCGACCCTGATTTTGCTTTCCCCGGGCAGATCTTTTTGTGGATTGGGGATAAGTTTTTTCTTTTTTCCTGTTCCCTGCCTCCTTTTGGGACTCCTTCTGCTTCAGCAACTTGTCGGCGAGGTCGGGGCGACCGGCCTTGTCCAGGGTCTTTTTGATCCAGGTTTTGTTCTCGGGTTTCCACCAGAAAAAGAACCGGTGCTGGTTGTCGCGCTCCTGCTCGCTGCGGGCGGTATAGACCGGCTTGAGGGTGTACGGGTGGACCCCCGCGTAGTAGATGACCGTGGCCACGGTCATCGGAGTCGGCGTAAAGCCCTGGACCTGCTCGAGCTTGAAGCCCATGTCCTTGGTCTCCGCCGCCAAATCGGCCATGTCCTTTTCCGTCGAGCCAGGGTGGCTCGAAATGAAATAGGGGATCAACTGTTGGTTGAGCCCGTGCTTTTGGTCGATCTGGTCAAATTTCTTCTTGAATTCATGGAAATGCTGAAAGCTGGGCTTCCGCATGATGTGGAGTGTATCGTCGGAGGTATGCTCCGGTGCGACCTTCAACCGGCCCGAGACGTGCTTGGTCAGGACCTGCTCCATGTATTCGTCGATGCTGTCGTCTGCCTTCTTGTTATAGCTCTTGGTGAGGAGATCGTAACGGATACCACTCCCGACAAATGCCTTTTTGACCTCAGGATGCGCGTCGACCTTCTTCAACAATTCCGTCATGGCCGTATGGCTGGTGTCCAGGTTGTCGCACACGACGGGGTGGATGCAGCTGGGCGCCTGGCATTTCTTGCAAATCTCCTCGTCCTTGCCCTTCAGCTTGTACATGTTGGCACTCGGCCCGCCCATGTCACTGATATAGCCCTTGAAACCGGGCATCTGGGTCACCTGGTCGACTTCCTTGAGGATGCTTTCTTCCGAGCGACTGGCAATGAATTTTCCCTGATGCGCGGAAATGGTGCAGAAGGAACAACCTCCGAAACAACCCCGGTGCATATTGACCGAGAACTTGATCATTTCAAAAGCCGGGATTTGGCCGCGCTTTTTGTATTTGGGGTGGGGGAGACGGGTATAGGGCAAATCAAATGACCGGTCCATCTCGTGCTCGGTCATCGTAGGGTAGGGCGGATTGACAATGAGGTTCTTATCGCCCACCTGTTGGAGGATGCGGCGGGCCTGCAACTTATTGGATTCGATCTCGACGATCTTGAAGTTGCGGGCGTAGGCGAGCTTGTCCTGGAGACAGTCCTCGTGGGAGGCCAGCTCGACATCTTTCCAATTTTTGTTCTTGGGGAGGGCCTTGATGGCCGGGCGAAGGACGGCGGTCTGGGGAATGGTGTCGATGGCGTCGAAGGGAACGCCTTTTTGGAGGAGGCGGATCATCTCCCGCAGGGGCTGTTCGCCCATTCCGTAGACCAACAAATCTGCGCCACTGCTCTCGAGGATGGAAGGCAGCAAGCCGTCCTGCCAATAGTCGTAGTGGGTCACGCGGCGGAGGGAGGCCTCGATGCCGCCAATGACCACGGGCACGTCCGGGTACAATTCCTTCAGGATGCTGGTATAGACCGACGTGGCGTAATCGGGGCGGAACCCGGATTTGCCGCCGGGCGTATAGGCATCGGTGGAACGCTTCCGCTTTTTGTAGGTATAGTGGTTGACCATGGGATCCATGCAACCACCTGTCACCCCAAAGAACATCTTGGGCTTCCCAAATTTCTTGAAGTCCCGCAGGTCATCCTGCCAGTTGGGTTGGGCCACGATGGCCACGCGCAAGCCTTCGTCCTCGATGATCCGCCCAATGACGGCCGTCCCAAAGGACGGATGGTCGACGTAGGCATCTCCTGAGATCAGGACCACATCGACTTCTTCCCAGCCGCGTTTCTCCAGTTCTTTTTTGGTGATCGGCAGCCAATCGGTAATCGGACGGAGGACTTGAGTTTCCATGGTGAGGCGAAGATACAGAAAATGGGTGGGGGAACATGAAAGTGGCTGGCTTTCAGGGCTATTTTTCTCCTCTGGGAGCAATAAAAAACGCCAACCGAGGAGGTTGGCGTGGGGAGGAGCCTCAGGAGGGATTCGAACCCCCGACCCGCTGATTACAAATCAGCTGCTCTGGCCAGCTGAGCTACTGAGGCAACAGGGCTACAAAGCTAATTTTTTTTCATTTTTCGCAAAAATAAAATTCCATCCCGCCGCCTGAATTGTACCGGGCCCTTGGCTATCAGGTGGAAAGGTTGGCCGTGGCAAATAGAATCTGCCTCGCCTGTTTCAGGGAAGGAGATTAAAATGCGGAGAGGAGCCATTTTCCATCCACCTTGACCAGGCGCATGGTCTCATTTTCCACCCCACCCGGCCCAAACTTGAAGTCCACTTCGGCCCGGTCGCCTTCGATCCGCGCTTCTCCCACCACTTCTCCGTCCGCAAACGCCTCTTTGAACTCTTCCGCGCGGGAATCGTCATTGGCCATGTTGCAAATGTCGCGGGTGTCTCCGTCTCCATTCGGATCGCAGATATTGGCCAGGGGCGCATAATTTCCGCTCTTGGCGGCGTCAAAGATCATGGTGACAGTACCCTCAGGGGTGCTTTGGTCGCCACCTCCGCCTCCCGCACAAGCCGTCAGAGACGTTGCCAGCAGGAGGGCAAAAAGGAACAGGTGAATTTTTTTCATGGTAGATGGGTTTCGGTTGTACCTCCAAAATACGAAATCAGGCAGGGGGATCAAATGGCTGTTGGGAGGGAGAGGAGGAATTGAGGTAGAATCCAATTTTTCCCTTTTTCCACGCCACCCTCCTTAAAAAGAGCATCAAACGTCGTCTTGAGGAGCAAATTTGAGGTGGCAGGGCTTGTTTTTGTGGCGCTGGGGATTTTCCTTGTAATGCAACAGTGTTGCAAAAATAAATTCGCCCCCTATGCAATCAAGAATGACCAACCTATCCGCTTTCATCCTGATTTGGCTGATCGGCCTTTCCCCAATGCTAGCCCAGGGATTCAATGGATACTACCGCTATCCTGACCTTCACGGCAATACCCTCGTCTTCGCGGCGGAGGGGGATCTGTGGCGGGTCTCCGTGGAAGGAGGCCTGGCCCAACGGCTGACCACCCACGCGGAAGAAGAGCGCTACCCAGCAATCTCTCCGGATGGCAAGACCTTAGCCTATTCTGCGAGCTACGAAGGCCCCACGGAAGTTTATACCCTTCCCCTCGACGGCGGTATGCCGACCCGCTGGACCTACGAAGGGGAAAGCTCGATGGTGAATGGATGGACGCCGGATGGCAAGATCATTTACCAAACCCGGGCCTACAACAAGCTGCCCAACCAACAATTGGTCACGATTGATCTGAAGTCCAAAGTAAAAACCGTGGTGCCCCTGCACCAGGCCAGTGAAGGTGGGCAGGACGAAAAGGGGAATTGGGTATTTGTACGGCCCTCTGACCACAACGACAATACCAAGCGGTACATGGGCGGATGGGCCCGTCAAATCTGGACCTTCGATGGCCGGAAGGAAGCGGTGAAACTGACGACCGATTACAAGGGCGAGAGCTTTTTCCCCATGTGGCACGAGGGCCGGGTGTACTTCATCTCGGACCGGGATGGCGTGAAGAATATCTGGTCCGTCGATGCGGCTGGGAAGGACCTCCAGCAACATACCCGCCATGAGATCATGGACGTCCGCTATGCCAATCTGCACAAGGGGCGGATTGTCTACGAGCACGCCGCGGATATTTGGCTGTTGGACATTGCTTCGGGGGAAAACAAGAAGATAGAGATCAGATTGGCTTCGGATTTGGACCAATTGCGGGAAAAATGGGTCGAGAAACCCGCCAACTATATCACATCCGTCCATCCCGATCCGTCGGGGGATAAGGTCGTTGTGACCGCCCGGGGGCGGGTCTTTGCCGTGCCCGTGAACACGGGCCGGACGGTCGCCTTCACCGAGTCCCAAGGAGTGCGCTACCGCGACGCGATTTTTTCCCACGACGGCAAACACATCATCACCCTGTCCGACGAGTCCGGCGAATTTGAATTCGTGCAGTTTGCCGCGGATGGCACCGGCGACCGCGAAGCGATCACCAAGGACCAAAGCCGCTTGAAATTCCGCCTGAATCCGTCCCCCGATGGGAAGTGGCTGGCCTACCACGACGTGGAGGAGAACATGTACATCCTCAATCTGGCGACCGGGAAGAGCCGAAAGATCTCCACCAATGACCAGGGCATCTACGATTATGCCTGGTCTCCGGACAGCCAATGGTTGGCCTTTGTCCAGACGGCCTTCAATACCATGCGCCAGATCAAGGTCTACAACGTCAACGACGAGTCCCTGTTTGACCTCACCACCGACCGGGCCAACAGTTCCTCTCCCGCCTGGAGCCCCGACGGCAAATTCATTTATTTCCTGTCCGATCGAACCTTTACGACGTTGGTGGGCAGCCCCCACGGCACCCGGCAACCGGAGCCCTATTGGGATGCGAGTGAAAAGGTGTTCTACATCGCCCTGCAAAAAGGGACCCGATCACCGTTTAGGGAAAAGGATGAGTTGATGGATGCAGAAAAAGAGGCGGATGAGAAGAAGAAAAAAGAAGATGAGGATGAAGGGGAAAAAGAAGAGGAAAAATTGAAGGTGAACATTGACAAGGAGGACATTCAGGCCCGCATCGCTGTCGTACCCGTCGCGGCGGGCAATTACAGCGACCTTGCGGTCAATGACAAGGCCCTCTATCTGGAGGCCCGGGGGACCGGAGTCAATGCCAAGACCCACCTCAAGGTGGTCAAAATCACCGATGAAGACGCCAAACTAGTGGACATGGCGAGTGAGATCAATGGGTTTGAGATGACGCCGGATGGGAAGAAGCTGCTGGTCAGAAAAGGGCGCTCTTACTATGTCGTAGACGCGGGAACGGGAAGCGCCAACCTGGACGACGGAAAAGTGGACTTTGGCGGCATGAAATTTTCCATTGATCCCCGACAGGACTGGAAGCAAATCTATACCGATGCCTGGCGCATGGAGCGGGACTATTTCTACGATTCGAATATGCACGGGGTGGATTGGGATGCCATGTACGAGCGCTACCTACCTTTGGTCGACCGCGTGACGACCCGGCAAGAACTCAACGATGTGATCGAACAATTGGTGGGCGAGCTGTCCGCGCTGCACACCTACGTCGGTGGCGGGGACATGCGCAGCGATGACGAAAGCATTCAGGTGGCGAATCTGGGGGCCAGAACCAGTCGGGATGAATCCCAGGGAGGATTTCGGATTGATTATATCTACAAAGTCGATCCCGACTACCCTTGGCGGAGAGGGGCGCTCGATGATCCTTACCTCGATATTCGGGTAGGGGATGTCATCACGAAGGTGAATGGGAGGGAAGCCCTCTCGGCAGTGGACATCGGCGAATTGATTCGGAACCAAGCCGGACAGCAGGTCCGGCTCCGTCTGAAAAGAGGGACCGATATCCGGGACGTCATCGTCAAGCCCAAGGGCAGCGATTATTGGCTGCGCTACGGCGACTGGGAATACGCGAACCGCCTCAAGGTCGAGGCGGCCACCGACGAGGAGATCGGTTACCTGCATCTCAGTGCGATGGGCACCTGGGACATCGGCCAGTTTTACCGGGAATTCTATCCCGTTTTCAAGCGCAAGGGCCTGATCGTGGACGTCCGGAACAATGGTGGCGGCAATATCGATGCCTTCATCCTCGAGAAGTTGCTGCGCAAAGAATGGATGTACTGGGAATCGAGGTCGGGAGAGCCCTCCTGGAACATGCACTATGCCTTCCGGGGTCACATTGTCGTGCTGGTCAACGAAAAAACCGGCTCCAACGGCGAGACCTTCGCGGAAGGATTCAAGCGTTTGGAACTGGGGACCACCATTGGGACCCGGACCTGGGGCGGCCAGATCTGGTTGAATGGCTCCAATCGCCTGACGGACAATGGCCGCGCGGGTGCGCCTATGCACGGTGTGTACAGCGCCGATGGGGAGTGGCTGATCGAAGGGCACGGATTTGAGCCGGACATCGAGCTGGACAATCTGCCCCACGCCACCTTCAACGGCGAGGACGCCCAATTGGATGCGGCAATCAAATTGTTGCAGGAAAAGATCAAGGAAGATCCCCGCGACATTCCCCAAGCCCCTCCATTCCCGGACAAGTCCTTTAAGAACAACCGCAAGAAGTGATGGGAGCTAAAAAAAGCTAATTCGGGGCGCCACGGCTAGAACTGCTTGATATAGGTGATCTTGGAAATCAACTGCTGTTGCAGGAAGGAATTCTGGAAGTCGTTGATGCGGGTGTCGTTGAAGACGAAGTAGATGAACGAGAGGGGCCTGTATTCCCAACTGGCCCGGCAATTCCACCGGCCCCGGTTGTCGAAGCTGTTGTACTGGTAAAAGCCCGAAATCTGAATCCGGGGATTGATCGCCAACCGCAGTCCCCCTGAGACCAGGTGGGTTTGGAGATCTTCCGATTGCAAACCGAGTTCCCGCAGATCGTTGAACTCATACCTCAAATCAATCGCGGCATGGACCGATGGCGCATACCGTACCCCTGCGGTAGTGGTGGTCCTTTGCCCATTGTAGAATGCACCCCAATTGACACTGCCGGAGGCGGAGAGCTTGGAGGAGCGGTCGGTATTGAAGCGAATTTGGTGCCGGGTATAGAAATAGTCGTCCTGGGCAATGGGAATTCCCAGCGGGGAAAAATTGAAGTTGATGTTTTGCCAGGTGGGAAACAGGGCGTATTCCAGGAAGCTGCCGTTGGTGAAAATGGTATACAAGGGAAATAGGTACAGATTCGCCTGTTGAAAGCGGCCGGGATTGGACGCATCGTGGTAATAATTGATGAAGGCTCCCGGATCCATCCGCCGGATCCACGGACTCTTTTTCGGGCGCCAGATGAAGTAGCCGCCAGGATTGTGGTTGATCACATTCTGCTGGAACACAAATCCCATATCCGGATTGTACCCGGCGGAGACGACATTGGTCAGCCAACCGATGTACATCTTGTTGGAGGTATAACCGGTGAAAAAGCTGCCCGCCAATCCCAATGAATCACTGGCATTGTCCCGACTCCCCGATACCATATACGAAACGGTCCACTCATCCCGGGGGCGTAACAACCCATCCACCGTGACGGTGGAATTGTGACTTTGGGCGGTGCCCAGGTTGTCCGACCGCTCGTCCCAGCGGTGGGTCGTCATCACGCCGATATTGTTCTCCTTCCCGTAGTTCCGCAGGTAGCGGCCCACCAAGAAGCTCGCGCCCGGGGACTGTTCGGTCTCCGCCTGGTGCACATACAGCCCGGCCACGGTGTTTTTTTCGTTCCGAAGGGTATAGCGTCCCCCGGCATGGATCGGCGCCGGCGCCGCATTGAAATTGCCCTGCAACCCGATCCGCCGACTGAAAAAAGGAACCACGGACCGGTTATCGGCCCCCGCCCAAATCCCCGAATTTTCCAGGAAAAACTGCCTCCGTTCCGGGAAGAAGATGTTGAACCGTTCGAGGTTGTTCACGGCCCGGTCCACATCGGCCTGGGCAAAATCCGTATTGATGGTCAGGTCCAATACGGCTTTGGGGGTGATGGCCCATTTGAGATCGCCCCCTACCTTAGGTTGGTTTTCCGTCGTGGTTTGATTGCCTTCCGTCGTCCGATCGTAGCGGTACAGCGCATAGGGTTCCACCCGGATATTGGTGCTGGGTTTGGGCGGCTCGAGGCCCCGGAGCTCGGCGGCGTAGGTCATGCGGTAGGGAGAAAAGGACTGGGGAATGGCCGGAAAAACCGTTTGCTCGTATTCCCGGCGCACGAGTCGGTTGAAGGTGATGCCCCAGCTGCTGGGCTGGCCGGTTTGGTTCAGTTCGTAGCGAATGGATTTGAAGGGAATGGCAAACTCGGCGTAGTACCCGGAATCGGTCCGGGTCGTGCGGACCCTCCAAAGTGCATTCCAGTTGTTGTCGGTATTGTTGTCGTTGAAGTTTTGGAGGTCCCGCTGGCTGCCGTAGGGTGTGGTTTGGAAAGAAACGCAGTATTGTTTGAGGTTCTGGGGATCAAGCTGGATCCCAAAGATATCATTTTCCCCCCACGTAAAATCCCTCCGCAAATCCTGCACCCGAACACCTTTTCGCCCGGTTGAATCTTCGCAGAACACGCCAAAGTAGAGGTTTCGATCGTCAAACAGGACCTTGACATAGGTTTTGTACCGGTAAGCTCCTCCTTGCCGGGGCTCCATTTTGAAGAAATCCGAAACGGCCTCCTGGTTCTCCCAGCTCTTTTCCTCCAATTTCCCATCCACATCAATCGCTTCACTGGTGCGGACGGCATGGATGACCGGAGGGTTTTCGGGAGGAGGGAAGTTTCCGTCGAGCTGCCCCCAGGCATAAGCAGGCAGACCCAGTAGCACGAGCATAAGGGCTTGCTTCCAGCCAGGAATGGCGTTCAGAAGGGAAAATCGAACCAGGGCCGCATCAAAATTGGTCTTCATTGTAGTCAGGTCGGCGAAAAGCAAAGGGATTGCTTAAGGGCGGAGCAAATAGGTCAAGGCGCGGTCTCAGGATCAAGGGACCTATCTAGGGAAACGATAGGTAGATTTGGAGAGTAGGAGAACCGGGCCCAAGGGGTAATTTTTGAAGGTCGGGGAGCAGATGAATGGAATCATGCCCAGGCAGGGTAGGGAATCAAGGCCCCTAAAGAAGAGGAACTCCGGACCCAAGAAGGACCGGAGTTCCATTTTTTATGCCTCTCAATCGGGGAAAACCGTCTGGCATTTCCCGTCTTGATCAAGGACAATCCGGAAAATTCTTACTGAATATTCAGGACAAAAGTCAGGTTGAAGTCGGTGTCACCGGTGTCAGCGCCAGAAGTGGTCGTCTTGACGTCGGGCTGGTGCTGCAGTCTTGCGGTGAAGGTACCACCAGTCAACACCATGTTGGAAGTCGTCCAGGTAGTCTGGAGACCAACCGGGCGGCCCTGGGAATCGATGTCGTCGTAGTTGACGGCGTCGGAAGCGTTGTCGATGTTGCCATCACCCATGGGATCATCGAAAGCGTTGTTAGAGAAGCTGTAGAAGAGCTGGTGCTCGTCGGCTTCTTCTACGATTTCATCACCGATGTCCTCACCAGGAGTCTCCAGGTTGTTGAAGATCTCAAATGTGAGGGCATAGGTTTTGCTGGTATCCAGGTTGATTTCATCCAGGATGGCCAGTTCTTGGGCGCCTGCACCGTCGGGATCCTGGGCGCGGGCTTCAACAACGTCAGAAGCATCAGCGGTGTTGGTGAAGATCAACTTCACATCGGTGATGACTTCAACTTCGTTTTCTTCTTCGGGCGGATCATCGTCCCGGTTACAGCTGGTTACTGCAAAGGAAGCAAACAGAAGAGCAAGCAGTCCGATTTTCGGAAAGGTTTTCAATCTATTCATATTGGTATTGATTAATGATAAATTCAGTGTAGGTGATTCATGCCGGACCTTTCTGGAAAGTCGGAACAAAGCTGGCCACGGGTTGATTGTTTTGTTCATCATCTGTGCTTGGCTTTGAATCGGTAGTTCAATCCGAACATGATATTGCGGCCCGGTTCGTCGGCGAAATACCGCATGTCGTTGAGGTAATCACGGTACCGGGCGTTCAGCAGGTTGTTAACGGAGATACTTCCGCTAAGATTTTTCAATTTGAATCTCCAGGCAGCATTGAGCAGGAAATAACCGGCAGGAGCATCTTTGTAGTCAAAAATCTCTGATTCTGGAGTGATTTCCACTGTTCCGTCGATCAAGTCTTCGGGTCTGACAGTCCTGGGAGCCTGGAATTGACGGAACCGGTACATAGGGGCGATGACGAAGCTCGAATTGTCAAATCGCCAGAAATCCCCATGGCTCCATTCCAATTCATAATTGACTGAGAGCGGAGGTTGATTGATGAGGGGCTCGTTTCGCTCTACATTTCTCGACCACAAGACGCTGGCTCCTAAGGTTCCAAATACACTTTTGGACCAATTTCTCGTCCAACTGATATCTGTCCCTGCAAAAAAGGCGTCGGTTTGGACATAAATGAAAGCAGGCATGGGGCCACGAATGGTCCCAATGACAGAGAAGGGACGGTTGAAAATGTAGTTTTGGATGTAGTGCGCGAAGAGGCTCACTGTCAGGGCATTCTTGCTATTCCGGGTCTCAAATTCGTTGATGAACTTATAACCGCGCTCGGATTGGATATCGGTATCATCCAATTTCAACACCCGATTGGTTCGCAGGGCTCCTTCTTCGTTGGTATAGTACCGCAACAAGCCGTACTGGGTTTTGAATCCATGTTGCCCAAAACTGTACAACTCGGCCATGTTCGGGGTGCGCCAGGCAGTTCCAACATTGGTTCGGAAAGTACTTCCTTTGGATAGTTTGCGGACATATCCCAAGGAAGATGTAAAGTTGGTGAACTCGTATTCATCCCGAAAAATTTCCTGGCTGGTTTCCCGGCCCCGGACATTGTTGGTCTCATAGTCGAACCGAATCCCTGCTTCCAACTTATTGGCACCAAAACTTTTGCTTTCGACCCAGAAGGCGCTGAGTCGGTTGGTATTGTAGTTCGGGATAAAGGGCGTGGTGCCGGTGCCGGGATTGTTGTCGTTGTTTTGGTTGAAAAACTGCAGGCCGATCAGGCCATTGAGCTTGAAAAACTCGGGGTGTCGCCATTCCAGTTGGTAATCGGTGGTCAGCAAATCCAGGTCAATGATAGGGAGTTCAGCATTTCTTCGGACATCGAACTCATCCCGGCGATTCATCTGGGCGCCTGCTCGGAAAGTGAGCTTCCCTTCTTCAGAGTATAGCCAATCCACCTCAATTTTCCCCAAATGGTGCTGGATACTTTGGTTGGGTTCCCCGATGGTATAGGAGAAGGGGGCAATGAAGGTCGGTTCCTCGGAATTGATCGATTTGATCAAAGCCGTACCGCTGTGGGCAATGGAAGACCTAAGCAAAGCGAGCCTTTGATCCAGATAACTATAATAGGCTTTGAAATTCCAGTTTTTGTGTTGGTAGCGGGTTCCCAATCCAAATGATCTTTCCTCCTTCCCGGAGTTCGTCAAGGAGTAGTCGGGGGTATGCCGGTCGCCAATCTTGGTAAAGCTCCCATTAACAAAGTAGCCCCATTTTTCGTAACCCTGGCCCACTTCTACATTGGTATTGATCCCTCGACCATTGGTCTGAAATCCAGTTCCGACTCCGGCGTAGAAGTGGTTGTGGAGATAAATGGGATTGGGATCAACAATGACAGCTCCAGCCAGTGCTTCCGGACCAAACCGGACGCCGGAAGCGCCCTTAATGATGGTAATTCTGTCGGCCGCCGAAATGTCGATCTCGGGAGCGTGATCGGAACCCCAGTTTTGAAATCCATGCTTCAAACCGTTGTTCAGGATCAGAATGCGGTTTCCGTACAATCCGTGGATGACAGGGAGTTGGACATTGCTACCGGTAGAAATAAAAGTCACTCCAGGTTCCCGGGCAATGGCCGCAGCCAGGCTCCGGGTCGGATCCTTCATAAGCTCGGCTTTTCTGAGCGTTATTTGGGAAATGGATTCTGTGCCCTTGGTTTTGATGCGGTCCGCTTCGATCACAGTGGTCTCCAATTCATGCGCTTCCGCCCTCAAATAGATATTGGGGCGGGTCCCATCCTGGTAGTGGTGGGCACAAGTAGAGTCACAGTAGCCGATACAGGAAATGATCAGGGTATTTTTTTCTTCGCACAACCCGTCAATGAAAAATTCCCCTTCGAGGTTGGTCAGGGTTGCCTTCTCTGTATTCCGAACCTTTACGGTAACATAAGGAATGGGTTTGTCGGTATCGACGTCCAGCACTTTGCCACTGACGGAATATGAACACGGACCTGATTGGGAAAAAGCGACCGAAAAGGGAAGAGTTGCCAGGACCATCCAAATGGAAAAGGTCTGTAACAGCTTACTCCATCCACCGATTATCGAGGGGAGAAAACTCATCTGGCTTTTATTATGCCTTGTTTTTACTACCATTCTATCAGACAATGCCGACACCTTCAAGGGCAGCTGGGGCAATTTTTATGACTCCTCTTGGATGGAAATTGTTCATTTTGCAGATGCAACTTTGTTGCAAATATATAAAACACTAACTTTCACACCAAAATTACACTCACTATTCTTTTGTACTGCGAAAGACAATGTCAAGCATTGATTTAATCTTGAAGGCCCATGGATTGCGGAAAACCACTTGTCGCCGGGAACTCTTGTCCATGTTTGTCGATGTGGCCTCGTCCCTGACGGTCGAAGAAATTCACAAAAGGCTGGAAACGGAGATGGATAAAACCACCGTCTACCGGACGCTCGATACCTTTGAATCCAGTGGATTGATTCACAGGGTGCCGGACAAAAAGAACCTGACCCGTTTTGCCCTGTGTAAGAATGGGCACCACGGTGACGGCCATTCACATGACCATGCCCACTTTATCTGCAACCAGTGCGAAGAGACCTTTTGCCTTCCCGAAGTCAACCTGCCTCCGGCAATCAAAGTGGAAGGCTATCAGGTCAATAGCCTCCATCTGACGCTGGGAGGGGTATGTGATGAATGTGCGCAGAAAGCGAAAAGTGAGCGGGTAAAAAATCAATAAGGGCTGTTGAGCCCTACGCCTTTCCAGAAATGGGATCGTTGTCCTAAAAGCAAACAGCCCCCTCCGTTCAGGAGGGGGCTGTTTGAATGATAGGGGAGGAGGATCAGTCGTTCGCAACCATGAATTTCCTGGTCATCGTATTTCCGTGTTCTCCTTCCACCCGGAAGAGGTACATCCCAGCGGGCAGCCCGCTGACATCGATTTTCTGGGTGGTTTCGTTCATGGTACCGCGCCATACCGTTTTACCCGCCAGATCGGCGATGCGATAAAAGGCGGATCCGTTCAAGCCTTCAACCTGGACATTCAGGACATTGGTCGCAGGGGAGGGGAACAGGGTCAGCGCGTACTCAGCCTCGTCTCCGAGGATACTTTCAACCGGAGTGCCAGTCGCATTCGCCAGAGAAGCGCTCGACGTACAGCCTCCTTCGTGGACCTTGACATTGCGGAAATAGGCGTTGCCATTTTGGGGAGAACCATCGTGGTCGGCCACGAAGCACAATTTGGAGAAGCTGCCGGTATAGAAACTGCCCACGGGAATCGAATAGCTGGTCCAACTGGAACCGCTGTAATTGTCATAGTTCGTGATGCCCCAGTTTTGGGTACCGTGGACCTTGAAGGTCAGGTTGGAGCTGAGCCCCTCGTCGGTATCAAAGCCGATTCCGTGAATCTCACCCTGAAGCGTGCTCCGGAAATCAAACTCGATGACGGTATTAGCGGTCACCGTATAGTTGAAAGCGATGTCTTTCCAGGCGTTGTTTTGCAAGAAAATGGTTGCGCCACCATCCTGGATGGCGTGGGTTCCATTGTCCTGACCGTTGCCGTAAGCAGTTACGGTATAGTTGTTGAAATTGATGGTCGGACAAGGAGCAGCGCCACCCGGGCAGAAGTTGGTGGTTTCGGAGCTGGTAAATGAGCCGCCGGAAGCGTAGGTGGTTCCGCCCCCCTCAAGGGAGTAAGATCCGTTGCCATAGGCGCAGCAGATGCCATCTCCGTAGGAGTCGTTGATGGTGAAATCGTAACATCCGTCGGCCAGGCAAAGGTCAATCACCTGGGTCGAGTTGGCTCCGCTGTAGGGACCTCCACTGGCCACAACATTGCCGCCGTCAGAGATACTCCAGGTGGTTTCTCCGGGATACTGGTCGAAGTTCAGGGTCAACGTCAATTCATTGTCCGTACATCCACCGCCGCCACCAGAGCCGCCGCTTGACAGCCTGAGGTCGTCAATACACATGTCACCCTGCCAGCTGGTTCCGGTTGTTCCGAAGAACCGCAGCCGCAATTCGGTAGCACTCGCATAAGCGGAGAGGCTCACGGTTTGGGAATTCCAGGCACTTCCCTGGTCGCCACTCTGGGTCCAGATATTGTTCCAGGAGCTTCCGTCGGTACTGGCCTGTAAGGTCAAAGTCCCGACGGCCGACCCCAACATGTGGTACTGGAAGCTGAATTCAGGGTTGTTGACTCCAGACAAGTTGAAGCAGGGAGATTCAAAATAGGCGACTTTCGAGGGATAATTCGGGCTGGAGGCCTCCATGTACATGTACTGGGTGCCGGCTGCGGCACTGGAAGGACCGGTGCCGGAAGAAGGCGTGGTTCCGCTGTTGCGGCTCCAGTTCATGTCGTCACCGGTGCCTTGGTTCCAGCCTTCGCCACTTTCAAAGCCTTCGCTGTAGGGGAAACTGCTGACCGTGGAGGTGCACCCTCCTCCTCCGCCGCCTGAGCCGCCATTGGCCGCCTGGACCGCACCGAAGGCATCTACCCGACCGTGACCGTAGAGGTTGTCCAATCCAGAAGCTCCCATGTCGTTGGCGGTGGTGTACAAGATATTTTTGACTTCAGCGTCGGTCAAGGTAGGATCGACGCTCAAGACCAGGGCGGCTACCCCCGCGACCACCGGGCAGGCGGCCGAGGTTCCCCCAAAAGTATTGGTATAGTTCCCGGTGCTGTAGCCCGCCGAACCCATCCGGTCGATGGTGCGTACGCCAGCTCCTACCAGGAAACCACTCTGGCTGATGTCGTTGGAGGGCGCGGAGATGTCCAAGGCCGAGCCGGAGTTGCTGTACTCCGATTTGATGCCATCATTGCCAAAGGCACCGACAGCAACAACGGTACTTAAATTGCCGGGGAAGTCGACGCAGGTCTTGTAGCCATTGCCGGACGCAAAGATCACGACGCAGCCCAGGCCGCCCCGTCCATTGTTGACGGCGTCACTGATGGCGTTGGAGATGGCGGAATTGGAAAAGGTGCAGGAGGTATAGCCCCAGGAGTTGCTCATCACATCGACGCCCTGGTTCTTGGCCCAGGTAATGCCGTTGGCGATGTCCTGGGCGGTCTCGCCACCCGCGAAGATGTTGACCGAGCGCAAGAATACGTTGGGAGCAACACCCTGGACGCCGAGGTTGTTGTGGGAAGCCGCGATGATGCCCGCGCAGGCCTCGCCGTGTTCGCCGGCGGAGTTGGGCGTTCCGTTGCCACCGGTGGCGGGCGTATAACCCGTCAATACCCGGGTCGCGCCGGAGCTTGTGACCAGGTCTTCGTGGGCTTCCACGCCGTCGTCGACCACAGCAACGGTGATGGAGGAGCTTCCCAGAGAGATTCCCCATGCTTCCGGGGCGTTGCAGTCCATGTCGTTGGCTCCCGCAAATCCATCAATGGTTTGGCCGGTATTGTTCATCTGGAACTGCTGAGCAAACAAGGGATCCGCATAGTGGGTCACCTCGGCATACAGGTCAGGAGTTGCCCACGCCACCAATCCCGATTCTTCAAGGGCATTGGCGAGGGGAAGGACCTGGTTGATGTCTTTCACATCCAGGACGTAGGTCTCAAAGTCCTGGCGCAGGAATTTGGCTCCGTATTTCTCCATCAAGGACCGAATGGAGCCCAGATCGGATTGGGCCAGTGGTTTGACGACCACTTCGTGTGTGAGCCAGACCGGGAATCCGTCGTCGAGTGTCCAGCCAAAGCTGGTGGATCGGATTTGGGCATCCTGAAGGCCGAACTCAGCCATCAGTTGGCGCTTGCCAGCCACCTGGGCTTGATCATATTGAATGATTCCCCGTTGGTGGTTGACGAACAGGGATGCCTTTCCCTGAGCTGGCTCAGGTAGACGGTCCGGCATCATTTGATTGTTGAAATAAACGACCACAGAACTGCGGTCCTCATTGAGGTTGATTTTCTCGCCATCTGACCAATAGTAAGATTGCGATTGGGCAAATAGATTCCCGCTGCAGCATAGGAATGCCAATGCAGCAATGAATACATTTTTCATACTTGTTTTACTAAAATGATTACAGTTGTTGATCTAAGAAATAATACTTCGACAAGGTACATGCTGAGGAAGGGCAGGGAAACGAAAGAAAGAGCTTGGGGCAACAAAAGTTAGATTTTCATCAAAATTGCACTTAAAAATGAGTTCAAGAATCTGAGGCTTCTGGGAATGGCTGGTGGATTTTGGGATTAATTCTTCCCGGCGACAAGAGTCATACTTGTAAATGTGAAGCCTTAAGTTTTCCTTTTTCATGGCACAAAATTAATAGAGGTAAATGTATGGTTATTAGTATTTTGTGTGTGTCGGATGGGGGAGAAAAAAAGACAGGGAGAAATGTAAATGGTTGCCAAAAACTGAGCGTGATCAGGAATTGAAATTGTACATGTTTCCCGAAAAATCTTTTATTGCAGTAAGCGGCTGGGCAGGTATGCAACATTGTTGCAAAAGTGTCGTGAATTTCAAGCCTCCAGCCAAGAATGATCTGTTTTTACGTTAATTCTTACATTTAAAGAGAAAGCTGAACCATGCTACAAAGAAAATTTGACCGGGTCGTCAAAGGCTTTTTTCCAAAGGCTATGGACGCCAAAGATACTTCGATTCACTACCTGGGAAAGATGCAAATCGAGCACCAGCTTGATATTTCAAAGGTTTTGATGGCTACATCGGTATGTTCTGACGACATCAACGTTCCCTCTACCACCTTCTTCAATGTCTTGTTTGGCCCCTTCATCATGGGCGGCCTGGGCGGTTTACCATTTGCCGGACAAACCGGGATGACTGCATTTGCCCACCACATTCCCGATGAAGGCAGTGCGTTCATTTTCTACGGCCCCCACATCGGCATCACCCTCGACGGCGAGCTGGGCAAGATGTACCGCCCCCGCCAGGAGGATACCGGGAATTCCTGCGGCGCCCTGATGCTGGCCCTGAGCCGCCTTCAGGACCCCAATTACGCCCCCGTCATCAACGATGACGACTACCAGCAGATGAAATTGGAGGAAAGCCTTCTTCCTTACCGCGACACCATCTTGAAGGAGGAGCACCAGGCGAAGGCGATTACGGAAGCGGCCTACAAAGTCATTGACCAGAAGGTCCACGACCACCTGCGGACCTGCAAGGATGAATTCCACGTGGACAAGGTCACCCTGCTCGGCGGCATCATCATCAATACCGATTATGGCCTCGATGACTACTTCGATGCCCGAAATTTCGAGGTCATCGATCTGAAGAGTTTCTGAAGCGAGGAGCGGAAGGCGAAGCATTTGCTGCGATGGATATGGGGCAAGTTGGCGGTTGCCATCTTGCCCCATTTGGTGGACGGGGTGGGGGAGACATCTAACCTTTTGTGGGAGGATTTGGAGTCGGCGGTGGGGGTGGTTGAGTGATTGAATTTGAAGTCATAAGTAACAGTCGAAACCACAAATCCGTTATCTCCTCGACTCAGACTTACTCAACATCTAACCTGACCAAAACTTCCTCCGAAACCCTTCTGAAATCGGGCAATTCAAGGGTCTGATTGAACAATTCCATGCACCTGTCTAAAAGGTCGGTTCTATTGGGTTTTTGGTTGAGGATGCTGTAATAGGTTCCAACCAGAAGATCAGTATAGAGCTGGGGATAAAGATTCAATCCAAAGTTTTCATCAATGTCAAGGTCCATTTTTTCCAATAGCTGCATCATCTTGAGGGGATGGTACTGAACACATTTATTCAAGAATTTAAATAGCCAATCACTTCCTTGATATGCCTTTGATATTTCCAGCAACTTGGAAATGACCGCGAAAAAGTCGAGAAAGTAGCGAGGATCTAATTGATGATACAGGTTGAATAGAAACCTTTGCTTCCCCACCGCTGTTTGATCCAAGATTTTCAGATACAGATCTACTCCTTTTCTGACTTTAAAAGCATCTCCTCTCAAGATATAATCGTTTGCTGTACGAATAATATCAGTTCCCATCGTTTCTAGTCGATCAATAGCCAAGTCTAATAAACGATTGCTTCCCTCATATTCATGGAACCAAGCTGCGGTCAGCAACGCTCCGGTATTACCATTTTGGGGATGTTTTTCCAGAGTCCACTCGAAATAGGGTATTAACCTGTCAAAGCTATGGTGGATAAAATACTGTAAGGAAAAGATGGCCGCATCAGGGGTGAAGTCAAGATTACCTCTTTTTAGTCCGAGAAAAAAATCAACTGCCAAATCCTTATCGATCCTTTCAAGATGAACCGAATGAGCCGCTAATAATGTTCGACAAGCAATATTGGTTTCCTCTTGAAATCTTGGAAGCAATTCCTTGATTTTAAAATGGAATCGGGGATATTTTGAGCTCTTTAGCAGCCATTCCAATGCGACTCCTCTTACAGAGTTAATCGCCGTATTCATATTGCCTGTCGAAGAAAAGCGGGAACCGTCCGGATCAGGATGATGGATTGCAAAATCTGCCATCTTGTCAAATACCTCCCGATCCATTTCAGGTAAATTGAGGAGGTAACGAGCCCCCCAGCATAGGTATAACGTCTGCTCCGAATTCATCTCTAGCCTCATCAGACGCTTGAAGGATCTGAGGTATTGGGCCGGTTTAAATCTGGCCTTTTCTAAACCTTTTAACCCAGCATTTTTATAGGAAACCGGGATACGATCGTCGTCAATAATTTTATCGATCAGGGAGACAAATCGATAGGGATTTTCGGAAACAAGCCTTTCAAATGCTTGTCCGTGTTCTATTTCCCCTCCCTTGTGGCTTTCCCAATCTTTAAATCTTCCTTGAATTTTAATGAACGAATTGATCCATGCTGAATCATTCATTTTTTCATAGGCAGACTCTTCCAATGGGGCTCCAAAGCTAGACAAAGGTATCCGTCCAATTGGTTTCTCTTCAGGTTCGTCTTTAAATTTCCGGTTTAGAGCCTTCCATCCCTTCCGGACTTCATCATACTTATCGAGGATATCTTTAGATACATGCCTTAAAAACGAAAAGGCCGTTTGTCCGCTCCATCTTCCGGGATGTTCCTTTTTTCCACGCCATTTCAATACGTTTTTTTCTCCCTCCGGTCGAAAAGCAACCAAAAATCCCAAAATTTCAGCTTGCTCTCTATCAGTCCAATAAGCTATGACTTGGCCCAAGAGAGGCTTAGAATAAAAAGTGAGGTTGTTTTGATACTCCATGGCACCCTTCTGGATTAAGAATCGGAAGAATTCTAGAATTTCTTGGGAGAATTCTTTCACATTTTTTGAGAAGGAAATGGGAAGAAGGGTGTACATGGCCTCCCATTGGGTTGAATGGATTCGCTGCAGCCATTTTCGGAAAGATTGGGGTTGGTTTTGAGCCAGCTCGGTCAATTTCGTATGAATCTCAATCCAACACCGTTGGTAATCGTAAAGTGAGTCTGGATTTTCAGGATCAAAGGAAACGATCCCTGTAAATAACGTATCCCGATGCAACTGGCGGATATTGGCTTCATCTACAACTTCATTTTCTTCCAGCAGTGACTCCAATACCTCGAATCCTAATCGAAGGCCGATTTCCTCATTTTTTTCAATCATCTCCTTGAGGAATTCGGCATGGCTACGATTGAATGGGGCAATTTTTCTTCTTAGTAAGTCCGCTGATTCAGGCGATTGTTTCTTTGCTGAATTGTAAGCCTCAATTCTTTTTTGCATGCGTTTGTCAAACAAGCGTTTGAACCAACGAGCGGCTTGTCGAGGATCAACCTGTAGGATTTCCTTCAAATAGTGTGGCGTCCAATCCCGTTCGCTTGGAATATCCTCTAAGTATTTGTCTATGAATCGAATAATTGCCAAGGATTTCCAGTCATTGAAATTGTAACCGAATCGCTGGAGAAATTGCTTTCGGAATCGTTCCTGCTTGATTCGGGGGAACAAATCCAATACATATTGGGTATGAGAGTTTAGGTGGCGCAGGAGAAGACTGAGGAATGTCCGTTCATCTTGGGGAAGATTGGGAGTACCTGCTGTTGATGGGTTGGTTGGTTCGGGAGAGAGGAATTCATTCAGCTCTTCAGACTCGACCAGGAATTCTAACCATTCGTTAGAATTAACCGCTTCCAAAAATTGAGATCGAGCCAAATCAGTGGAAAGTATCCAGTTTTGAATAATCTCCTTTTCCCTTTGAAAAACTCTTTCTTCTCTTGCAATCCAACGAAGGACGAGAAAAATCAAATGATGACTGACTTCAGGGCTGGACAAAAAGCCTTCCAGCTCTTCATAGTACCGGTTTTCGTCCGTCTCTTTAAGGTAGGAAAGGACAATTTTGACTGTTTGGCGAACCAATAAGCCTTGGTGCTGCGAAACGATAAATTCACGAAAGTTCTCATTTTCCTTCAAAAAAAGGCGAGCAAGCTGATAGTCATGGAAAGATTGATGGAAGAGACGAATTTTTCCTTTTTGGGAAACGAAAATTCCTTGGGACAAAAGGTAGTCGTGGGTTGGACCTAAATTTAACCTGTATTGGGACACGGCCAGCTTTTTTTCTCGTTTGCTTTCAGAAATAAATTCAGAGAGGCATTTTTGGATGTCATGAGGATTCCGATTCCTACTGGTCTCAGCCTTGAGTTTCTTTTCTAGTTCACGATACAACTGACCTAGCGAGGCCCCCATTTCAAAGTCGAAAACTTCGGAATAGACTCTTAGGAAGAGTTCCAGGTGCAGAGGTTTGCCTAGAAAGGAAAGGTACCTTTCGGGAACACTTGCGATATCAACGGAGGACTCCGCAAAAACTTTCGTGATATCTTCCATGGAAAAGTTTCCCAACTTTTCCGTTTTCCCAGGTCTGAGGTTAGAGAGGTTGGGATCGAAGGCAAGGTCGAACTCTCTACAGGAAACAACAATTCGGAGATTGGGAATGCTGTAAGTCAAGTCAGCGATCAATTTCCGATAGAGTAATAGTTGCTCTCGCTCAATGGAATAGCTCTGGGATAGTGCGTCAATTTGATCAATCAGGACCACGACTTGTTCATGCTCATTGGCTAATAGTTTGATGGCTTCAAGTACAGGCTGGTTTAATCCAATCTTTTGTTGGAGGTCTTCAAATGAAGTCCACGCTTCAGCATCAGCTTTCAGAACGAAGGTTGGAATAGCTTTTGATTTGAGTTGCCCAAGCAAATCCCTCATCACCGTGGTTTTGCCAACCCCTGCATTGCCAACCAACATGGCGATCCTCGAATTTTTGTTTTTCTCTGGTTTAAGAGGGGCTTCAATCCAACTGAGGAGAGTTTCGGTGATTTTACGAGGAATGTGGATTGGAGAAGAAGTATTTAGGTGGCCTGGATATTCGAGTAATATGGATGCAGTCCGATCTACTTTTTCCAAGATGTCTCCATGTATTTTAATCTTCTCCAATGGCTCGTAGTGCAAAATGAGATCGCCACTGTTTTCCGCCGCTTCTTTCGCCATTTGAAAAGCAAAAGGAATCGGTTCGGGTTCGGAGCGAAGGATGCCATCCGCATATCTCAAGTAGAATGTCTTGGATAGTTCTATTGCCAAAGGGTCTTCGATGGGATATTTGGTTGAGATGACGGCATCGGAATATTGTTTGAGCCTTTGGCCAATAGTGTTTGAGTAACAGGCATTCAGTATGATCGCTTTCAATGGGGAGCGTAGACTTTCGAAAAGCCTGGCCCAGTTGTCTTCTCCAAGCCTGTAGGGCTCTTTACTCTGTTTTGTCAGGATCAAATCCCTCAAAGGGCCGTCCGGATGGGCCAAACCGTGCCCGCTAAAGTGGAAAATGTCGGGTTTGAACTTGATTAATGCCTGTATCATTGCACTTGCGGTGGCCTCCAAGCAAACCTGAATCTCGAAAAGCCCCTTGTATTCATTGTTGTTTAGAAGAAGGCTTTCTATTTCGAGGAATTCTTCCGCAACTTTGATAGGGTTTAGGGAAGTTGGGTTGGCTCCGGCCAACATTATTTTGATGAGTTTTTGAGTGTCCATGGAATCAGGTTTTGAAAGGGGGAGATGTTTTTTCGATTCAGAATTTTAAGCGGATTGGGGAGAGGTATCTACCAAGGTAGATGTCAGACTTACTTGTTCCTCTACTGATGCCAGTCGAACCATATCCAATTTTAGAATACCCATTTGTTCTTCGATCTTCTCTTCAGAGCCACCTTTTTGATCAATGGTTTTTTGCATGGTATCGATGTACTTTTGGCCGTATTTTTCAACTTCGGAAATTGCCGAATCGGCGCTGTTCATGTACTTTTTTTCAAGGAGCTCTTGAACTTTGTCCAAGACTACTTTTACTAGTTCTCCTATACCTTCTCGAATCTGTTTTTTATAGCGGTTCAACTTGAAGGAATATTTAGGCAGTCGAACTTCATCAACAGTGTCCACTCCCAAAAGGTCGAATATTGGTTTGAAAATGCGTCCTATCCAGTTCAAGTTGCTTTTTACTTTCCAATCAACGATCCGATCCATTTCTTTTTCTACATCCCGCAAGAAAGCGTCTAAATTAGGCATTGATATAGATACAGGCTGAGGATTCAGTTCTATACGAAGATGGCTATTAAGAACCCCTTCAATTTTTCGAATGGTAGGCTCCAGTTCTTGTTCTATTTCTTCTTGAAAAGATCTGTAATCAGCAAAGAGGTTATTAGAAATGGTATTCCATGCCAATGAGAATTCTTCTTTGATGATCCATAAGACAGAGCGATTGACATCGTCTAATTGAGCGAATATTATCTCCTCACTATCAGCACTTATTTCCCAATCGTCTTTTTTGAAAATTCCCCAGAGCCCTGTGTTCACTTTTTTAAGATTTCCAGTATTGCTAAATACGTCATCAATATTCCTGACAATTTTATTTTGTAAATTTTTTAGGTCGTTGTAAACTGAGAGCATCGTTTTTTTTTGAAATGTTTCGACCTTGTCATCAAGTCTCTCCACCTGTTTAATAATCTGGGCGATTTCATCTGAAAGAATAGCAATCTCCTCTTTAGAACTTTCCAATGCAGCGATGGTGACTTTTATATTGTTTCCTACTTCATTGACCACATATTGAATCTCTTCAAATACCGATTGAATTAGAATTTTTGAACTGTTCCGGGTCACAACGTTCAGTACCTGATTGTTTAAACCAGAAAAGCCAGATTTTTTTAGAATGGTCTTTATCGCTAATTCTAGCATGCCCTTTCCAGAAGCTTCTTCCCACATTTCTCCAAATGCAATTTTCTTAAAATCGTTCAGTTGGCCCTTTGTTGCTTGCCCTGTTTCAACCCTCCGGGATAGCAAGGCCCTTTCTGCAGAAAGCAAAACGATATCGTGCATTGAAACTTCGAGGTCAAGATGCTTTTTGAGAAGTTTTTGGACATAAATCTGGATCGCTTCCCCTGCCATTTGCTTTTCCTTGTCATGTCTGTTGACTTGGTCCACCTTATTTACCACAAAGAAGACTCTGCCAATATGATTTGAAAACAAACGTACTTTCCATGACTTTAAATTTTTGAGGATCGCTTCTTCGTCTTGAGTATTGAGTTTGGTGAAGTCAAGCAGGTAAATCAAAACATCCGATTCCATTGCAATTCTTTCAACCTGTGCTCTCAGTGGTGTTAACCCAGCCTCGTTGGTTCCAGGAGTATCCAGAATGTCAAAGCCGAACTTTCCCAGTTTGGTCTCTGAGAGAGCAGCCACGTTTACCTCAAGGTTTAGATTTGGTAGATTTCCAATTTGCTTTTCCCTGGCCTCTTTATTTAGATCGGAAATCTTTTTCCGAACAGGACCCGGGCCTTTAGCCAGTTCCTTGTCTTTTTCGAATAGAGTGCCAACTTTTCTGTTCGGATTGTGACGAATCTGAATGACCCGCATGGTCTCCGCTACAGTTGCGGATGGTAAATACTCATCTCCGATCCAAGCATTTAACAAGGTGGATTTCCCTGCCTTTACCAAGGCCATAACGGAAACTTTGAAGCGCCGCTTATTCCATTTCAATTGGGCTTTTTGCAAACGTTCTTGTATCTCTGGAAGCCATTCATAATTCATCGAACTTCCTTTTAGCTCCTGAAGGAGTAACTGAACTTCTTCCAATAGCTTTTCCATTTGTTGCTCTTTCTCATTGAAAAGATCTTCATTGGAAAGGCTGGCAGCCCTTTCTTGGAGTTGGTTTTTTTTGTGTTCGATGGAGTCTAGCAGCAAGTAATTTAGGATCGCTTTTCCGTCACCTTGTATCGCAGCGTTTGCAACTTCAAATGCGGATTCGACATCTCCATCCTTCGCATACTGAAGGTAGAATAGCCTTGAAAAATCAACAGCGTTGACATCCATGATTTCTTCTCTCATAGAGATAACCCCATCTGCAAACGGTTTCACTTTTTTACCAATATCGCCTGTTGTACAGGCATTGAGAATCATGAGTTTGAGGCGGAGGCTGCTTCCCTGAAATATTTTTTGAAGGTTTTCACCTGTAAGTGGTGCCGCACCTCCGCTTTTATCTTCCAAGAACATATCACGAGTAGTCGACGCCTCCAGAATGCCACCGTGACCGGCAAAATGGAAAATATCGGGTTGAAATTTCACGAGGGCTTCCACCATTCCAGCAATGGTATTTTCTGTTGGGATACAAATTTCAAATCGGTCTCCTTCATCAGACTCCTCAATGACTCGACGGATTTCATCGAATTCTTTTTCAATATTCAGTTTGTTCGTATCGATCGGGTTGGCGCCAGCCAACAATACTTTTATTGGCTTTTGATTGTCCATTCCTATTTCGATTGCTTTTTGGTGGGCGGGGGAATTGTTAGCGTGGTCTTTCCGGGAACTCACGTATTGATAGGTGATAACATTGGGGTGGGTAGAAGGGTGAATTTGGGCTCCAAGGGCAAATGCCAACCCGCATTGTACTCCTGTAAAAAGGTGGACAACGGAATCTTTTCCGAATTTCTGCTGGATTTGGTCCAAGACGTCCTCGAAGGCTGCGGCCACTTCGAACAACTCCTCTTCGGTGCGCAATTCATTTTTACCAATCGGCGTGGACCTAATTTGAATCTCTGCGATTGCATCAGGTACTGCAACTCGCGCATCCTCTATATCAACTTCAAAGGAGCTGTATATGCCAACAATAATGGGGCCGGATTTGGATATTTTTTCGGGTGGTAATCCTGAAATATCGACTCGAAAAAATTTATCAGGGTCTCTATTGGACCACTTCCATAAGTCTTGAGTCCTGCCGTGGTCCCTGTTTAGAACAGAATAACTTGCTCCAGACTGCTTGACCAAAAAGCCAAGGTGTGCTGCAAGTGGTATGGGCGCTACCCCCATATAGACTATCTGTGCTTGGGGGGCAGACTTGATAGCGGGCAACAAATTCTTTTGGTACCATTTCTTTTGCTTTCTCTTTTGTTTTGCCCAATCCCAATTTGCAGCATCAGCAACAGAGGTTTGTTTTTCAGGAAAGGGATTGGCATTAAGGACCAGGGTACTCGGGCCAAGTTCTTCTTTGGCTATTTCGTCGTTAAAATTGAGGTGGACGGGCTGGATAATGGCAATGCTCTTATTCATAGAACTTGAGGTTTTATGTGTTTAAGTTGTTTGAATTCGGGTTTCTCATTTGACTGAATGCCTTCCCAAAGGTGCAGGTTGCGGTAGCCCCAAATGATGAAAAACAGGCTTGAGTGCTGTGTCACAAGATTTCTCCAGACTCGGCGATCAACCCTTGAAGGTTGAGGAGATAAATAGGGATGGGTATGCCACTCCCCGAGATAATCAATGGACCCATCAGAGTCCTCCCATGCTTGGTGGAGGAAAGGTTCATGATCGCCACGAAAGCGGAAAAATCGGTAGCGTTTTTGCTTGTCATGTGGACCAGGGACCGTTACATCATCAATGATGACATCATTGGAGTCTTTCAACCAGCGCCCCATAAGAATACCACCTGATTCGGGCTCATCTCCCCAGAAGGATTGCTTGTAAAGCTCCATTTTCTGGAGAGCTTCTGGCTTTATAAGAACTTTACCGGAAGTGTTTCTTTGAAATATCATGAGGTCTCATTTTTGGGGTTGCAGATGGGACAGTTGGGGAGATGATATTGATACCGTCTTTCAAGAAGCTCCTCAGAATTCAGTTGAAACCGGGGAGAAAGGGAATAACCTTGTTCAAGGAATGTAGATGAGGCGCCCTTCCAGGAGATCAGGGGGTTCCCATGTTCTCTGTCGGTCAAAAACCGAACCGCAAGTCGAACAGCGTTGATCGCTGTTTGATTTGCGTCCAGAGAAGAGAACGGGGTAAAATAGGAGCTACAACCCGCAAGGGTTTTACCGAAGTACTGATCGGGAGCTGCAAATGTAGCTCGGTTGGAGAATTCGCGTTGGGGATCACTGGAAAGGCTGGTGAATAGACAGTTGAGGCAACCAGAATTCTTTTTGTTGTTGACCAATATAGAATGCCCCCCGATACCAAGTGCTTCCACCCATGTGAATATCGCAGGCGGCATTTGGGGATCTAAATGCAGCATTTCATTCAGGAATAGTTCGACGGTCATATTTCCCGTGGCAGAAATTATGAGATCATATTTTTTGAGGTCAATTTTTCCTGTTTGGATGAGTGACAGAATATCACCGGTGTAAGGCTCAGATTGAAGGAATGGAATCCGGGCTTTGAGTTCTTCGCCTAGGGCGGCAGTTTTGGGGAATCCCCAGACCCCGTAGTTTACTCCTAATTGGTGCCGGAAAACATTATCGACGTCTATCCGGTCGTAGTCGCATAGGTCCACCTTTCCAACCCCTGCTTTTGCGAGTTCAGAGGCAACAGTTCCTCCTACAGCTCCACAACCAACCACCAAGACTTTCTTGGAACTTAAACCGGCGTTTCCTCCACCTCGCTGAATTAAGAACTCCTGGTCCATACGAATTACTTCTACTGCCTCTCCTGAAATGAATGCGGAGGAAAGCCCCACTCCTTTTTTTTCTATTTCAGACTTGATCAATGCCCCCACAAGTGCGCTGTTACCTTGAGAAATGGGTATGCTGATTAAGAAGAACTCAACGATCTTGGTGTGTCCTTCATTCAACCATGATTTTTGATTTTTCTCTCTCAAGCGCTGAAATGCTCTGCGGTCAGAACGTTTTAACCGATTTAGAATCTCGTTTTCGAAGCTGATTTCATCGTAGAATTTTCCCCATTCTGGAGGGGAAAAGCCATTTAGCTCTGATAGGGGAAGAAAGTACCCTTTTGAATAAGTCCAGTTCCCCCCAATTGCTTTCGTTTTTGAAATCAATTCTTCTTCATTATCAGTCACAAACACGGTTGGGGGGATATTCAATAGAGGGAAAGCAAGAACTCCTAATGCGAAAGGCAAGGTTCTTATACCTGGTGCGTGCAGATCAATAAAAGATATTGCTTGGGTTAAAGAAGCGGAACTGTCCCAGTAAAAGTGAATTTCGGAGAGGAAGTCCTTTTCGTTTCGATGTTCCAATCCTTCTTCGATGGTTTGGATCAGCTTCTCAACTGAAGAATCAAATATCTCAAGTGGGCGCTTTCGGTCGATTACCATCCCCTCCCGTTCGTAGTAGCAAACCCCTCCATGAGGGCCAAGATGGGGGATTTTGATCCTAGCCTGATCTCCTGTTACTGAAAAGATGGGCAAGTGAATGGGATACTGGTGGGGGATTCCCCCCACCAGATGAAATACCTGTTCTCCGACCTTGAGCTCCCCTTCAAATTCAAATCGGCAGAGAGCCCCCCACGTTTGATTAGTCTCTCTGATAAAAGGATTCCCTAGAGCCGGAGATGTGAGGATATGTCTACGGAGTTCCCCTTCGTCAAATCGGTTGATCGCGTCAATCATGCAGAATGGCTGGAAGTGATGAATGGTTTGGGACGATTTTGGGCAGTATCCTTCTTGTTTGGCACGGGAAAGTCCCCACCCAGAAATTCTTGGATATTCTTTGCATCCTCATGAGGATCAATCCCATTTATTGCGCCATCCAATACTTCGTTCAATTTTTTCAGCTTGATTTTTAAATCAGCTTTTTGGTTGTCGCTCATCTTTTCGAACAGGTCATTGAAGGGGGTAACAGGGAGCTTAATTGAGATGTCAACGAGCCATGTGAATGAATTCAAAATTCCATTGACGAAATCACGCAAAGCACGGAGGTCATTGTAGTACACTTTGTTGGCAGTGTAGTCTTCCTCCTTATTGGGTTGGAAGTATTTCAAAGCCAAAGCAGTAATAGCGATTCCAGTTGGGGCTGCATCTCCAGTAGATTTAAAATGGATATCTTTCCAACGCTTCAAATAGCGAATACACCGGCGAAATTGTTCCCGGTCTTGAGCGTCATCCAAATGGTTTTGAATGACAACTTTTAACTCTTCCGGATCAGCCGGTTGCCAGTTTTTATTGGGAGCGGTAGAGCCTTTGTAGCCTCGGGCTAAATATTTGTCCCCACCACCTTTGGAATCACTCCCCCCGTAAATGGCAAGGTCAACATGGTAGAGAGGCTCGTCGCCTTTTTTGTATTGGACCCGAATACAAGGTCGTTTCCATTCAACCTTCCGTTTTTTTCTTTCCAGTTCATCCGCAATCAAGGACTTGACATGGACCGGATCTTCTTCCAGATGGTCAATATGAAGATGGACTCCGATGTCGATGTCATAGTCTCCGTCAACGGGTTTGATACCGGTTCCCATGGCATAACTCCCTTGGTTGATCGGGTCAAATGCCGGAATATTATCGGAATCGCGCAGTTCTCCTAACAAGATATCTCGCTTTTCTCGGAGCAAGGCGTTTTCGTCCATGTTATTGAGCTTGATGGCTTCATGGAACTGGGTGAATTGAGTTTGTAAATGTGCTTTCATTTAGAATCGTTTTTTTCTGAATGTGGCGAAGACATAGTGCCACGATCCAAAGGACGGGGATCGTTGATGAAATTGGGATCAAAAAGGTAGGAGGGAATAACGGTTCTAATAGGAGATGGTACTGTCTGAATTTATTCTAACCTTTGATAGTCCCCTATCCGAAGTTTGAAGATATGGTGTGAATAACCCTTCTACAGATTTTGCGGTGTTGGGTATAATATTTGGATTACTCATTTTTGATGGGTTCCATCAAATAATTAATACCAATGAATTTTTGTGAAGTGTACCTGGAAGAAGGTAATTATTCGAAAGCCATTTCATGTTTGAAGCACTCTTTCCGTGAGGATACTGACACCATAGAAGAGTTAATATTGATTGAAAGGAATCTAAAAACTTTAAAGCGGTCAGAGCGGCTAATGCAACTCACAAAGGAACAAGCAAGCGTTCAGGCAAATCAAATCCATTTGTCTTTATTTAGGTTGTGTCGGAAGAGACCGGTTAAAGTGAAAAATGAACTCTCTGGTTCTAAGATGAATCAAAAAGCGCTTGTCATTGGGTGTCAAAACTATCCAGGTGGATGGGCTCTAAGAAATCCCAGAAATGATGCTAAAGGGATGGAGAGAGTACTCCAAAATATTGGGATTGATGTGAAATTGGTGTTAGACCCAAACAAGAATGGCTTGATGAATGAAGTTCGTCAATTTGTGGACGCAATTCAAGATGGGGATACTGTAATGTTCTACTTTTCGGGCCATGGGTGTCAAATAGATGATTCAAATTTTTTGGTTCCAATCCTCGATTTCGACCAATTGGAGAACCTTTCTAAGAAAGACCTTCTATCGGCTGAAGAGGTGCTTTCTCTTCTCGCTTCCTCTTCCGCTGGCCCAAAGTTGTTATTGTTGGATGCTTGTAGGAATATCGCTCGGACTCGGTCATTGGAAAGAGATCTCTCGGGCACAGGGCTTTCGATTATGGGGCAAGTGGAGAATACCTTTATTGGTTTTTCTGCGGCTCCAGGGAAGGTGGCTTCTGATGGGATAGGCGATAATGGCTTGTTCACAGGAAGATTATTGAAGCATCTCCCAACTCCTGAAAAATCAATTACCCAAATATTTCAACTTGTCCGAGATGATGTTGTTAGGCTATCTGGAGGTAAACAGCGTCCTTGGAGTACTTCTGATTTATCGCCTGATTTCATATTCGAGGACGACGTTTTATAAATTGTAATTAGGTTGATTTATGGTCAACTTTTTCCCTAAGATCTGTTAATGTCCTAATAATCCTTTCGCATATCTGATTTCCTTGAACCAAAACTTCCTCTTTTGTAAGCAACTTTGTTCTATCCTGTTTATCTAAATAGTTCCATGTTCTAATGTGTAAAGATATCTCTCCTTCAAAATCTTTTTTTGAGAACTCATCTATTTCAAATCCTTGCAGACTCCTTCTTAAACTCAATAGTGCTTTTAAAACATTTCCAGATTCGATTTGAGATCTAATTTCATCTAGCTTCGAGCTATTTATTTTTTTTGCCCTAAATAGGCTATCCTCCAATTTTTTCTTTAATGGTTTTGATTTTTTCGGATAGGTAGTTTTCTGATTGAAGCCAAGATAATTACTCAGATCGAAATTGTTATAAATCCGATTTCGCTTTGATGAGTATTCTTTGTAGCCTTTGTAATTCAGTTGATATAAGCAGTTCCGACAGACTTCAAGCTTCTTTTTCTGGTGGTAATCAATGTCTTCGCCTCTTTTGATGTCAATGTGAAAAACCCCGGAATTGTTTATTGAGGCGACATACTTTTTATATTTTTGGGAAGTTCTAGCTGATTTAAGGGTCGGACAATCACAAAGGTGATATTTATACTTTCCTCCGCTCCTTTGTTTTTTGATATAGAGTACAACATCTTGATTTGCAATTTTAAAAGCCCCACTTCCCGAAGTTGCAATCTGATCAAAAGTGATTTCTAAATCCCTTTTTGTCAGAAGCTCTTCAAGTAGAGACCTCAGATCCCTTGGTACCCAGTTTTCTTCAAAAACATGGAGATAAGGTGCTCTCATTTTTTTTCGTAGAATGTTGAGTTCAGGGTGGAGTTTGAAGTCGGGAAGCTGATTCATCTAGTTGGCTGTTAGGATTTTAAGAATCTGTAGTTCCGAATCAGTTCGTACTCTAAATTCTACCCTTCGAGATCTTGATCGGTCCTCGTCTCCAAATTCTGTGAATAAGAGTTTGCTTGAAGATAATCCATTTGCAGTTAACTTTGATTTAACCCATTGGCGATATTTATTAGGCGTAAGGTCCAAACAAAACTTGAGAACTTCCCTTGTACGGTTCTGAGATAATTCCATATTGAGTAGGTATGCTTCATTTCCAGATACTTTTTCTGTCCACTCGCTGGAAGTATGTCCCTCAATCCTAATTTCGGAGATATGATCTATAAATCTCTCTTGCATTAGAATTCCAATGTACCGGGGAAAAAAATTAGATAGAATGGTCTTAAATTCTTGCTTGAGTTGAGTACTTCCAGAAGAGAATAAAATTTCTGGAGATAAAAATCGAACAGATAAAGAGCTACTATCAATAACTGCATTCCATAAGTAAAGGTCTTCTTCAAATTCAGTTTTAAGCTCTTCAAAGAGAAGATTCTGTGTATGATTGTAGAGAACTGCAATCTCTTTGATTTTATCCCTTTCGTGAGCTACAGAAGCCATGTAGCTGATCGCAATAAATAGGAATATTAGCATCAATCCAGACATTAGGTCCGAAATGCTTATCCAATTGAAATCAGAATTTTGATTCATTGATTGACATTCTTTGCGAGTTCTACAATCTCCCTCAACTTCCTTGTAAGTGGAGTGTAGTCATTTACAAACTGAGCAGATAGGGAGGCTAATTGATTTCCAAGTGATTCAAGGCTTCTTTTTAGTTCTTCCCCCAGTTGTTCATCCAGCTTTCCAATTTGTTCAGTTATTCTAGTGGCATTTTTGTTGGAAATTTCCTCAAGGTGAGCGTTTAAGATTTCAAACGCTTCGTAGAGTTTAGTGTTGATTTCCTCGAATGACCTAATCATTACGCTTCTTTGTTGTTCCAATCCACTACGAGCTATGGACAGGTCATTTTTACTAGATTCAATTAGTGACTGGCATTCTTGCATCATCTCATTTATTGATTTTGAAACATTTGGGATGACATTTTCTAATTGCTGTACAAGACTTTCGGTATGGGAAATGGAGTTTCCTAGCATCGAGATTACATTGTTTAACCCTTTCGTCGTTCCTGTGATTCTCTCCAATTGACTTTGAATTTGATTTAGTTGGTTTGGCAGTATTTCAATTCCTGCAAAAATTTGTTCTAAGGAGGAGCTTAATTGTTCAATTTGTTGAGCATTTTCGAATTGCCAAGATCTCATGCTATCAACTGCCTCTGAAAACTCAGCGATGCTATTCCCTAAGTGGTTATTTACTTTTGTATTAAAGTCTTCAAATACAGTTTCTATTGCTTCAATAAGAGGTTCTGTGCTATTGGCAACTAGCTTCTCTCCAAATTCTAAAATAGCTAAGGTTTGTTCCCGTAAGAGTCGGTTTTGATCGCTGTTTAGGAGCCTAAGCTGGGTAACAACGGTCGAGTCTGAATCACCTGAGATTGATTGTTGCAGTCTATCAAGTGCAACTGAAACCGACTTAATACCAGAATAAAAAATATCTATGGTTGTATCCGGTAATTCCTTAAATCCATATAGGGTGGGCTTTACTTTAAGGATTATGCTAGCTCCAATGCCGCTAAGTGAAGTGAGAAATGCAAATCGCATCCCTTCTAATAGTTTGGGGATGCTAGTGTTTATTTGAGAAACATCGAATTGTATTAACCCCAATACTATACCTCCAAAGGTTCCTAGAATTCCAAAAGAGACAACAATATTCGAGGCTTTAATCACTCCCTTTTTTTGCAGAAGGAATGGTGATAACAAAACAGCTGCTGATGTGATCAGAGAAAGGTAAAATGCTATGTCAAGGGTTGGTTCTTCGGGCATCGTTTTCAATTTGGATTGTGGTATTCCCTCAAATAATTCTTTGTGTCCCCTTGGGCAAAACCAAATAGGCTCAAGGGATAGCTTTTCTATGGAGGGGCAATGGGCTAAAAGGCATCATTGGGCTTTTTTTGATTGGTGTAGAATATCTTTTCTATATTCCCTGACAATCCAGGCCCAATGAGAAATTAATGGACGAACTCCTCCACATAATCCATTCGCTTTCTAAGAATGAGAAGCGTTACATTTCCCAGTTCGCTCGAATCCATGAGAAGAAAGGGAAGAACCAATACCTTATTGTTTTCGAATTGCTCTCCAAGGAGAATCCTGAACAGTACGATGAAAAGGCTTTCCTTCAATCCCATTTAGATGAACCTTGGGCCAAGTATTTCCCTCAAACCAAACAAAAGTTAAAGCAGCACATTCTTGAAGCTATGCGGTTTTACCACAGAGAGAACACTTCTCGTAGCCAATTGGAGAATCTGCTTGCTGATCAACTCTTTTTAAAGGAAAGAGGAGCTCATGATGCTAGTCATAGGATGCTCAAGAAGGTGAAGAAACAGGCGGTTTCAGATGAAAGTTGGGAAACCCTACTTGAAATAAATCGCCGAGAGAGATCTTGGGTATTAGAGCGCAGACCCAAAGAGGCCATTTCAGTATTGGATAAACTCATGAAAGAAAGAGGAGAGTTCGAGAGGATGATTTCCAAGGAAAACAGGCGCAGAGAATTATATGAAAGGTATTTCGCCGAGTACCGATTTGGTCAAAAGGGAACCCGTAGGCAAACAGCTATTGCTTCTTTTGAAAAACTTATTTCGGAGGAAGAGCGAACATCCCGGCCCAATGATTCCTTTGAGGCCAAACTAAATCTCCTGCTTGTAAAGGCGATCCATGCACGTATTCGAGCAAGTTTTCAAGAGTTCTATCAGGTTTACAGAGAAATTATGGCTCTATGGGCAAGCAATAAAAAGGCCAAACAGAAAGAGCCCAAGCGACACATCAACATAATTTCTAATTACGCCAATGCTTGCCATAACCTGGCTCTTTATGAAGAGATGAAAGACCAGATAGAGCTATTGAAGAGGTTTAAGCCGAAAACATTTGAGTTGGAGGCAGAGAAATTCCAAAATGTCGTTCATCTGGACCTATTATTATTTTTGAATGCCGACGAGTTAGAACGGGGACGCGAAGTGATTCAAAGGGAGCAAATAAATGGAGCATTAGGAGTTTGGAATGGGTTAGAAGTCTATGGAGAGAAGATAAATGCTGCCCGGAAGAGAACGATCATCTATAATACTTTTGTCCTGTTCTTCTTTCTGGAGGAGTACAAAGAGGCGAAGACATGGTTGGATCGTTTATTTGATGGAGCTATCGGGTCAGCTCGTGAAGATTTGAAGGCACTTGCGGTAATTTTTGAGCCAGTTTTTTGGTTTGAGCGAGAAAATATCGACCTATTTGACAGTAAGGTCAGGTCGGCTAGATATACTTTCAAAGACTCAAAATCAGTTGAACCCTCTTTTCTGGAAACTATTATGGTAGAACTGCTTCAGCAGCTAAAAGGCAAAAAAGGGGAAGAGAATCTCTCGCTTTATGCTAAGGAGGCAAAAAACAAATTGGTGGATCATTATCTCCTCCAAAAAGACCAAGCCCAACAGACACCTGTAGGGCTTGATGAAATCCTCTATTGGCTTGAAAGCAAAGTTTCTGGAAAAAGCATTCGAAGCATTGCAAAAGAAATGAAGAATTAAGTTTCCCTCTTCAGGACTTTCGTAATGCAGTGAAGTGAACCTCTCTGTCCTACAAGGCGCCGAAAATATATTCCAGGGCCAATCCACTTAACGAGCGTGAAATTGCATGGAGGAGAACAGAGTATTTCTTCGGTTTTTTCCTTAAGCAGGGACAAAATACCGTTCAGGTTTTCATCATCAAGCTCTTTCTTTGTGACGTAGTCAGGGAGAAAAATTTGTTTATGACCTTCCCAGGATTCAGTCAGGGAATTATTGAAGCTAAACAGAGCATTCTTGTAAATGAGAAGTGGAATCCGAATGATTCTAAAACTCTTTTGTCCACCTTCTTCCATAGATTCCAATGCTTCCCAGAAAGGATTAAGAGCTTGAAAGTTCTGAAGTGCAAGTTCATTCATCCTGAGCTCTCTTGGATCGTACTTTTCCCGAATAACTTCGATTGCCAATTGGGGGTCCCCAATAAGAAGGATATCTCTTCCCTCTTCATCTTTTCCTCCCATTGTAACAAATAGATCGATGTGGAAGGCGGGCTGAAAAGAAAAAGCCTCCGGAGCCAGCCAGTCAGTGCGTAACTCCTTGTATCCAACCCATACAATGTGATCTACCCCATAAGCACTCCTTACAAGTTCTTCTATCTGCTGAAGATCTCCAGGTTGCAGCTTTTCATCGCCTCTTTCATTCATCTTCCAAAGGCAGTTGAATGCCAACATATCCTTACCAGCAAGGATGAAGTTGTCTCCAGATAATACATTTCCACCTTCAATTAAGAGTTCGGTAGGCCGAATAAGCATATCCAGATCCAATTTTTGATCCATGGCCAATTGAAAGCTGATAAACTTGTCCGAGTATTCGGAATAGCTCCTTGAATACATAGGCTGAAGGAATACAGCCTGTCCAATATCATTTCTCAGGACGGAAAATGGATCTTGGGCCCATTGACTATTGGAAATAGTTCTCCCATTTTGAAGGGCCTCAATAGGTCCAGCCGTCATAACTTGAAGGAACTGTTTTTGCCCATTGGTTTCGACCACAATCCTCTCTCCGATCTCTTTTAGATCGTCATCTTGGAGCCTGCTGATTTCTGTACTGTGGTTGGTTTGACGTGTCTCATTCATTGGGTGCTTGGGGGATTCATACTCCTTGAACTTGATGACCAAGGTTTTTTCAGGTCTATTGCCGAAGTATTCGTCAATTTCTTGGTGGTACTTCTTCACATAATCCTCTGGGACTGGAGGCATGGTTAAAAGAAGGTGGGTGATGCGTCCTTCGTAGGAGGACAGTGGGTGAAATTTCATTGCTGTCTGAGGGATTTTTGAAAAACGGGGATTAAAAAATCGGTTTTCTTTGGTTGGTTGATCCCTGACTCTTTCCCTTCAAGTCGATTCGTACCAAGGAGATTCCTCAGAGCCAGGGCATTTGATGGTGAGAAATACACCGTCAGACTCCAGCAAGATTGGAATCCCATTGAGATGATAGGTATGACTGGCAATCCGAACATCACGTAGATCATCTGAACCAATAACATCCAGATCAGCCGGTTCGAACCGAAATTGTTGCTTGTTCTCGTTCAGGCCAATCGATTTGGTGAAACTCTCGCCCGTAAAGGAAACAGTCCCAAAGCAGAAATACATTTCACCATTCAGGACTTCCCCCATAATCGCGGTGGTCTCCGTATTGAGGTCGCACTCGAACAGGATATTCCCGTTCTCATCTTCTACCTCAATTCGATTGGAGCCGAGATAAGAGAAACTGTGAGAATCAGTTGTGAACTGATGTGATTTTGTGAAAGTAAAATTAGACATGGTTGAAAAATTAAAATTTTGAATACGCTACAAGAATCCTGAATTCAGGATAGAAAACTGAACAAAAAACCTTGCTCAGATACCAACTCAATGAATAATTCCTTTCCAGTTTATTCGTGAGTGAAGTCATCATTAATCGTGAAAACGGTCGGTCAGAATAACCGATCTAAGATTTTCTTCGGGTTCTACTCAGCTCGTCTGCTATTGTTAGTTTATGCGATCATCCCCTTTTTGGGCGAAACAAAGAAATGAGAATTATGATCAAACAAAACATATTCGCTCTACTTGTTGGGATTGATGATTACCCCATAGGAGTTCCAAAGTTGAAGGGATGTAGGTTAGATGTTGATAGGATGGAGAACTATTTGGCAACTCAATTTGAGAATCCTCATATTCGAACGCTGGTTAACAGGGAAGCAAAAAGGCAAAATCTAATCGATGGTTTTAGAGAGCATTTAGCTCAGGCTGAGAAGGGGGATGCGATTCTGTTTTATTTCGCTGGCCATGGAAGCCACCAACCAACAGCGATTGAATTCCAGGAATTCTTTACCAATGGCAATGAAGAAACCCTGGTCTGTTTTGACAGTAGGTCGGTGAATGGGAAGGATTTGGTTGATAAGGAGCTGGCAGTATTATTCCATGAGTTGGAAGCAACTGAAGCTCATATCATCGCTATTTTCGATTGCTGTCATTCAGGTGGAATTACCCGAAAGACAGATAAAATGAGTGGAATTGCTCGAATGGCTCCGCCCAATGAGGAACTGAGGGATCTTGGGGAATATTTAGACGGGTACTATCTAACTCAACTTAGAGAGCAAGGCAAGATCTATATTCCCGATGCTTCGTTGATAAAAATATCAGCTTGTCAGGATGATCAGTCGGCGTATGAAACTCCGGGAAGTGGAGGTATTTTTTCTCACTATTTATTTCAAGCATTGGAAGAAGTAAGGGGAGAGATCAGTTATGCAAAGCTGTTCAGGAAGACCCGAAGAAGGGTACTGACTCAGGGGGAAAAACAAATTCCTCAATTTCGAGCTCAGGGCTCTTTTGATGCTTATTCCAAATTCCTGACAGGGACTGAATTTGATGACAGAGACTCATATTCTATTTACTGCGAACGAGATATGTGGTGGATCGATCTAGGTTCAATGGATGGGATCTCTACTGAATCAGGAGCGATTTTCCTATATGAGAGCTCTCCTAACAATACTCATGAATTAAGGACAATGTCAGTAGGTCCGGAAAGATCGACAATCGAAATTGGGAGCCTGGACTTGGATGGTGATAGGGAATATAATGTTGGCTTGGTAAACTTCATCCCTCCTTCATACAGTTTTTCCTTTCAAGGAAGGGATCAGG
Source organism: uncultured bacterium (assembly GCA_963923035.1). Taxonomy (GTDB): domain Bacteria; phylum Bacteroidota; class Bacteroidia; order J057; family JADKCL01; genus CAWUKT01. The sequence goes on from CAWUKT010000036.1 coordinate 45,528, forward strand.
TCAAAGAAGACCTGATTCGAATGTTTGATGCTGATACCTTGTTCCAAATAGACTTAATTCCTGAAGTGGATAGTGCGAAGTATTCCATTTCTGTAAGTGGAGAACGAACCAGCATCGTCAATACGGATAATGGCCAGACCGCTTTTGAGTGCATAGAAGGTTCTGATAAGGAATTACCTGCCATGCTATTCCAAGCCATCAGAAAGGTTGTGCGCTGGGAGCAAGGAAAGAAAATGCGAAATCATAAGGCTTTCGTTAATCCCCAACTGATCGACTTTCGGTTGTCAGCAACAGGAATTCCAGAAAAGGAAGGCGGAAGCCTTGAAGAAGAAAATCATTTATTCTCAATCTCCGCTCCCGAAGGAGTAAAAGGGTTTCAAAAAATCAAAATTCAAGTGAGAAACCAGACGGGAAATCCCTTGCATTTCTGCTTGCTCTATTATTGCCGAAAGTTTGGAATTCATGTCGTTCAAAATGAATGCATACAATCTGATGATGCATATACCACTTTTTACGGCAATCACCCGAGCCACGGGTTCTCGCTTCCTGGGCATTTGAATAAAGTAGATGACTTTCTCCAATTAATTGTGAGCAAGGAAAAGGTCGATGACTTCCTTCTGGAGCAAGCCCCTTTTGCCTTAGACGACTTAAAGAACCGGGATATGAATATAATAGGGACTCGGATACAATTGGTGGACCATTGGATGGTTTTTTCAAAGGCCATAACATTGGTTAGAAAACCGACATAATGAATAGGAATTACCTTTTCATGCTGAAGCGGGAGCGGGACTCTGAATAAGAAACCTCACCCAATCCCATGCTGCTCAAGTATATCCACCGCCCATTCCTCCTCGATCTCAAAGACGACCATCCGCTTCTTGTACCGCAGGGATGGCTCCCCATCTGCTGGCCAATCCAGCAGACGGAAGAAATCGAACTGTAGCACCTTGCTGATATAGGCGAGTTCCAACACGTCAAATGACCGTTGGTCCAGATAGTCCGCGATATGATCGGGATGCTTGTCGATACGCTTGGCGAAATCATTCAGGGTCATACCCTGCGATTTGAGGCGGCGGCGGATCAACTGGCCGAAGTGGAGGTGGGGATAGTCGTCGAGGTTGTACATGCGGGGATCGATTGGAGTTTGGATTGGAAATTGGTGAGGAAATAGAGCGCATACGTTTGGTCCTCGTGGAGGTCCAGGGCGCGGCGCTCGAAGATGAGCTTCAACGTTTCGTTGATGGCTTCTTGCATCAGCGAAATGAATTCATCGGCGTCCATCGTACCGATGGGCAGTTGGATAAAATTTTCGGTCATGGGCTTAACTGTTTTTGATGATCTACTCGCAGTGGCTTCAGAACTTGTTTTGAAGGGCAAAAAATACCAGTGGGGTAGGTGGAGGGCCCACCCCAACTGGCTCAATCAACAGAGAAAAGACCCCGGTACGGGGTATAAAAAGGAGAGGTTGAATCAATTTAAATCAGCTCCAAAGGCTTCGGCCAATTATTCGGCAATTGGATCGTCACAACCTAATTTCCTGCGAGAGCCGAAAGCCTTCGGAACTGGTAATCTTTTTAACAATCGTCATTCAGCGATACCAAGCCCCTGTTTGACGATGGTAAAAGTAGATTGGGCGAGTCCGAAAACAAATACAGCTTTTTATTTTACGAACGTTTAGGCTAAATTGACGGTGCTATTTACCATCAAAGCTGGCCCAATGGGTGGATTTCGAAAGCATGTTTGGGAGTTGGTCCATTCCTTGACGGAATCAGAAGTGCAAAAGTTCAAGGATCGGGCATTTCAGTACAAACGAGGTCGCTACGCCAAGTACGTGGTCCTGTTTGACGCGCTCCGTAAGCAGCCCTCCTTCAATGACAAAGAACTGAAGGAGCAGTTGAAAGACCATTCTTTTGTCCAGCACCTCCACCGCACCAAGAATTATCTCTACGGTAAAATTCTGGATTACATTCGGGAGGCCCACGATGGGGAAGAGTCCCAATTGCATGCCTTGTTGGAGAAGACCAGGATTTTGTTTGAGAAGCGGCTTTATCACCATTTGCCGCCGCTCATTGAAAAGGGAAAACGCTTCGCAGACTCGCTGGAAGACTTTGCGGCCCATCGTCGGTTGTACCAGTTGGAGCGCATGGTGGCCCGATACAGTCGCGGTTGGAAGGACTACAACGCGGTCATTGATCATTTGGTAGGAGAGGAAAAGGAGTTGGAGGACAAAGAAAATAACTACCGCGAATTGGAGCGTTTGGAGAGCCTTTTTTTGAAGATTTGGGATGTGGGGCAACAGGAAAGGAAGGAGATGATTCGGGAAGCGCGAGAAAATCCCCTGCTAAATGATCCCAACCAGGCGAGAAGCACCAGTGCGAGGATAATTCAAGAGCATGTTCGACTTCTTTCGTGGTTCTTTGAGGGCAATTTTACCGAGGCCATTTCGACCTGTGACCGCATTATTGCCCTTTTTGAAGGGACTCCCGGTTTGATGGAGAACAATGCGAAATACACGGTCTTGGGGATGGCGATTTATTGGGCCGCGTCATTCCGGCTGTTGCTGGATGATACAGAGGGGGCAGAAAAGGCATTTGAGAAAATGGATGTTCCTGGAAATTTTCCCCGCCGAATGCCAGCCTTTTTCCTTGAACGAAAGACCCTGTTTGAAATCTCATTTGCCCGAAAAACATTGAATTTTGAACGTGGAGCGGCGGCCATTCAAAGTTTCACTCAGAAAAAGGCTACTTATGAGAATACCTTGGACCTTACTGCACGAATCCAAATCAATCACTTAGCGGCGGAATTGTACTTGGTTTTTGCTCAACCCAAAGCGGCCCTTCCTTTCATTCTGGGCAACAAGAATGAACGTTTAGGCTCCCATCGCCCCGACTTGTTGCATTATTCCCGAATCTTCTTCCTGATGACCCATTACCAAATCGAAAACTTGGACATCGTAGAGCGTGAGGTTCGGTCAGCCAAGACCTCATTGGGGCGGCACAAAGTCCTCAATCCATTTTACCATCTGATCCTGAAACTATTTGCTGATCTTGCCCAAGGGAAGAAAAACCCAAACGAACTTTTCAAGGCCACCATTCAAGAACTATCAGCCCAAGAAAGCAACCCCCTTTTCCAGCAAATGCGGAATTATTTCGATCTTGAAACGTGGTTTTTTTCTCAATTGGAAGGCCATTCAATGGCCGAAATCGAGGCCGATTAAAGCCCGTCAAAGATGACAATGATGGTTGATCCTCCCCCCGCATCCGAAACCTGAAACTGTTGCCCCTCATCCCAATTGCCCCCCAAATAGGTAATGCTCAAGGTCTCATCCCAATAGTAGGCATTGACGCAATCGAACAACGTTGCATTCGATCCGCTCGGCAAAGTGGGACGCGCCTCCGCCAAAACCCGAACTGCCAGCCAAGGCCGCAATTTCCCATTCGGATAACAGACACAATTACCACTCGGAAGGGCATAGCAAGGATTTTGGTCGGCATTGGACGGACATTGGGCATGCGCAGCATTCGGAGTCGCCAGCACCAGTAAAAACAAAGCGGACAGGAGTACGAAGAGGTTTTTCATCGCAGGGAATTAGGGTTTAGGTTGTGACAGTCTAAATGTAGTGAATTTTGGGAGGGGGCTGGTATTCGTCCCGATACGGTCCCGCAGTCGAACCTTGACCAGCCCGCAATGATCCCACATCAAAATCCACCGTGCCCAACCTCCTGAAACGTCCCTCAACGTATCCAAACGTTCCAATCCGTAGTGGTTCGTTGCCAAACGTTCCCAAACGCACCTCCACGGTTTCCTGAAAATCCCGAAGAAGTCACCCTTCCCGATACAATCCCACTTCGGGACGGTTACGGGACCATCAGGGGCCGATCCCGAAATTTGCGGGAACATCAAGGGACGATCAAAAATGGAGACATTTGAAAAATGAGTCTCAATTGTGGCGACTTTCTTAATTAGCCCCAATTCCCGAACGTAGCGAAACGTTGCCAAACGTCCTGATTCGTAACGATTCGTCTCCCAACACAGAATTCAGCACAATTCTGGATAGATACGGGGTGAAACGGAGGAATTCGAAGATGGAATTCTTCCGGTCTACCCATATTGCAGGATGAAGAATGATGGGAAGAAGATGAAAAAAGATGGCCTCAAGACCCTTCTAAATCTTTCAAGAACCTAGCAGAAATGAATTCAAAACTATTCATAGATTTGGTATAAATTATTTATAAATAAATAACAATTAGATTTCAGTCCCTCAAACGCCTAAAACATGCCTCAAAACCCCGACCAACACGCCCAAAGAGTCCTCGAAGAGATCATGAAGGACTTCGATCTGGTCCCCAAGGACCACGATTTACGAAAATCCGAGTACCGATACCGCTCCCTCATGGTCCAGATGCTCGAAAAGCTCCTCGAAGAACAGCGATCCAAGCTGAAAGCCCTGGAAATGGGCCTGATCAGGGATAGAGGCATGGACAGAGAGGAACAGCAAAGCAAAAGCCTAAAGGGCTTCCCCCACAAAAGCCCCCGCATCGACAAAGCCATCTACTTTATCAAGCGTGAAGGCCGCCCCCTTCAATTGCGGGAAATCGCAGCTTGTATGGGCGAAGTAGAGCCAATCGAAGATTGGGAAATGGACGGCTACAAACAGTCGCTCTCAGTCGATTTGAGCCAAGGCTTGTCAAGAGGGCGAATCAAACGCTACGACCTGCCCCGCAAGCGCGGCGGCTGGTATTTCCCCAATTCATGGGCGGACGACAACGGCGAACTCCTGGCGGAATACAAAAAACTGATCGACTGAGATGGACCAAGCAAAAAACACAGTGCTGGAAAAGGCCAAAGTCAGGGCGGGAATGCTGGCGGCCATTCGCCTTGGCCTGATCAATGAGTTGATCGAAGCGTTCAAAGCCCTACCCAAGGACGAGCAACAGAGGACCGGAGCCAATGAAATGATTTGGAATGCCTGGACACATACCCTCGCGACCTACAAGGACCACGGCGGCGATCCCAAAGTCATGATTGGGGTCTTGGAAGGCTCAGGAGACATCAGGACAGGTCTTGGAGCGTCAGGATACACGGGGAAAGGCGATTTGAAAGATGTCATTGGAGCCGATGCTTTTGTCCTTGAGATCGAAAAGCCCTTGGTGGCGGCGGGTCTTGATCCGAATTCCATCACGGTCTCCGAGGCATTGGCGGCGGTGGTGTTGATCATTCACGTCTGGGGCGGAATGCAAAGCTCCATTTCGATGATGAAGGCGTTGGAACAAAACGACCTGCAAAGCCTTGGCGCATTGATCAAGCCTGAATCTGCGAAACCTTCTAAGGACCAAAGGGGATTGGACTGGAAGTGGATTGCAGGAATTGGAGCTGGACTCTTGGGGCTGCATTTGTGGAACAGCTACCAGAATGAACGGCGGGATTGGGACAATGAGCGGAAGGAAATGAAGGAGGAGATTGTGGATTTGAAGAAAAAATTGGACAAAACCAAGGACAAATTGGAGGAGGCCAAAGACGAGATTTATGACCTTAAACACCCCATTGATCACAGTCTGTTCGATCCGATGAAGGATGTAGCGGTGAAAAACGCCCTGGGACTTCTTCGCAATAAGGAAAAGAAGAAAAGGCTGTTTGATTAATTGGTAATTGAAAGCAGCTTCTGATTGTAATTTCTTTTCACTTCCTCATTTGTTATTTTCGCTTCCATGAAACACATTCCATACAATGACGTAATATAAATATGGATCAAGACAACATCCGCGACTTCTTCGGCAAGCGTACCATCCTCGCTGCCTTCGAACTGACCGAAGCCCTCAACAAGCTCCAGTTCAAAGGGGCCGAAACCGGCATCAATACCCGCGTCCTCAACTATTGGGAGACTGAGGGGCTGATTCCGAATCGCCGTGATGACGACGCCAAATGGCGGCGCTATTCTTTCGTAGATTTTGTCTGGATCAAGATGGTGGACCAAATGCGGCAGGTGGGGCTGAACTTTGACCTCATTCGCAAGGTCAGGGAAATGGTCATTACCCCCACTGAATTGATTGACCTTTTCACCCTCATGATGGGCATTGGCCCGTGGATGGACCATGCGATGGGCGAAGCGGGTGAGGAGGAATTTCAGGGCTATGTGAAGGCGTGGGAAAAGGTCTTTGCCGATGAACAGATCATGGTGACGGTCCTGCAACTGCTCATCGCCAATGCCATCGCCAAGCGGTGCCCAATTCGCATTGTGGTCTTTCTCGACGGCGAAATCCTGTGGATTGAAGAGCATCCCGAATTTGTCATCCATCCCGACTTTCTTGACCGGATGTCCTACGAGCCGTTTGTTTCGTTTTCCATTTCCGGCATCATCAAAGAGTATCTCGGCAGCGAAATGACCTTTGAGCGGATGGATAATTTGCAGCTATTGGACGAGAACGAGACTTTTTTGCTTCAGACTGTCCTCTCCGGCGAATACGACTCCATCACGATCAAATACAAAAACGAGGAGTTGGACAGTATGGAAATGAAGAAGAGCCAGGACGTGAAGAAAAAGGTCGTGGATGTGCTGGCTGAAGCCGATTACCAGAATATCACTATGGTCCAGCACAAGGGCCGCGTGACCAAGATCGAGAACACGATCAAGCATCAGTTCGAACGAAAAAGCAACTCCGAGGAATGAAATCCCTCACCACATATACCACCCCTGACATGGGGACGAACGAAAACCCGCCCACTTACCCTGACCGAGGGACGTGGGTTGCCCGTTTCGTACAATGTACTCACCAAACAACAACAAACCTCCCCAACACATCACCATCGAGGACATCCGCAAAGTCAAGGGCTACGAAAACATCTCCGATGCCCACGCCACGCGCCTCCTCCACACCATCCGTCAGTTCGCGTCTCTGCTCGAACACTTTACCACCAATTCCAGCAAGCCATGAAAGACCTTGACCTGTTCCAGTCCTTCGGCCTCGGCGGCACCAAGGACCACGATCCGAACAACCGCCGAGCGGTCATTTATTCCCGCGTCTCAACGAAGGGACAGGAGGACAATAGCAGCCTCGCCAATCAGTACGAAGTCTGCATGAACTACGTACAGCGCGAAGGCTTGGAAGTCGTCGCCGAGTTCGGCGGCAAGGGCGAAAGCGCCAAGCAGGGCAGCGCCCGACAGGAATACGAGCGGATGCTGAAATTCGTGCGAAGTCGAAAGAACCGCATTCGGTACGTCGTCTTCTACGCCTACGACCGCTTTTCCCGCGAAGGCGGGAAGGCGATTGTCACGAAGCAGGAACTGAAGGATATGGGCATTGTGGTGAAATCCGCCACCATGCCCATTGACACTTCGAATCCCTATGGGGAGGGGATGGAGGATATGCAACTCATCTTTGCCAAGATTGAGAATGACATTCGGCGGAAACGGTGTATGGACGGTACAAGACAGAAACTATTGGGCGGGAAGTGGTGTGGACCCGCTCCGGTAGGCTACCAGTGGACAGACGGCCAATTACTGATTGATCCCAAGACAGGGCCATTGATCAAAAAAGCATTCCAGTGGAAGGCGAATGAAGCCAATATCACCCAATCCGAAATCAGGGCAAGGCTGGCCAAACGCGGCCTTAGACTGACCTCTCAAACCATGTCCCGCGTCATCCGCAATCCGCTCTATTGCGGATTGATCGCCCACAAAATCCTTGAAGGTGAAGTGGTGCCGGGAAATCATCCGCCTATCGTCAGTCGAAAGGTTTTCTTGCGGGTAAACGGCATCCTCAGTGATAAGAATGCTTCCGGTTGGAGAGTAGACGAGGAGAATGCGCTATTGCCGCTCAAACGCTTCCTAAAGTGTGAGAAATGCGGTAAGCCCCTCACTGGTTACCTGAACAAAACCAAAAACGGAAAAAAGCGAAAACGGCCCATTCCCTACTACAAATGCCAGACCAGCAGTTGTCGGGTTAGTTTGAGCGCAAACAAGATGGGGAAGTTTTTCCTCGCCCAAATCGAGCCGTACCAAATCGACGAAAGGTGGCTCCCGCTCATTGCCCAAGAATTTCGCGTGACGATGGCAGAGCGGTTCAAGGATCGTTTTCAGGAGACCGAAGCTCTCCAACGCCGCCTCCTCGAACTGGACAAGAAAATCAAGCGCCTACGGGAACGCTACGTCCTTGAGGAGTCGATCAGCCAGGAAGACTACCGGGAATTCGTCCTTCAATTGTCCAACCAAAAGGCAGGAATTTTGAAGGAATTGGAGAAGGCCAAGCAAAAAACATCTAACCCCCTCAATCGAATAGATGAAATCATCCGATTTTCGGCCCATATAGGCCGTCTATGGACAAATGGCGACTACCGCACTAAGCAAATGGTGCAGAAATTTGCCTTTCCAGACGGCATGATTTATTCGAAGGAAAAGGGCCAAGTTCTAACCCCTCGCATCAACGAAGTGATCCGCGTTTCCAGCCAATACAGCACGATTTTGGGGCAAAAAGGAAAGGGGCAAGTTGGCATGTTAGCCATCTTGCCCCATTTGGTGGACGGGGTGGGAATCGAACCCGCCACACGGTGAGCCGTCGCCAGCCTTGGGACATGCCCGCCCACAGGGTTTGTTTGTCGTAGGTTTGGCGTTGCCGCCTGGATCAGTTGTTGTTATGGTGTCAATACTGAAAGAACAATGAAAACAGGTATGTGGAATTTGAAAAAATAAAGCTGCTGCGTTGAAGGCAAGGGCGAGCCAGGTACTGAACAACAGTACTGGGCCCCATCCTGCCAGGAGTGAGTCGGTTCGCGACCGGTCGCTTCCGGGAGGGCACAAGAGTGCCGCGTCTTTTCAGCGCCGCCGAAAAATACAGACAATAAAAAACCCGAACCGTGGTGCGATTCGGGTGTACATGGAAGAGGCGCTAGCCTACCATTTTCGCCGTTTGGCGATACACCCGAAGGTTCTGACGTTCCCCGGATCCATACCGATTCCCTGGGCATCGGTCAGCAGGTGAACTGCTGCGGTGGTCGGGATGTGGGATGAATTGAGGTAGAACATGGAATGAATGATTTCGTTTTTATTTGGTGTTACGGATTTTGATTACCATGCAAATGTACGAGAATAATGGACCACCGCGAGAAGGAGGGGCTGAAATGCAGGATTGGGCGTACGAATGGTCGTTTGGGGAGCCTGGATGGTAAAATGGAGTTCTTTTGCCTTGGTTTCGCCCCCATTCATTCCTTTTCCCTAGCTTTGTTCCATGGAAATTGCCTTCGCCATCTGGGACTTTCTATGGGAAAATCAAATCGCCATTGCCTTCGCGGTGATATTTGTGATTTGGTTTTTTGTGAGAGGCCTGGATTTGGTACGGTGGATTTTTCGAAAAGTCCGGCGCACCAAACCCAAGACCTGATGGAGCCTCATTCTTCCAGCACCGGGTATTCCAATTGCACCATAAACTCTTCTTTCCCATCCTTCTCAATGTAAAAATCGATCGGGACCTTTTTGGCACCTTTGGGGACTTCAACAAAAAACTCATTCCATCCTTCTGCCGGGGTCACCGAACCCTTCTTCACCTTGATAGAGATATCGGGACTCTCCTTGCATTGTTCGAGGTATTGTACCATGATGCGTTGAGTGGCACCCGGCTGAAAATCTTCGACGATGGCCGTATAAGGCGTGAGGTTGTAATGCTCATTGGGAACGAGTTGGTCTTCAGGGGGGAAAAACGATTCCGAGTATTGAAGGGGATTGTCGAGGTGCTCCTGGGGGAAATTTTGTTGGAAATAGGGATCGTCGTAATCCGCCTCTACGGTAGTGAATTGAAATTTGCCCAGCTCCGTCCACTTCCCATCGTCGGTTTCCATGAAGATAGTGACCTCTCCGCTAGGCTTTAAGGGGTGAATTTGCCATTTGTTCCCCACAAAATGCCTGACGTGAGCATCCTCAGTGGCCCAACTGACCCGATTGGTGACGTTGCGACAGATGTCCCTCCGGTCGGTGATGGAAAATGCGAGTTGTTGGGTAATGTCCTTGTAAATGGGGATGGGGCGTTCAATGTGGAGGAGCAGCAAATGGCCGGGATAATCCTGTGTGAGGGCGTGGGAGAAGGGAAATAGCAAAGCCAAAAGCAAGAGGAGGGTCAATTGATTTTTCATAGGGAGTTTATTGCAGAACTCCATCCGGGCATTTGGTTACACCTGATCCTGTCATTTCGAGAAAAGTTTGAGGTGCTGTCGAAAAATGTTGATCCGGTGCATTTCTTCGGTCCCGCCCACAGAAATAAAGCCCAACGCATCCTGAATCAGGTGGGTTGCCATCCCCTCCTGATAACCCTCACTCCCCAACAGCGATAGCAATTCCCGGGTCCCCTTTTCCAGCGTCCTAACCCCCGTCAACTTGGCAATGGAGCCGTTTCGAATTGCCCCAGGGGAATTGTTCAGCATTTGAGCCAGGGTCCCCATCCCGACCCAACGGCTCTGCTCGAGACCGATGATCGTCTCCACAATTTTGGCCTGTACATATTGGTGATCGGCCAATGGACGTCGGCCAGATTCCCGATGTTGAATGAAATCCAAGGCCTGATTCAAGAGGGGAGTGAGCAGTGCGGCGCCCATCCATCCATAGTAGACGCGGTCAATCCCCACGATGTGCATGAGGGCGCGAATGCCCTGTCCGGGCGCTCCTAAGACATTTTCCTCTGAGAGTGGAAGGTTCTCAAATTCAAGGCTTCCTGTGGGAATGGTCCGGTTCCCGAGCTTTTGATCGGGCGTGGAGCGGCGAATGTAGGCGTGGTGAGAGGGATCAAGGACAAACAAGGTGATGTCTCGCTTTCCGAGGTGGGGGAGGCGTCCCATGACGAACAACAGGTCAGCGGTGGGAGCGTGGGCAATGTTCCATTTGTCCCCATTGAGCAGCCATTGACCCTCCGAGGGATGGGCGGCAGTTTTCAGGTTTCCTGTATCCGAGCCCGAGTGCCGCTCGGCAATGCAGGTTGCGGTCAGGGCCCCTTCCTGGAGCATGGGAAAGTACTTTTCCTTTTGGGACTCGGAATCCGCCTGGCTGAGGCCGTGGATGATCCCAGCTTGAGCGATGAGACTCAATAGGAACCCTCCATCCGCGCAATTTTCGGCGATTCCTTCCAAGGCCGCCGTAAAATCCCACCAGGCCGGCTGACGGCCGGAAAACCGCTCCGGCAAAATCATTTCCCACAATCCCTGCTCCACCATCAGCTCCCAACCCTCCCGGTCAAATTGATTGGCTCGACTGAGTTCCTGCGCCCGAACGGCAATTTTTGACGCCGCAATGGCTCCAAAATGAGACTTTAGGTGCTCCTGGTGATCGTTCCATCCGATTTGCATGGGATAAATATACAAGGACTTCCGAAATGACGATTAAGCCAATGGAAGGGCGCAATAAAAAATAGAATTTTGCGAAACATCGAGGAAAGACGCGCGTATATACCTTTAAACATATCGATCACCAGTAATTGAAGGGAGGAAATGTGAGGAGAAGAATTACTCGTTCCATTCAAAATTCATTGTTCATTCGCGTATTGGGGCAGAGCCTGTTCCCAACCATGCTATTGTATATGGGCAAAGAGCAAGGCCTGGGAAGTGTATTAACCCAAGTGGGGATTCACGTTGAAGACGGAAAGCTGGAGCTGATCCAGCTGGGAATGTTCTTTGCGGGCCTCGTGTGGACAGGGATGGTGCTACCAATAAAATACGAACGGGCTCGGTCCCAGCTGGAAATGAAGGACCGTCTGATTGAAGAATTGCTCGAGGAACATCGCCATTCCTTGGTAAATGTCTTGAGAGAGCGGATTCGAATGCCTGCGCACCGAATCTTTACCCGATTATTTTTCCCCCGGACCAAGCGGATAAAGGGATTTAGAAGGGGGACCGAATTGGTCAGCGAAGAAATTCCAGGATTGACGGACAAGACATCGAGTGGGAAATTGATCTTTGGGGTTGATCCTGTTGTGGAAGGCATTGTAGGACAGGCCTATTTAGAAGGAAAAATTCTAATAGACTTTGATGCGGGAAATGTCGAGAAGCACAACCTCAATCCAGCCCAGGAATTAAAAATCGGAGCCGTCCAGTTTTGTGCTGCAGTCCCAATTTTTGATGAAGATTCCAATGAGAATATCATTGGAGTGATGTCCCTCGATTCTGAAGAACTCATCAATTCGGCTGAACTCAGTAAGGAGCAAAGGGAAGAGTTGGAACATTTCCTGAAATATTACGGTGGGATTTTTACATATTTCCTAAAAAAAGTAGGATAAATGGGTTAATTTTAATCATGGAAAAGAAGAAGAAGGAAGTGGTGAAGGATCGGGCTAGGCTGGATCTTTCCCGGTTTGAGGAGTTCGAGCGGAGACTCGGAGTTAGTCAGCGGAGGTTTTCCAGGGTATTGCCGTATTGGAAGTCATATAGGGATGTTGAGGTGGAGGTGATTTAAGCTCGGTCTTGACATTCGGTTAGGCCCTGCCTGGCCTGACGGATGGTATACTCGTTCTTAGAATTGATTTGGCGACAAAGCATATACAGACAAGGCTAAGAATACATCTGAAAAGCCTGTTTGAAGGCTAAATCTGCTATTTTCTTGGTTAGGTTTAAGAAAATAGTCCCGTATATTTGCCGCTATGGATCTATCAATTGTGGTACCCGCTTACAACGAGGATGAGTCGCTTCGGGAATTGCTTCAGGAAGTGTCAGAAGTAACGGAGCGTGAGGGCTATGATTGGGAGATTATCTTCATTGATGACGGAAGTACCGACAAGACGTGGGAGGTAATCGAAGAATTGCATGCCCAAAGTCCGCGGGTCCGCGGGATCAGATTCCAAAGGAATTACGGGAAAGCAGCCGCTCTCCACACTGGATTTCAGGCTACCCGAGGCCGGGTGGTCATTACGATGGATGCCGATCTGCAGGATCGGCCTCAGCACATTCCAGAATTCTACAAGATGATTGTAGAAGATGGCTACGACTTGGTTTCCGGCTGGAAACAGAAGCGGAAAGATCCCATTACCAAGACCATTCCTACCAAGCTCTACAATGGAGTCAACCGAATGGTCTCCGGCATCAAGCTCCATGACCAGAACTGTGGATTTAAGTCCTACCGCGCCGAAGTCGTCAAGACGGTAGAAGTCTACGGCGATATGCACCGGTACATTCCAGTCATCGCCAAAGCCGCTGGATTTGGCAAAATTGGGGAGCTCAAAGTCGAACACATCGCCCGGAAATACGGGAAGACCAAGTACGGTTGGAACCGTTTCGTCAATGGCCTATTGGATCTGTTGACAATCACCTTCCTGACCCGATACGGAAAGCGTCCCATGCACTTCTTCGGGTTCTGGGCTTTGATCTTGATCCTCGCCGGAGGCGGCGTCCTGGGATATCTCTATGTGCGGAAGTTCCTCGGCGAAGTCGGAGTCATCGAGAACTACTACATCAGTGACCGGATTCCGGCCCTATTCTTTGGGTCGACCACCGTCTTGCTGGGAACCCTCCTGCTATTTACCGGCCTGTTGGCTGAATTGATCGGTCGGAGTTCCGCGACCCGGAACGAATACCTCGTGTCCATTGAATTGGATCGGGACGATCCCAACCAGAAATGACCACTGGAGATATACATATCACCCGTAGAGCGCTGGAAGAATCTATCCAGATTCGCCAGGAAATCCTGGCCAACTTCCAACTGATCGAAACTCTGGAAGAGTTGTCGGTACAGTTGGTGGAAGCCTACCGCCTAGGCGGAAAAGCCCTCTTCTGCGGAAACGGAGGCTCAGCCTCCGACGCCCAGCACATCGCAGCCGAACTCTCCGGACGATTCCTGTTTGATCGGGAGCCGCTCTTCGCGGAAGCCTTGCATGTCAATACTTCGTACTTGACCGCAGTGGCCAACGATTATGGCTACGACGAAGTCTATGACCGCGCCATTCGCGCGATGGGAAGGCAAGGAGACTTTCTATTCGGATTCTCTACCAGTGGAAACTCTGAGAATGTTGTGCGGGCGCTCAAGCGCGCAAGGGAAATCGGAATGGTAACCGTGGCCCTCACCGGTAAAGAGGGCGGAAAAATGGCTGAATACGCAGATTTCCTGCTCAATGTCCCCAGCCATGCGACCCCAAGGATTCAGGAGGTTCACATTCAGTTGGGCCACTGCATTTGTGAAATAGTTGAAATGATGCTCTTCAAAGCTCCGAGCCATGGATAAAGAAATGCTACAAAATAACGTCAAGGCCGGGGGATGGACGATTTTCCTCGACCGGGACGGAGTGGTGAACAAGCGGAAATACGCCAGCTACGTGATGAATCGGTCAGAATTTGAATTCCTCCCTGGGGTACTGGACGCCTTAGTCGAGTTTTCGAAGTACGCCGAGAAGATTGTTGTAGTCACCAATCAACGTGGAATTGCTCGGCAATTGATGACTGAGGAGGATTTGGCAGATATCCACGCCTATTTCCTGGAGGAAGTCGAGAAAGCAGGGGCCCGGATCGACCGTATTTATCACTGTCCCGACGATCGAAATTCCGGGAGTACCTGTCGCAAACCCCACCCCGGGATGGCCGAGCAGGCCCAGAAAGATTTCCCTTCCATTCAATTTTTCCGCTCCATCATGTTTGGCGACAGCATGACCGACATGCAAATGGGACGGTTGCTGGGGATGAGATGCGTACTAATCGGGTCCGAGCGCATTCCGGAAGCCTTGTATGATTTCAAATTGAAGCAACTGGCGGATTTTTGGAACTGATTGATTTGGTGTATATTAAAAGGTAATCAACTGCAATTTTTGAATCGGCTTTCAATTCTTACTCCTTTCACCAACCCTTCAGTGTATGTTTTCCCTGCATTCAAATCACCTGGAACGCCTTTGCAAACTCAATTCATTTCCAGTTCCCAGCGATGAACTCGTGGTATTTGGCATTCGGGGCTGTCTGCCGGCCATTGACGATGCCCACGACTTCGCCGTGTCCCATCCCGTGGAGATGACTCCCATCAATTACCGCAATCCCCGCTGCACCTTGATCCTATGGCGCCCCGGAGAAGGCACCTTTGCCGTTTTCCCCGGCAGTACAATTCCCAGCATCAACAATATCCGACGGGCCCGTTTGCGGGATGGTCGCGGCGCCAATCGTCTGATGCCCTGCCGCTTGGACGGATACTTCAAGGGCCGCCATAAGCACAATGGCCCCACCGGACACAATGCCCTCCGGAACCACGATAAGTTGCCCGTGCGGCGGACCACCAACGATTTGCTGTACAACAACCTCGACGAAGTCGAAACCGATGCGACCACCCCTCAATTTGACAATATCCACGCGGGATGGTGTGGGGGGCTAAACAAGCCCTACGACAGCGCGGGATGTCAGGTGCTGATGGGATACCCCAAGTGCCCCCGCCGCGACAACCGCGACAATACCGGACCCTGGAAAGCATTTGTCGAAGCTGCATACCATAGCAGCCAGACGAATTTTACCTATACCCTGCTCAACAGCCGCGATTATCGTAAAGTCGCTGTTTCCCAGGGCCATCCACTTTTTGCCCGACTCCGGTTTGGATCCGAAGGCGAGTTGGTTGAGAAAGTACAACGTGCCCTCCAGAACCACGGCCACTATCAAAACCACGGAGTGGACGGGAAATTTAAAATGGGGACCCTGGAAGCGGTACTCGATTTCCAGGAACAAAAACTTGGCCCGGCGGCCGATGACGGCGTCATTGGCCCCCAAACGGCGCAAATGCTGGGCGTAGATTGGCCCACGATTTGATATATTTGCCGTATGAAATGGATGTTGATCCTGATTTGGCTACCCTCCGGTTTCCTCTGGGGCCAGCTGACCGCACCCTCCCAGGAGCGGGTAGAATCACTGGAGAATAGCCCCGCCCGCCAACGGTTGAATGAAATTCAGCCCTACAAACCGACGGTTCGGCGTTCCCGCCGGGTAGCAACCCGGGAGCTAGAGACCCAGATCAAGGACGCCGAAGCCCAACTGGCGCTGGCGGAGAAGGTCATGAGGAGCGAGGAGAAGAAAATGGAGTCCAAAGCGGACGACGCCTGGACGGCGGAGCAATTGGCGGCGGCCGAACGCTCCATTGAGCAGCTGGAGGAGGTCCTGGATGGAGCGCGAGAGCAATTGGCGGTGGCCAAGGTAGAGGAAGCGAAGGTGCAGTCCTTCTTTGCCCGGGAAAAAGCTGCGGGCCGGGTGGCCCGGAATGTAGACGGAGAAAAGGATGAGGAGGATGACGAAGAAGATGAAGACGGTGAAGAAGAAGGGGAGGGGGGAGCCAACGAGGACCAAGCTACGCCCGGCAATGCCAAGCCCAGTCCCGGCAAGAGCCGGGGGCGCAGTCGGGGAGAGGCGCCAGCCAAAGCCACTCCCGAGCCCGACGTTGATCAGGAAACCGATGACGACGAGGATTGACTGTTGATTCATTTCCCTAATTTTACCGCATGAAATACCTCTTCCTGGCCGCAATGGTCCTGCCTTGGGCCCTGTTTTCCTGCAAACCCACTCAAGGAACCGACCTCAGTAACAACGACATCGTAGGAGCCTGGCAAACCCAGGAAGTCGAAGTGACCCTGCGGAGCATCAACAATTCCCGCAAGGACAGCAGTTTCACCATCGACCAGATGGCGATGGAACAATCGACGGGCACCCGCCCCGCCACCACCTTTATCCAGGCCGACGGGAGCTACCGCGACGAGGTCCGCAACACGGAAGGGAAACTCATCAAGGAAAACAAAGGCTATTGGCACCTCAATTCCGACTCTCTGTATATCCGGATGGCCTCGCAAACCCAGGGAGAAATGCGGTTTGGGATCGAACAGAAGGGAAATAAAATGCAACTCACCAATCGGATCGATTGGGATGTGGATGGCCAAAAGGACGATGAAATGGTCGTCAAATTACGACGGGAATAGACCGCTTACAGGCTCCGCGCCAACCGGAACCCGGCGTGCTGGAGAAATCCGCGGCGGAACCACAGCCGGTAGTACTTCGAAGCGCTCGTTCCCCCCGATGCCCAGGCCCCGCCCAGCATCATGGCATGCTCTGAATCCATGAATGGCTCCGAAAAATCCTCGTACCACGGGTGCACCTTGAATCCGGGCAATGGGTAATGGTCCTGGTCAATCCAGTCCCAAACATTGCCGTAGAGATCGTAAACGCCCTTGGGACAAGTGGCCTGCCCGAAGAATCCCACCGGGGTGGGGGACCCAAACAGCACATTCAGGTTGTGGAAATCACAAAACATCGGATCTCCATTCGTTTCGGGAACATTGCGACTCGCCCATTTCCATTCCCCCTCTGACATCAGCCGGTAACCCTCGCCCTTCCACTGGCAATAGGCCAGTGCCTCGTGCAGGCATACCTCAGCCGGCCAGGACATCGGCAGCGGCAGTTCGTCAAACATGGCGCGGTACTGGAATTCTCCATCCCGTTCCCCCCAGAAGGAGGGAGCCGACAATGCTTTTTTCTCCTTCCACGCCCAGCCCTCATCCGTCCACAGGTCCCGTTGGCCGTAGCCACCGGCCTGGACAAATTCGAGGAACTCCGCGTTGGTCACCATGGTATTCCCGATCTCAAAGGGAGCGACCGAAACGGTCAGGGAGCCATATTCATTGTCCCAGCCGTAGCTGGGAAAGTCCGTGGGCTTGCCCAATTCGATGGTGCCGCCTTCAAATCCAACCATTTCGAAGCCAGGCGGATTGAATTCAGTGGGCGCATACTGCCAATTGCTCGGGCGCTCGAGGTAATCGGCGGGATATTGCCGCATCAGCACCGAGGAAGTCTCAAAGTGGATCCGCTCGTGTTCCAGCCCCATGTGGAGGGCCCACAAAGGAGTGTCCTGAGCGGGATCGGGGACAATTGCCACCGTCTCCAAAACCTCCAACACCGTTTCCTGTACCGCTTTCCGATACGCCCAGACATCCTCCAGCACCGGCCAATCAATGCCTTTTTCCAGGTCATCTGATTTTTCCGGATCCACTCCCACCGCAAACAACACCTCATAGCGCTCATTCAGCCCCTTTTCCAAGGCCCCGCTGAGCTTCAACTTGTTGATGTAAAAAGCCGCCGTATGCCCCAGGTAGAACACCAGAGGGTGGCGCAGCGGGTCCGGTGCTTCATAGAAGTACTCCTCCTTGCGGATGCTCCGCAGAAGTTGCTCGTAGAGATCCCATGTATTGAGGAAATAAGCCTTCAAATCTTCCCGCTGGCACTGATCAAACCTCAGTGGCGGAAGGCTCAGGGTAGAGTGTTGAATGGTATGCATCCTTCGATGGAAAATGTATGATCAAAAATAAGGATTTCACACTATTTCCCAAGGATGAGTTTGGCCCGATAAGGACATTGACAAAGATCAGCTTACTCTGTCGCTGGCTTCACCGGTTCGTAAACCGTGTCCCGCTCGATCTTGATCAACTGGGCGCCCAAAATGGACAGGACGCAGTAGGTCAGGAAGAAATAAAAACCACTGTGGATTTCGGCATTGACACTTTCAATGGACTTCATGGACAGGAAGGCGATGAACACCCCGACCACAAAAACATCCGCCATCGACCATTTGCTGATGAGGAGGACAAAGCGGTGGATGCCTTGACGTTGGGGAAGGCCGGGGAGAAAAATGGCCGCGAGGACCGCCAGACCTTTCAGCACTGGAACGATCACCGAGAAAAACAGGATGAGGAAACCGACAAAGCCATTGCCATTTCCGAACAATTCCTGCACCGTCCCCATGATGGACCGGGTCTCATTGTACAACTCCACATTCCCGAGCAGCGGAACCGATTGGGAAATCTCCAGGGTCAGAAGATCGAAGACGAGGCCCGGGACCAGAAAGCCCAGGGAAACCACCAGTAAAATGAGGCCAGGAATATTGCGTTTGTCCATGGTTTGAAGATAGTAAATGGGTAAAAAAAGCGAAAATCAATCCATCCACGGGTAAAAATCCCGCAGGAGTTCCTGCGCTGCGGCCGAATACTCCTTCAATCCCCCCACCTGCAACACCAATTCATCCCGTTTCAGCGACCCTCCATCGCCCCCCCACTCCAGCAAGACCCGTTTCGCTGGCTTCCCCTGCCGGTGCACTAGCCGCGTGGCCCGCGCCAGCGGCCAGGCGCTCCCCGCATCCAGCCACGCCGCCTCCGTATCCAC
>CAWUKT010000037.1:0-62115 GCA_963923035.1 uncultured bacterium
CCCCCCCCCCCCCCCCCCCCCCCCCCCCCCCCCCCCCCCCCCCCCACCTCGAACCTAAATACAATTAGGGTCTGTGGTAAATAGAATTAGGGTTGGAGGTGGGTGAATTGGGGTCTCGGGCGAATTCGTCCGCCCCAGCTTTCGGGGAACTTAGTTCCCCGAAACGCAAACAGGGCCGCAAAGCCGCACAATGGTCATTTTGGTGGAAGCAACTTCCACCAAAGCAAGCCTGATTAAAATCCGCTTTCGTGGAAGTTACTTCCACGAAACGAACACGGGGCCGCAAGGCCACCCAATGGGCAGTTTGGTGGAACCAAGTTCCACCAAAGCAAGCCTGATTAATATCCGTTTTCGTGGAAGTTGCTTCCACGAAAAATCAAGAGAGCCGCAAGGCCACCCAATGGGCACGTTGGTAAAAGCAACTTCCACCAAAGCAAGCCTGATTAAAACTAGCTTTCGTGGAAGTTGCTTCCACGAAACGAACACGGGGCCGCAAGGCCGCCCAATGGGCACGTTGGTAAAAGCAACTTCCACCAAAGCAAGCCTGATTAAAATCCGCTTTCGGGAAAGTTAGTTCCCCGAAAAATCAAGAGGGCCGCAAGGCCGCCCAATGAACCTCTTGGTGGAACTAACTTCCACCAAAACAATCCTGATTAAAACTAGCTTTCGTGGAAGTTGCTTCCACGAAAACCCAACAGGGCCGCAAGGCCGCCCAATGGGCACGTTGGTGGAACCAAGTTCCACCAAAGCAAACCTGATCCCCAGCCCCCCAAACGCGAAGAAGCCGCCCCACAGGACGGCTTCCTCGCTATAAATTTGTTCAATCTAACTAAATCCGATCAGGAGCCCTGGTACTGCTCGGCTTCTTCGCGGGTGACCCGCGTGCCGTCAATATAGGGAACGATCCACGCATCGTCGATACCGAGCTTGCGCACATCGTCGCGGAAGGCTTCCGCATTGGTCATGTCCCGGAAGTTGCCCATCATGTACTTGTTCATCCCGTCCTGGTTCTCCCCTTCGAAGGTCTTGTCCGTATGTTCAAGGTGCTGGTTCATGTCGAAATGGACATAAGCCCCGACCTGAACCCGGTACACGAGACCCGGAACGATGCCTTTCTCATTGATGTTCTTCTGGGCTTCGTAGGCAGCCTCCAATTTTTCGTATTTGCGGGCCAATGCAGCCAGTTCGCTGGAGCGGGAATTGATGATTCCCTGGAGCGAGTCCACCTTCTGCATGGCATCGGTGTACTTGTCCTGCAATTCTTTGTTCTTGGCGGACATTTCCCGCAAGCGGTTGTTGGAATTTTCCAGGTCATCCCGCAGCTTGAGCGGAGACTTGGCGTATTGTTTGGCCTTCTTCTTCCAGAGTTTTTTCTCAGCCTTCTCTTTTTTCTTTTCGGCCTTCGATTTCTTTTGGGCAGCCACCGGATTGATAGCAGCAGCACCAATCATCAGGGCAACGAGGAGAAACAAGTATCTTTTCATATCCAATTTTGCTAGGTACCAGAATTATTGGTTAGCTCAAATTTACCGTTTCCGCCCTATTTTACAAAAAAGCCCCTCCCCTCCGTACTGTATATTGGACATTCCAGCTATTCTTCCTCTCCTTTTCCTTGAATTTGTATCCATTCTCCCTCCAACAATCCGTCCAATTCATCGACCGCAGCCTCCACTTCCTCCACCATTTTGTCCACTTCTCCGACAATCTCCTCCCCCAGCCCTTCCAGTTCGGCCACCAGGGAATCGATGGCCTTCAGCTCCTTGCCGAATGCGACTTTGTTCATCCAGCGGGTCAGGAAAATGGTCAACGGAGACACCAATACCCCCGCAATGATCACCACCCACTTCGCCGGTCCCGCCCAGACCTCCGCCAGGGTCATGCCCTCGGCGACCTGGGACAGCAGCGCCCCCGCCGCCGGAGACGGCACGGCGATCACATAGGTCAGGCGGTTCTCCAAACGCATCACAAACCGGGCCGTCTCCGCGTGGTGCTTGAGACTGCCGAGGGTATCCTGGTCCACAGACGGCAGCTCGGGCAATCGGCGGTAGGCCCGGTAGACCGGAATGATGCCGAAGGTGGTCACGGACACGATCCCCAGCAATATCCAGAGCACGGGGACGTAACGGGGCGGGAGATCGGGGTAGAGAAACAGGAAAAACAGGGGCAGACCGACAAAGATGGCTGCCAGCACGTAGTTCCAGGTCAATTTGCGCCGGAGCTGAAGCCGGAGGCGCGCCACCGGATGCTGGGACTGCTCCCGGATCTCCGAAATCTTTTCGGGATTGGGCCCAAAGTCCTGGGCATCGAGGCTATTCCAAAGGTCTTTCAGGTCCATGCTTGTTCACGTTGGATGATCTCATTCAATCGGGACTTGATGCGGTGGAGCTTGACGCCCACATGGTTGCGTTTGAGGCCAGCGATGTTGGCGATCTCGCCATTGTCATAGCCTTCCAGGTGCAACAGGGTGATCATACGGTCGGTCTCGGGGAGCTGGCGGATGGCCCAGAGAAGGACCTGCCTGGCCTCGCGGGCCGGCTCGGGATTCCCGACCGCATCCTGCTCGAGGACTTCGCGTTGCTTGGGAGCGCGGGCGACCTGGCGGCGGTACGTCAGCGCCGTGTTGAGGGCCACCTGGTAGAGCCAGGTGGAAAATTTCGACTTGCCCTTGAACCGGGGAAAGGCACGCCAGGCCTGGAGGACGATTTCCTGGTACAGGTCCTCCCGATCCGCCCGCTGGTCCGCGTAGAGGGACACCACCTTCCGGAGGATGCCCTCGTTGGTGCGGATGCGGTCCAGAAATGCTTGTTCAGCCGGCGTGGGCATTGCAGTGTTGGTGAATCGGGGTGGAGGATAAAGGGGCGGTTCGGAGGTCCCGGGTCCATCCTTTGTCAAGCGTGGCGGCGAAGGTTGCGGGGCCAGGCCGGGGTCGAACGGGACCCGACAGTGGATGGAGGAAGGAGCCGCTTCGGCTTGCCCTCGGAATTCAATGGTTTCATCGGCGTGAAGATCGAATCAGATGGGATCACAACCGGGTAGCCAATGGCTTTGTTTCCTGGGCGGTCCGGGGCAATCGGGGTATTCCGGGGGAAATCGAGTTCCTGGGCTCAGTGGCGGGGCGGGGAAAAGCGCTGGGGAAATGGTCCTGCTGAGCATTCTCAGTTCCTTGCGGCGGCTTCCCGGCCCGGCTGGAAGTGGGTCTGCCCGGTTTTGGATTACCGGGCAGACCGCGCCAACGGATTCGATGGGCTTAGTTGTAGACCGGCGTCACGGTATAGCCTTCCGCCCGGAGGGCGTTGATCAATCCGGTCTCACCGATGAGGTGCAGGCTGCCGACGGCGATGAACTGGTTGCCCTTTTCCAGCAATTCGGGCATCTGCTCCATCCAGCTGTTGTTGCGCTTGTCGAGGAGATCGGCCATGTCGAGTCCCATGGTGGCCAGGTCACCATACTTGTCGTCGAGTCCGGCCATGCCGCCCAGGTCCTGGGCGATGTAGAGGTCGACCAGTTCGCGGCTCATCGTGAGGTACTCGTCAATGTTGGCGATGCTGAGCTTGAGGATGTCGGCTTGTTCCTCCAACGGCGTCCCGTAGAGCAGGTTCATTTGCAGGTCGATGCTTTCCAGGGAATGTACGGGGCGGCCTTGCTGGCGGGCATTGAGGGCGAAGTACATGTCCATCGGCAATCCCTGACCGTTCATGTAGGCGCTGAGGTCTCCCTTGTCAAAGAAGCTCATCAATTGGCCACTGAGAACGGCCGGCTTGAAGCTCTTGGCCATGCCGAGGGGCGTTCCGGTCTTGTCTTCCCAGATTTTTTCCAGCTTCTTCAGGTCCTTTTTCCCGATCAACTCTTCCAAACTCGTACCTTGCAGCATCATGCCCATGGTCATCTTCATGATGGCCGCGGTATCGATGACTGTTTCCACCACAATCCCGTCCGCATTGTCGTAGCGCTGCCGGACGTGCGGCAATTCTTCGAGGTAGCTGTCTTGCAGCAGGTGATAGGTCCCGAATACATAGGACGGTTCTTCGAGGCCATTGCCGGAAACTTCCCAGAGGAGGGACTTCTCGGAGATCTCGGTGGCATCCGAACTGCTCTGCCCAAAGACAAACAGGGGGACGAACAGGAGGAAATAGACGAACAGGTCGTCAAAGGTGAATTTGGCCTGGGTAGTTTTTGGAGTATTGTTCACTTGTTTCATGGGATGTTATTCTGATGTTGTTGGGTTTCAAATTGAGTATCCGATCGGTTTCATTGCATGAGTCGTTGGGAAAATGGAATTATTACAGAAGGGAATAAAAAAATCGTAAGTGGCTGTGGACGAGGGAGAAAAAATGATCAATGAATGGAAAGGGTGGGGAAATTGAGATTGGAGGAGCAAGGACTTACCAAGTCGGGAAAAAATTCGTTGGTATGGGGAAAGCGGTGGGAAAATGGGCTGCTCCCGGTATTGGGACTGTCCCCACAACGCACTAACTTGCAACCTTTGCATGAACCGAAGCCTAATTCATACGTTTCTGTGGTTGTTGCTCGCCCTTCCGATGGGATTGTGGGCGCAGCCGGACGATGGACAGAATCCCCAGCAGGATAAGAAAAGCTATCTGCGCATCGACAAGGCGGATCGGCTGGTATTTGGGGAGTATGAAGGGGAAAAGATCCGGAAGCTGATCGGAAACGTGGAACTGACGCAGGACACGACGAAGATGTACTGTGATTCTGCTTACCAGTACCTGGACAGCAACTTTGTCATCGCCATGGGCGATGTCAAGATCGTCCTCAGTTCCGGCCTGCGGCGGGAAATCTTCGCCGACCGCCTCACCTACGACGGCAACGAGAAGATCGTCAACCTCTTCGACAACGTCCTCCTCCGCGACTCCTCCGTCAACCTGACCACCAACCGCCTCACCTATTACCGGGAAGAAGACTACGGCAAATACTTTACCGGAGGGCGATTGGAGAACGGCGAAAATACCTTGTACTCCCGGACCGGGTACTATTACCCCAAACAGGAGATGGCCTATTTCCGCAACGAGGTCCTCCTGGTCAATCCCGACTTTCTCCTCGAAACCGATACCCTCGGCTACCAAACCGAGAAGGAAATTGCCTATTTCCTCGCTCCCACTTATGTGTACGATTCGCTGCACTCCATGTACACGGAGGACGGCTACTACGATACCAAGGCGGATATCGTCTACCTCTACGAAAATCCCCAGGTGGGCGACACGACCTATACGCTCTACGCGGATACCATCACCTACGATGAAAACGAGGACCTGGGATTTGCCTACGGCGATGTCTCCATCATAGAAGCCGATACCGGCCTCTCCCTCTACGGACAGTTCGGGGAATTTCATTCGAAGACCGAAGAAACCATCCTCACCGACCAGTCCTTCGGAATCCAGGTGATGGATGAAGATACCCTGTTCCTGTTTGCCGATACCCTCCGCTCCATCAAAGACACCATCCTCGACGAGAAGGTCTTTTTCGCCTACTACAATGCCCTCTTCTTCATGAAAGATCTCCAGGGCAAA
Source organism: uncultured bacterium (assembly GCA_963923035.1). Taxonomy (GTDB): domain Bacteria; phylum Bacteroidota; class Bacteroidia; order J057; family JADKCL01; genus CAWUKT01. Next base: position 5,529 of record CAWUKT010000037.1, read on the forward strand.
TGCGATTCGATCACTTATCTGCTGGAGGATTCGACCATGTTCTTTGATGACGATCCTGTCCTGTGGTCCGATTCGACCCAGATCACGGGCGAGACGATACGGGTGGGCTTCAGCAACAGTAAGATCGATACCATATCGATTCCCCAGAAGGCCTGGATCATCAACCAGGCGGACTCGGTGGGCTTCAACCAGATCAAGGGGCAGGCCATCCGGGGGAAATTCAGGGAGAACAAGATGGACAAGATGTGGGTCCAGGACAATGCGGAGAGCATCTACTTTACGAAGGATGATGCGGCGGGGAAATACATGGGGATGAGCAATACGAAGTGTATCAACATGTTCATCGAGTTCAAGGAAAACCAGCCGGAGCGTATCCATTTCCTCGAAAAGCCTACCGGCACCCTCTTCCCGATGCACGAAATCATCACGAAGCCCAACAAGCTGGATGGATTCCGCTGGCGGGAAACCGAACGGCCCTACAAGCCGGATTGGTTGTTTGCCATGATCCATCCGGAAGAAGATACCCTCCTCCGCCAAATTGATTCGGCCCTCACGGTGCTCCAGCAGTACCAGGTCCAGATGGACAGCATCCTCGGGCTGGAAGGCAGTTCTCCCGAAACCGCCTCCTCTTCTGACAATATCGCCCTGGCCGATTCCCTCGAGAATGTCCTCGTCAACCCCGACGAGGAAGACGACGACTCCTTTGATCCGGACGACATCCGACCGGCCGAACTCGATACCCTCAACATCGACTCCCTTGGCTCAGAGATGGATTCGCTGGCCGTCGATACCCTGGCCCTGGACTCATTGGGGCAGGATACCCTGGGCACTGATTCGGTCCGGACCCGCGGCGACCGCACGCGCGGGGGAGAAGGCTCCGGTCGGAAGAAGCGCACCAAAAAGGTGCGGACACCCAAGCCGCCTTCCGAGAAGTTTACCTTCCGTCGGTTCTTCCGTAAAGTGAGTGATTTCTTTGGCCTCCAGGGCCGGAAGCCCCGCGCCAATGCGGAGGAGATCCAGCGCCAACGGGAGCTGGACGATCAGCGACGGGCGGCAGAAAAGGCGGCCCGTAAAGCAGCCAAAGAAGCGAAGAAGAATCCCCCCAGTGGGAAGACTGAGCGGACGCGGGAACGTTAGCCCCTCAGTATTTCTCGAACCATCCGAAATTGTTGGCGATGATCTTGTCCTTTTCTTCCTGGACGTAGTCGAGGTAGGCCTTGGCGGCCGGTGCGAATTTCTTTTGGCGGAGCCAGATGAGGTTCCAGGTGGTCGTGATGGGCAATCCCTGGGCCGGGATGATCTGCACGTCGGCCTGGCGGAGCTCGTTGCGGAGGCCGATGATGGGCATGATGGAATAGCCGAGCCCGGCGAGGACGGCTTGCTTGACCGCCTCGTTGGAGGTCAGGGCCATGGTCTTTCGGACGGGTTCGTCGGCCTTCTTCATGAAGGTCTCCATGGCCTGGCGGGTGGCGGACCCGGGTTCCCGGAAGATCAGCGGGAGTCCGGCCATCTGGTTGGTGGACAGGGCTTTCCCGGGGACGGGCTCGTCTTTGTTGGCGACGAGGTAGAGCTTGTTGGCCATGAGGGGAATGCGCTCAATGCGGAGGTTGTCGGGCAGGACCGATACCAGGGCAAAGTCCACCTCATTTTTTTCCAGGCTCCGGACGACCTGCCGCTTGTTGGTGACGTCCATGACGAGGTCCACGGCGGAATGGGCCTTGAGGAATCCCGATAAGAAATAGGGCATCACATATTTTCCCGTAGAGACGACGGAGACCTTGATCCGGCCGGCGACCTGGCCGCGGTAGGCCTCGGCCCGGAAGCGGATGGCGTGGACCTCTTCCAGGATGCGACCGGCGGCTTCGGCGATTTCCCGGCCGAAGTCCGTGACGTAGAGCTGTCGACCGATGACTTCGGTCAACGGAATCTCAAATTGGTCCTGCAATTTGCGGAGCTGGATGGACACCGCCGGCTGGGTGAGGTGGAGCGCTTCGGCCGCGCGGGTAATGCTTTGGGTCTCGACTACTTTCAAAAAGACCCGGAGTTGATGGAGGGTGTAATCCATAAAGTTCCCGAATATATTTCATTAGAAATATAAATATAATTTAATGAATGACCTCCCTTATTTTTGAACTAATTCATAAAAAAACCTAAACAAAAAAGCATCAATAATCCCATTCATACCAATTCAGCCCTGATTCGGGTGCCTTCGGGCTTGATCTACGGACGGTTCCAGCCGGTGAATGCCGGTGGATACTTTTTGTCCGAGACCGGCCAGCAGGCGGGATGGGGATGGGAAACATTGATTGCGGCTGGATCGGAAGCGGCGGAGCACCTGAGATCACTCCGTCAACTCCGAAAAGATGTGAAAAAAGTTGTGTCAAAAGCCCAACAAGAGGGCAAACATATCCAATTGAATTGCGATATTTGCGTGCAATTTGTTGAAGCCTCTGAGTTTTGCTGATTCAGGAAAAAATTCCAGCAGACAGGAGGTAGTTGTACCGACACCAAGAATAAGCTCCTATGCAAAAAGTACCTGTTACAGTCGCCTACGGCGACGGCATTGGTCCCGAAATTATGGCTGCGACGCTCCGTATCCTGGAAGCCGCCGGAGCCCAGATCGAGACCGAAACCATTGAAATTGGCGAGAATGTGTACCTCACAGGCCACACTTCCGGTATCCGGGAGGACGCCTGGGAATCTCTTCGCCGCACCAAAGTCTTTCTGAAGGCCCCGATCACCACTCCCCAGGGGAAGGGTTACAAAAGCCTTAATGTAACCATCCGCAAAACCATGGGTCTCTTCGCCAATGTGCGTCCGGCCCGGGCCATGCACCCCTACGTGCCCTCCACCCATCCCGATATGGACCTCGTGGTGGTACGGGAAAACGAAGAGGATCTGTACGCAGGCATCGAACACCGGCAAACGACCGATGTCATGCAATGCCTGAAGCTGATCACGCGTCCCGGCACTGAGCGGATCATCCGTTTCGCCTTTGACTATGCCCGCAACAACGGCCGCAAGAAGGTCACCTGCATGGTCAAAGACAATATCATGAAGATCACCGATGGTTTGTTCCACCGGGTCTTCAAGGAAGTCGGCGCTGAGTACCCCGACATCGAGCAAGATGTCCGGATCATCGACATTGGAGCCGCCCTGTTGGCGGATTCGCCCGAGCGCTTCGACGTCGTGGTCACCACCAACCTCTACGGAGACATCGTGAGTGACATCACGGCTCAGATCGCCGGATCTGTGGGCCTCGCTGGCTCCTCCAATATCGGTGAGCACCTGGCCATGTTCGAGGCGATCCACGGGTCGGCTCCCGACATTGCCGGTCAAAAGATCGCCAACCCCTCCGGTCTCCTGAACGGTGCGCTGCAAATGCTGGCCCACATCGGCCAGGGCGACGTCGCCAATAAAATTCACCATGCGTGGCTGCGTACCCTCGAGGATGGCATCCACACGGCCGACATCTACGATGAAAGCCACAGCACGCAGAAGGTCAATACCGATGCCTTTGCATCGGCAGTCATTGAGCGCCTGGGACAATCTCCCCAGAACCTCAAGACGGAAGACTATTCCAATAGCAAGCCGATGACCATCGCTCCTTACGAGCGCGCCAACGATACCAAGGAATTGGTTGGCTGTGATGTATTCATCGACTGGCAGGGCGCTGATGCCGACATCATCGGCCAGCAGCTGGAAGCCCTGACGACGGAAGGCATTAAGCTCAAGATGATTACCAACCGGGGAGTCAAAGTCTACCCGAATGGTTTCCCCGAAACCTTCTGCACCGATCACTGGCGCTGCCGGTTCATTTCGGATTCGGCCACACAAGCAGCTTCTGGCGGTTGGGACTACCCGGCCCTGAAGTTCGAGTCGATCCTGAACCTGCAATCCAGCATCAGCAAGGGTGGTTTGGAAGTCATCAAGACCGAAAACCTATACAAATTTGACGGGCAGCCTGGCTTCTCTATGGGCCAGGGCGAATAAGTCCCGCGAAGACTACATTTTTTCCTGAAAGCGTCGGTACAACGCTCTGCCCAGCCCAGGTGGCTGGGCAGTTTCTTTTTGTCCCCCTCCTCCCCTTGCAATTCGCTTCCCTTTCATAGAAATTGGTCCCCATGAAACGCCGCTACTATTTCCTGGCTGCCGGGTTCGTTTTGCTGCTCATCTTCCACCGCCCCCTCCTCCGGGCCCTGGGCAATTACCTGATTGTGGAAGATGCGAAGACGAAGGTAGATGGCTTGTTTGTGTTGTCGGGAAATGCCTTTGACCGCGGCGAGGAAGCGGCCCGCCTCTACCACGAGGGATGGGCGCCGAAGCTGATTTGTCTGGGGGGGGAAACCAATCCGGCCCTGGAGCTCTACGGAATCTACGACAAGACCGCCGTTATGTCCGAAGGCGTGCTCAAGGACGCCGGGGTGCCTCCTCAGGACATCGAATTGCTTCCCAAGGGAACCAGCACCTTCGAAGAGTTCGAGGCCATCCGCGACTTTTGTAAGGAGCGGAGCTGGACAAAGGTCATGGTGGTCTCGTCCAAGTTCCATACCCGGCGGATCGACCGCTTTTTCCGCTTGCGGCTCCACATGGAAGGCATCGAAATAGTCCTGCGGGGCGCGCCCGAATCCGATTTCCGGGAATCAGAATGGTGGAAATCGGAGCCGGGTCTCATTTTCCTCAACAACGAATACATCAAGAATATGTACTACTGGCTCCGTTACTGATCGGATAAGGGGGCAAAGGGTCGAATTTTCAGCTCCTCCCATTGGCGGGGGCTCGGAAGGATATAGGGTTGGTTGAAAAAGTCGGTGGCGAGGGCCATGGCCGCGGGATTGTCCCAGTACATGGTCGGGACATGGCCGTAGCGGGGGAAGACGAAGAGGTGGCTGTTGGGCAAATGGTCGTGGAGCTGGCGGGCCCAATTGACGGGGGTATCCGGGTCGTAGGTGCCGACAATCAAGAGAACGGGAATGTCCGTTTGCAGGGGCTGGGTGAGGTATTCCGGGGCGGCGGGGACGTCCCAGATGGCGGCTTCCGGGCGTCGGAAGACCTCGGACTGGATTCCGGCCCAGACCGGACCGAGTTCGGTCTGGTCGTCGACGGCCGCCCAGTCGTTGTAGGGGGATTCTTCCGCGCACCACACGGACAGGCGCATGCCCAGGTACTGGGCGGTGCCGACCTGGAAGACGCCCCCCAGTCGTTCGACCAGCCAGCTGGTATCGCCATCGATCAGCGCCGCGACCTGGCGCGGAATCTGCGGAATGGAACCTGTCTTTGACAGGTTAAAACAGGCCAGGACTTCTGTTGGGCCGATCGGCCAGACCTGGGTCCCGCCGGAGGCGGGATTCGTGATGGACAGCTGAAGCGGTTCCTCGACCAGGCCTTCCAGGTACGTTTTCCATTCTTCCTCCAAGTCCCTTTTTCCCGGATTTTCCTCCCGCCAATCCTTCCACAAACGTCCCCAGGCTTCCTTCAAATGCTTCGCGGACACTTCGTCGTAGCGCGCTTCCAACGGCATGGGCGAATCCAGGACCGCACTCCGCACGGAAGTCGGGTACTTCGCCATCATGGCCTGGGCGATCTTGGTTCCGTAGGAGATGGCCAGCAAATTGAGCTGGTCGTAGCCCAGCACCTGCCGCATCTCCTCCAAATCCGTCACGATGGCATCGGTCTGGTACATCCCCAATTCGATTTTTGCTTCCCGCCACCGTTCCCGGCACGCCTTCAGCGCCTTTTCCTCCAATTCCTCCCGTTCCTCCTCTTCCAAGGCAGGATCGAGCCCCTCCCGCCAGGCCGCTTCCATTTCCCTACAATCCAAACAAGGGTCCGAATACCCCGTTCCCCGTTGTTCGATCAGGATCAGGTCGCGGTCCTCCAGGTACCACCAGTACTTCATCCAGCGGGCGTTTCGCAGGGCGGTGCTACCGGGTCCCCCCGTGATGAAGACCAGCGGATCTTTTGCGGGCGTTTCCCCCCGGCTTTTGAAAATGTACAGGGGGAGCCGGACAATGTTCCCGTCGGGACGGGATCGGTTTTCCAGGACTTCCAAATAGCCGAAGGTATAGGTCTGCCCCTTGGGAACCTTCACCGGAGCTTTCCGGGACTTGACGAAGCGGGGATAGGTGGTTTCCCGGCAAAATTCACCCGAGACACCACGCCCCATCAGGTCGCCACTGAAAAAGGCGACCAACGAAATCAACAGAATAAGATAGGTATTACGCATTTTGAATTCTCTTTTGGGAGCAATAAGGCGTTCCCCAGCGAATCCTCAAAATGCGGTTCCTGTATTCCCGTTGAACGGTCCCATGTCTCGGTGAATGGTCCCTCAAAACCGGTAGTTCAGGGCCAGCCCGTTGCCGGAGGGGAAAACGGAAAGTCCCTGGGCAGCGCCTTTGCGTCGGTGCAATTCCGGGACGAGGTAGGCGATCCCCGCACCGATCCCCAGGCCGACGAGGACATCGGTGGGATAGTGCTTGCCCGCTGCGACCCGCATATAGGCCGTCCCGACGGACAATGCGGCGGCTCCGCCCCATACATAGGGACGCCATTTGGCGCCGGGGTGGGTGTCGTGGAGGACTTTGGCAGTGAAAAAGGCGCCGAAGGTGGTGAGGGAGGTGTGGCCGGAGAAAAAGGAGAAACGGGCATCGACCTTCGTTTGTTCCTGGAGCGGCGCGAGGGTATTGTAGGTAAAGGGCCGGGCGCGCAGGCTCAGGGCCTTGGTGAGGTTGGTCGCCCCAAAGGTGAGGAAGAGGCCCTCGGCGTACATCACGGCTATGGGCCCGAATTCAGACTGGGACTTGGGGCTGAGCAGGGTGACCAACGGCGAAACTCCGGCGATGATCAGGGTGGCGTCGCTGGCGTGGGCGATTTGCGGTGACCAATTGTCGGTGGGGAAGCGGTCGAATCCGTTGATGTCGGCGGGGTTCAGGGTGGCGAGTTCGGCCGGCGTCAAGGGATCCACCTGCGTTGCCAGGGCTCCACTGCCCACGGTCAGGCCCAGTCCCCCGGCCGCGAGGGGGACGTCGGCTTTCCAGCTCAGGTCGTAGACCTGGGAGCAGGCCACGGAGGGGATCAGGAGCAGGAAAAGGATGTAGGAGCCAATGCGCATGACGGATAAGTTGGATGATCTCGGGATAAAAATAGACATAAGCCCCGTGATTCCTACTCCCCTTCCGCGGTAACCTTTCCTTTGTCGCCCAATTCATTTTCCCATTTGAAAACCATTCCCACCTTCTCTATCTCCCACTTTCTTCGTATATTCTGATACCTTTTTGGTGAACCTGACCTTCGAATACGCCTTTTTATGTCCCAATACGCCACCCGAACAACCGCCCCTGCCCAAACACGGACCACCCGGGAATCCTCCAAGTCCCGGGCGAAGCATACTGTTCCCGCCTCCAATGCCAATGCACGGGCCCAGGAACGCGCCCAACGCAAATTCAATGCCCAGTACAAACTGAAGGTCGGTTCGGCCCATGATCCGGCGGAAGCCGAGGCCGACGCGGTGGCCCACCAGGTCGTCCATTCTCCCCAATCCAATCCTGCGGTCGCTTCCTCCGGCTCCCCATCGACGGTGGCTTCGCGAATCTCCCGCAAGGTCAATCGCAAGGAAGAAGATGCCCAGATGAAGGCCAATCATCACGAAGAGGAAGTGGGTGCCAAGGAGGACGAAGCCCAAATGAAGGCCCAGCGAATGGAAGAAGAAGCTGGAGCAAAGGAAGACGAAGCGCAGATGCAAGGAGACCTTCAGCGAAAAGAGGACAAAGCGCAGATGAAGGCCAACCACCATGAGGAGGAAGTCGGAGCCAAGGAGGACGAAACGCAAATGCAGGAAGACCTTCAAAGCAAAGAGGACGATGCACAGATGAAGGCCCATCACCACGAAGAGGAAGTGGGAGCGAAAGAGGACGAGGCCCAAATGCAGGCGGATCTTCTGGGCAAGGAAGAAGAAGGCCAGGCCAAGTGCGCCGATTGTGACAAGAAGGCCCAACGCGAGGAAGAAATCCAACAAAAATCGTCCCAGGTCAATTATAAGGAAGGCTTTAACGCCAGCCAGTCCAGCTCCGACCTCGTCGCGCAAGAGCGCGGCAAAGGCGAAGCCATGGCTCCCCAACTGAAATCCGAAATGGAATCCGGCTTTGGGACCGATTTCTCCGACGTCCGCATCCACCGCGACCAAAAATCACGCGACCTCAACCAGGACCTCAAGGCCAAGGCCTTTACGACCGGTTCCGACATCTTTTTCGGGGACGGCAACTACGATCCCGCCACCAAGGCCGGCAAAGAACTCATTGCCCACGAACTCACCCATACCATCCAGCAGGGCGCAGTAGACCCCGCCGGACAGGAAAAAACATCGGAACCCATTTCCTCTCCTATCACTTCAAAAACCTCCCCCACCCCGTCCACCGGGAGCAGCGAACCCGCTGCCGGAGGAGCCGTCAGCGAAGTGGCGCAGGAAGCCACCGCGGGCATCGCCGAAACGGCCCCGGCCGAAGAAGTCGCCGCCGAAGGGCAATTGGATTCTGCCGAAACCGCCGAGGCCGGTAAGGAAGCCGAGCAAAAAGCTGAAAAGGGCGAAGAAGGGAAGGCAGAAAAAGAGAAAGGCGAAGGCGAAGGTGGCGGCCTCCCCGTCGCCAATACCACCGGGAGCTACGACCTCGACGATGCCTCCGGCCGTCAAAACATCGTTCAGAAGGTAAGCGTCCGCAATTCTTCGGCGGGCGAGCGGGCCGCCAATGGCGGTCCCGTGGCCCAGCACCTCGAAACCGAATCGGCCGAGGTCTGCCCCAATGCCTCTGCCACCACCGGCGAATTGGCCGATGCCGAATCGGAGCACAAGGCCACCGACGAAAAGGTCCAGGAATCCCTGGACGCTGAGGTGGTCCCGGAGACCTTTGGCGAGGCCATGGGCCAGCAGGAGCAGGTGGGCGGCCTGGAAGGCAAGGCCCAAAGCCAGGAAAAGGTCAAGGAAGACCCCGCCAAGAAAGAGCTCAAGGCGAAACTGGACGCCAATACGCCCGAGACCTTCAAGGACCTCGACGAATACGACGCCTCTGACACCGTGGATGCGGTGGAAAGCGAAGTGACCTCCCAGGTCAGCAGTGTGAAGGGAACCTTCCGGGGAATTGAGGCAGCCCCCAAGAAAAAGGCCGTTCCTACGGCTCAAGGCCTCCCCGCTCCGGAAAAAGCCACGGAAGTGGGCAAGCTACAGCTCGGAAAAGATGCTGTCCCGGGTGTCCCCGAGGAAATGACCGACCTCTCCGAGTACGACGACGACTTCAATTCGGCGTTGGAGAAGGAAGGCATCACGCAGGAGCAACTCGACATGGTGGACAAGGGCCCCTTGGTGGAGGCGCGCGACGAGCGCGACGGCATTCGGGAGAAGGTCAAGACCGCTCCGAAGGAAGCCCGCCAATTTGCCGACCAGAAGCAGAAGAACGTCGAACAAGAGATGGACAAGGAGGAGGATTCGACCCGCAAAGACATGCGGAAGGAACGGGACAAACAGTTGGAGGGGGCCAAAAAGGACCAGGAAAAGGCCAAGGACAAGTACGAACTGGAGCGCAAGGCCGTCACCGACCACATCAATGGGATTTATACCGGCGTCGAGGACAAGATCAAGAAGCGGTTGGACAAGTTGGAGAAGGAAAATGAGATGCGGTTCGGCAAAAAGGTCCTCCAATTCAGCAACGAATTCGAAAAGCAGGTCAAGAAGGACGTCAATGCTTATCTGGACGAGCGCCACAGCGGTATCGGCGGCTTTTTCCTGTCCGGTTGGGACTGGCTGACGGGCATCGACGACCATCCCCAGGTCGAGCGCGCCTTTGAGCGGGCCCGAGCCGATTATATCAAGAAGATTGACCAGGAGATCAAAGACATCGCGACCGAGACGAATTCCGTCATTGATGAATGCAAGCAGTGGCTCGAGGACGCGAAACAGGAAATCAAGGATTACGTCGACGATTTGCCTGGCCACCTGGCGCAGCACGGCCAGGATGCCGCCAAGGACATGGACAAGAAGTTCACCGAACTGGACAAGTTCATCGATAAGAAGAAGGAAGAGTTGGTGGCGAAGCTGTGCCAGATGAAGGAAAAGGCGATCGAGCACATTGATGCGAAGATTGAGAAGATGAAGGAGGAAATGGCCGGTGCAATTGCGAAGGCGCTGATGTTCCTGATCGATGCGGCCCTGAGCTTCTTCACCTGGGCGCTCGAAACGGTCGGCTACGACATGGGCAAGATCCGGCCCCAGATCGCCAAGACCCGCCGGACGCTCAAAGAGATTGTCATGCACCCGATTGCCTTCATGGGCAACCTGATCGATGCGGCGGGCCAGGGCTTCAGCCAATTCGGCGACAATATCCGCCAGCACATGATCTCCGGCCTGGTCAACTGGCTGACCGGCACGATGGGCGACATTGACATTGAACTCCCCCAAACCTGGGACCTCAAAGGCTTTTTGTTATTCTTCCTCCAAACCCTCGGCCTCAGCTGGAACGTCCTCCGCCAAAAACTCACCCGCTACATCCCCGAACAGGTCATCTCGTTCGCGGAGGGCTCGGTGGACATGGTCCGCCGCGTGATCAAAGAGGGCCCCATCGCCCTCTGGGACGAATTCAAGGCCAAAATGGGCGAGATCAAGGGCCAGATCATGGAGAGCGTGCGGAACATGCTGGTCGTGGAGCTGGTCAAGAAGGGCATCGAGCACCTGCTGGGGATCCTGGTCCCCGGCGCGGGCATTGTCAAAGCGATCATCGCGATCTACGACATCATCATGTTCTTCATCGAAAACTGGCAGCGCATCGTGGAGCTGGTGATGACGATTTTCAAAAGCGTGGGTGACATTGCCTTCGGCAAGATTGGCAAGGCCGCGAATTTCATCGAGAATGCGATGGGGATGACAATCCCGATCATGTTCGCGTTCCTGGCGCGGCTGTTGCGTCTCGGCGGCCTCGCGAAGAAGGTGCAGAAAGCGATCAAGAAGGTCCGCAAGCCGATCGACAAGATCGTCGACAAAGTGCTGAAGAAGATCGCGAAGACGGCCCGGAAGCTGTTTGGGCGGAAGAAGGGGAAGGGTGGGAAGAAAGATAAGGATCAGAAGGATGGGCTGACAGCGGCGGATCGTAGGAAGCACAAGCAGTATGTAACTCACATCAAAAAAGAACTCCATAAGAAGTCAGCAGATAAAAAAGACAGCTTTGAAGACTTCTATAAAAAGAAGAAGAAACTCGCTGGATCACTTGAAAAGAAGTACAACAAAAAACTAAAGAAAAAAGTCAACGGACGCCCTATTCGAGCCACGATTAAATTTGAGCCGCTGAAAGGTGCCGATAAGGACAATGATGTAGATGTCAAAATCCGCATCGCACCGAATGCTACAGAGGACGAGACGGGATTGGTGTTTACAGAAGAAGAAGTTGCTGAGCATATTCAACTCATGGATGATGGTAAAAAGTCAGTTGATGAAAGGGAAAAAATTTACCAATCCTTTACCAATACGATTGGAAGCAGTGATGTGGTCAAATCGATTTTCGAAGCGAGAAAAACTGGACCGATAAAAGGAAAATCATTTTTGAAACAAATCCAGAAAGCTATCGGAGACAATGCCCAAGGAGGGTTTAAATTTAGAACTCAAGGATCTAAAAAGAAACTTGAATTGACATTGCACTACAAAGGCTTTTTCAAATCAGGTACTAACCCCGCGTACGGCAATGTTCAACGAGAAATAAATTCTGGAAATCCATTGGGAGAAGCGTGGGTTATCTCAAGAACTTTAAAAACCGATTTTTTTGTACCGCGAGAAATAAAAGCCCTTAACATCAGAGGGGTTGGAAAAACAATGATGGAGATGTCTCACACATTTTTCAAAGATGAGATTGATGGAATAGGCGGGGATTGGATGGAGCTTGAAATTTATCGGAGGGGAGCAACGGGATCAGTAAAATCCGATAATTTATTGAAATACATCGAAGGAATTCGGGCCGGAGAATCTCCTAAAAAGGCTGCGACAAGGACTTGGACCTACCGTAGAGCCAAAGCATTAGGATATCCGGTGGTAGAATTTGTTGATCAAGATCCATCTTCAACATCTGACCCGGATGCCATTTCGAATGTCTCAGCAAGATTTGTTAAATCATAGCCTCATGAATTATTCCATTGCAATGCTGTCGGATTTAGGGTTGGCTAAAGGATATGTAAGGGGGAGACAAATTCAATTTAAAATCCCCTCCAACAAGCCATCAGACTGGATCTTCCATTTCCTTTCTTTTTTTTATCCTAAAATGCCCGCGAGTGAGGGCGTAATTTCTTTGGAGGAAGATTTAAAAGTTGATGTTCCAGTTGTAAAAGAGATATTTGACCTGGTCAAAACTGTTGCGCATGAAAAACTGAATGAATATAAAATTTATAAGGAAATTAGCCCGGCTCACCGTCTCCACAAGGAAATTAAAGTTTTAGGTCAAACAGTTCTAATTGACGGAAGAAGAATTAGATCTGGGCTAGATAAGGAGCTATATGCGCTTTCAAAGGTTTTAACCTTTTTAGAACATTCTATTTCAATCAACCAACCTTTTTTCGTGTTTGCCTACCCTGATTTTTCTGAAGATATTTTCCTGCTTGTGAACTTGGTCCGGTCTCAATCAGGGGGACATGACCTAAAACAACTCACCAAATTTTCAAAAAAGTCTGAAGAGGAAACCAATGAAATGATTCGAATTCTCCTTGATAATAAAATGATTGTCGCAAAAAGCGGTACTTATTTTCTCACCTTCAAAGGCCATGCTCTGTAACCTGCAGAAGAATATTCCATCCTACCCCGACATGGCAGCGATTATCGATCAACATTATAGTCAGATGACCGAAGCTCCAAATGATATCTAAAGTGAGGTTATCAATTTATTCAAGACGTTGGGGCGGTAAATTTTAGGGGTAATTGGTCCAGTGCTTACCAATTGAAACATGTAAGTGGTATCCATCCAATCAGAAGTGCAGCCTTCAAAGCAAAAAATCAAATCAAAAATACCCCAGTAAAAACAAAGTGGGTTGAACTTGGGGTTACAAATGGAAAACAAAAATCTTTTCAAACGAAAAGGTGGAAAAAAGATGCCATGCTTCTACCAAATAGCATTAAATCTAATTGGCCATCCAATGTTAAGCTCAGGATCGAATTCAAAGACGAAAATAAATCCAGCAAACTATCATCGAACAAATGGACGCACTAGATGCTTATGATCGACTCTATCAATGATCCCGTTGCGGAGTGGGCCTTTCAATAATGGCCCTCCGAACCCCTGATCAATCCAGAGACTTACTTTAAATCAGTGGACGAAATATTAATTCCCATACGTAGGAATTTTGTTTTCTCCCCCACCCACGTGAGTATTTCAAATTGGGTCGCTCCGGGTCCAGGAAATTATGCCATTTTCAAATCCCAATTGACTCTCCCTTGGCCCATTGATAGTACTTCCTCTCTTTTCATTCAAAATCACAGGGTTCCACAAGCCGCAAATATGGTCCCTGAATCTCTGCTAGTTGAAGGCAAAACACGCACTTTTTTCTCTGGTAAACGATACCAAGACATTGAAGGGATATTGGAGATACAAATTGATTTTACAGGAGGGCTAGACATTGGGATCCGTACCTTTTCGGATTGTTGGCTGAAATATGACCTGGAAGGTCGTGAGCAATCAGAAATGCACCAATTGAATGCACCGCAGTTGGAACAAATGCTGAAGTCCTACTCGACATTGGATAACTTGGACTTTCAAGATTGGCACGAATCTCGATATGCCCAAAGGAAAGGGTTCCGCCTGGAGAATCATTGGGAGGAAGATGGTACTCCTATAAATTTCTCCGGTGAAGTCCTGCGATTCTAAGAAAAAGTAAGAGATGGTATTTGCTATCCTTTGTGGAAAGGATTTGGGGTAGAAAAAATTGAAGGTGTTAAGAAGAATTGCGACTTTTGGATGGCTGCTGACCCAAAATTTTAATGTCCCCTATTATACTATCAGCGTGGAAAAATATTATTGATCAAAGCGAAATCCCACTTTAACAATGATTACCACTTGATTTTCTCATGTGAAAGTTCAGGTGGTACCTGATCATAGAGATGAAAGCCATCTGGTACGTCAATAGCGCATGGCCACAATAAAAACTATGCTACCTTACAAATTCCTTTTTCCCCTCGCAGTTACCCTTGACACTTATTGGAAAGGATTCTTTCAGGCACTGAACTGGTGTACCCTATCTGAATTGGAAGCCTTAAAGAGTCGGTCCTGAAAAACGCTCAACTTCCCTCTCCGCCAGATTCACCACTATGCTACACCGCGGACCGTCTTGCCCAACTGATCTGAGCAGGCTCCCAAACTGGCCCAAGTACCTCTACCAACCAGCTCAGCACCGCCCAAATACCAGCCAAAGCCGCCTTTGCGACAGCGTTTATCCATTTCTTGATGTTCCACGCGGCGGCGGATAGGAAAAGATTGATGCGGTCGCCGTGAACGCTTTTGAGCCAGTTGCGGTGGAGCCGGAAGCGGGACTTGAGGTGGCCGATCCGGGGCTCAATCGCGGTTCTTCGTCGGAACACCTGCCGGAGCTTCCGTTTTTGGTAGGGCGTGTCTGATGGGCGCGGTTTCGTTGGCGTAAGGACCTGGATGTTGCCGATCTGCTTGCGGCCCCGGTAACCCCGGTCGGCGATCACGAGCTTCGGATCGCAGTGGTGAAGTTTTTGGTAGAGCTCCAGAGTAGCTTGCAAAGTGTCGCCGTCGTAAGGGTTGCCGGTGAAGTTCTCCACGGCCACAATGATCCCGGCGGTCTTGGTCGTTGCAATGGAGACTTTCGATCCAAACTCGTACTTGGGATGAGCTTTTCCCTTGGCGATGCAGGCGACTTCCGGAGCGTGGAGGGCGTAGATTTTGTTTTTACTATGGCGGGTTTGGACAAGTACCCGATTGAAGATTTCCAGCTTGGAAGCATAACGCTGGGCCAACTCAGCACTCAGGTTGCGTTCCAATTCACGGACCATACGCCCGGCGATCGTTTTAAGTCTCTTTCGAGCCTTGCTGGCATTTTTACGCCGTTTGGGATGGTGGGCATAGAAAGATTGCCGCATCAATTTGGGCACTGTCCGCACATAGCTCTGCCGCATCGGCAAGCCTTCCTCCTGATTGATCCGGCGGCAAAGCTCGATTACCCGGGAATAGAGCCGCGCATCGGTTGGATAGCGAATCGCCTTTTCCTGAACGGTCGTATCCGCAACGATCTCGTCTTCAGTGGCCAGATCACCATGTAAATCAACCGAGGCTTTAAAAATCAGTTCAATACCATCCTGCCCGATGCGCTGGCGGAACTTGACCAGATCGGTGGGGTCAATCGGCGGTTTCCACTGGAAGACATCCATCCCGCTGAAGTACTGGTAGTATGGGTTCTCTACCCACTTGGCAACGACCGTTTCGTCACCCAAGTCATCAATCTGCTTTAGCAACAACAGGCTCACCATCAGTCGAATCGGTGCCGACGGCCGTCCGGTGTGCGAGTAGAGAGAAGCAAAACCGTCCTCAAACTTTTTCCAGTCGATCGCGTGGGCGAGTTGGTAGAGTTCGTGCTGCGGATTGAGCAGGTCGCGCAGCGGGGTCGAGAAGAGATTCTCCTGGTTCTGGTTGCGGTTCTTTCCAAGCATATTGCAGGCTTTTGAAAGAATATCTGCAATCCCCTGCAATATTGGACAGCCATTTTATGCCCAAATTGTGGATGGAAAGAGTGGAGTGGAGGATTTTGTGGGTTTTTCAGGACCGACTAAAGAAGGGCCAGGCGATGGACCTGCCCACGGGAGAAGTATGACAACTTTACGAGGGCGACTACCTGCACAAGATACCGCAAAGCGAAGCGGATCAATTCATCGGGAACCAAATTCTAAACCATGGAAAACTCATTGCCGCCTGCAAGAAAAAGAAGAACGGACTACGTGAGGACCTTTCGTTTTTTTTTGGACCAGTATTTCAAATTTGAAGATACTCTAGAAGAAAAACTTGATGGAAGGCGATCAATTTTATTCTCCACGACTAGCGATGGTGCAGATTTTTTATTCTCAGCCCAAAAAATAATTGATCATCCTCTCCCGGAGCTAATTAAATACCTGAACCTTGATGCTGACTTCCACTTATTTCAATTTCAAGACACCCCTCAGGAAAGAGAATTCAACCCCGAAGAATACCACCACTGGTTCAAACACCAGATATACCTCCCCATGCTAAAGCTCTTCGTAGACCATCTTAAGAATGAAGGATATTCAAACGAAAAAATAACCAAGACGTTAGGTTTCAATTGGCAGAGCCAGATCTCTGCATGACAATCCCGATCATGTTTGCGTTTCTGGCGCGGCTGTTGCGTCTCGGCGGCCTCGCGAAGAAAGTGCAAAAGGCGATCAAGAAGGTCCGCAAGCCGATCGACAAGATCGTCGACAAGGTGCTGAAGAAGATCGCGAAGACGGCCCGGAAGCTGTTTGGGCGGAAGAGGGGGAAGGGTGGGAAAAAGGGGAAGGATGGAAAAAAGGGGAAGGACAAGGATGGGACTCCAAAAGGAAAGGTAAGCCCAGAGGAAGGAGTAAAAAAGATCGCTCAAAGCGTATCAAAGGAGCTTCCCAAAATGAAGCGAAAGTCCAACGCTGTAGTTGGTAAAAAGATGCGCAATCTCCAGCAAAGGGAGGAGAAATGGGCGCGAAAGAAGATTCATATGAAGAATGGCAAGAAACCCAACCTATTGCTTATTCCTGAGATGAATAATGCAAAGTGGTGGGTTTCCGTAAAGATAAATCCAAAGCAAAAAACTGTAACTTTTGAGAGGGAGAAACATGTGAAGGGGACAGCAGGAACCGGTGTTGGACAAAGAGGGGAAAAATATATTGGGATGTTTCACGGTTCCGATACGCAATTTACAAGTGCGAAAAATGTTAAAATGGATAAATTGAGGAAGGTTGCGGGACAAGGTCTCGAATTTGGATCAGGGCTATATATGGCCCACTATTTCAAAGATGAAAAAGGGTATGCTCCCTTATCAGGCAAATCCGAAAAGCAGCCAGGAGATGGATGGATTAATCGGTTTTGGGTGCCCAAAAGCATTATGGATGGGGTTGCACCGCAGTCTGATCCTGATTCAACGGCTGGGGATTCTCACTGGGATAGGTTTGGCAATCCGATAAAAGGAAAATGGAGACATATTGATGATAAAAGCTGGAAGTTTGGTTATCAATGGGTTTTTAAGAACGAAGAACAAATCCACAATGAGTTTAAGTTTGGGGGAGCTAAGCATCCGTTTCCAGCGGCAGATGCTTGGGGAAGAGGACGTGGGGTCGAATATTCACACATCTTCAACAGAGATGGAACCCGCAAGTCGTCTCAAACTAATGCTACAGAACCGATTGATAAAGCCAAAAATCAGGAACTAGTCGATAAAGTTAGAACCTACAATCCTGCCGAGGCCGAAGAACCGCAATACAAGGGGACCAGTAAATCATAGACATGGAAACTGAACGAGCCAGTCAAATCATCAAACTCATGAAAGCGGGCCAACTCAACGCAGCCTTCGACCAAATAGACGCGGGTATCCACGGCGAATTCCCGAACCTGGTAAAGTGGATCTTGGCAGAACTGGCCGAACAGAATTGGCTCGGGGAGACTTTTGCGGGGCCCTTTCTGGATACCTACTGCCGTGACCTCTTTCGGTATCCGATTCCGGATGGGGAACTGGCAGTCCAGTTGACGGATGCTAAAAAACGAAAGCGCATCGAAAAGGCATGGGAACTCCATTCATGGTTTCGGCTATGCATGCAGGACCAAATTCCTTACCGGGTGACGCTGCACAATTTTGATGATTTACCCGAGGACTATGGGCCCACCTGGACCTTTGTCGTTCAGCAACTTGAGTTGCGATTGACTCCGTATGATTGGTCGGGGGTTTGGGGAGTCTTCTTTGCCGCACCCTTCCCCCGTCTCCGGCAAGTGTGGATCGAGTATGGGCAACTGAATGATACCATGCTTCTCTTATTAGCTCCCTTGGTGCCCCAACTCGAAAGCCTTTGCCTCCGAAAAGGGATCGTCAGCGCAGCTGGACTGCAGGCGCTATTTTCCCAACCGACCTTCCAACCGCAACGGCTTGCCCTCGACGTCTTGTCCCGCGTTTCCCTAGATCAGGGCTTAGAACGGCTTTTGGGGACCACACATGCCTGGTGGCAGCGACTCCGGCACCTGAGTATTTCCAACAGCGACTTTCACGATGCGGGGTGGCCTCTGCTAAAGGCCATGGATTTTCCTTTCCTGGAATCCCTGGACCTATCCTTCAATCGCTTTAGCAACAAATGTTTGGAAGACTGGCTCCAATCTCCTCCGGGCTGGTGGCTCCAGCTAAAAGAATTGAATCTGTCGCACACCGGGGTAGAAGAGATGGTACTTCGATGGATCCTGGAGAACAACGACCAAACCCAATTCAGGCACCTTCATTTCGAAAGTGACCATCCCGAAAGCTTGCGGGACCTTGCCACTCAACATCCCAATGCGGGGAAATTGGCGACCTTACGCTGGGCGTAAACTTGGACGTGGACGTTTTTTTGGAGGGCGACGGGACGGTCAAAGCACGGCAAGTTGCTTCCTTTCCGCAGCTTCGAACAAGGATGACCACCACGATCAAAGCACAGGTTTGGGAATGCGTAAATGCGCAAAGGAGGAGCAGCTTCGCAGCGATCTCGCTTCGGCTCAACCAATTCCGCTTGGAACGGACGGCAGACCGGAAGAAGCACAAGAAAATCGGCCCCCAGGTCAAAGACGCGCTTGAACAAATCCCGAAAAAGGAATTCAAGGACTTCAAGTCCTTCCACGCCGACCGCAAGCAAAAGGCCAAGAAGTTGGAAGCCAAGTACGGGCCTAAGGTGAAGAAAAAGGTTAAGGGTAAAACGGTGAAACTCAAAGTCAAGTTCAACCCGGTGGCAAAAGATGAAAAGGACGGCGATGTCGACTTCAAGGTGGTGATTGCACCGAATGCGACGATTGTGCCAGGGGCGGCTGGGGGCGGAACATCTGACCGATACCCAAATGGTTGGTTTCTCAAAAGTCGAAAAATTGAAAACCTATGGGAGGAGCTAGATCCAAAATTAAATTTACCTGGCGAGAAAAAAACTCAGGCAAAAAAACGGTCTCAGTTAGCTAAAACTGAACTTTTCAGAAGGTATGGTCAAAGAGGCGGAGGAATGAAGGGACGAGCAGAGCAGATGGTGAAGTTCCATCACGGACAAAAGCCGCGAAAAATAAAAACAGCAACGGGAGAAGAAAGTCTCAACTCCAATGCCCATATCTCCCAAAAGCATATATTCGATGCTGGGGGAAGAGCGAATTCGGTCGGTGACCTTGCATTCCGAACTTTGAGGGGGACGAATATGTCAAATCAAAATTTGACTCCTAAATCGAAATATGCAGGAGCGTTCCAGACCTCTGCATCAGCAAATAAAGCCCTTAGACATTTTTGGAGTTCAGAATTGGTACCAAATTGGAAAGAGTATCGTTTGAGGCTGGCTTCTGGTGCTTACAAATCTGAAGACTGGAGCCAATTTGGAGAAGATAGAAGTAAAATGATTAACATCGGAGGAAGTTTTTCAGCTAAAGTAGTTGAACGGCAGGTTGGAGGGAACTATGCAAAAATCACACGCGAACATAGATTACCCTATTACTTTGCCTCCTCAAATCGACCTTCAGGAGCTGCATTATATCCTCCAGCAGCAGCCCATTCAAAACTTAAGCCACACGATTCCTATTATGATTCATCCACCCACCCATTCGATACGCCTCCAGGAACCCCTAAAAACTTAACCAAGGTAATTCCAGGTAGAGGGGCCCAAATCAGGTTGGCTGGTCACAAAGGAACCCTTGGGGGCTGGTACATCAACAGTGCATGGCCCGGACGATAAACGAAAACAATATGGCTTCATACAAATCACCCGAGTTCAAGTTTGTCAAGGAGTACCTGTTGCATTTCTTCTCCAGCTACTCCTTCGAAGAAGCGATGGAGTTTTCTTTCGACTTAGTGAATGGAGGGACCTCCGAACTGAAAAAACGAATCACCCACTTTGAGAAAGTGATTGATACCGCTCCTGAGTTTTTCCAGAAGGTAATGGATGAACTAGAGATCGAAATACTCGTCGAAAAAGAAACGACCGATTTGGCTTCCATATCTGAAACGGCTCGCTTCGTCAAAGCCTGGATCGCCTTCTGGCAAAGCTTAATGGATCAATCAGTACAACTAAAAGCCAAGCAAACTCCTTACGAAGAGTCCTACCACCAACGAAAGAGGGAACTCCTAAATCACTTCTACGGAACCTTGGAGGAAGACTTTGCGGACTACCACCGTTTTGTTTAAATAGAGTCCCTCGCTCCAAAGGAGCTTAGAGGGTCAATACCGGCTGGCCAAAATAAAGAAATCTTCCAGACTATAGTCGAGACCCTAATCATCCATAAAAGCTCATCGAGGGGCCAATGGGAAAAAGACGAGTTCCAGGAAGAGAAATGAAATCCATTTAGCACCTAGGAAACCAGGTTGTTTTTACTGGAACTGGGGTGGATTTATTAAATCAATCAAGCGTTAAAGGTTTACGAATGTTTAAAGGGAAAAGCCCAAAATGATACCCGACTTAACCCAATTCAAATTTTCCAGTGAGTATGAGCCAGGTATAGCTTCTGGGATAATTATAGAATTTCTTAGTCCAACCAAACTTCATACTTACTATCACAATATGGGCATTGTCGATGACGACTTTGACTATATTTTTGACGTTAAAATTCAAAGGGAGAAACAGCTAATCACTTTAAATGGCGAAAATGAGAAGCATGAAATAAAATTCACGTTAAACCAAGAGGAATTATATTTGGAAACAAGTGTCAGCCAGTTTTTTTGGGTTTTAGAACTCGATTGCGCTGCAATATGGGACGATGTGAGTGAATTTTTCACCCCAGTCTCTCACTAAGCCCCCTTCATTGAAGGCAGAAAGACCCATTATGATACATCCCAAGTCCTATCTGAAAATGTCTGACCGATATAGGTCCCATAAGTTTGATCATTTCAAAGAAGCAGCCCGCACGCTTCTCATAACTGATTGCGATTCTGTCCCCAACCCTGAGTCATCCAATAGGCTCTTCTGCTGCGCTCCGATTCCTGGAATTGGTCCTATTGAATCCCAAATGGCCCCCCCATATCTTTGCCACTTTCCTTAAGTGCCTGTTGATTTAAAGGGCGTAGAGAAAAAATATGAACGCCGTCAGAATTATTTGCCAGATTGCCTTCCAACAATACAAGCTCGACTTATCCCTTACAACTGGAATCCATGAAAGAACTTTGGGCATCAAAAGTGGGTACAAATACCAACACTCAGTCGATCAAAATGGTGCTTCCGAATCTGTTTAGGTTTATTCTTTCGATCCTTCATCCAGCTGTAAGCCATTATTTTTACCCCAAAGACTCAAATTCAGGTGTGGATTCATCCAAAATTTCCTTAACGAGGGAACTAACCCCAGTCAACAAAGAGATCAAGTTTAAGAGGGACCATGGATCCCCTGGCGGTTGGCGCGTTGACACGGGATGGCCCAAATAAGCGATCATGCCAGAAGACCCCTTCGCCCATATCTACCAAATTGATTTCTTCTCCAATGAAGAACTCGAACAAGCACTTTCAAAAGCACACCGGGAAAACCCACTGGTTTACTTTGAAAAGTTCCTTGAAGAAACGTTTATGGAAGTTGAATTGGAAGAGGCCCTTGCCAATTATGCGAACAGCGCCCGGGAGAGTCCGCTTCTAGCCGAAGATGCACTCATTGCATTTCAATACTTTCTCAATCATCCCCCTCAAAATCCAATTGACTTTCTGTTCACCCACGCAGGCCTACGTCCTTACCACAACGATGGCTTGCCAGATGAACGGCCTTATAGCGAAGCTGAAACCATGGAGTTCATGCAACGCCTTTACTTGAGATTGGTAGAAATATTTGAGGGTTCGAACCCCGGGTAGAAATCAAATTCCACCAAAAATCCCCTTTTCCCTAAGACCTCCGCCCATTCCACCAACCAATCCCCCCTCAAACGAAAAACCATTAACTTTCTCCCAGCCCCACTACCAAATCAAAACCACAACCTCATAACCCTAACAGATGTCCCCCCAGCAAAAAGCCTCCCTCTGGCGACACCTTTTCCCCCACATGCAAGCGGCATTCCAAACCACCGCCCTAACTCCCACCAAATTCCGGCTCGAAGGAGCCGAGGAAACATGGGACATGGAATGGTGCCAAATCGGAGAAGCCATCGCTGAAATACAAGCGGTGTTGAAGGAATGGGGAGAGGGTGAAGAGGCCGACCTACTGGAAGACCTGGAGACTTCCCGATGGGTCCCCCACCAAGCTGCGTCGGTGTTATACGCTTGCTACGAACCCTGTTCTACCTGGCTGGCATTGGCCCTCACAACTGAGGTCATCTACGAAAAATGGGGAAACGCTGCCGCTATATCCTGCCTCCTCGAAGATCCTGACGCCACCGATTTCCTCCAGTCCCTCCAACCCGATGACCTCAATCCATTCGAAAAAGCATTCTGGGGAGCCTGGGCCCAGCAGCCCAACTACTGGGAGGGGCTCGACGACCACTTTCAAAACTTTCCCCCGCATTGGTCCTGGATGGAGGCCGTCCAACTCCAATTCCCAGAGGACGAGACCGCCGGATACACATTCCTACAAAGCCTGGCCGCCAGGGAAGCCTGGCAGACCCACAATGACGGCCCCATCTACAACCTCTACCTGATGGAAAATGCCCTCGCCAAATTGTTGCGAGCCAAAGGCTGGAACCTGGACCAGATTCCTTTGCCCGAACGGGGCTTCTTCGGACTGGCACAAGAAGTCACACCTTATCCGATATGGGCTTCCCTAAGCATCAACCTATAACCTACCCCCGCCGAATCCGCTGCGGCGACTTCCGCCGATCACACACCAGCTCCCCCCGCGCCTCCAGATCCAGCTTCACCGTCGTCGCATACCAACTCACCGAACCCTCAAACTGCCCCGCCAACGCCACTGTCAACGCCTCCACCAGCTCCTGTAACGTCATTTCCCCCGCCAACTCCAGCGCCTCCAACATCACTGACCGCACCTGGTGGTACTTCCCCGCATCCAGATTCACCCCGGCCTTCCCCGCCGGATGCAACGTCATAATCTTTGTAGCCATCCCCCAACATACAAAAAGCGATGGCTCCCCGGGCGGGGAGCCATCATCTTAATAAACCAGAATCGCCATGTAATAGAATTCGAAATGTAAAATGTATCGTTATGAGTATAAGAAGATTCAATCGTGCACCCGCGAACAGTGCGAGGCCTGCAAACGAAGCTGTTGGTGCGCCTTCCCCGCCTCAAATCCGGGCCGCTCATCCCGCGGACGGTGCATCCGGGTCGTCATCGGAAGCAGCGCCGCGATGCAGATGCTAACCGATACCCTCCTCGCCATCAACTTCAAACTTGGTGTTGCCTTGTGCATTGTTCCAGTGTTTGGGTTCGCTCTCATTATGGCAAGCAGCGTGCCAAAACAGCCAATCCAATACAAACCCCTATATTACAGCACATTAGCAAAAATACCACCAGAAACGACCTGTTTTAAACACACTCATTTTGTCTATTTTTAAATACAACAACATCCAAACAACCGTACACTTTTAAAAACAATCCCCTTAGAATAAAGTCTACCAAACAAGACAGGGCGGCTCCCAAAGGGACCGGGTGATCCGCAGTCGCTCCGCTCACGCGGGAGCTCCAACAATTGCTCCTCCCCCTGCCGCAGTTCTTTCTCCCCCAGACTCAATCCCCTACCCACTGTTTACCACCGAAATTTTTAAATTTAGAATCGAAATCCCCACTCACCCTTTGCTTCTACGAAACAAATAATTAACTTTGCCCCTCGTTTGAATTATAGGCATACGACAATGTACGCGATTGTAAATATCCAGGGACAGCAGTTCAAGGTGGAAGCAGATCAGGAGATCTACGTTCACCGCCTCCCCAATGCGGAAGGAGAAAGCATTGAAACCGACCAGGTGCTTTTGGTTGACAACGAAGGAAATGTCCAGGTGGGCACTCCCTTTGTAGACGGAGCATCTGTGAAATATAAGGTTCTCTCTCACCTGAAAGGTGACAAGGTTTTGGTCTTTAAGAAGAAGCGTCGGAAAGGTTATCAGAAAATGAATGGCCACCGTCAATTTTTCTCCAAGATTCAAATCGAATCCATCGGCTAAGCCAGCAACAACTAATTAAAGAAAGGAACTCGTCATGGCACACAAGAAAGGTGTAGGTAGCTCCAAAAACGGTCGTGAATCAGCATCCAAGCGCCTCGGCATCAAGAAATTTGGTGGCGAAGTCGTGATTCCCGGCAACATCATCGTCCGCCAGCGCGGAACCAAATACCATCCCGGCAACAATGTCGGCATCGGCAAGGACCATACGATCTTCGCTCTGACAGAAGGGAAAGTCTCTTTCTCTACTGGCAAGAACAACCGGAAGTTCGTCCACGTACTCCCCGCCGAAGCGTAAGCCGACGTAAAGAATATCTTAAAAAGCCGGATAAACATCCGGCTTTTTGTATTGCCGACATTTTCCTCCCCACTCTTACTCCATTCATCCCCCAATTCCCCTCACCCATCGCCGTCCATTCCCCTCCCCGGCATGAAGGATTTGTGGATGAATTGTGTGTCCATATCCCAATCGATTTCCCGACCTTTACACCAATCGAAGGCTACCCTAATTTTTTTGATTTTCTGTAAAGCTAGTGTCTCCCTTTTTGTGGAAACAGGTGTTCTTTTTCATCAACACCAAAACGACCGACTAATTACGAGATGCCCAACCAACTTTCATTGAAAAAAGTAACTCATTGTAAAGGAAACAGTCAACCTAAATGGTTGATGCTCATTGCATTCCTTTTCTTGGGAGCCCAATTGTCTTTTGCCCAACAAACCGATCCCATCAATTATGTTCCCGGCGCCTTGATTGTCAAGGTCCACCCCCAGTTCCGTGCCCAATGTTCGCCCCAGAGCATTCAGGTGCCAGAAGTGGCCGACCTTGCCGCCCGCCACAACGCTATGGGATTCCATACCCTCTTTCCGAATGCCCAAATCGTGGATGGCCAAACCAACGATCTGGGTCAGGAATTCGTGGACATCACCTTGATCTACGAACTCCGGTTTCCTGCCAATGCGGACATTCCGGCCCTCGCCGTCAAATTCTCGGCCCTGCCTTCCATTGCCTACGCCGAACCCCGCATCCTCCACGAATCATTCTTTGTTCCCGATGACCCCTCTCTCAACAACCAGTGGTACATTGACAGTGTCGGTGCCCCGGAAGCCTGGAACCTGGAAAAAGGCGACACCACCATCGTTATTGGCATCATCGATACCGGCACCTCCCTCACCCACAATGACCTTAAAAACCAAATCGCCTACAACTTTGCCGATCCCATCGATGGCATCGACAACGACGGTGATGGCTATATAGACAATTACCAGGGTTGGGACCTCGCGGGCACCAGCTATTGGGCGCCCGCCGACAACGATCCTAGCTTTGTGGGCGCCGGCCCGGGAATGGACCACGGCGTGATTGTCACCGGTGCCGCCTGCGCCGAACCCAACAATTCCACCGGCATCGCCGGTCTCGGCTACAATACCCATTTCCTTCCCCTCAAAGCCGGCGTCGACCAATCCCTCAGCATCAGCTTCGGGTACGACGCCCTTGTCTACGCCGCTGACCAGGGTGTGGACATCGCCAACCTTAGTTGGGGCTCAGGCTCGTATACCCAATACGGTCAAGACATCGTCAACTACGCCGCCATCAACCATGGCGTCCTCGTTGTCGCCGCTTGTGGCAACCGCCACCAGGAAAGCCTCGTCTACCCCGCCAGCTTCGCCAATGTCCTGTCTATCGGCGCCACCCAGGTCGGCGACCAAGTCTGGGACCAGCAAAACGGCACGGGTACCACCTACAACTACTTTGTGGACCTCATGGCCCCGGGCGCGTCCATCCTGTCCACCGCCGGCCCCAATGGCTATTGGGGCGGAGCATCCGGAACCTCGATGTCCGCTCCCCTCGTCTGTGCCGGTGCCGCGCTCGCCATGGCCCAAAACCCTCAACTGAATCCCATTCAGGCGGGCGAACTCATTCGGGTCGGTTGCGAAGACATCTACGCCCAGAATGGCGCCTACCTCGAAGATCGGATTGGAACCGGCCAACTGGACGTTTTCAATGCCCTCACCCTGTCCAACCCCAAGTCGGTCCGCATCGATTCCCTGATGGTTCGGGACGACGAAAATGATATTTCCGAGCCCTTCGATACCATGCAGGTATACGCCCGCGTGATGAACTACCTGGACCCGGTCACCAACCTGAACGTAACTCTGGAAGCTGTGGACACCTCGATGGTGGAAATCATTTCCGGCACCACCACCATTGCGAGCCTGGGCACCATGAGCAGCACCTTCAATTCGACTCCTTTTCTCATTCGGATCAAGAAGAATGTCAGCGTGGCCACCCGGACCTTCCTGAGATTTTCCTTCAGCGAAGGCGGATACAACGATTTTCAATACTTCACCCTCCGCATTGTCCCCACCAGCATCGACCTTGACCAAAATAAAATTCATACCACGGTCAACGGCATGGGCAACCTGGGCTTCACCGATTTCCCTTCCAACCAAATCGGCCTCGGTTACCTCTACAATGGCAACAATACCGTCTTGCTGGACGTCGGCTTCCTGGCCGGCCTTTCTCAGACGAAGGTCGTCGACAACCTGCGGGGCGTCACCGGAGAACGCACGGCCCGTTTGCAGCCCGTTGAACGGGCCCGCAAGATTTTCCCCGGCGCTGCAGCTGCCGTGGAAGCATCTGCCCACTACGACGACCATGAGGCCGGCTCCCACGAAATTGGATTGGACATCCGTCAGCACACCTACCAATTCAACGACGCCACCCACGACCAATACATCATTCTGGAGTACACGCTCAAGAATAAGAACAATTATCCCCTGAATGACCTCTATGGCGGCATGAGCCTCCAATTCATCCAGACCTTCTTCTCGATTTCCGCCGCCAATTATTACCAAGACGGCGAGATGATTGCCGCGCTGGCTTCCAACGGAGGCAACCATTTCTGGACCGGGCTGGCCTTGGTCACCGACCACAACCCGCACTCCCAAATCAAAACCTATCAGAATTACGGCTATACCGATCAGGAGAAATTCGATGCCCTGACCCAGCCAGCCGCACCGGGTTCCGGCCAGACCGGAGATTTGTTCGCGTTTTTGTCAGGAGGCCCCGTCAATCTGGGCGCCGGAGACAGCGTTACAATCGCCTTTGTCCTCTCGGGGGGCACTGACCTTGTGGACCTGGAAGCGTCCATTGAGCGGGCCCGCAACCGGTACTGGTGCGAACTCAAGGGGGAAGTACCCGAAGTCGACCTGGGCGCTGACGTCGTGGCCTGCCATGACGATCCCCACCCGATCCTCCTGCCGATGGGATCAACCAACGTGGATTATGTCTGGTCAACCGGAGACACCACTCCCCTGCTGACTGCGACCGCGCCCGGCGTTTACTCCGTCACCGTGGTCAATGAATATGGCTGCACCGCCTCTGACGACCTCAACCTCGAGATTCGGGACCTGAGCGATGTCCAGATCGGTTTACCCAACAATACTCCCACCCAAAACGCTCCCCTTGACTTCCGGGGCCTCAGCAACCGCCAAAATCTCCAGTGGACCTGGTCCTTTGGCGACGGGAATGCTTCCACCCAGCAAAATCCTTCCCATACCTACAGCACGCCGGGTTCTTACACGGTTTCGCTCACCATCTCCGATGGCATCTGCGATTATACCACCGACACCACGATTTTCATCGCCCCCTTGGTGGGCCTCGATGACGATACCCGGATGGACATTCAGGTCTTCCCCAATCCGTTTGGAGACCACCTCGAAATTCGGTTGGTGGAAACGGCACTGGAACCGGTTTCCCTGCGGCTGATCGATACCCAAGGCCGCGTGGTTTGGACCAATGCCTCCGAAAGCAGCTCCGATACCCGATTTATCATCGATGGAACTGCATTGGCACCTGGATTTTACCTGTTGAAATCCATTCAGGGAGAGACCCGAAACGTCCAAAAACTGATCCACCGCTGATCCATTTCGCCCAAAGTCAGTTGGCCGGCGCATCTGGTTTGAGAGAGCAAGGGGAAATACTTATTTTCGAAAAAAGGATCTTATGCGCCGATTCGTTCCAATTTTTGTCCTGTTCTCGCTGCTCATTGGCCCGGTTTGGTCCCAAAATCCCGTTACCCACCCCAAGCGGGCGCCTTTTCAACTGGCTCCCGACCTGACCGCTTCGGATTATGTTCCGAACATAGTGGTGATGCGGGTAAAGGAACAATACCGTCCCTATTGCAGCCCGAATGCCATCTCGATCCCGGGTTTAGAGAAGTATTTTGAGGAATTGGGACAAGGAAAACTCCAGCGCTCATTTCCCCATACCCCTCCTCCTAGCGAACCCACGGACGAATTGGGCCGCAAAATGGTGGACCTGACCCTGGTATACGAACTTCAATACACCGAAAACCTCCCCATCGAAACAGCCGTCAATTCATTGCTCAATACGGGCGTTTTTGAATATGTCGAGCCGCTCTACATTTACCAGAGCCTATACGATCCTTCTGATCCTGATACGGCGGCCCAATATTACCTTTCCCTGTTGCGGGCGCGGGATGCCTGGGACATCACAAAGGGCGATACCAACGTGGTGATCAGCGTAGTGGACAATGGAACGAGCTTTACCCATCCCGACCTGGCCACCGAATACGCCTACAATACCGGCGATCCCATCGACGGCATCGACAACGACGGAGATGGCTACGTCGACAATTACCGCGGTTGGGACATGGGGGGCGATTATTGGCTTTCCCCCGGTGACAACGATCCTACCTGGGCCGGCAACCAACCCGGCGTCGACCACGGAATCATTGTGGCTGGCCCCGCCGTGGCGGCCACCGACAATGGATCGAATATTGCCAGTATCGGCTTCAATTGCCGTTTGCTGCCGGTCAAAGTGACCATTGACCTGAGCATCTTGATTTACCGCGGCTACCAGGGATTGGTCTATGCGGCGGATCATGGCGCCGACATCATCAACCTGAGCTGGGGCGGAACGGCCCGGAGCCGAATGGGCGAGGATGCGGTGAATTATGCGGTGATCAACAAAGGAAAATTGGTGGTGGTGGCCGGTGGAAATACACCGGCCGACCTGCGCTTTATTCCCGCTACGTACCACCGGGCCATCGGCGTCGGTGGATCGGGTCCGAATGACGCCTTCTGGTACACGAATTCCGGATCCGGAACGACCTACAATTATCTGCTGGACATCACTGCCCCCAGCGAGAGTATCACCTCCATCCGGCTCAACGCCGGAACATTTGCCGCTACGGGCACCTCGATGGGCGCGCCCATCGTAGCGGGTTCGGCTGGATTGGTCAAAGCCAATTCGCCTTCCCTCACCAATGAACAAGTCGGCCAACAGGTCCGGGTGACCGCCTTCCAAGGCATTTACGGCATGAATTCCGGCTTCTATGCCGAGAAAATGGGCCGCGGCCGGGTGGATACCTATGCTGCCCTGACCGATGTCTCTCCTTCTGTGCGCGTGCTGGACTATAACCTGAACGATCCCGACGATGGCGTGGTGGCCGGCGGCGATACCGTTGACCTCGAACTGCGACTCGTCAATTTTCTCGCCCCAGTGAACGACCTTCAGGTGACCGCATCGGTTCCGAACGTCAGTGCCAACAACTTCCAGATTGTCCACGGCGACATTGGATTGGGGACCATGAATACCATGGATACCGCCAGCCTCCGGCTCGCTCCGTTCAGGATTCGGGTGGCACCGGGGACTCCCGCCGGATACGTCGGCTATATCCGAATCGGTTACTCCGGCAATGGCTATTCGGATTACGAATACCTCCGGGTCCAGACGGACGACGATTATATCAATCTCGATGAGAATCGGATTGAAATTTCCTTCACCGGCAGTGGCCGGTGGGGATATACCACTACCGGCCAGGGCCGGGGTTGGGTGGTCGATGGTGAATCCGGCCTGATGAACGACGCGGGTTTCGCCGTCGGAATCAGCCCTACGCAGGTGGTCGACAACTTCGAAAACCAGAACGGGACCTTCAACGGCCATTTCCAGAACCTCACTCCCATTGAGCGGAGGTCGCCTGGAATTTATGCCGATGCGGAGAGCAATACCGTGTACAACGACCAAAATGCCGGTTCCAATGCAGTTGGCATTGAGGTGGAGCAAAACAACTATCAGTTTGAACTCGCTCCGGATGATAATTACATCATCCAGGAATATACCCTCCACAATCCGTCGGCGACGGATACCATCAAGGGCGCCTACGCCGGTATGTATTTCGACATCGATGGCTACTGGTTCACCAACAATGTCAGCCAATACGACTCGGCTTCCCGCTGCATTTACAATTTCACCGAGACCTGGACCAACCTTTGGAACATGGGTGTGGCCCTGTTGACGCCGGACAGCCTCCACGGCTATGCCTCTGACGTGGGCAACTTTGGATTTACCGCCGCCGAGAAATGGAATGCGCTGACCAGCCCCCCCAGCGCGGCCAATGTCAGTTTCGTAGACGTAGTTCAATTCGCCTCAGCCGGGCCTTTTGACATTGCGCCCGGGAGCAGTCATACCGTTGCATTTGCGATTGTTGCCGCGGACAGCATCCCCCACCTGCGGAATTCTGTCCAGCGCGCCCACGACAAGTACTGGTGCGTGATCCGGGGTGGAATGGCTCCCCAGGTCGACCTCGGACAAGACATGTTGTTGTGCGAGGGAGATACGATGCTGACGCTGGATGCAGGCAGTGGTTATTCATCTTACCTCTGGAGCAACGGCAGCCCTGCTGCCACGATGGACATCGACAGCTCGGGTACGTATTGGGTCAAGGTCACCGACGCCAATGGCTGTGAAGACTACGACCAAATTCAGGTCACGATTGGAGATGGCATTGATGGTGGCTTCACCTGTGCGCCCGCCAATTTCTTTGTTGGCGACACGATCTCGTTCAGCGATACCACCGCGGTAGCGGTGGAATGGGGCTGGAACTTCGGAGATGGCTCCATCAATTGTCCGATTTACCCGAATGTCAACCACGCCTACAATGCTCCCGGCACGTACGAAGTACAACTCTACGTCTCCAATGGAGTGTGTCGCGATACCATCCGTAAGACCCTGATGGTGGATACCATCGTGGGAATTGCTCTGGATCAGTTGGCTTCCAGTCTTGTCCTGGCTCCCAACCCCGCCGCTCATACGGTTCGTTATTCATTCTCCAATCCCACCCAAGGCCAGTACCAATTGACGGCATGGAATCAGTTGGGGCAGATGGTGCGGGAAGAAAAAGGGGAAAAATGGAACCAGGAGCAAAATGGAGTCCTTGAAGTGGACCAATTGCCGCGGGGAATGTACTGGGTGAGAATGGAAATTGGCGAGGTGCGGGTCGCCAGAAAGCTGATCCTGAATTAACTCCAGATTTCTACCGGGTCGGAAATGGCCATGATTTCACCATTCTCGCTGAGGCGGAGGGATTGCTTGTACCGAACCGGATCGTCTTCCTCCAGGTTACTGGAAGCGAGAAAATTCAATACATATTCGAATTCTACTTTTTGAAATACGCCCTTCCTCCCTTCCAGGCGGACCGGAGGCTGGATATTCAATTCCATGATGTCCATGTGGATGACTTCTGCATCCTGCCCCGAGGCCTCAACTTCGTGGAACTTGTGGATGACTTCGGTGACGATGGATTCGAGGTTTGACATGCTGCGAAATTAAATGAAAAAAAGGAACCCGAGGGCTCCCTTTCACTATTTTCATTCAATGTATTGTCATTCGTCATCGCGACGATGGGGGCGCTTACGGCCACCGCCACCGCGGCGTCCGTCTCCACCTCTGCCGCCGCCACCGCGACGATCACCACCGCGACCGCCGTCACGACGGCCACCACCGCCTCCGCGACCTCCGCGGGGACGCTCTTCCCAGCCTTCCGGCTTGGGAAGCAGGACACGATGGCTCAAACGGAACTTGCCCGTTTTCTCATCGATGCCGATCAGTTTGATCTGAACCTTGTCTCCTACCTCAAAGACGCCGTCCATGCTCGGCAGACGCTCGTAAGAGATTTCGGAGATGTGGAGCAGACCTTCCCGGCCGGGCATGAACTCGACGAATGCGCCGAAGTCCTTGATGCTCTTGACCGTGGAATCGTAAACCGCACCGATTTCCGGCTCGGCAATGATGTCCTTCACCATCTTCTTGGCCGCTTCCAATGCCTCCAAATCGTTGGAGTAAATGGTCACAATGCCTTTGTTGTCGACCTCTTCGAGGCTGATGGTGGTATTGGTAGACCGCTGGATTTCCTGGACAATCTTTCCACCCGGGCCAATGACCGCACCAATCATGTCGGTCTTGATCTCGATGGATTCGATCCGCGGCGCGTACTTGGACAGTTCGGTGCGCGGCTCGGAGAGCACTTCCAGCATCTTGTTCAGGATGTGGGTACGGCCGGGACGGCTTTGCTCGAGGGCATTCTTGAGGATCTCGTAGCTGAGGCCACGAATCTTGATGTCCATCTGGCAAGCAGTCAGGCCTTCAGTGGTACCAGCCACTTTGAAGTCCATGTCACCGATGAAGTCTTCGTCACCGAGAATGTCACTGAGAACAGCGAATTCGCCGGTTTCTTTGTCGGTGATCAAACCCATGGCGATACCGGAGACAGGAGCCTTGATCGGCACAGCTGCGTCCATCAGCGCGAGACAGCCACCACAGACGGAAGCCATCGAGCTGGAACCATTGGATTCGAGAATATCGGATACGACCCGGACGGTGTATTCGTAATCGTCGGGCATGACTTTCTTGAGGGCGCGCTCGGCCAGGTTACCGTGACCAATTTCACGACGACCAGGTCCACGGAGGAAGCGGGCTTCACCGGTGGAGAAGGGCGGGAAATTGTAGTGGAGGAGGAAGCGCTTCTTGCCTTCAACCGTCGCACTGTCGATGGTCTGCTCGTCGAGTTTGGTACCCAAGGTCGTGGTACACAAGCTCTGGGTCTCACCGCGGGTGAAGACAGCAGAACCGTGGGCGCGGGGCAGGTAGCTGGTTTCGCTCCAGATCGGGCGAACGTCTTCGGTCTTACGACCGTCGAGGCGCAAACCTTCTTGCAGAACCTTGCTGCGAACGAGGTGCTTTTGCACGTCTTTGCAGACCATTTTGGTCCACTTGCTGACCTGCTCGATCTCGTCGCCATCTTCCAGGCCTTCGGTCATCTTTTCGACGGCCTCGTCGACGACAGTGCGGTAGCGATCGGAACGCTCGCCCTTAGGAAGGACGCCATCTACGATGGCTTTGATCGGCTCGGTAACCAACGCGGTGACCTTCGTCGTGATGTCTTCATCGACTTCGTAGGTCTCGTATTCGCGGGGTTCTTTGCCGACCGCTTCCCGGATTTCCAGCTGCAATTGGTTCAACTGCTTACAAGCCTCGTGGGCCGCAATCATACCATTCAGCAGGTCTTCCTCAGAGCATTCATCCATTTCACCCTCTACCATCACGATAGAGTCCATGGTACAAGCGACCATGATGTCCATGTCACAGCCCTCGGCCATCTCGGAGACGGTCGGGTTGATGATGAACTCTCCATTCTTCCGACCTACGCGCACTTCAGCGACCGGATCGGGGAAAGGAAGGTCAGACGCCATGATGGCACAGGATGCAGCAAAACAAGCCAATGCGTCGGCTTGCTCTTCTTTATCAGAGGAGATCATCTGGATGATGACCTGTACTTCAGCGTGGTAATCCTTCGGGAACAGCGGACGCAGGGCCCGGTCCACCAGGCGGGAGGTCAAGATTTCATGTTCTCCCAATCTGCCTTCGCGCTTGAAAAAGCCTCCCGGTATTTTACCAGTTGATGCAAATTTTTCCAGATAGTCAACAGAGAGGGGAAGAAAATCGACGTCCTTAGTTTCTTTGGGGGATACAACGGTTGCGAGAAGCATGGTGTCTCCGCAACGTATCACCGCAGCTCCGTCGGCCTGTCGTGCCAGGCGACCCAATTCAACGGAAATTTCTCTTCCATTGGAGAGGGTTACGGATTTCTTAATGTGATCCATTTATATACAATTAAACGGGAGGAAAGGTGTAAAAAGAGAATTGGGAATTACTTCCGAATTCCCAATTCTTTGATGATTGCGCGATAGCGCTCGATGTCCGTTTTCATCAGGTAGTTGAGGAGTCGACGGCGCTTACCGACGAGTCTCAGGAGTCCTTTCCGGGTAGCAACGTCCTTTTTGTTTTTCTTCAGATGCTCCGTCAGGTGGTTAATCCGGTAAGAAAACAGTGCAATCTGTGCTTCCGGAGAACCAGTGTCTGTTTCGTTTCTTTCGCGGCTGTACCGTTTAAAGATCTCTTTTTTTACTTCAGTGTTGAGGTACATACTTCTAATGAGATTCGTGACTTATCTTTTATTTCAGTTCGCAAATATAGCGGTTCAGTAGGGTATTTCCTAAAAAATATCTTGGCTAAATTCCTTGAAATGATGGAATTGGTTCTTTCCCCAACCCTACTCTTTACCTTATCCATTTGCCCCGTAAACCCATTTCTCCAGCGAGTACCGAACCGTAGATTGCAGGCTGCTCCAAAAGTAGCGTCCGGTCTCCACCGCCATAGAAGGCTCCATGTAACAATTGACCACACAGCCCTGACAACCCGGCAACCTTCCCTCTTGCTCGATCATCGCTTGGGCTTCCGTACTTTGGTAGACCTCCGCCAACCGCCCTTCAATCGGAAGTTCCTTCACACCCAAATGATAGCACGGCAGAACCAATTTGTTCTCGGGAGAAATCACCACGGTACTGCTGCCCGCCCGGCAAAGGGGCCGGTCGATCTGGTTGCCCCCGCCTTCCCGCAAGTCCAAAAAGGCCTTGTTCAGGTAAATCCCCGGCTTAGACGTCCACTTGCGCAGCCATTTCAAATCGGAAGCCGACAAGGTCTCCCCCACATCGTTATAGGAAAAAATGGGATTGAGAATCACCAGAAGTCCTTTTTCCTCCGCATACTCCCGGTACAATTCAGGCAGCTCCTTCAGATTATCGGGCGTAACCGTAAACAGGATATCCGGTCGCTCTCCCCATTCCCACGCCAATTCGATGCTGCGTTGGAGGTGACCAAAACAGTCGACCTTCCGGGAAGCATTGTGTTGGGCTTCGTGGATGGAATCGAGGGAAAAATGGAGCATGTCCACCAGGCCGCGCAACCGCTCTCCGTACTTTGGATAGAGGAGAGTATTCGTGGTGACGGTGGTGATGAGCCCGAATTGCTTGGCTAATAACAGGAAATCGGCCAGTTCCCGGTGGAGGAGCGGTTCTCCCCCGGTAAAGTCGATGACTTTCACCTTCAACTTGCGCAAGTCCCGTAGATTTTCCTCCACTTGTTGCCGCGTGACATAGGGAGAGGGCTTTTCCCAAATGTCGCAGAAGTCACAAGCCGCATTGCAGCGGTAGGTGACGTAGTAGTTGCACAGGACCGGGTGGTGAAACAATCTCATGGGTTCACAAAAGTCGAAGCCCCAAGATAACAGATTGAACGTTATCCCGGGGCCGATATGCTGTTCATCGCACCTTGCTTATTGCATGTGGCGGATGGATTGGATGAGCTTTTCGCGGAGTTGCTTCCGGTGGACGATGAAATCGAGGAAGCCGTGCTCCAGGAGAAATTCGGAGCGCTGGAAGCCCTTGGGCAGGTCTTTGCCGATGGTTTCTTTGATGACCCGGGGGCCGGCGAAGCCGATCAGGGCATCCGGCTCGGCAATGTTCAGGTCGCCGAGCATGGCAAAACTGGCGGTGACACCGCCGGTCGTCGGATCGGTCAACAACGAGATGAAGGGAATCTTCGCTTTACTCAGCAAGCCCAACTTGGCACTTACTTTGGCCATCTGCATCAGGGACAGGGCGCCTTCCATCATCCGGGCACCGCCGCTCTTCGAGATGATCAGGAAGGGCAACTTGTGCTCGAGGCAGTAGTCGGCGGCCCGGGAAAGTCGCTCTCCCATCACCGAGCCCATACTTCCACCAATGAAGCGGAAGTCCATGCAAGCCACTACGAGGCGAACGCCTCCCATGGTCCCGTCTACGACCCGGATCGCTTCTTCCAGTCCCGATTTCTCTTTGGCGGCTTCCACCCGATCGGGATAAGCCTTGGTATCCTCAAATTCCAGGGGATCGGCCGGTTTCAGCTCGGTGAAGAGCTCTTCGCCGACATCGTCGTCTTCCTGAAACAGGATATTGAAGTATTTCTCACTGCCGACCCGCCAGTGGTGACCACAATTGGTGCAGGTATAGGCATTTTCTTTGAGTTCACGATAATTTGTGATGGATTTACAAGCCGGACACTTGGACCACATCCCATCCGGGGCTTCGGTCTTATCTTCTGTCCGGGTTATAATACCGTCTTTGACACGTTTAAACCAACTCATACTTTTTGATTTTCCAGTCTTAAACCAAATTAACCAAGACCAACTAAAAATCCAGTAAGCGATTCGATTTTCCCGAACCTTCTGTAATTGGTACTACCCTTTTCCGGTGTTTTATTTCTTTTTCCGACCCCGTCCGCGCTTCGGCTTGTCTTTCTGCTCCTCGTACAACTTCATGCACTCCTCCAACGTGAGCGTCTTGGGATCAGCGTCCTTGGGAATCTTGATGTTCTTGCCGTGGGCTTTGATATAAGGACCCCAGCGGCCATTCAATATTTGAACATCGTCGTTAAACGTCTGAATAATCTTGTTTTTATCGGCCAGGTCCTTGGCCGCGATGATCTCAAGGGCGCGGTCGATCTCGATGGAATACGGATCGTCTTCCTTGGGAATCGAGTAGAATTTCTTGGCCAACTGAAGATAGGGTCCGTAGCGACCGATATTGGCCTTGATGTCCTGGCCATCTTTCTGACCGACCACCCGCGGCAATTTGAACAGGTCCAGTGCTTCCTCGGCCGTAATGGTTTCCAAGCGCTGGTCCTTGCGGAGGCTGGCGTATTTCTTGTCCGGATCGTCCGGCTCGCCGATCTGAGCGAAGGGGCCGTACTTACCGAAGCGTACGGAAAGCCGCTTGCCGGTTTTGGGATCTTCACCCAGGATGCGCTCGTTGTTGACCCGCTCGGCTTTTTCTTTCGTTTCTTCTACCGTCTCCGCAAAATCGCCGTAGAAGCCCTTGATCATATTGTTCCAAAGCTGATTTCCAGCTGCAATCCGGTCAAATTCTTCTTCCACCTTGGCGGTGAAGGAGTAGTCGAGGATGCCGGGGAAATAGTCAATGAGGAAGTCGGTCACCATCATTCCCAGGTCAGTGGGGAATAATTTCGCCTTCTCCGCTCCGGTGGTTTCGGTGCCTTTCCGCTCCGTCACTTCATCTGCAACCAGCTTGGCAATCTGGTATTCGCGCTCCACGCCATCCCGCGACTCTTTGGAGACGTAGTTCCGGCGTTGGATGGTGGAAATGGTCGGGGCGTAGGTCGAAGGACGGCCGATGCCCTGTTCTTCCAGCTTCTTGACGAGGCTGGCTTCCGTATAGCGCGGGGGATGCTTGGTAAAACGTTCCCGGGCCGTGATTTCGTTGAGGGGCAGAACCTGATCCACGACGAGCGGCGGCAGTACACCGGCCGGAGTTTCTTCTTCTTCCTCGTCGTCCCGGCTCTCCATATAGACCTTCAGGAAACCTTCGAACTTCAGCACCTCTCCGCTGGCGGAGAACAGGTCGTCATTGGTCGAAATGCCAATGGTCGCCGTGGTTTTTTCGGTGATGGCATTGGCCATTTGGCTCGCAATCGTCCGCTTCCAAATCAGTTCGTACAAACGAACTTCATTGCGATCACCGGAAACTTCCTGCAAAGAAAGATCGGTGGGACGAATGGCTTCGTGGGCCTCCTGGGCGTTGCTATTCTTGGTTTTGTACTGACGGGGGTGGTGATAGTCCTTGCCGTAGAGTTTGTTGATCGTATCGGCCGCCTGGTTAATGGCGAGTTCGGACAGGTTGGTGCCGTCGGTACGCATATAGGTGATGTGCCCGGCCTCGTAGAGCGACTGGGCGACCCGCATGGTCTGGGCGACGGAAAAGCTCAGCTTGCGGCTGGCTTCCTGCTGGAGCGTCGAGGTGGTAAACGGAGCGGCAGGGCTCTTCTTACCGGGCCGGGTCTCCAGGTTATTGATCTTGTATTCAGCGCCTTTGCAGCTTTCGAGGAAGGCACGGACACCTTCCAATGTGGGAATGCGGCGCTTGAGTTCAGCTTCGAGGACAGCTCCTTTGCCCAGGTCAAATTCAGCCCGGACCCGGAAGGAGGACTTGGCAACGAAATTGATGATTTCGCGCTCCCGCTCGACGATCACGCGGACCGCCACGGATTGTACCCGACCGGCCGACAAACCCGCCTTGACCTTACGCCAAAGGATGGGGCTGAGTTTGAAACCTACCAAGCGATCAAGCACCCGGCGGGCTTGCTGGGCATTGACCAAATTTTGGTTGATGGTTCGGGGATTCTTGACGGCTTTCGTAACCGCCGTCTTGGTAATTTCATTGAAAACCACCCGCTTGGCAGAAGCAGGATCAAGGCCGAGGACTTCCGCCAGGTGCCAGGAAATGGCCTCCCCTTCGCGGTCTTCATCCGTCGCCAACCACACATTCTCCACTTCCTTCGCGAGCTTCTTGAGCTCTTTGATCACATCCTTTTTATCGGAAAGGACCTCATAACGAGGATCAAAGTCATTGTCTACATCAATGGCGTCGTCCTTCTTAGGAAGGTCGCGGACGTGCCCAAAACTGGCTTTCACGACAAAGTCTTCGCCGAGGTATTTTTCAATCGTTTTGGCTTTCGCCGGTGATTCTACGATCATTAAATGTTTCTTTCCCATATCGAAATGCTCTCCCACAGGTGATTTAGTGGCGCAAACTTACACAAAAAAATGGAACAGATTTTTCACTCCATCCATGAATCATAAAACGAAACGGTACATTCATTGTTTGGAAATCATTGCTTCACACCTGCTTAATCGATTCAATCCAAGTCCTCCTTCCTGCCTCCCAAAAAGCGAATTCCACCCCGATTTTGTAGACCCACCGCTGCGCTCACCGGCCTTGTAGAGGTAGTATTATGTATATTTGCGGCAATGGAGCCACCAATCCCGACCATCCGAGTATTCAAGATTGATTCCGACCGTGAATTTGAGCAGGTCTTTAAAATCCGTTCCCTCGTTTTGCAGGAGGAATATCAGGTGCCGGAAGAATTTGATCTCGATGGCCATGACCACATTGCCCACCACTATCTGGCCTTCTCCGGGAAACATCCGGTGGGGACTGCCCGGTGGCGGGTGACGTTGGGGCGGAAGGTCAAATTGGATCGCTTTGCGGTGTTGAAAGACTTTAGAGGACAGGGGATTGGGAAAAAATTACTGGATTCGATCTTGTCTGATATTCCCCGGGGCCAGGAAACCTTCCTCGAAGCCCACGAAGAGGTCATTCCCTTTTATGAAAAGCATGGTTTCTCTGCTAAAGGCGAGCCTTACGATGTCTCCGGCATTCTCCACCAACGCATGGTTTGGCAGGAGAACTGACCCTGTTTGCCGTTACCATTCCTCTATTTTTTCCATTCTTCTATCCCTCTCTTTACCAACCCATTACACATCTCTTTGAGACAGCTTCCCCCATTTTTCTTTTAGAAAAATGGCCATTCTCAGTTACCATTCCGCTTTTCTGTCCATCCGTTTCCCCTCCCTTCCCTTGATTTTCGGGGCATATCAAAACCAAAGATCATGCCCCTTATCCCCATCACCATTTCCCTTGTCCTCGGCATCATATTCGCCGCCCAATTGCCTTTTCAATGGGCACTGCTGTTCGCTCCGGCCCCCATAGGAATTGTTTGGAGCTACTGTTTCCTGAGAAAAAGGCCCCATGCAACCGTCGAACGTATCTTTCAGGTCTCTCTTTGGATGACCTTTAGCCTGACCGGCATTTTGATGTATCAATTTTCGACGACGCAGGCAGGAAACCATGTCTCGCAATTGGAGGGAAAAAAGGGACTTGTGGTAGCGCTGGCGAAGGAAGACAGTCGAACGACGGCCTTTGGGAAGAAGGTGGTTTTGGAGTGCGAGGAATTGGTGGACGGAAAACAGGCGGTCAGTGGGTTGGTGATGACGTACTTGCCGGCTGATGCTCCGGATGTTCGACAGGGGGAACGCATCGTACTGGAAATGAAGTTCAAACCGCTGAGAACGAAATTTGAAGGTTATCGGAAATACCTCCACAATCGTGGGATTTTTACGGCGGCCAATGGCCGAGACATCCAATCAAAGGGCTTGGTAAATTCGCCCTTGGCCTGGGGCGGGCAACTGCGGCGGGAACTCAAGTCCCGGATTCTGGAGCTCATGCCCGATCCTGAGATTGGCGGTTTGGCGGTGGCGATGTTGTTGGGGGACAAATCGGGGCTGAACAGTGAGTTTCGGGAGAGCTTTTCGGCCAGCGGACTGAGCCATATTCTGGCCATTTCTGGCCTTCATGTAGGCATCATCTTCTACTTCATCCAACAAATGCTGCGCTTCCTGGCCCTCTCGGTATGGGGCAAGCGGCTCCAAACGCTGATCGCCATTGGATTGCTGGTGATTTATATGGTCATGACCGGCTGCGCGCCGGCCGTATGTCGGGCCGTCCTGATGATCGGCCTGCTGGAGCTGGGAAAGCTATTTTTCCAGCAATCCAAGGGACTGAATACCCTGGCGGTTGCAGGATTTATCCTGGTCCTCATCCGTCCGGCGACGGTATTTGAGATTGGCTTTCAGCTTTCCTTCTCCGCCGTGGCGGGAATCATGGTGGTAGCGCCCCGCATCCAGGCCTGGTTCGCTATGCGTTGGGCGTGGGGCAAGGATGGGATGGTGTCTGCCGCCAGCGTATGCCTGGCCGCCCAGGTCTTTACCGCTCCACTGGTTTGGTACCATTTTGGCACCTTCCCCACCTATTTCCTCTTCGCCAATCTCCTCCTCCTTCCTCTGGTGACCTTCGTGGTCAGTTTGGGATTCCTCGCGGTTATCAGCATTTGGATTCCCTTCCTGAACCAGGTCTTGCTGGGAATGCTCGACTTTTGTCTGTGGGTATTGACCCGCCTGAGCGGGCACATCTCACAATGGCCGGGGGCCACGGTGGAACGGCTTTCCTTCTCCGATCCTGGCTTTTGCATCCTGATGGGAATGGTCCTGGCGGGAATCCTGTTTTGGAAACATGAGACTTTGGGGAAATGGATCGGGAGACGGACCAAAACCCGACCCAATCTAATGGAGGCGGGATAAGCGAAGCCGTGTGGAAAATCGGGGGACAGTGAAAATGATCCTTGCGTTAACTTTGTATGAAACGACCAAAATCCATGAGAGCCTATCTTGATCTTTTGACATACGTGATGGAAAACGGCACCGACAAGGGTGACCGGACCGGAACGGGGACCCGAAGCATTTTCGGGCACCAGATGCGGTTTGATTTGCAGGAAGGATTTCCGCTGGTGACGACCAAAAAGGTCTATTGGAAAGGCGTCGTCCATGAATTGCTCTGGTTCCTGAAAGGAGATTCGAACGTTGCCTACCTGAAGGAAAACAAGGTTCGGATCTGGGATGAATGGGCCAATGAAGCGGGCGATCTCGGACCGGTCTATGGCGTCCAATGGCGGTCATGGCCCCTCCCCAATGGCGAGAGCCTGGACCAAATTGCTGCGGTCATTGAGCAGATTAAGGCCAAGCCCGACTCCCGTCGCCACATTGTCAGCGCCTGGAATCCGGCCTACTTGCCGGATACCGGATTCTCGCCCAGCGAGAATGCCAGCCGGGGCAAAATGGCTTTGCCGCCTTGTCATACCATGTTCCAATTCTACGTGGCCGAAGGCAAGCTCTCCTGCCAGCTGTACCAGCGCAGCGCCGACCTCTTCCTCGGGGTACCTTTTAATATAGCGTCCTACGCCCTCCTCACCATCATGGTGGCCCAGGTCTGCGGACTCGAACCGGGAGAGTTCATCCATACCTTTGGAGATGCCCATATCTACTCGAATCACTTTGAGCAGGTCCGCACCCAATTGGCGCGGGAACCACGGGCATTGCCCACGGTCCACCTGAGTCCCGACATCAAAGACATCTTTGCCTTTACCTACGAGGACATCTGCCTCGACAACTATACGCCTCACCCGGGCATCAAAGCTCCTATCGCAGTATGATCGTCTCTATGATCCTCGCCACCAGCGAGAACAATGTCATTGGGAAGGACAACGACCTTCCCTGGAACGTCCCTTCGGACATGCGGTACTTCATGCGCACCACCACTGGCCATACCATTCTCATGGGCCGCAAGACCTATGAATCATTGGGCAAGCCCCTCCCCCGCCGCCGCAACATCGTCATCACCCGGCAGGACAACCTGACCATTGAAGGTGCTGAAATCGTCCATTCCATCGCGGATGGGCTGGCCTTGGCCAAGGAAGATGAAGAAGTCTTCATCATCGGAGGCGGAACGATTTACGCCCGGGCTCTGGAACTGGATATGGTGGACCGGATTTACCTGACCGTCATCCACGGCGAATTTGAGGGGGATACCTTTTTTCACCTTCCCGAGGATGAACCCTGGCAAGTGGTCAAGGAAGATGCCCACCCTGCCGACGAAAAAAATGAGCACCCCTATACCTTCCAGGTATTGGAAAAAGTTTAATTCCTTCATTCGCAAAAACCGATTCCATTCGAATTGGTTACCTAGTCATGCAGCCTACGAAAACTGGTATCCTACTCGTCAATCTTGGTACTCCGGACTCCTATCGTACCCCTGATGTCCGCAAATACCTGGTTGAATTCCTGACCGATCCCCGCGTCATTGATATTCCGGCCGTTCCCCGCCAACTGCTGGTGCGGGGCATCATCGGGCCGTTTCGCGCCCCCAAATCGGCGGCCACCTACAAGGAGATTTGGGACGATGAAAAGGGCTCGCCCCTCTTCTTCATTTCGCAGGAACTGCGGGACTTGGTCGCCGAGGCCCTCGGCGATGATTTCCAGGTGGAACTCGCCATGCGTTACCAAAAGCCTTCCGTGGAATCGGTGCTGAATAAGTTCAAGGGAAAAGTGATGAAGAAAATCAAGGTCATTCCCTTGTTTCCTCAGTATGCCAGTGCCACCACCGGATCGGTGCACGAGGAGGTCATGCGGGTGGTTTCAGGTTGGCAAACCATTCCCGACATTGAGTTTGTGAACAGCTATCCCGAAAATCCCGGGATGATCGAGACTTTTGTGGAGCGTGGGAAGGCCCACGACCTGGATGAATACGACCATATCCTTTTCAGTTACCACGGTCTCCCTGCCCGCCAACTCGTCAAAGCTGACGAAGGCAATCACTGTGGTCAGAGCAAGGAATGCTGCTTTGTTCGGGATGAGAAGAACTATTACTGTTATGGTGCCCAATGCTATTCTACCACCTATGCCATTGCAGAGGGACTCGGGATTCCCAAAGACAGGTACACAGTTTGTTTTCAATCCCGACTGGGAAAACAGCCCTGGAAGGAGCCTTATACTGTTGAGATAATCGAAGATTTGGCCAAGAACAAAGGCGCCAAAAAGCTATTGGTATTTTGTCCGGCGTTCACGGCGGATTGCCTGGAGACGATCTTCGAGATTGGGGATGAATATGCGGAGGATTTCGAAAAATGGGGCGGAGAGAAATTGACGCTGGTTGAAGGCTTGAATACCCATCCCAGATGGGTCCAGGCAGTAGCCGACATGTGTCGGAACTAGCCTCAACGGGCCTTGCGGCCCATTTGCTCCACCTTTTCCAACCACTTCTGACGAAACTTGTCCGATGAGTTCCGAATGGGGCCGATGGCGGTGGTACGCGCCGGCTTGACCCCGATGAATCGAAGCGTCATCCGATTCACGGCATTGTGGGAGGGGCGAAAATAGTTGAACCGGTAGTACCAGGCCGGCTGGTCCAAGGTACTGATGATGCGCCCGGTCTTGTTCTTGAACA
Source organism: uncultured bacterium (assembly GCA_963923035.1). Lineage (GTDB taxonomy): Bacteria > Bacteroidota > Bacteroidia > J057 > JADKCL01 > CAWUKT01. The sequence goes on from CAWUKT010000037.1 coordinate 49,696, forward strand.
TCCGGTCCCACCACAGCGAACCTTCCCGCTTCTTGAACGCATATCCAGGCAGCAATATCCGGTCAAAAAAGCCCTTCAGAAGTGCAGGAACGCCTCCCCACCAGACCGGAAAGAAAATGACAATGTGGTCGGCTGCCTTCAGGGTCTCCTGAGCCGCCAATAAATCTGGCTCCAATTCGGTCCGCTTTTGGTAACCATACCGCAAATTCAATTCGAAATCCATGTCCCGCAGGATCAGATCGTGGACCTTGTGACCAGAGGCCAAAAGTCCTTTCTTGTAAGCATCATACAGCGCCTGGTTATAGCTGTCAGCATTGGGATGTCCCTGAATGAGGGCGACGGTTTTGGTTTCCATTTCTTCTTTTGCTCCAAAAGTCTCACCAGAGAGACTCCCAAACATTGACGGAGGATCAAGAAAAGAATGGGTTGCTTAATTATTTCGTTCCTCTCACCGCCCCAATATTTCCCAATTCCCTCAACAAGAATTTACAAGTGGTTAATCTTTGCCCCTATTTCATTGTCTACCTTTGCGCCGGTTATCCCAAACGATCAATTGTTTATGAGAAAGTTTTTTACGCTACTGATTGCGGTCTTGGGTTTTGGTTCGCTCTCCGCACAATGTTCCGATTTGTTCTTCTCGGAATATATTGAAGGGAGCAGCAGCAACAAGGCCCTTGAAATCTACAACCCCACCGGCGATACCGTCGACCTGTCCAACTACGTGGTGGCCCGCTACAACAATGGCTCCACCTCCGCGAGTGATACCCTGGTCCTGCAGGGCCAACTGGCTCCGATGGAGGTATTTGTCATTGGGAATGCAGGCGGTGATGCGGCCATCTTGGCCGAAAGTGACATTACCAGCACCCTCACTTTCTACAACGGCGACGACGCCATCGCCCTGTTCAATATCTTGAGCGGGGATACCCTCGACATCATCGGCATCATCGGAGTGGATCCCGGTACGAACTGGGCAGTCGGCGCTGGCGCTACCAGCGAATTCACGCTGGTCCGAAGCGATAGTGTGACCGAAGGCAGCACCGATTGGGCGATCAGCAGTACCCAATGGGATGTCTTTCCCCAGAATACCTTCGATTCCCTCGGCACCCATACTGCCCAGCCTTGCCAAGGGACCATGCCTCCGATGGGTGGCTGTGCAACTGACCTTTTCTTCTCTGAATACATCGAAGGATCCAGCAGCAACAAAGCCCTCGAAATCTACAATCCGACCGGAAATCCCCTGGACCTTACGGATTACGTCCTGTACCGCTTCAACAATGGAGCCACGAGTCCTTCCGACTCGCTGTTTCCCTTTGGCACCCTCGCTCCCGGCGGTGTCTATATCGTTGGCAATCCCGGCGCCAGCCCGAGCATTACCAGCTTAAGCGACACCTTGCATTCCATGACCTTCTACAATGGCGACGACGCCATTGTCCTGATCAATTCCATGACCGGCGATACCCTCGACATCATCGGCGTCGTGGGCGTTGATCCCGGATCAGGCTGGACCGTGGGAAGCGGAGCCACCAACAATTTCACCTTGGTTAGGATGAGCAGCGTCCAGAACGGCACCACCGACTGGAACATCGGCCAGACCCAATGGGATGTCTTTCCCATCGATACCTTTGACTCCCTCGGCGTCCACACCATGGTGCCTTGTTCGGGAAGTAGCTCGCCGGGGTGTACCGACGACATCTTCATTTCGGAGTACATCGAGGGGCTTGCTTCGAACAAAGCCCTGGAGATTTACAACCCGATGGACACCACGGTGGACCTCAGCAATTATGCCCTCTACCGCTTCAACAACGGTTCTGCGACGGCAACTGACTCCCTCTTTCCCCAGGGTATGTTGATGAGCGACGACGTCTTCGTCATCGGCAATCCCTCCTCCAATGCCGCCATCATGATGGCCTCCGATACGACCCACAGCCTTGCCTCTTACAATGGTGACGACGCCATCGCGTTGATCAACCTCGGCAGTGGCGATACCCTGGACATCATCGGCGTGGTGGGCGAGGATCCCGGCACGAACTGGACGGTCGACGTTGGGGCGACCAGCGAATTTACCCTGGTCCGGAAGTTCAATGTGCGGACGGGAGAAACGAATTGGATGAACAGCGTGAGCCAGTGGGATGTGTTTCCCCAGGACTTCACGGACTCGCTGGGCATGCACAGCATGAATCCCTGCGGAAATGCCAGCACCGTGACGGAAATCGCCATTGTGGGGATGACTCAGACGGTGAATGAAAATGGGGGATCGGTAGACATTGACTTTATGATCACCCCGGGAACCAGCGTCAATCCGGCCGACAGCAGTGTCGCCGACCTCATTCTCGCTGGAGGCACTGCCACCGCCGGGGCTGACTTTACCTTTGCCAATACCTCCGTCACCTTCCCTTATAACCAAACCATGGTAACGGTGACCATTCCCATCCTGGACGATGCTGTCTTCGAGGGCAGCGAGACCTTCGAGTTGATGCTCCAGAATGCGACCAACAACGCTCTGATTACCAATGGCATGCAAATCGTTACCATCCTGGACGACGAAGTACCGACCTATCCGATTGGCACCATTACTACGGTAGACTCCAACGGCGTCGGGGATTCGCTCAATGTCACCTGCTTCATCGAAGGAGTTGTCTACGGTGTGGACCTCCGCGGTGGCAATGGCATCCAGTTCACGGTGATTGACCCGACCGGCGGCATCGGCGTATTTAGCTTCAACGACATCAGCAATTATACCGTTCAGGAAGGCGACAGCATCAAGCTCCGCGGCTCCGTAGGTGCGTTCAATGGCCTGATCCAAATGAATCCGGATAGCATCCAACTCATTTCAACTGGCAATCCCCTCAAGCAGCCGACCCTGGTCACGCAATTGGGAGAGAATACTGAATCGGATTTGATCGTGTTGGAAAATGTCACCCTGGTCAATGCTGCTAACTGGGGTACCGGTGGCAGCTTCAACGTCGATGTGACGAATGGCACGGATACCTTCACCGTCCGGATCGACGGTGATGTCGACATTTCCGGCTTGCCGGCCCCGGTTGGCGCATTCGATGTCTGCGGCATTGGCGGCCAATTTGACAACAGCTCGCCCTTTACCTCGGGCTACCAGCTCCTTCCGCGCTACGTCGCCGACATCAAGCCGATCATCTCGGTGGAACTCGGAGCCGACACTTCTTTCTGTGGTGGCAACGTCGTCCTGGATGCCGGGAACCCCGGCTATGATTACCTGTGGAGTACCGGTGATACCACCCAAACCTTGACCATTGGCGTGGCCGGAACCTATTCCGTGATCGTCAGCGATCCCAACTATGGCATGGGCTCGAGCGATACAATCGTGGTCGATCCGGGTGCCGCTCCAATGGCGACCTTTGACGTCGATACCCTCTTCTCCAATGCCTTCGCCTTCACCGATCTGTCCTCCGCCAATCCGACTTCCTGGATGTGGAGCTTCGGAGATGGCGCCACGGATACCATTGCCAATCCCACCCATACCTATACCTCGGCCGGCGTCTATACCGTCACCCTGGTGGTCATGAACGCCTGTGGCAGTGATACCACCACCTTCGAAATTGACCTGCTGACCAGCATAAACGAGGCTTTTGCCACGGGAATGCAGGTTTACCCGAACCCGACGGAAGGCCGTTTCATGGTGAAATTGCCGACCGGCTTGGTGGAACCCGTTCAATTGCGGGTGCTGAACCTTTACGGACAGGAAGTCCTGCGGGACGAGGTGGAACTTGAAATCAATGAAATGGAATTGTCGGGTGTGGCCAAAGGAATTTATTTCCTGGAAGCCAATTACCTCGGCCAGACCTATACGAGCAAAGTGGTCCTGCGTTAAGGGCCAAAGACCTGTTTTTAAGCGCAAAGCCATCCTCCGGGATGGCTTTTCTTTTTTCTGCCCTGACCATTTTCTAAGGGGGGATTATTTCATAATTTGCTCCTGCCTTTAACCACCGCCCATGAAGTTTTCCGATACCTCCACCACCACCGTTTCTTTCCAGGACCTCTCCAAATTCCAGGCCTTCTACCGGGAGGGAGTTGAATTCCTGAGGCTGTATGGGGATGTTGAAGAATTGGAGGACGCGGAAAGTTGGGGGCAGGCCTTTACCATTTCCCTGGCCAAGCTCCACAACGGCTTGGAATTTCCCATCGGAGAATGGCAGGACACCGCGCACGCCACCGAAGTGCTGGCCATTACCATGGGCGAATACCTCTACCGGAATTGCAAATGGTTTTGGACCTTCATCAACGACAAGCGGTACAAGGTGACCAATTTTGCCATCATTGATCCGTCCAAAAACTTCGGAATTGTGCCGGAGAACCTGATGAAGCAGATGGTGTTTGATGGGGAAAATTATGATTTCATGGAAATCTGGGAGGATTGTATTTCCGGTCACTACGCAGAATCGGTCCGGGCCCAGGCCGGCCCCGAAGAATTTGGCCTCTTTCCCCCACCCTCCCAGCAATAGGGCCTTTTCCCAGTCATTTTCCCGCAATTCCCCTTCTTTTACTCTTCCCGAATAAAAAAATCCAACTTTCTGAATTCCTACAACGGAAAGAATTGGTATTTTTTGTTACGAAAAAAACACCCCTCAGACGCTCAAAAGGGCGAAACGATCTTTACCCACCCGAAATATCCCCATTTTGGAGGAGTTATTTTCCTCAAAAAATGTGATTGCAGGTAGAACCGACTTGTTGCATCTTGGACTTGAGAAAATTGGTGGATCGGGCATTGCGATCCCAAAGAAATGGAGTCGTCCCCTTGTGGCGACTCCATTCATGTTTCAGGCTTCCCGGACCACCAACAGCTTTCCTTCGGATTGTTGGCTGACCACCGCATCCCGCGCCTCGACCAATTCCTTGTCGGTATAGTCAATGAAGGTCCGCAAGACCATATTTTCCTGCCGTTCCACTTCGAACTCATCCAACAGCAAGGACTCAAACTCGCCCGTGGCGGACTTGGTATGGGTGGCGCACAGGGTCAGGGAAATAGCCGTGATCTGCACCAAATTCACCTGCAATCCAGCCCGGGCCACATTGGTAAAGATTTGCCCCAACAGGCGTTCGTCCATGAAGGAGAAGTCCCTCGGGGTGATGCGGAGCAGGAGTTGGTTCTTTTTGACAATCCGGGAGCAGACCTGCGGCTCGATTTGTACGGTTTCGGCCTCGGCAATGACGGTCCCCACCTCGGATGTGTCCTTGAAACACTTGACGTACAGGGGAATGGCGGCATTGCGGAGGGGCTTGATGGTCTTGGGGTGAATGACCGAGGCGCCGTAAAACGTCATTTCGACGGCCCGCTCGTAGCTTAGCGCGTCGAGCTTCACCGTCTCCGACTCGATGCGGGGATCGCCATTCAGGATGCCCCGGACGTCCTTCCAAACAGTCAGGCTATCGGCTTCGAGGCAATTGGCGAAGATGGAGGCGGTATAGTCAGAGCCTTCCCGGCCCAGCGTGGTCACTTTGCCACTGCGGTTGGACGCGATGAATCCCTGGGTAATCACAGCTTCGGTCGTCTGGACCAAAGGCAATACCTTTTCCTGGATGTTCTGCCGGGTCAAGGACCAGATGACGCTGGCCTGCGAGAAGGAAGCATCGGTTTTGATGATCTCGCGGGCATCCACCCAGGCGGCTGCAATCCCGTCCTGGCGCAGAAAATGGGCCACGATGGTCGTGCTGAGGAGTTCGCCGAAGGCAACGATCCGGTCGTAGGTGCGGGTGGGGAACTCGTTGAGGAGGAGAATGCCGCGGATGATCCGCTCGATTTGGGCAAAATAATCGGCCACCTTGGCGCGGACGGTCTCGGCGTCCCCGCCAAACAAATCGTCGATGATCCCGTGGTGGAAATCCCGGATGGACCGGAAGCGTTTCCAGGTTTCGTCCTCCCGCGCGTCGCGGGCTGCCCACGCGAGTTGCTCGAGGTGGTTGGTGGTCTTGTCCATCGCTGAAATGACGACCATGAGGCCATTTCCAGGCAGATGGGAACGGATAATTCGGGCGACATTGCGGACCGCTTCAGCATTTTTTACCGAGGCGCCGCCAAATTTCATGACCAACATGCCGCGAATTTAGCAGGTTCAGGAATGGGATTGGGAATTGGTCGAGAAAAAAAGAGTCCCGGACTGGCCAAAGCCGGAAAAATCCTTCTTCATTTCCTGACATTCCTCATCCTCGCCCTCTACTTCCCTCCTATGGGCCCAAACTATTGCGCAAGTAACCTGATTCACTAAACTTTACCCCCTCGTTTTTCGTTATACCACTAATTTGAATTAAATTTGCCCTCTTACGCAGGGATACTTTTTGCGATTTGCAACAACCTTTTTTACCTACTTGAATGGCAGGAAAATCCGACAACTCAAATAACAAGGGAAGCGGTAGGTCTGGTTTACCAAGAGGCGGAGGGAATCTGTATTGGATTTACGCCCTCATCCTTTTGTTCATCATTTTCGCCACCTATTTCTTCCCCACTGGAACGAACACCCGCCAAACGACTGCCAGTACTTTCATCAATGAAATGTACCAGGAGACGGACAGCGTGGTGATTATCAATGAAAAGGAATTTGAAATCTTCCTAACGGCCGAGGCTCTCAACTCGCCCAAATACAAGTCACTTTTCCCCCCGGACTCTCCCTCTTCCCGAGGACCGCATTATTCCTTTACGGCAGGGCAGGGATCGGAAAAGGTGACCAACTTCATCATCGACGAAAACATCCATTACAGCGCCCGGACCAAAACGGACTACTTGGGAACCATTTTGCAGTTCCTGTTGCCGATTGCGATCCTGATTGCACTCTGGATTTTCTTTATGCGTCGAATTGGAGGTGGAGCACCGGGCGGCCAGATTTTCAATATCGGCAAGAGCAAAGCCTCACTGTACGACAAGGAGAACAAAGTAGAAGTCACCTTCAACGACGTGGCGGGATTGGAAGAAGCGAAGGAGGAAGTCAAAGAAGTGGTGGACTTTTTGAAAGATCCCTCCCGCTTTACGCGCTTGGGAGGTCATATTCCCAAGGGGGTGCTGCTGGTCGGCCCTCCCGGAACGGGTAAGACGCTTTTGGCCAAGGCCGTTGCTGGTGAAGCCAAGGTGCCTTTCTTCTCACTGTCTGGTTCTGACTTCGTAGAGATGTTCGTCGGGGTTGGTGCCGCACGGGTCCGGGACCTGTTCAAGCAGGCCAAAGAAAAAGCACCTTGTATCGTATTCATCGATGAGATTGATGCTGTTGGACGCTCCCGGGGCCGTAATAACTTCACCGGTGGCAACGACGAACGTGAGAATACCTTGAACCAGCTGCTCGTCGAGATGGACGGCTTCAACTCCGATACCGGAGTTATCCTGATGGCCGCCACCAACCGTCCCGACGTACTGGACAGCGCTCTCCTCCGCCCGGGTCGATTTGACCGGCAGATTGGTGTCGATCGCCCCGACCTGAAAGGCCGGGAGCAGATTTTCAAGGTTCACCTGAAGAATATCAAGCTCGGACCGGACGTGGAAGCCGGCAAGCTGGCCGCTCAGACGCCTGGATTCGTTGGGGCGGACATCATGAACGTCTGTAACGAAGCGGCGCTGATCGCCGCCCGTAAGTCCAAGAACCACGTCGACATGTCCGACTTCCAAGATGCAGTTGACCGGGTGATTGGTGGCTTGGAAAAGAAAAACAAGATCATCTCTCCCAACGAGAAGAAGGTCATTGCCTACCACGAAGCCGGTCACGCCGTTGCGGGTTGGTTCCTGGAGCATGCCCATCCCCTGGTGAAGGTGACCATCATCCCCCGTGGTTTGGCGGCCTTGGGTTACGCCCAGTACCTCCCCACGGAACAATACCTGTACAGTACGGACGCCATGCTCGACCAAATGGCTGTGGCCTTGGGTGGACGTGCGGCAGAAGAACTGATCTTTGACCGGATCACCACGGGCGCTCAGAATGACCTCGAGCGGGTCACCCAGATGGCGTACAGCATGATCACGGTCTACGGGATGAATCCGAAGATTGGCAATATCTCCTTCGTAGACAAGGAAGGCGAATTCAGCTTCGGCAAGCCTTACTCAGAGAAGATGGCGTCTCAAATTGACACTGAGGCCCGCGCCATCATCGAAGGTGCCTATAACCGCGTCAAGCAGCTGCTGCTGGACCACAAGGACCACCTTGAGGCCGTCGCCCAGGAACTCCTGAGCAAGGAAGTCATCTTCAAGGACGACCTGGAAACGCTGATTGGCAAGCGTCCCTTCCCCGATCCCAATGAGTGGATGGAACAGGTCGCTGAGTCCAGCTCCAATGGTCACCATGACAACGGTAGCAACGGGAGCAATGGTAGCGTCGCTACGACTGAGCCTCCGGCCATTCCGAATGCGGAAGCCGAAGCCAGTAGCTCCGAAGCGACCACGGTTTCCGAAGCCACTGAAACAACACCTGAGGAATCTTCTTCCGAAGAGACTCCGAAGGAATAAGGAAAATAGTATCTCCACTACGCAAGGGAAGCCCGGCTCAGCTGTTGGCTTCCCTTGCGTTTTTCTATTCGGGGGATGCGCCCTATATTCGCTGTTCATGGCCATTTCCAAGAAAATATACTTTGCTTCGGACCTCCACCTTGGAGTTCCGGATGCGGGGCGCTCCCGCCAGCGGGAGAAGCATTTCGTGGCTTGGCTAGACCAGATCAAGGGTGATTGCGCCGAATTGTACCTGGTCGGAGACCTGTTTGATTTTTGGTTTGAGTACAAACGGGTGGTCCCCAAAGGCTATGTGCGCTTGCAGGGCAAGCTGGCCGAATTTGCGGATGCGGGCATTCCCATCCACTATTTCGTGGGCAACCACGACCTCTGGCAACGTGATTATTTCACCGAGGAATTCAATGCCATTGTCTACATGGATCCGGTTCGACGGAACCTGTACGGCCGAGAATTTTTCATCGGCCATGGGGACGGGCTGGGCCCGGGTGACCATGGCTACAAGGCCATGAAGAAGGTCTTCCGAAGCCGATTCATGCAATGGTGCTTCCACCGCCTCCATCCCAATTTTGGCATAGGACTTGCAGACTATTTATCGCGGACGAGCCGCAAAAAAACTGGCCACAAAGACGCCATTGATTACGGGGAAAAGGAGTTCCTGCGGGTTTTCTGCCGGGAAGAGCTCCAAAAACACCCTGAAATTGACTACTTTGTCTTTGGTCACCGACATTTACCGCAGGAATTTGAGCTGGAAAAAGGAAAATACTACATCAACCTGGGCGATTGGATCAGCCACTTCACGTATCTGGAAGTGGGCGATGCAGGCGTCTTTTTGCGTCATTTTCCTTTGGACCGGGATCCTGTCCGCGCAGACGCCCATCTCTGAGACCTTCGGCGACCCCGAGCTCAGTTTGCCCATCCCCTTCAAAGGCGTCGAAAAACTGGAAGCTGATACTGAAGGCAATGTTCTTCTCCTCGCTCCCGGAAAACACAAAATCCACAAGCTGCTCCGGAGTACCGGCTACGATTCCACCATTACCATTGGCGGCAAGGGGATCGAGGAAGAAGGCTTCAACTATCCCACCAAACTCGTCGTGCCGAATCGCCAGAGTGTATTCGTCCTCGACTTTTACAACCGCCGGATCGTCAAACTCAATATCAACCTGAAGGTCATCCGGGAAATCAATTTCCTGACCTTGGCCGGGCAGGTCACCGACGACGATGTCACCGAGCTGTTTCCCTTCAGCTTCACCATTGGCCCTACTGGTGAATTGTACCTGTTCAACCAAGACGATTACAAGGTCTATAAATTCACGACGGATGGGCGCCTGCAACGCAGCTTTGCCGGGATGGACTATGGCATGGGCAGCGTGGTCGAGCCGTGCGACATCCACACCAATTCGGAAACCAATGTATTTGTGGTGGATTGTGAGGACCAGAGCGTTCTGGTTTATGATCTGTACGGCGTTTTCCTCTACAAAATCCCCGTTCCCGTACCATTTGTCTGGAACTCCGCCAAGGTACGCGGCCAAACCATCCTTTACCATTCCAACCGTGATCTCTTTTTCTACAATACCTTCACCAAGAACCTCGGGCCTCACCTCACCTCCGATGAAAAACTCCTCGACATCGCCGTGAATGGGGACTATTTGTTTGTCTTGACCGAAAATAGGGTAAATTTGTATCGCCTCTTTCCGGACGAGCCGGACAATAATGGGCGAGATTGAAGACGTTTTACCATGCTGGACAAGTTAGCCGCCATCGAACGACGATTTGAAGAGGTCAAAGACGAATTGACCAAGCCGGAGATCCTGGCCGACCTGAAGCTGATGACCAAGCTGAGTCAGGAATTCAAGGAATTGGAAGGCATTGTTAAAACGACGCATCGCTACCGCAACATTCTGGACAATATTGCCAACAGCAAGGAAATCCTAGCCGAGGAGGATGATCCTGAGATGAAGGAAATGGCGAAGGAGGAATTGGATATTTTGGGCGTGGAGCTGGAAAAGATCGAGGAAGAAGTCAAAATGCTCCTGATTCCCAAGGATCCGGAAGACAGCAACAACGTGATCCTGGAAATCCGGGCTGGTACCGGAGGCGACGAGGCCGCTCTGTTTGCAGGCGACCTGTTCCGGATGTACCAGCGCTTCGCGGACAAGCGGGGTTGGTCGACTACCGTCAACGACTTTCAGGAGGGGACGGCCGGCGGGTTCAAGGAAATTACTATGACCATCATGGGAACGGATGCCTTCGGAATCATGAAATATGAATCCGGAGTCCACCGTGTCCAGCGGGTGCCCGCGACGGAATCGCAGGGCCGGGTCCATACCTCGGCCGCTACTGTGGCCTGTATGCCCGAGATGGAGGAAGTTGACATCGAGATCAACGATGCAGACCTCCGCATCGATACGTTCCGCGCCAGTGGCGCGGGTGGCCAGCACGTCAACAAGACGGAATCGGCCATTCGGATCACCCACCTTCCGACCGGCCTCGTGGTCCAAAACCAGGACCAAAAGTCCCAGCTCAAGAACAAGAACAAGGCCATGAAGCTCCTCATGAGCCGCCTCTACGACCAGGAACTCCAAAAGAAACTCGAAGAGCAGTCCAAGCTGCGGAAGACCTTTGTCTCTACGGGCGACCGCTCGGCGAAGATTCGCACCTATAACTTCCCGCAGGGACGCGTCACCGACCACCGAATCAACCTGACCTTGTACAGCCTGGACAAGATTCTGGGAGGCGAAATCGATGAAATCGTCGAGAAACTTCGCGTCGCCGAGAATGCGGAGAAGCTCAAGGCGGGCGGGCTTAGCTAGGCTGGTCTAGGCTAGCTTTGTCGGAGCGAGTTCCTCGCTCAATTTCCATAACTCTTCCCACCATTTTTCCTCATCGCTTAATGCTGAAGACCGAACGGGTTTTCGGCGGTTGAAGTATTGACCGCCTTGGTGGCTGTAGGAAGTTATTTCTACTATGTCTGTCGCCGACTGGTGTACGGTTCGCATTTTTTTCGAAAGGGCATGGAAAGCGGTACGGTAGTACGTACCTGAGGGGGAAATTTGAAAGGATGTATACTACTGGCCAGCATTGGCTTTTCTCACCACGCCTGCTTTCGGGGAAGTTACTTCCCCGAACAGTTGATCCGCGTGATCGCGCGAGGGGCATAAAAGTTGGCCGGGATACTGATCAGCATTTGCATTTTGGTGGAAGCAACTTCCACCAAAGCTGGAGGGGGGAAAAGTGGTAGGCGGAATCGGGGAAAATAGGAAAGAGGAAAACGTGTAGGAAAATTGCTACTGGACAGCAGTTCCATTCCTCACCAAGCCCGCTTTCGGGGAAGTTACTTCCCCGAATAGTTATTCCGCGTGATCGCGAAAGAATTGGGTAGTGGCCGGGATACTGGTCAGCATTTGCATTTTGGTGGAAGCAACTTCCACCAAAGCGAGGGAGGACGAAGCAGGGAAGGTGGGCGGAGTCGGAGTGAGGGGGAAAGGAAGAAACCTGAAAGGAAATATGCTACTGGCCCGCATTAGCTTTCCTCACCACACCCGCTTTCGGGGAAGTAACTTCCCCGAACGGCTGATCTGCGTCATCCCGGAGGAATTGGGTAGTGGCCGGGATACTGGTCAGCATTTATTTTTTGGTGGAAGTAACTTCCACCAAAGCGAGAGAGGGGAAAGCAGGTAAGGTGGACAGAGTCGGGGTGAATGGAAAAAGAAGAAACTTGAAAAGAAAATGCTGCCAGACAGCAATGCAATTCCTCACCACGCCCGCTTTCGGGGAAGTAACTTCCCCGAACAGATCATATGCGTCATCGCGCAAGGGCGATTAAGGTGTGGCCAGAGTAGAAGTCAGGATATACTTTTTGGTGGAAGTAACTTCCACCAAAGCGAGAAAGGGTAAGCGGGAAGGGCACAAACAGAAAAGGCTCCCGGTGAGGGGAGCCTTTGTGATGTGTGAGTTGTGTTACTCCGATG
>CAWUKT010000038.1:0-61693 GCA_963923035.1 uncultured bacterium
TCAAAAACAGAGGGTTAAATAAATTGATTTGTGCACGCGTTTTTACACAGTCTCCTGGAGGTGGAAAGTTCCGTGTCGGAGGTGGAAACGGCGAGTCATCGTAGGGAAGGTCGGACCTCGGTGGTAGATGGTCAGGCAATCTAACTGGAAAGCGCCGGAGATGGAGCGGAAGGTTGCCAGTCAAAGGGAGAAGCATTGAGGAAAAAGAGAGGATGCCGAAGCGTGGGAGGGGAAAAATAGGGACGAAGAATGAAAAGGGGCAGTGGAATGGAAAAAGGGCTTCCCAAAACGCCTCTCCGTCGGAGCCTCACCCCGCTCTCCCGTCATTTCTTTGTATATTGATCCACCATGAAAAATCGGTTCTGGATCGTCCTTCTCCTCGCTTTTGCTTGCTCCCCGGGAATCCTGTTTGCCCAACCCCAATCCATCTCACTGGTCCAGGTCGCCACCGGGTTTACCGAACCCGTCGACATGACCCACGCCGGGGATGGAAGGCTGTTTGTAGTGGAACAGCGCGGGACCATTGCCTTTACCGAAATCGGCAGCAGCGGCCCTCCCACCATTTTCATGGACCTCCAAAGCATTGTCCGCTCCACCGGAGGCGAACAGGGCTTGCTCGGACTCGCATTTGCCCCCGATTACCCCACTTCCGGCCACTTCTACGTCAACTATACCAACAGCGGCGGCGACCAGGTCATCTCCCGGTTTTCCCGCTCCGCCAACAATCCCAACCAGGGCGATCCCAGCTCAGAATCCATCATCCTGACCATTCCCCAGCCCTTCACCAACCACAACGGTGGCGACCTCGAGTTTGATGGCGATGGCAACCTCCTCATCGCCGTCGGCGACGGCGGAGATGCGGGCGATCCCTTCGGATACGGCCAGGACACCACCTCCCTCCTCGGCAGCCTCCTCCGCATCAACCTCGACCCGGCCACCGGAGTGCCCCTCGCCAATCCCTACTACAACCCCACCGGCGGCGCCCAACGCGAAATCCTCGCCCCCGGACTCCGCAATCCCTGGCGCATCGCCGTCGATCCCGTCACCCAGAACATCTGGATGGGCGACGTCGGCCAGAATGCCTTCGAAGAAATCGACCTGCTCGTCCCCGATGACCGGCGGATCCCCAACAATTTTGGTTGGCGCTGCTACGAAGCCAATTCCAGCTTCGACCTGACCAACTGCGGTCCCCCCAGCAGCTATATCCCTCCGGTCCTGGAATACGCCAACGGCCCGAATGGCGCCGGTTGCTCCGTGACCGGCGGCCGCATCTACCGGGGCAGCCAGTTCAAAAATCTCTGGGGCTACTATTTCTACGGCGATTTCTGCACCGGCTTCATCCGCGCCATCCCCTACGACGACAATTCCGGGGCCGTCCTGCCTTCCATTCCCGTCACCAATACCAGCTTCAACATCAGCTCCTTTGGCGAAGATTACCGGGGCGAAATGTACGTCCTCGACTACCAGGGCGGCATCCTCTACCGCCTCGCGGATACCACCTGCACCCCGAAGGCGTCAATCCGGGAAGGCAGCCTCCTCCGCAGCTGTGACGGCACCAATACGCTGCACGCGCGGCCCGGGATCGGCTATACCTACCAGTGGTACGAAAATGGACAGCCCATTCCCAATGCCACCGATTCGATCTACGTGGTCAGCGGCGGCGGCAATTTCCAGGTGGAGGTCACCAACGGCAATTGCTCCGACCTTTCGGATACGACGCGGGTCCGGCCGGGCACCATCGATGCCCACGTCTACGGCGTTCCGCTCTCCTATCCACTGACCGGTGCACCGCTCACGTTTGACATTGGGCCGTTCTCGGGCATCCTGACGGGCCCTGGCGCCAACCTCAATACCTTCGATCCCTCCGTGGCTGGCGCGGGCGTGCATACGCTCTACGTCGAGGTCGACAACGGCGTCTGTACCGGGCTGGACTCGGTGACGATTGAGGTACTGCCCCTTGGTGTGGATGAGAACAAGCCCTGGACCCAATTGCAGGTCTTCCCCAATCCGACGAGCGATCTGATCTGGCTTTCGTGGCGGCAGCAGGTCTACGACCAGGTCGAAATCACCTTGTTTGATGCCGCGGGGAGAGAAGTCAAAACCCAGCAGGAGTTCCGCACTCCCGGCGAGCAGATTCTGCAACTCGATCTGGGCGCGCTCAGCACGGGCGTCTACAATTTGCGGTTCTCGGTGGGCGAGGAATCCTCTGCCCAGCGCATTCTCGTAGAATGATCCATGCGAACCGTTACGTTTTTTCGTTGGAGAAATAGATGAAGTATCCAGTCTATCGGTGGCTTTTGGCCTGCCTCTTCGCGGTGGCCGGTTCGGGGAATATTTTTTCCCAACTCGGTACCCCTCCCTCCAACGACGATTGCCAAAACGCCCTCCGCATCGAACCGGGACAGATTTACCAGCACGTCGACAATGCCTACGCGACCCGGGGATTCCCCTTCCAAAGTCCCGATACCCTGCCCGGAACCTGCATCCAGAGCCTCGAGAATGACCTCTGGTACGAGTTTACGACCTCCGACGAGTTCGAGGTCTACGAAGTGGTGATCTCTTCGTATTCCTGCAATACGCCAGCCGGGCTCCAGGCCCTGCTCATCCAGTCGGACGACTGCAACAGGAAGCATTACCGTTACCGCGCCTGCTCGAATACCCAGACCCTGGACACGATCAAATTGTACCTGCAAAATGACGAGCCGGGCGCCCATTTCTTCATCTACATCGACGGCTACGACGGGACGATTTGTGATTTTGATGTGTCGTTGAAGGGCAAGAAAAAGGTCCAGGGGGACGATTACCGCTACCTCCGCTACGACTATATCCTCTCCGAACTGCCCTATGGCTATCCCGATGGACTGGAAACGATCTTCGAGAACAATGAAGCGGTGATTATTTGGGAAAGTGCCCCGGAAGAAGACATCGCCTGGTTCCTGATTGAGCGAATGCCAGACGACCTGCAAGATGTGGCCGAGGAAAACCACTACGCCCAGGTGGTCGGCCGGATGCGGCCTTCCAACCGCGTTGGAGCTGGACGGGCCACGTATATCTTCAAGGACCAACGAACGATCTTTGAGGATGGGAAAAAATACCGGTACCGCATTGTGACGGTGGATTCAAAAGGCGACCGCTCGACTTCCGAGGTTTTTAACCTTTCCGCCGCATTGATTGATGATTTCTTTGTGGGAGATGTCAAACAAGGACCCCAGGAAGGCCAACAGGTCGTCTACTATATCAACCGGAAGAAGAAGCAGGACTTTTCGTTGCGGGTGGAAAATGGCCTGGGCGAAGTCATCAAGTCCCTGGAAATGAAAAAGGTCACGGCTCCGGACGGAGAGGTGACCATCGACATGAGTGAATATCCTTCGGGCTTCTACACGTTCATCATGGGCAACGGGAAGGATGAATTTCGCCGGGAATTTTTCCTGGAAGAGAACTAACCTTCTGCGTAGACCGCGTCCCAGGCTTCCTTCCAATTTCCTTTCGCCGTATTGTATGTCACCGCGCCATCGCGTAAGCCGATGATGTGCGCGCCTGCCTGTTCGACCGCTTCGCGGTCGTGGCTCGTGCAGACAATCTGCCGCCCTTCCTTCGCCAACTCCGCCAACAATTCATACAGCTGACAGCGGTACAAGGGATCCAATTGCTGGGCGGGCTCGTCCATCAGGAACCAGGGCGCATCCTGGCACAGGGCCCGCGCGATCAGCACCCGCTGCAATTCGCCGCCGGAGACTTCATCCAGGAATCGGTCCCGAAAGGGCTCTAGCGACATGCGTTCCAGGGCCCAGTCGGCCTGTTTGCGATCTGCGGGAGAATAATTTCCCAGCAGCGACAAATAGGGATAGCGGCCCATGAGGACAAAATCAAATACCGATACCTGAAAGGGGAAGGTGGAGCGCTGGTGGACCAACGCCATTTGGCGCGCCCGTTGGCGCGGAGAGAGGTTGAGGAGGGATTGGCCATCCAATGTGATGCTGCCCTGGTAGGACAATTCACCGGCGATGGCCCGCAACAGGGTCGTTTTTCCGGACCCGTTTTTTCCAATGAGATAGGTCAAATGACCAGAAACGGAAAGAGAAACGTCCTTTAAAACGCTTCTCTTCCCGAGCCGTACGGCCAGATGCTGGAGTTCAAGGAGCAAGCCTCAATACTCGTCCTCATTGAAGAGGAAATCATCTTTGGTCGGGTAATCCGGCCAAATCTCGGTGATTTCATCGTAGGGTCCAGGTTCTTCGAGGTCCTGGAGATTTTCCACGACTTCAAGCGGCGCCCCGGAGCGTTGCGCGTAATCAATGAGCTCATCCTTGGTAGCAGGCCAGGGAGCGTCTTCGAGGTAGGTGGCTAGTTCAAGCGTCCAATACATTGTACTAAACTTAGATTTTAGAGGTTGGCAAATGAAAGCAAAAAGTCTGAAATAAACAATGGAAGATTTTCAAATCTTTTTCTTTCGATTCCCGGATTATACGATCATCCATACATCCAACGGGGTTACGCAGCCGGGTGAAAATGGTTGCCTATGGGAGTAAAATAATGTTTCAGCGTCACTTTTTTGACCGGGGTGTCCACGCGATTTCGGGGGAGCCGGTGCGGTGGGTGATGAGTCGGGAAAAGGAAAAGAGCCAATCGCTGAGGCGGTTGAGGTACTTGAGGATGACCGGATCGACGGAATCTGTGTCGTTTAAATGCACGGCCAATCGCTCGGCCCGGCGGCAGACACAGCGGGCCACATGCGCGGCAGAATTGGCGACATGGCCTCCGGGCAAAACGAAGTTCCGAAGGGGTGGCAACTCTTCGTCCATCTTGTCGATGGACTGTTCGAGGATTTCCACCGCATCCGCATTGATTTCGGGCAGTTGCAGCTTGGCACTCGCGCCGGGCCCCGTCGCCAGGTGCGACCCAATGGTGAACAAATTGTCTTGGATGTCCTTGATGAATCCATTGTACTCGTCCACCGGGTTCTGGTCCTTCAGCAGTCCGAGATTTGCATTCAACTCGTCCACCGCGCCGTAGGTCTCGATCCGCAGGTGATGTTTGGGAACCCGATCTCCCCCCAGCAAGGCGGTTGTTCCATCGTCTCCGGTACGTGTATAGATCTTCATGGTTTATTTCTCGTTTTCGTCTACAACCCCTGTAAGGGCGCAAAGTTCAGGGAAAAGCTCTTTTTATCACTCAATAACCTCAGGGCAATATCCAGTTGCCGGTCCCGGTCGCGCCATTGGAAGTCGCCAAAGCTGCCGTCGGGGACGCCGTGCCGCTGCCGAAGCCAGGCTTCGGTCTCGTTGTAGCGGCGGGAGGCCATCCCTTCGTCGGGCAAGAAGACATTGAGGATGATGGCATTGACAATGCGGGGATCGCCCATCCGGCTCATGTATTCGATGACCGCCCTCTCCCCCAGCCCGGTCTGCAATTGGTAGACCAAGCCAAATTCATCGTCGGTCTTCAGGGGCAAGGTTTCTTTTTCCCGCACCTCCCCCAACAGATCCTCCAATTTGAAGCCGCGGAAGGTGCCTTCTTCACTTTCCCCAAAGACCTCCACAAACCACTGGGAGGCCCCACTTTCTGTTTCGCCACAGCCCATCCCCACCACTCCTAAGAAGAGGGTCCACGTGGCCCAGAACCGCCAACTCAGCCTCACAGCTTCATTTCAGGGACGTCCTCGGGAATGACCAGGCGTCCGGCGGTCTTTTCCTTGACTTCTTCCTTGGTGACGCCCGGAGCAAGCTCCCGGAGCAGGAATCCATCGTCGGTGATGTCGAGCACGGCGAGGTCGGTCACAATGCGGCGGACGCAGCGGACGCCCGTAATGGGCAGGCGACACTGCGGCAACAGCTTGGAAGCGCCGCGCTTGTTGGTGTGGGTCATGGCCACGATGATGTTGTCGGCGGAGGCGACGAGGTCCATGGCCCCGCCCATGCCTTTGACCATCTTGCCGGGGATCTTCCAGTTGGCGATGTCGCCGTTGTCGGCGACTTCCATTGCGCCGAGCACGGTCAATTGGACGTGTCCGCCGCGGATCATCGCGAAGCTCGTCGCGGAATCAAAGAGGCTGGACCCGGGCAAGGTGGTGACGGTCTGCTTGCCGGCGTTGATGAGGTCGGCGTCGACGTCTTCTTCGTAGGGAAATGGTCCCATCCCGAGCAATCCGTTTTCGGATTGGAAGACCACGCTGATGCCTTCGGGGATATAGTTGGCGACCAGGGTCGGAATCCCGATGCCGAGGTTGACGTAGTAGCCGTCTTCCAGTTCCTGCGCAATCCGTTGCGCGATTTGAGTTTTATTTAAAGCCATGGGCTTGATTTCTAAATTTCAGATTCAAATTTTCAATCTCACGCCCGCGGCGTGACCGTTCTCTGCTCGATTCTCTTTTCATAGTTAACTCCTTCGAAGATTCGCTGCACGAAAATGCCTGGCGTATGAATCTCATTCGGATGGAGTTCGCCGGGTTCGACGAGGTGCTCGACTTCGGCGACGGTGATCTTGCCGGCCATGGCCATCATCGGATTGAAGTTGCGGGCGGTGCCTTTGAAGATGAGGTTGCCGTGGCGGTCGCCTTTCCAGGCCTTGACAAAGGCGAAATCAGCCTTGAGGGCGTGCTCGAGGAGGTAGTACTTGCCGTCGAACTCGCGGATTTCTTTGCCTTCGGCTACTTCGGTGCCGTAGCCCGCGGGCGTATAAAAGGCGGGGATACCCGCGCCACCGGCCCGGATCCGTTCCGCCAGACTGCCCTGGGGAATCAGATCCACCTCCAATTCGCCACTCAACAATTGCCGCTCGAACTCAGCGTTTTCGCCGACATAACTGGAAATCATCTTGCGGACCTGCCGCTGCTGGAGCATGAGGCCGATCCCAAAATCGTCCACGCCCGCATTGTTGGAGATGCAGGTCAGGTCCTTGACCCCCAGGTTTACCAGGGCGGAGATGGCATTTTCCGGGATGCCACACAAGCCAAAGCCTCCCAGCATCAACGTCATGCTGTCCCGGACGCCCTCGATGGCGGCCTCCGCATGGGGATATACTTTATTCATAGATCGTAAGTTTTAATCATGGAAGGGATAAATTAACCGCAATTCCCAGAAATGGCAATGGAGAAACCCCATTTTAAAACTGACATTTTTCTTCCTCCCATTTTTCCGCCTCACGCTCTGCCCTTTTTCCCCCACCTGAAATTTTCCTCGGGCGCTTGGCGGAGGGAAAAATGAGCCTTAAATTCAGCGCGGAACATGAGTGCAGTACCGCGACGCCCTTTCCTTGGACTTTTGCTTCGGTTGTTACGCCGTGTCTTCACCCTCCCCCGGGTGGCGGGCATCCTTTCGGGGTTGATTTTCCTCGGTGTCTTTGCCCAGCGCTACGGCGAATACGATCCCCACGCCTACGAATACCGGGACGATGGGGTCATTACGTTGAGCCACGCCCGCAACTGGGTGGACCACGGGCATATTGGCGTCGATCCCAGTGGAAGCCGCGTCGAAGGCTATTCTTCTCCCCTGCAATTCTTCATTTACAGCGCCCTCTACGCCCTCACCGGCAATGGCTGGCACAGCTTCATGGCCGACCAAACGTTGGTCTGCACCTTCCTCCTGGGCTTTTTCTTCGTCCAATTTTTCCGAAAAAACCTACTCATAGGTCTCCTCTTGAGTTATGGGGCGGCCTGGTTCCTGAGCCTCAACTATGTGTTCATGGGCTGGCACGGATCGGGGATGGAAAATCCCTGGCACCATGTGACGGTGTTGGTGCTGGTCCTGGGGGCTTGGGAAATGTTGCGCAAAGGCAACCTGCACTGGGGTTGGGCGGTGGCGTTTTGGTTAGCAACGCTGGCTCGTTTGGAGAGCATCTACCACGTTCTACCGGTCTTGGTGCTGTGGAGCGCCTTTTGGCGCATTGAGCACCGCAATTGGCGGGCGGTGGGCCTTTCCGGGGTCGTCGTGGCCGCCTGGGGACTGGTGTTCCTGTGGCGCTGGTGGTACTTCGGGGACATCATGTCCAATTCGGGCAAGGCCCAGGGCATCAGTGTGGTGGCGAATCTGGACCGACTGGTCGAGGCGAGCGAGCCCTGGGTGCGGTGGTGGTCGCGGTCGGCGACCGCGAATTTTGGCTTCCACGGGATGTTTTTTGCCATTGCCCTCGTTCCCCTCCTCCCCTTCGCCCGTCAAAACCGCCGCTTGCAGTGGATGCTCCTCGCGGGCGCCAGCTTGTTAGCTACAGCGTATTTCCATCCGCTCATCTTCGGCCACGCCCGCCTCGATTGGAGCCGGACCACGACCTTTGCGCCGCTGATCGTCGCGATGCTCCTCGCCACGACCCTCTTTTCCCTCCAATGGAAGCGCAATTTCTGGGTTTTGATTCCCCTTGTGATCGGCCTCATCGTCTTTTTCCGCCTCGTTTCCATCCCCTTCATCGATCAACGCCGCGACCTCTGTTGCCCCATCGACAAGTGGACCGAAATCGAGGAATATGCGGATCGCTTTGCGGCGGAGAACGACCTGCACCGCCTGAACGTTGCGACGCCGGACCTGGGTAAAATCAGCTATCCGAAAAAATACAATATCACCGACATGGGCCTGCTCGGTTCGCCGCTCATGGGGGAGCTGTATCCCAATCCCGATTTTTTGACCACCTATCTGCTTCAATATCAGCTTCCTGATTTCATTGAATTCCACCACTACTGGATCCATACGTACGGGCGGGTGTGGACGGAGAAATGGTTTGAGGAGGAGTACGAAATGGTGCTGCAAAAGGAGGACCGGGACGATATCAAGGAAAATTATCCCGAGCTGAAAATGGGAATGTTTGTGCGAAAGGCGCTGAAAAAAGGCTCCCAACATCCGGAGCGTCAGCTGATTTTGGATCTGAAGGCGGGGGTTTCGGTGGAACGGATTCAGCAAGAATTGGAAGTGGCCATCGAGCCGATGGATCCCCGCCAACACCAGTATGTGGTCCGGTCGGCCTACCGGTTCCTGCCCGAATTTCGGGCGGCCGGTCTCGAAGCGGAACTCGTGGCCGCCTTTGCGGAAACGCCTTCGGCGCCCTACGATCAGGCCATCCTGAACAGCGCCAACGACCGCAAATGGGTCGACAAGGCGCTGGCGTGGCTGAAGCCCCAGCTCCGGAAGCACCAAACCATCCGCATGGCCGAGGCAATCAGCCAACCCTGCGTCCGCATCCTGGACCACTACCGGTTCCGGGCGTATTTGACCGATGACAATCGGCTGTTTTACTCGGTGTTGAAACCGACGGCGGCCGACCAGGACCTGTTCCTGATGGCGCATTTTCATCCGCTGGACCCGGCGGATGGCGACCAGTATGGCTTTCTCTACGGCGATTTCAAGCTGGACTCCACGGCGGTGTATGTGGATAACGAAGCCTTCCAGGGGATTCGCATGCCGGATGTGCCATTGGATGCGGTTATCCTCGGCGTTCGCCGGGGCGATCAGCGCCTCTGGGAAGAAAAAGTCACCTGGCCATTCAGCTTGATGCGCTAAGCGTCCACCTTACCCCTTTAACACTAGCCCGATTGGACCAACCTAGCCCAATCACAATGCATTACACTCATTTTCGAAATATTATTCGGCCAAGGGCCTCCAATTTTCATCATTATTCTTTAACTTGATTTCGCCAATTGTATCGCCACCTAATTTCAATCAGCTCATTTAGGATCAACTCCCGGAAAAAATTTAAGTGACATGCGTTTAGTGTTTGTTCTCGTATTCGCCCTTTGGAGCGGTGGGTTTCTCTTTGGCCAATGTGTTCCCTGCATGACCGGCAATACAAGCTCAGGATGTACGATTTTCATCAATGCTCCCCTCAACAATCCCAGTTTTAACCTCAATGCGGGGGACCGACTCTGCATCGGCCCGCAAGGCAATCTGACGGGAAATTGGAATGTCACCATCAACCATCCCTCGGCCACCATCGTCAACGACGGTACGATTGCGGTCAATGGTTTTACCCTGAACCAGGGCACGGTCATCAACAACGGTACGATTTTCTCTCAGAACTCGATCATCGTGGGCAATGGCGCGCTCCACAACCACGGATTGGTGCACAGCTCGGGCGATTTCAACCTGAATGCCGGGTCCGGATTCATCTGCAACTCGGACTCGATCTACGTCGACAACAATTTCACCACCAATGGGACGGTCACCAACAATGGCGTCTTCCAGGTGGGCGGGACGTTTCAGCAAAATACCAATGGGGTTTGGTGCTCGGAGCTGTTCAGTCTGGTTCGGTCCGAGGACCTCGTGCTGAACGGCTCGGTGGGCGGGGCTTCAGCGCAATGTATTGGCTTCATCGTGGCCGACAATACCACGGTCAATTCCAGCGGGGGAATTTCGGGAACGGTGGACATTTGCGACCTGAACTATACGGGCAGCGGACCGATTCCGCTGGACCAGCCGTTGGGGACCATTGGGAGCAACGTCACGTACTGTGGCTGCGGCGTCACGCCGCTGAACATTCAGGGAATTGAATTTGAGGGGATTCAGAATAAGGAAGGGATTGAGCTGAGGTGGAAAATCCTCCCGGAACAAGCCTTCGATCAGATTGCGTTGGAGATGAAAGCCGAGGGTGAGCTCGATTTTGAACCTGTTTTTTACCATTCTCCCCTGCCCTCCTCCGCCGATCAGGATTTCCAATTTTATCCTGATCTCCCGAATTCAGCCTCTACTTTTTTCCGCCTCCGGGCCACGGATTTTGAGGGCGAGGTTCAGTTCTCTCAGGTGCTTTTCTTTCGCCCCCAACCCGAGGACGAGCGGCCTTATTTCACCATTGGGCCAGTTCCGTTGGAGGGAGATTGGAAAATTGAGGTGGGGCAATTGAAGGGACCGGCGAAATTGACGTTAACCGATGCGGTGGGAAGTATTTTGTTCCAAACTGAATGGAATCCGAAGAGTCGGGCGGAATTGAAATCTTTTTCGGCCCAGCGTGACCTTCCCCCGCTCCCCCGCGGCCTTTACTTTTTCACCCTGCAATCCAATGGCCATACCCTCTGCAAAAGGGCCATTCGACCTTGATTCAGGCAATGCCATTTTTTTCACTTTCTCCTTGTCCTCTTCCAAGGATTGTCTATCTTTGCAGTCCATCAGGCAAAAAACCTGATCGATCTTTCAAAAATGGGGAATTAGCTCAGTTGGCTAGAGCGCTACACTGGCAGTGTAGAGGTCATCGGTTCGAATCCGATATTCTCCACCAACCCGATCTCAGGATCGGGTTTTTTATTGCCCTTCCCCTACTCTTTTTCCCTCTCCAGCCTCCTCATTTCCCGAAATATTTGGTCAAACCGGTACCTTCCTTGAGGTGTCAGGGTTAACCAAACGCTGTCCGGCAAGAGTAAATACTGGCCACAATTGTCGTGGATGACCATGCTTCCCACCACTTCATCCCGTTCGTTCCGAAAATCAAGCTGGGCCGACGGATCCAATGGACCACAGGGCGGCCAGATTTGCCGGGTCGGCGCTTTGTAATGCTTGGCTTGCCAGTGCAGGGCCACATTGAGGTCGGCGATGTGGGCGGGAACCAAAGACTGGACCGCTCCATCTCGGTGGACATCGACGTGGACGAAGGGGGTACGGGGGAAAAAATAGGCGGGTTCACCGGAAGAAGCAGGGCGCTCGGGCGGGCCGGGCATGTCGCAGGCGGGAAGCCATACGCCCAACCAAAGGATTATGGGCCACCACCTATTCATTGAGGAGGGCGTAGCGTTCGTGGTCCTCCCATTGGCCATTGATGTGGAGGTAGCGGGGGGAATAGCCTTCCTTTTGGAAGCCCAGCCGCTGCACCAACTTGATGGAAGGCGTATTGTGGGGCATGATATTGGCCTCGATCCGGTGGAGATTCTCCTGGGCGAACATGTACCAGATACACTTGCCCAGGGCTTCAGCCATGTAGCCGTGGCCGCAGTGGGCCTCGTCCTGGAGGTAGCCCACGTAACAGCTCCGAAAGGCGCCGCGGACCACATTTGAGAAATTGATGTCCACGATGACCCTCGTGGGATCGTCTTTCTTCAAGCCCAGAAAGCGAAAGCCGGTGCCGCGGAGGTATTCCTTCCAATCTTCTTCCATATAGGCCTGGCTGTGCCCCAACTGAAAGGCTTCTTCCCGCTGAGCGGGAAGCCAGGGTTGCAGGAATTCCCGGTTGCGGACCCGGAAATCCAGCGCCGCGGCCGCATCGTCAGGATGCGCCACCCGGATCGTCAGGCGATCCGTTTCGAAGTGCAAGCGCTCGTTCATGGGTCTTCGTTGGCGGGGGGACCGACCTTCCATTCTCCTTCTACCCGGTAGACCCAGATGCGGTCCACGGTGAGCATGCCATCGGGATGGCGGCAATGCTCGGTGACCACCACGGTATCTTCATTTTCGAATTCGCGCTGGAGAAAGGCCCGCTCGACGTTTTCGAAGCTGGGCATGCCGTGCTCAGTGAAATACTCCCGAAACCCGGTTTCGAGGGTCTGGGCGGCCGATTGGACGATATCCGGGGAGACGACGAGCTTGGGGACGCGGGCGAGCATGTGGCCGGCTTCCCGCAGGAAATCCTTGCAGGCGCAAGCCGCATCAATATTGCCGGCTGTGAAGGCGTCTTCAAGACACAGAATGGCGCCTTCGGGGGTTTGGTGGTCGTGGGGGAAATAATCCACGCCTTCGTCAATGACCAGCCCCAGGGAAGCGTCAAAGTCTTCCCGTTGGGCGGGACTCATGCTGTTGCGGTAGGCCCGGATCGTATAGCCACCGATCAAGCGGCCATTTTCCACCACCATCCAATCCGAAAGGTCGTCCTGCCCGACGCCTACCCGACTGCCCATCTGGACATTCGTCACGTGGGCCGGCTCGTTGTTGACGGTACCGTACAGGTTGCTGTCGCCGTCCAACTGAATGTCCTTCAGCCAGATGTGCTCGATCTGGTCCCCGTCCTGGAACCGAATCTTCGCCGAAAAGGATTCCTGGTGCTCCTTCGGGTCCTGAAGGCTTTCCCAGAAATATCCGCGGGTCAGACGGGCTTTTTCCATCGCCCGGTTCATGGCCTCGTCGGCATTTTCTACGTAAAACACTGAATCGCTCATGGAATGCTGTTGCAATAAAAAACCACGAATAGAACCCGGAGATCCCACTCGTGGTTTTGTGATGGTCAAGATTTATTCCTTGATGAGGGTCATTTCCTCTACCAGGTGGCCGGCGTTGGCGTACTTGTCCATGATGAAGAGAACGTAGCGGATGTCCACGGTGATGTTCCGGCACAGGTCCGGGGCGTACATGATGTCGCTCATCGTGGATTCCCAACTGCGGTCGAAGTTGATGCCGATCAGGTGGCCCTCTGCGTTCAGGACAGGGCTGCCGGAGTTGCCGCCGGTGGTATGGTTATTGGCGGTGAAGCAGACGTTCAGGACGCCATCCTTGCCGTAGGGGCCGTAGTCCTTGTCTTTGGCGAGTTGGACGAGGCGATCGGGCAGGTCAAATTCCCGGTCGCCGGGAACATACTTGGCGAGCACACCATCCAGGGTGGTGAAGGGCTGGTAAACGACGCCGTCGCGGGGCTCAGAGCCCATGACCTTGCCCCAGGCGAGGCGCAGGGTGCTGTTGGCGTCGGGCCAGAACTGCTTGTCGGGGAAGACTTCCATCATGCCGCGGACATAGTCCCGCATCAATTCGTCGACCATGGTATTCCAGGCAAAATATTCTCCGCCGGCTTTGGCCCGCCAGGCATCGAGGACGCTCTTGGACAGCAGGTAGGTATAGTCCTTCTTGAGGGTTTTGACCGATTTCTTACTGAATTTATCGAGCAGGGCGGTTTCTTTTTCCTGGTTGACAAAGGGGCTGTCTTCGAACAAATCAGCCGCCATTTTCTTCCAATCTCCACCGTACTTGGACTGGAGTTCGGCGTGGACCGCGGGACGGTAATCGGGATCCAGGCCGTCAATATACATGGGGTACAGCGCCGCCAACAAGTCTTCGTCGATCTGCGGTTGGTAGTTTTTGTAGTAACCCGGCATTGCATTTTTCCGCCCTTCCACCAATTCGGCCACTTCTTCTTCGCTCAGCTCCTCAAAATTCTCAACCAGCTTCTCATAGGCCTGGGCATGGCGAATAAATTCCGGGCCGACGTAGAAAAACTCAATCAACATCGCCCGGGCCATCATCAACTTCTCTCCTTCGGCGTACATGCCTTCCAGTTTGGCCAGCACCTCGCCGTATTCCTTCATCAATTTGGGATCGTCTTCCACGATGGCCGCAAATTTTTGCTCCAGCTCCTCTTTTTTGTCAATCGCACTCAATTGCTCCAATCCGCGGTTCTCTCCAATCCACTTCTTGTAGGAGTTGGAAATCCGGGCTTGCTTGGCAGCGTACTGGATGCGGATCTGGTCGCTGGAAGCCATGGCGGCATCGATGACGGACAGGCTCTTTTCGCGCATGGCGATGGCCTGGGGGTTCATGGTCTCGGTGATGATTCGCACGGCATCGCTGTGGAGGTACTGCTGGGTGCGACCAGGGAAGCCATAGACCATGGTGAAGTCACCGGGCTCCACACCGGCAATGCTGACCGGGAAGTGGTGACGCGGGGTATAGGGCTTGTTGTCGGGGGAATAATCGGCGGGTTCATTGTCGCCGTTGGCGTAAATGCGGAATACGGAGAAGTCTCCGGTATGGCGGGGCCACATCCAGTTGTCGGTGTCGCCACCGTACTTGCCGACCGCGCTGGGCGGGGCACCGACCAAGCGCACGTCCCGGTAGGTCTTGGTGACAATCATGAAGTACTGGTTGCCGTAGTAGAACGGGCGGATAGACGCTTCGTGGCCGGGTTCAGCCTCTTGCACCTGCTTTTCCAGGGTCGCCACGGCGCCGCGGATTTTGGTATTGCGGGTGGCGGGATCCGTATCGGAGGAGATTCCATCGAGGACCTTCTTCGTCACATCTTCGATGCGGACGATGAAGGTCGCGGTCAAGCCGTCATTGGGCAGCTCATCGGCCTTGGTCTGGGCCCAAAATCCATCTTTCAGGTAGTCATTCTCCAAGGAAGAATGGTACTGGATCTGGCTGAACCCACAGTGGTGGTTGGTCAGCAACAGTCCCTGGTCGGAAACGATTTCCGAAGTACAGCCCCCGCCAAAATGGGCAATGGCGTCTTTCAGGCTGGATTTGTTGACTGCATAAATGTCGTCCGCAGTGAGTTTGAGGCCATCGGCCTGCATGTCGCTGAGGAACATTTTGATCAGGGAGGGAATCCACATCCCTTCGTGCGCCTTCACCGGCAGGTTGCCGACGAGCAGGAAGAGG
Organism: uncultured bacterium; assembly: GCA_963923035.1. Classification (GTDB taxonomy): domain Bacteria; phylum Bacteroidota; class Bacteroidia; order J057; family JADKCL01; genus CAWUKT01. The sequence goes on from CAWUKT010000038.1 coordinate 15,264, forward strand.
ATCAGAATTGAGGCTGTTTTCCGCATATTTTCAAGTCTTCAGTGAGTTTTTGAAGGGATAAATTTACATTGCCCGCCGGGAAATACCAACCACAGCAGTATTGGTCCACCTCCAAAAACGACTGGAAACAGGGAAAATTGAATGCGAAAAGGGAAAAATGATTCTTAGACGTGCACGCCTTCGGCGAGCAAGCGTTGCCATTCCGGGTGGCGGCGCAGGTAGGCGGCCACAAATGGGCACAGGGGGAACAGTTTGTCCCCGCCCTTCTCCAACTCTTCCAACACACCCTTGACCAGCGCGCTTCCAATTCCACGACCTCCCAACTGGGAAGGTACTTCGGTATGGGTGAGGAAAATTTTGCCTTTGGCGGCAATGTAGTCGATGAATGCAATGTGACCTTCCACTTCGGCTTCGAAGCGCTTGCGGTCAGTATTGTTGCGGATTTCGAGGGTAACGGAGCTCATGATAGTATAACTACCGAAGTTCCATTTTGTCTATTCTCAATACGTTTTTCCGTTGTACCAGAATTGAGGGCGGGGCATGTTGACATTGGACCGGACCACATCGAGGATGACTTCGAAGTCGGTGACGAGGCGGTCCGCGGGTTTGACCATCTCCCCGCGCTGGAGTCCCTTGAGGTTGTTCATGTAATCGACCCAGACCAAGGTCTCGTTGTCAATGTCGAATTTCTCGGGGATATAGGATTCAAGGTCGAAGACGTCGCCCCGGTAAAATGCCTTGAAGTGCTGGTTGGGCAGGTTATAGGCGATGATGGCATCGTTCACCGTGTACTCGGTGGGCTGCACATCTTCGATCTGCATGATGATGCCGTCGTCAAAGACGAAGAACTGGTTGTTCCGGTTGACCCACGCCACCATGTCGTCGCCGACCTGATAAGAACGGGGCGAGAAGGGATCGGCCTGGATGATATTGCCTTTGTGGTAGATTTTGAAGCGGTTGTAGTTGTCGACGTAGGCGACGGTATTGCGGCCCACTTTGTAGGAAACGGGCAGCAAATAGTCGAGTTCGCGGTTCTCGCCCGCGTGGTAGACGTAAAACTGGTCGGCGGGACCCTGGTACGCGACCAAGTTCTTGCCAACGGTCATGCCCGTCACATCAAAGACCTCGAGGTTCCGCGAGTATCCTTTATAATAGACATTCAGGCCGTTGTTGAAATCGAGGTAGGCAATGATGGAATCGTTGAAGGAATAGTCGCCGACGAAGGTGGCGATGCGCTTGGACCGCCGATTTTCGTAGGCGTAGAGCATGCCGTTCATTTCGAAGACCATCAGGTTGTCCGAAATGCCGTATTTGGTGGGCGGAATTTCCCGGAGGACCTTGGTATAGCCGTTTTCATATACCTTGAACTGGTTCATGGTATTGATCCAAACGACATAGTTGCGGGCCACTTTGAAGTCCCTCACCGGCAGGGATTCCTGCTGTTTGATGACTCCGGCATCGAAGGTGTAGAAGAAATTTCGGATGTCGACATAGGCACCGAGGTCCTGGGCGGCCAGGAAATTTTGGGCGCCTATCAGCAGGCCAAGGATTATGATGAGGTGTTTCACAGTCTAATTTTACAAATAATGGACTTCTCCATCAATAAGTGCATCAATAACTGTACCAAAAACCGAGGGGGAATGAGGGAAAAAATGGAGGACAGGGAAAATGTATCCTATCCAAAATGGAGACACGACCGGCTTAAAATGCGCCCTTGGACCTACCGATGTCTACAAAACGTGGAAAACCAACCCTAAAAATGGCCAAATCCCGCTCTTACCCATCTGTTTTTCAATCATTTAACTACCTATTAACAGCCTATCCATTGGTGTGACGGGTGAAATTTTGCATTTTTAGTCCAACTCCAAAATGGTATAACATTATGTTGAAACGTTCAATTATTCTCTTAGCTCTGGCTGGGGGATTGGTACTTGGTATCACTCAGCCCCAAGCCCTTCACGCCCGTGCGGCGACCGCACAGGCCATTGACCTGCCCGATTACCTGATCGATCAGATCCTCTCCGAAACAGCTTCTCAGCTGGGAATGACACTTGTACAGGCCCATGATGCGTATGACAACGGTTCCTTGACAATCACGGAAGTCAATATCACTGCCGAGGGAACTGAATTCTTGGTTTCGGATTTGGCCGGAGGCGTAGATATCCTTGACCTCATCGAAGGCCTCTAGCAACCCAATAAGTCAGAACAAAGATAATTCGAGACTTCGAACTAGCGGAAGAGATTGATCTTCCGCTTTTTTTACGGGGTGTATCCAAAACCTACACCTTTACCGGGAAATTCGCTTCCTCCATTAAGAGATGGCTCGGGGTAATTTTTCTTGCCTTCGACTCCAACCAAATTCCAAAATTCAAGTACTTGTCGGTTTTGTCATTGTTCGAACCGGCCAGTTCATGTTTAAATTTGTCCAGAGAATTGGTGAAAATCACCTTGTCCGAGTACAATCCTGCTTTTTTGATCATATACCTGAGGATTTTAAAAATGACAGTCTCAAATTTTTGATAGGAATTATTCCTCTCCAAAAACCTCTGAACATTGGGCAAATCACTCTCACAAGCCAGGTAATTTTCCAGTTCAAAGTAAACCATCAACCTTAAAACCCGGCAATAACCCTGTAAATCGATCCGATAGTCTGATTTAGGCTCGGCCAGCAGGCTATTGATGCATCTTAAGCAATCAGAATATTGTCCGGCCAGGAAGAACAATTGAGCGAGGTAATATTGAAGGATAAACAATTGAGGAAAGGTCAACTGCTCTCTGAAATTCCTGATGTCCAGCTCAATTTGGTCCACCACTTCCAATGCTCGGTCCAGGTCACCTGTTCTTAACGAATAACCCAGAACGAGAAGAGAGAATGATTGAAAATGCTCCACCTTTCCCTGGGGAAAAATCTCTCGGAATGATTTGAACTCATCGATGAGTTCCCAGACCCGGGGATAATTCTGGTTTCGAATCGTATAAATACACTGGTTGGTCAGCTCCGAGTAGAAATTTTGGAGTCCTTCCAGCAGCAATCCATCGTTTTCGCGGTAAATATCAATGAGCTGTTGGGAAAAGTGCTGGGCTTGGCCGGGCAGGTTCTGGTAACTGGCCATCATCCGGTGGACGGTCAGGAAATGGATGCGGGCGCGGGTGGAACGGGCGCTGGTGGGATTTTGGAGGAGCGGATGGGACAAAATGTCTTCCAATTCGCGGCGGTCTTCGGGGCGTCGCACCCGATTTCGGGTGTTCATCAGCAACTGGCAACGGTGCCACAAAAACGCGTATTCGTCCAGGTTCTGGAGCAATTCACGGGCTTCCCGCTTGGCGGCGTGCAGCTCGGCCATGCGCGGCCCGAGGGAGCGCACCTGCGGAATCCGGGGCAGCAGCTTCATCTGCTGGTCGAGGAAGTTGTGGAGGACGGAATACGCCTCCAGCTTGCGGGCAAGGCGGGCGCCCTTGCGCAAGACCTTGAGGGCCTGGTGGTACAGATCCTTGGCCATCAGGACGCGCGCCTGGTCCAGCAAACGCGACAATTCCGTATGCGGATTGCTGTCCCAATACGCGAGACTCCGCAACAAGGACCGGAAGAGATAATTCTTTGAACTGGAAAATCCTGTCCCATCGGTGACCTTGCGACGCAGCTTGTCTTCGTCGTACAAGTCCAGGCGGTCGATTTGGTCAAACAAATCGATGTACTTTTTTTCCCCGGACTTGCAGCCCGCCAACTTTTTGAAAGCGCGCTTCTCACCTTTATTCAGCGTTTTGATCAGCCGAAACAGATCGTCGGAAGGAGACCTCATTTTACCAAATTGATTTGAAAGCAAATGTTTCGCAGAGTGGTTCAACTGTTCTTACCACACGATGAATTTAGTATTTTTAGGGGAAGTTTGTGAATCCCACCTACACAAAAATGATAATTCTTACAAGGCTGTTGTGATCTGGTTACAGTGCCCGCAACTAGCGAAACAATTGTAAACAAAAACTTTACCAATTGAGTTGCTGAAATGATGAGAGGGGCACAAAGGCGAAACCCCAAGAGCCGGGCGGCTCTCGGGAATTTCATGCCTTTTGAGAAAATTGGTGGTTGTTGGATTGATTGAGGGACTCACAAGGTAGGACATTTGTTTTAGGTTGTCAAGAAAATTTAAAGTTTTTTACCCCGTTACACTCATTATTCGTCAAATGCATTTACTTCCGATCTTCCGTGGGCACTCACCTTCACCCGCTTACCCTTCAGAGATCTGTCAAGTCAATTTTTCATTTAATTGCTTCTTTTCCCCTTCCTCCCCTCCTACTTTTTTCCCTGTAAAAAAATGCCTTACACTGCAAAACCAATTGCTCCGATAATTCCCTGTTAGCCAAGCTCCTCCCTCCTTCCGGTATCTATTTTTTATCCCTTTCCTTCCGAATAATCTTACCAATAGTGGATTGCTCCCGACAGTACCGATTTCTACCTTGCTTTCATCAACAATCACATGGCTGATGGATCGCCACTCCAACTGGTATCAGTCAATAGAGAAACGTTTGGAACTACAATCAATCAGCTGCATCGGCTTACCGGCCGTGCATTATGGCTTTTGCCCTCCGTACCGCGGGGGGCTTTTCATTTGTACCCCCTTGAAATGTCGGAATTGGACGGGGGCTGTTAAAATGTGCATGCTTCCACTTGGGGATGTAGACTTTATTTAAGTAATTGGACTTGGGATCAGATATTCCACCCGGTGAGAGAAACCTTGCGTTTGAAATGCTTAGGACCCTTGTCATGTTGATCTGTTTGGTGGGGCTTTTTCAAGGCCTCCAGGCCCAGCATCCCCCGATGCTGAGTCAGTACATGTTCAATGGCATGGTCATCAATCCGGCCTATACCGGCAGCCGGGACGCCCTCAGCGTGACAGCCCTTTACCGCCACCAGTGGGCGGGCTTCGAAGGGGCGCCGCGGACCCAGTCCATTTTTCTCCACTCCCCACTCAAAAATCCCAAGAACAACTTTGGCGCGGCCATCATCCACGACCGTCTGGGTGTTTCCAACCATACCCTTGCCTACGGAACCTATGCCTACCGCATCGATTTCGAGGAAAAAGGGCGGCTTTCTTTCGGTTTGCAAGCTGGCGTCTCCATCCTCAAGGACCAATGGTCGCAGGTGGTCACCGACCAAAGTGGCGACGATGTATTTGCCGCCGACTCCCCTACCTTTATGGTCCCCCGCTTCGGGACGGGCGTCTATTACGATACCCGCAAATGGTACCTTGGAGTGGCGGCGCCCTTCCTCTTGGACCTGAAAAACTCCGATTATCGGCTCTATACGGAAAATTCGCTGAGCTACCGTCCCCTGTTGATCTCCGGCGGCATGCTCTTCCGCCTCAACCCGGAACTGTTCCTCCGGCCTACTTTCCTCGTCAAATACCTCCCCGAGTCCCCCACTTCCGTTGACCTCAACCTCAATATGGTCATCAAAGAAGACCTGTGGATCGGCGCGAGCTACCGGATGGGCGATGCGGTCGTCGCGTTGCTGGAGTACCAGATCAATCCGCAATTTCGGGTCGGCTACTCCTATGATTACAGCATCACCGATCTCCAAAAATACAACAACGGTTCCCACGAATTCATGATCCGCTATGAGTTCGGCTATCAACTCAAAACCATGAGTCCGCGTTATTTCTAGGCTGATATGGCATTTCACTCCACATACCCCCACTTCTTGCGGTCCATCGGGCTCCTGATTTTGATCGGAGGAGGAAGTCTGTGGGGACAAAACAAATGGCAGCTGAAGGCGGATCGGTTGTTCCAGGAAAAAGAGTATACCAAGGCCATCGAGTACTATGAATGGGCTGCCCGCCAGGGGGAATCGCCGGACATATGGTTGGGGATGGGAAAAAGCTACCGGGCCCTCCGCGATTTTAGCCAGGCAGCCGAATGCTTCCTCAAGGCCACGGATTCGCCCCAGGCTCCTCCGCAAGCGTCGTTTCTGCTGGCCCAGTGCCTGATGAGCATAGAGCAACCCGACAGCGCTTCCTTCTGGTTCCGGCAGTACGGCAGCCAGGTAGGAACCGACGCCACCCAGTTCTCCGAATCGGCCCTTGACAATGTCATTTCGGCCACGCCCTTCGACACCTCCGAATTTGAGTTTTTCAAAGTCCCCGTCAACTCCAAGTATTCGGATTTCTCGCCTGTCCTCGTGGGCTCCGACCTCTTTTTCTGTTCCAATCGCCCCACGGAGACCGGCGTGGTACGGACGGCTTCCGGCGATGGCTCCTACCTCGTCGATATCTTTTGGGTGGAAGGCTTTATGGATGCAGAAAAACGCCAGCGCCGGCCCCGCCCCTATGCGCCTCTGAATACCCGCTTCAATGAAGGCCCCTTGTGCTTCAGTGGCGATGGCGAAACAGTTTACCTGACCCAGAATTTGCCCCCTCAAGGAAAGTTCCGGCAAAACACCCTTAGCCGACTCAAGATCAGCATCTTTCAGAAGAAGGAAGAAGACAAATGGTGGCCGGGTCCCAATATCCCGCTCAACAGTCCGGACTATGCCATTGCGCATCCCTCAATCGTCGACCAGGGCGGGAAAACCATCCTGTACTTCGCGAGTGACAAGCCGGGTGGACTCGGCGGCTCCGATATCTACGCGGTCGAGATTCTGGCCGGTGGAGACTGGGGCGTTCCGCAGAATTTGGGCCCCAATGTCAATACACCAGGCGACGAACTCTTCCCGTTCGTCCATTCAGACGGGGATTTGTACTTCTCTTCCGATGGCCGCATCGGATTTGGCGGATTGGACATCCTGCGCTCCTCTCCCGCTGCCGACGGCTGGTCTCCCGCCCAATTGCTCGAGCAACCGATCAATTCTCCGGGCGATGATTTCGGCTACCGGATCGATTCCCTGGGCGAAAATGGCTTTTTCTGTTCCAACCGCGGCAATGCACCCAGCAACGACGACATCTACGGGTTTCGGATGATGCGGCCCAGGTTTGAGGAATGTCAACCGCAAGTGGAACCGAATTACTGCTACCGCTTCACGGAGGAGGCCATTTTTGAGGAGAATGACACCGTGGCCATTACCTATATGTGGGAGATGGGCGACGGCACGAAAAAGCAGGGCCTGACCGTAGAACATTGCTTTGAAGATCCCGGCCAGTACCTCGTGGAACTGAGCCTGATGGATACCATCAACAATTTGCGCCTGTTGACCCAGGCGAGTTACCAGCTCGAGGTCAAAGCGCCCGAGCAATTGTACATTTGGGCACCCGATCAGATTCGGGTGGGAACTTCGGTTGAAATCCATGCCCGCGAATCCAATTTCCCCGAATGCCCTCCCGGAGAATTCTTCTGGGAAGTGGATGGACGGCAAAAGGGCAAAGGTGAAAGCGTGCAGATGGAGTTTGACGAGCCGGGCACCTATGAAGTCCGGCTGGGGGCGATGGGAGCCGAAGAAAAAACGTGTAAGAGCTGCGTGACCCGTAAAGTAATTGTTGAATAAAGGGAAAAGGCAGCCTTCCTCGGTCGCATAAGAAATATTTGTGATGGAGGAGATTAATCGTAAATTATTCCTGTTTATTAGAAAGTCGATACCGCTAACTGAATTTAGAGAGAAAAACGTACCGGGCATGAGCAACAATATTCGTCTGGTTCTTTGGATGCTTCTGATGGGGATCATGGTTCCCACAGGCTTCTATGCTCAACAATTCCCCGGAGAAGACGAAAATATCCCCTATCTGATTACATTCGGCCGCCAAACGGAGACATCCTGGGGCGACGATGATTTCTCCCAAACCTTCTTCCTGGCGGTCCCCCCCACCCAAAAAGATCCCATTTACATCCGTGTCTTTGACCCGGATGTGGGCGGCGAAATCGACGAACCCAAAGGAGAATACGATACCAAGTGTAAATATTCCATTTATGGAGGCAAGGATGCCTTTAATCTTCCCGATGCCAAGAACCACAATCCCGAGGGCCGTTACGACTCGGGAACCTTGCTGGCGAGCAAGACCTTCGGCGTATCGGATCGCTACGACGGGAAGTGGTATACCTTTGGACCTTTCAATCCCTCCGAAGGCGAGTATTCACCGCAACAAAAAGCCTACGTTTTCAAGATCATTTGCAATGGCGTGTCCGGAGACGACGGCAACCTCTACAAATATTACCTCAGCGTTCGGCCCGACCGCAACGTCAGCATCGAAGGTGCCAACGCCTTCACCTTCGAATACACCTTCCGGATGCCCAGCGGCCCGTCCATTTGTCACATTTATCCCTTCGTAGATTCCCGCACCATCAGCGTGAAGCAACACAATTTCGACTGGGACTCAGATGGTTTGATCCGAATCGTCTCCGTCGCCCGTAAGGGAGAAAAGGTCGATATGTCGGGAGACGACCACTGGGGACTCAGCGTACACCCCATTCAGGAAATTGAAAAAAATACGTCCTTGGACGTTCAACTAATTCGTTCTAAATTAGTTAATAACAACAACGTAGTCATTAGAATAACCAATCAATACGGCGAGAGCTTACCTTTTTACTCGATTCCAATTGGCGGTAAACCTGTTTACAAAGCGAACATCAAGGCTGAAAAGATTGAAAACTGACTTGTTCCAAGGGCCTTTCTCCGGGCCAACTCCTGTTCTCCACTCCGGGCTGAGAAAAAGTCTTTTCCAGCGCCTCATCCTCCTTGTGATCTGTTTTTCTTTTGGCTGGGCCGCCGCCCAAAGCCTGGCGATGAAGCGTTTCAACGATGAGAACGGCTTCGACGAAGGCTATGTCTATACCATCGTCCAGGGGCCGATGGACTTTCTCTGGATCGGGACAGGTTCGGGAATCTTCCGCTTCGATGGCTCCGAGTTCGCCCAATTCACCACCGAGGACAGCCTCGCCGAGAACTTCACCTATTCCAGCTACAAAGACGAAGAAAGCGGAACCGTGTGGTTCGGCCACTTTGAAGGCGGCCTGACCCGCCTCCAAGGCCTCAATTTCGAGTCTGTCCTTCCCGACGACGCCCTCTCCTCTTCCATCGAAGACATCGGGATGGATGAAAATGGAGACCTCTGGCTTTGCTCCCAGCGGGATGGCATCGTCTGTCTCGACACCGGCACCTTCAAATACAAATCCTTTACGGGTCCCTTCCGGGACCAAACCCTCATGGCCATTTGCCCTGTCTCCAAGGGCCGTATCCTCGTCGGAACCGGGGAAGGCCTGCTGCTCGTGGAGATCCGCAACGAAAAAATCATCTCCTCCAAAAGCGTGGCGAACTTTCCCGTCACCGAAGTGACCGAAATCCAAAAGCGCAACGGCCGGAACGGCTTTTGGATTGCGACGAAAGAAGAAGGCATCTTCCTGTACACGCCCGACCGCCTAGACGGCGGTCCCGAGCTCCAGCAATTCGCCGGAGAAAATCTCAGCGGCATTTACAATGCCATGAGCCTATATGAAGGCAAGGACCGCAAGCTGTGGCTGGGCACCTTTGGCAAGGGCTTCCGCATCTTCAACAGCGGCATCATCTCTGAAAGGGTGATCCCCATCCAGCCGGTGGCCGAACAGGATACCTCCCAAGAGGACATCATCCGCACCATTTACCAGGACAAGTTTGGCCAGGTGTGGCTGGGCACCTACGGCGATGGCCTGATCTGCGTGGCCGAGCGCCCCTTTGCACTGTACGGCATGGGACTGGATTCCCTGGATGGCGATCAGGGCGGGGCTCCGCAGGACCGGACCATCCACGCGATCTACGAAGATCGGATCGGCAATTTCTGGTTTGGGACCAACAATGGCCTGTACGAAGTCAGCCGCGACCATGCCGAGGACTTCGGCAACCAATATACCTTGGGCGGACAGCTCAATATTCCGGTTCTGAGACGGCTATCGGAAAAGGACGGCTTGCCCTCGGACCTGGTGACCTCGGTGGCCGAGGACCAGAGTGGCCAGCTGTGGATTGGGACCCGGCGCGATGGCGTTTGCAAACTTTCCGCCGCCCGGGACAGCATCACCCCCATTTTCCTCTCCGACCTCCCCCTCTCGAACATGGTCCGGAAGATTGTTCCGGAACGCAAAAGCAACAGGGTTTGGATCGGGACCCAGGATGGCGTCTTCCACTACGACGACACGGATGATTCCCACGACTACTACCATACCCGCTCGGGCATGGCCCACAACAATATCTTCGACATCTACATCGACTCGCGCGACCGGGTCTGGTTTGCAACCCATACCAACCTCGTCAACTACTTTGAGGATGAGCGGATTGAGACCATTGATATGACCCAGCCGGATGAGTCGGCGCCGTTCATTACCTGCATCACGGAGGACAAGGACGGCAATATCTGGATGGGCTCGGAGGGTTTCGGGGTCTTCCGGTACGAGTTGGATTCGGTGGGAAAAGGAAAATCGGTCCAGATCACGGATAGCCTGGGTCTGATCTCCAATTTCTGCTACCAGTTGAACGTCGACCCGTTTGGGAACCTCTGGGTCACCCACCGGCGCGGCTTCTCCCGCTACATCTCGCGGACGCATACCGTGGTGTCCTTCCTCAATGGCGAGCAATTCAGCTTTGAGGACAACCTGGTGAATTCCAGCTTCATGGATTCCCAAGGCAATCTCTGGTATGCCACCAACGAAGGTGTGATCCGCCACTACTGGACGCCCAGTCGAACGCGGATTTCGGCGCCGAATATCATCATCACGGGCATTGACGTCTCCGGCGAGGAGCCCTTGGGCCCCGGGGGCGAATTGCCGTACGGGACCTATCGTCTCCACGTTGATTTTCTCGGCCTCACTTTCCTCAACCAGGAAATGGTCGTGTACCAATACAAGTTGGAAGGTCGGGATTCCGATTGGTCGGAGATTTCCAAGGACAATTGGGCGACGCTTCAGGGTCTGAAAGACGGCGATTATACCTTCCACGTGCGCGCGCGGAGCATTTTTGGCAATTGGAACGAACAACCGGCGAAGTTTTCCTTTTCGATTGCCCCGCCCTTCTGGAAGACCTGGTGGTTCCGCATCCTAATGATGTTGGTGCTGGCCGGGATCATTTTCCTTTACGTCCGGTACCGTGTCTATCGTCTGAACAAGGAAAAGGCGGAACTGGAAGAGAAGGTGGCCGAAAGAACGCAGGAGTTGGAAGGGCAAAAGAAAAAGCTGGAGCTGGTCAACCTGGAATTGGAGAAACTGTCCCTCGTGGCCAGCGAAACCGACAATGCGGTTTTCATCGTGGACAAGGACGGGCATTTGGAGTATGTGAACCCAGGCTTTACCCGCTTGACGGGCTATACCTTCGAAGAAATCAAGGCCCTTCAACACGGAAAGAGCTTCCTCACCCTTTCCAGCAATTCGGAAATCGGGAAATTGATCCACGAAGTGATCAAATCCAATACATCGATCCAGTACGAGTCCAGCCTGCCCAGCAAGGTGGGCGAACAAATCTGGGTCATCTCTACCCTGACGCCGATTCTGGACGAGCAGGGAGAGTTGCGGAAGATTGTGATCATTGACTCGAACATCACGGAACGAAAAGAGGCCGAGGAGCAGGTCAAAAAGGTCAATGAAAAATTGGAGCATCTGGTAGAAGTGCGGACCCAGGCGCTCGCCCAGGCCAACGAACAGCTCCAACAGGAAAACCTCGAACATATCAAGACGGCGGAGCAGTTGAAAGCGACCAATGAAGAACTGGATTCATTTGTCTACCGCGCTTCCCACGACCTCAAGGGACCATTGGCTTCCCTCCTCGGATTGGTCAACATCGCCAAAGCGGAACTGACCGAAAACGAAACAGCCCTCAATTACCTCAACCTGATGGAGCAGCGGGGCCAACGGCTGGATTCCATCCTCGTCGACCTGATCGAAGCGACCCAGGTCAAGCAGACCAAGGTCGAGCTGAAGCGGTTCCGCCCCTACGAAATTGTGGAGCACATCGTGGAGCTCGCCCAGAACAAGGTGGAATGCCAGGGCACGGAATTCATCCTGGAAGTCGATCCCAAATTGGAATGCGTATCGGACCGGAAATTGGTGCGCTCCATCCTCCAAAACTATATCGAAAACTCCGCGAAATACCGCGATCCCAATAAGTCCCAGAGTACCTCTACAACGCGGGTCATCCTCAACAATGGCCACCTCGAAATCCATGTCACCGACAATGGCGTCGGCATCCCGGAAAGCGCCCAAGAACGGGTCTTCGAGATGTTCTACCGGGGCACCAACAGCGTCAGTGGCTCAGGATTGGGCTTGTACATTGTGAAACAAGCAGTCGACAAGTTGGGGGGATCGGTTCAGATGCACAGCACGCCCGGCGTTGGGACTACCTTCTCCGCCATTGTTCCGAACCATAAACTTTCCTAATCAACGGGCGATGACCACCGTCCGCCGGATATAATTGCTCCCCTGACGGGCAATCAGGTGGTACGTGCCTTGCATCATCGTGGAGACATCCACCGGCACGGCTCCTCTCCCATCTCCCGCCGGCTCAATCGTCCGGACCAAGCGCCCCGCAAAGTCATACATCTCCACGACCGGATCGACATCCGAATCGAAGTCCACGTAAACCATGAAGACATCGCTGCTGGGATTCGGGAAAATGGTGAATTTGTCCAGGGTTCCGGCATTGTTCAATTCTTCGGAACATCCCGTGAGGGCCAGGTTGCTGGAACTCACCAGCTCCGTCCGCCAGTTGAGGATGGCTTTGCGCATCCGCGTGCCCTGACAAACTGTGAACAGGTTCAGGCATTCATCATCGGAATAGTCCATGTAGTTTTCGATTTGCCGGAAGCCTGGATCGCAAATCGCAGGAGGAGCATTGCAGTTGGGGGCGGTGGCAAAAAACTGGACGGGAATGGCCGGGGTATCGTCACAACGGTCGTTGAGACCGCCACAGAGGGTATCGGAGAGTCCCCAGGGATGGTACAAATCGAGGTAGTGGCCCACTTCGTGGGTCGTGGTGCGGCCCAGGGCCTGGGCGGTGCCGGTACTGCGGCCGATCTGGCGGTAGTCGATGACGAGCCCGTCCAGCGCGGTCCCGGCGACCTCGCCGGGAAAATAGGCATAGCCGGCCGTCTGGCCATTGCCGATCCGGCGGACGATGTACACGTTCATGTAGCGGAGCGGGTCCCAGACGGCCAGTTCTTTCATGGCTTCGTCCTGGCCGTCCACGAAGGGATCGTGGAACAGGGTATTCGCATAGAAGGTGGTATCGATGCCCGTCGTGGGATTGCCATTGGGGTCAATGGACGCCAGACAGAAGCGGATTTTGGTGTCCAATCCGCTGGGATGCGTATTGAGGCCGTTGCCGTAGCGGCCGTAGTCCTCGTTGAGGACGTCGATTTGCGATGCAAATTGCTCCATGGTAATGGCCAGCTCCGGGCCATTGTTTTCCATGATGTGGAAGACCACCGGAATGACGTAGGTGAATTCAGGGTCGTCTTCGACCTTGTTGGACGGGGCGACGGCACCCGGGAGTCCGTGGGGATGAGCAGCCTGCAAATTCAATGTCAGCTCATCCGTCCAGCATTTCTCTTGTACCTGCGCATTTCCCTGCATTCCCCACGCCCACAACAGCACTAACAAACCTATCTTGCCTATCCGAGTCATGTTTCTTCTATTTGAGGAAAATTTACTGCACTTGAGCGAGAATTAAAATGATCACCCAAGACTTTGTCCGGCCTTTGCCCGATTTGGCTTTTACTTCCGTCGCCTATTTTCCCAATTGTGCGTCTCTCGGGACACCGGACTCGGATTCATGTAAAGCTCAGGTTCGAACGAAAACATATATTATTTTGAAAAGCTCCCTGCCGGGGGCTTTTTTATTTCCCCTTTTCCACCCGCGCCCTTTCATTTCCCTTCTTCTTTGAAGATATGGCCTCGAATTGCCTTCCTGGTGGTCATTTCTCGCTTCCCCTTTCGCCCCAATTCCCCTATCGCTTGTTAGCATTTGATCGAAAAAATTCTTTAATTATTTCATCTAAATCAATTTAGTAAGCATAGTCTGTACCATGGAAATGAAAAAACTGTCTCGGCATGAGGCCCAGGACCTCTATGCCCCTACCCGAACGTCTTCGGCTCGCATCTCCATTCTCCCTCGTGCATTTTCCCGCTTCCCACGGCTCTCAGCGCGGGGACTGGCGGTGGTGTTTCTGTTGGTGGCGCTGGTTTCGGGGTGTGAAAAAGAACTCGAATTGCAGGAACTGGAAGAAAGCTCCCCCACGGCCCAACTCGCCAAGGGGGACATCTTCTGGCCCAACAGCGGCGGCAGCTGTTCCGTAGGGCCTCCTCCGGCTCCCTTCTGGGGCGCGGGGTACAGTGCCAAGCAATCCTGGCACCGGGCGGTGAAAAACCAAACCCAATTGCGGAACGCCATCAATCACGTCAACAACAATGGCGGCACGATCTACATCGACGGCACCTTCACGGTGACCCAGCCCCTCCCCAAAATTACCCGGGACAATGTCACAATCCTGAGTCGGGGAGCGTTCAAAATCTATGACAATATCGCCGGAGGAAGCAAGGCGTCGGAGTTGTTCCGCGTCGAAGCCGCGGGCTTTACCATGAAGAATGTCACCATCTTCGGGATCGGGCGGCTGAACCCCGGCAACCCGTCGGCCTGGGCCGGCAAGCGCTCCGCTGTGGCCGTGACCAAAAACAACGCCCGCTTTGAGCGGGTCTTCATCCGCTATTTCACCCACGCGGCCATCCGACTCGAAAACGGTTCGGGCCACAAGGTCCTGAACAGCACCCTCACGAACCAGAACCGCTCCGACCTGGGCTACGGTGTGCTCCTGCGCAACAATGCGAAAAACGTCCTGATCAAACGGAACCGCTTCGACGCGAATTCGCATTCGGTGGCGACGACCGGGGGACGCTTTCAGAGCTACCGCGCGGAGGGCAACTGGACGACCAATACGGTCAAGTGGCACTTCGATGTCCACATGGGCCCCGACAATTGGGGCGGGAACAAGGTCGAGATCATCCACAATGTGAGCAATGGCAACGGGACTTTGTTGCTGGTCCGGGGCCCCTTTACCAACGGGGTCTATGTCCGCAAAAACCTGCACAACAAGTCGGCGGGCAAACTCGTCGAGCTCAAGCCGGACCGGACTTTCAGCCAGTATGGGCAAACCTTCTTTGCCGGAAACTTCTATTCGCCCTTCGGACTGGAACGCAATAAGGCCCGCACCTTCTTCAGCAAAGGCGAAATCACGAACAATTGTGTCAACCAAAACTTCAGCGCCCTGCTCAACCAAGCCAATTGACCTGGAGGTCGACGGCCTCCCATTCGAATCTTCCCCCGGTCTTTCCCCTCATGAAGGGGTTGGCCGGGGGCCATTGTTTTTTAGAATCATCCTTTCTTTTCCCCGCAACTCCTTCTACACCAATCCCAAAGCCCGTCAAACCATGTAACCTGTCAGCAGAAATCTGTTTTCCCCAAGCAATGACGACCGCTACATTGAGGAGCAAAACCAAAGATTCCATCATGAAACATTTAACGATTACCCTAATTCTGCTTTCTCCCATTTTACTCTTTGCCCAGAACGCTTCCTCCTACCCGGGTTCACTTCTCAAAGAGCGCCCCCATCACCTGCCTCGGCTTGAACAAGCCCAAAAAACACAGACTTCTTCCGATTGTCGGCCTACGGTGTACTACCGGCAGGAATGGACCACCCAACCCGGCAATTGGGATACCATCGAACGCTTCGAGGTCACCTACCACGGCAATTCGGATACGGTGCACACGGAGCTGATCTATCCCTACAAAGGCAGTGGACTGTGGGGTTTTCCCACGCGGATGACCTATACCTACAGTCCCTTGGTCGATGAAACCAGGGAAGAGCGCTGGGATGGATCCAATTGGAATGTGGAGAGCGTCTATGAGTACCACCGGGACGCCAATGGCTTTTTTAGCGGCTGGGTGGATGCGGCTCGGGTGGGAAATGTCCTGGACACCATTCAGTGGGTTCGATTTTTCAATACTCCTACCTCGTTTGGGGCGCTGGACTACTATACGGCCGATTGGTACGATTATGCCACCGATACCACCTTCCTCACCGAGCGGGGCGAATACACCTACGACGCCAATCAGGTCCTTACCGACGAAACCCTTTTCATCCCCAATATTTCCGGGGGCTGGGATTCGATTTACCGCCGCCGGGACTACGCTTGGTTCAATTATTCGGCGAACCAGGCCGCCGAATGGTACGAAGATGGTTTTATCAATGGGCAATGGACGCCGAACAAGAAGTTTGCGCCCGATTGGCAAACCGACGATGACAAGCAGTATATCCTGGACTATAACTCATTTTCCCAGGTCTACGACTCAGCGATCTTCCTCTGGACGGGAGAGGATACGCTGAACGATATTTCCTTCTACCACAACTACAATTGGTTTGGAGAATGGAATATCATCGATGGCTACAATGCCTACCACTTTTTCCTCCCCGATGGCTGCCCGTCGGAGACCATCATCGAGACCTATAATTACCAGACCCGGGCCTTCGAAAACAGCGAACGCTTCCTCTATACGAGCTTCCTCACTTCCCGGGCCCGCCCGGAACAACCTGAATTCTCCGTCCAATGGCTTCCCCATCCCATGGGCCAGGAAGGCATCCTGCGCGTTCAATCTGGCATTCCCGGTCCGTTTGAGGTCGAGGTCTTCGATCTCCACGGCCGTCGCCTCCGCGCGTACGATCTCCGGCAGTTGTTTTCAGTGGAACAGCATTCCATTCAGCTGGACCTTCCGGCCGGGCTCTACGTCTACCGCCTGTCCAGTGACCGCCAAGCGACCAGTGGACGACTCGTGGTTCAGTGATTGAGGGATAAATCCAAGGGAAAGCGGCGATTCCGGACCGGAACCGCCGCTTTTTCTATCCCACTGATCCTAGATTGTGGGAATCAGGTTGGCTCAATGTAAAATCTTATTTCGTCAGGATCATCCGACGGGTATCGACTTCCTCGCCGTTGACGATGAGGCTGTAGAGGTACATGCCGGCATCCAGTTCGTTGCCGCGGATGGTGACCGCGTCGGCGTCGGCGTCCAGGTCGTAGGCCCGGAGCTGGCGGCCATTCATATCGAATGATGAGCATTTGGCCAGTAGCGCCGGGGGCCAACGCGTAGCGGATTTGGGTGCTTTCGGAGAACGGATTCGGGACGTTTTGGTAGAGGACGCTGGATGGCGTCTCGTTGGGATTGGCGCTCGCCGAATTGACTTTGGAGGCTGCTTTGTCCCCTTGCAAGGCGGCCAGTTGTGCTTTCACTTCGTCCATTTCCTCCTCCAGCCGCTGAATCCGCAGGTCCTTTTCCGCCATCGATGCTCCCTGCTCCTCTATCTCCGCCTGCTGCGTTACGATGATGCCCTGCTGCTCCTGCATGCCTTTGGTCAGGATCGGGATGAAAGCCATGTAATTGACCGTGCGGAACTCAAACGGGCGGCCGGGGTCGAAGTTCTCTTCGTCCAGGTTCTGGCCGAGCATGGCCGTGGCGCGGCCCACCAATTCGGGGAAGACTTCCTCCAATTCCTGGGCGATGAAACCGTGTTGCTGGCCAGTGGCAAGGTTGATGTCGGCGTATTCGCCTTTGGTTTTGAATTGGTAGGTGGTAGGGCGGAGCTGCATGATTTGCTCCAGGGTCGCGGATTCATCCTGAATGTCTTCTTTCAAGCGACGGTCAGAGCCCTGGGTAAGGGTGCCGGTCACGTTGACATTGCCGAAGAAGAAACCAGCAAAGCTGTTGGGGGAAACATCGGCGCGACCAGAGACACCATAAGCGCTCCGGTTGGGATTATCTCGGTTGTCCGCCTCGCCAAAGACACCGTAGTTTGCACTGACCCCATTTCCAGCTAAACCAAAGACTCCATATTGAATGAAACCGATCCCCCCGGATGTATTTGCACCAGATGCTCGCCCTAAAACTCCATATAACCCACCTTCTCCTGCAACTCCAGAAGTTAACAGACCTGTCGAAGTGGCCCTCAACCCATTGGTAGAATTGTCCTGAACCACTACCCGGGCATTGATGGGATTGTCAGTGCCAAACCCTACCCGACCATTGGGCAATGCGGTCATTGCCGTGGTAATGGCCGATGGATTGGTGATTGAATTGATGAAATTCAACCGAAATTTAGATTGGGTATCTGGTCCCCACTGCAGTTCAAAATCAAGAACTCCACTGGAATTGTTGTCATTGAGACTGAGCGTTGCACTCTGCTCGCTGTCCTGGATGCGCATCCCGTAAACAGGCAAAGGGATACCTGCTGAAGTAGGACTTCCGATCCCTATCCATCGATCCGATGAACCAAAACTGCCGAAATTACCTGCTTGGATATGGGCCAATTGGTTCCCATTCAGAGCGGTATTTATGAAATTGGGAGTATTCCCGCCCGGCTTTCCGACGAGAGGTTGCGCCGAAAGAGGAGTCAAAAAGCTAAAGGATAGCCAAAGGAGTCCCACGAGCCCAAATCGGGCTTGAACAGTAAAAAATTGCATGGTGAAAACTGGTTAAGAGTAATTTAAACTTGTTGAAAGCAATGACAGATTGACCTTTCAAGTCCAACACCCTTTGACAGGATTTGTTCATCCCAACAACATAAATCCGGAGAACCCTGGACAGGATCCCCCGGACGATGCGTGGTTTCTAACTATTTACAATACTGGTTATCAGATTACTTTGTCAGAATCATCCGACGGGTATCGACTTCTTCGCCGTTGACGATGAGGCTGTAGAAATACATGCCGGCTTCCAGTTCGTTGCCGCGAATCGTGACGGCACCTTCGGCGCCGTCCAGGTCATACGCGCGGAGCTGCCGTCCATTCATGTCGAAGACGAGCATTTGACCGGTCGAGCCAAGCGTCAACGCGTAGCGGATTTCCGTGCTTTCCGAGAAAGGATTCGGAGCGTTTTGGTACAAGACATTGGCGCTGGTTTCGGAGGCCGATCCGGTTCCTTTCAGGCTAGGATCCAGATTCGCCAGCTGAGCTTTGATCATGGCCACTTCCTCTTCCAAGGTGCGGATACGCTCATCCTTCTCTTCAATGCTGATTTGCTGCTCCTGAATCCCCTTGGTCAGGATCGGGATGAGCGCCATATAATTGACTGTGCGGAATTCAAACTGACGACCGGGAACGGGAGTTTCGGCGTTCAGGTCCTGGCCCAGCATGGCTGTGGCGCGGCTCACCAATTCGGGAAAGACTTTCTCGAGTTCCTGGGCAATGAACCCGTGCTGCTGGCCAGGAGCGAGGTTCAACTCCGCAAATTCACCTTTGTTCTTGAACTGATAGGTGGTCGGACGGAGCTGCATGATTTGCTCCAGGGTCGCGGATTCATTCTGGATATTGTCTTTCAAGCGGCGGTCCGAACCTTGGGTCAGGTTACCGGTCACATTGACATTACCGGAAAAGAAGCCAGCCAAAGAATTGGAATTGCTGGTCGAGGCCGAGCCAAATACAGCATAGGCAAATCTCGTGGTATCAGCAAAATTGCTGGCAAAACCATAAACTCCGTAATTGTTGATGCCGGAATTGTTGGCCACACCATACACACCTAACTGAACGCCGATGTTGTTTCCTGAGTTCCCAAAGCCATACACACCGAACAAACCTCCAGCTCCCTCGACCCCACTCCCAAAACTAGATTCAGAGGTTCCCCGTATGGCGTCCAGCACAGAATCCCTGACCACTACGCGGGCAAAATTAGGATTGTCTTCTCCGAAACCGACGTTTCCCCTTGGAATGGCGGTCATCGCCGTGGTGATGGCGCTCGGACTGGTAATTGAGTTGATAAAGTTCAGACGGAACTTTGATTCAAGCTGTGGTCCCCACTGCAATTCAAAGTCCAGGTTGCCGCTGGAACCGTTGTCGTTGAGACTCAAGGTACCGCTCTGACCGCTGTCCTGGATGCGCATGCCGTATACTGGTAAGGCGCTGCCACCGAAAGTAGGATTGCCAATTCCGATCCAGCGATCGGTCGCGGTAAAATTGCCAAAGGTACCGGCCTGGATATGCCCCAATTGGCCCCCATTCGCATTGGTATTGACAAAATTGATGAGGTTGCCGTCGGGCTTGCCGATAAAGGGTTGGGCCTGGAGCGTCGTGGAGAGACCGAAGAAAAGCATGAGCAGAAATGCCATGCCCAAGTGGTTTTTAGAAGTTGGAGTGCGCATAAGATTTCCTTTACGGGGTAAAAAATGGGTAATCAGGGAAAATGGGCGGGGGAAATTCCCCCCCCGGTAAATGGTCTTGCTGAATTATTTCGTGAGGATCATCCGACGGGTATCGATTTCCTCGCCGTTGACGATGAGACTATAGAAATACATCCCGGCTTCCAACTCGTTGCCTTCAATGGTGACCGAATTCTGGTCGGCCCGAAGGTCGTAGGACCGCAACTGCCGGCCATTCATGTCGAAGACGAGCATTTGACCGGTCGCGCCGGCATTCAATTCGTAGCGAATCAGCGTGCTTTCGGAGAACGGATTGGGCGTGTTCTGGTACAGGACATTCGCCGAATTTCCATTGGGATTGGCCTGGCTGCCTTTGAGGCTGCTGCCGCTCTTCATCTCCGCCAACTCCGCTCTGATGTCCGCAATTTCCGCTTCCAGGCGGAGGATGCTGTTGTCCTTTTCCTCCATCAAGCTTTCCAAGTCAACTATGGTCGTCTGCTGCTCCTGCATTCCCTTGGTCAGGATCGGAATCAGGGCCATGTAGTTGACCGTGCGGAACTCAAACTGGCGACCGGGGCTGAAGTTCTCTTCGTCCAGGTTCTGGCCGAGCATGGCCGTGGCACGTCCCACGAGTTCGGGGAAGACTTCTTCGAGTTCCTGGGCAATGAATCCGTGCTGCTGACCAGAAGCGAGATTCAGATCGGCAAACTCGCCTTTGTTCTTGAACTGGTAGGTGGTCGGGCGGAGCTGCATGATTTGGTCCATCGTGGCGGCTTCATTTTGGATATTGTCCTTCAAACGGCGGTCAGAACCCTGGGTTAGGACACCCGTCACGTTGACATTGCCGGAAAAGAAGCCGGCCAGGGAGTTGGTATTGTTGGTCGAGGCAGCTCCAAACACGCCGTAGGCCAGGCGAAGAGTATCGGAGAAGTTACTCGCCGAGCCATAGACTCCATAATTGCTGATGCCAGGATTGGTGGCCAATCCGTAGACGCCCAATTGGATGCCCGGGTTGTTGGCGGTACTGCCACGTCCGTAGACGCCGAATAAACCTCCGATTCCTTCGACTCCAGCTCCGACAATATTGTCGGAAGTGGCGTTCAGACCATCGGCTCCGGGTTCCACGATGACGACCCGGGCCAGCCCGGGATTGTCTTCGCCGAATCCTACCCGGCCATTCGGCAGCGCAGTCATGACATTGGTGAGCGCAGCCGGATTTGTGATGTCATTGATAAAGTTCAGGCGGAATTTGGAGCCCGCTTCCGGTCCCCACTGCAATTCAAAGTCCAGGTTACCAGCGCCTCCGTTGTTGTTGAGGCTCATGGTTGCACTTTGTTCTGAGTCCTGGATCCGGATTCCGTATACGGGCAGCAAGGCTCCTCCAAAAGTGGGATTCCCAATGCCGATCCATCGATCAGCAGCATTGAAACTGCCAAACGCACCACTCTGGATATGGGCCAATTGGCCGCCATTCGCGTTGGTATTGACAAAATTGATGAGGTTCCCGTCGGGTTTGCCTGCTTGCTGGGCCTGGAGGCTCGCCGACAGGCCAAAGCATAGTAGGAAGAGAAAAGCGATGCCCAAGGGGGCTTTGGTGGTTGAGTTAAACATAAGAAGAGTGTTTGAGGGTAAAAATGGGTATTCAAACGAGGAGACGGATTGGCAAGATTTCAGCCTCCCCGAACGTACAGTTGTTGGAGCAAGGGAAATGGACATGGGAATGTTTCCCGTCCAAGGGTGATCTTGGCGGATAAATTGATTGAATAATCCGATTTGGATCGATTTACGCGCTGTCAGCGCATAAGTCAGCCTGACCAGACTTTGGGAGTGGTATTTCGCATGGTAGAAATTTTAAAGGGTGACTAAAAAACTGATTTACGTGAATTGTGTAAGAATAAGATAGGAAAAATTCAACGACCTAACAAGGACATTGAACGATTTCATATACTCTTAAAGGTAACCGACCAGCCCAATTGGTTTAAACAAGGTCCTCATAACCAGACGTCATTTTCCCCCAGAAACTCTCTACTGCAATTCAAACATCTGTATTTCCCTGTTCTCCCCGCATTTCCCAGCATCCGAAATGCTTATCCATTTGTCCCAACCATTCTACAAAAAATGGGAGCAGACCTTGGCCTCCTCCCATTGCTCCGATGTAACAGGAATTATTTATCCGCCGTGATGATCATCCGTTTCACCTCGACTTCTACCCCATCGGCGATGAGGGCGTACAGGTACATCCCCGCTCCCAGACGGCTGGCGTCGAGGGTATAACTCGACTCGCCCCGCTCTTCCAGCCGCGTCTCCAGAATTTGCTGGCCCTGCATGTCATACACGTAAAGGGACGCACTCCGCACGGAAGCGGGCAGGAAATAGCCGATTTCCGTGGTCCCACCGAAGGGATTGGGACGGTTTTGGTACAATTGCGGAAGGAGTTCCTCATTTTCCCTTTCCCCCACCGCCATCTTCTTCATCTCGCCCCGCAACTCTGCGATCAGGATTCTCTGCGCCGCCAACTCCTCCTCCATCGACTGGATGCGCAGGTCCCGGGCTTCGATCCCCCGCTGTTGCTCCTGCATCCCCTGCGTCAAAATGGGAATCAGGGCCACGTAATTCACCGTTTTGTACTCGATCTGAGGGAGAACATCCCCCTGGGTGGAAAGATCGGCAGTAGCGTCCAGACCGATTTGCTGGCGGGCTTTCCCGATCAATTCCGGGAAGACCTCTTCCAATTCCTGGGCGATGAACCCGTGTTGCAGGCCGCGGGCCAGGTTCAGCTCCGCCATTTCCCCATCCGTCTTGTAGGTATAGGTCTTGGGTTGGAGCTGCATGATCTGGTCGAGCGTCGCCGATTCCGATTGGATGTCTTCTTTGAGCTTCCGGTCTGATCCAAATGAAAGGGCCCCGGTGATGTGGACGTCTCCGGCAAAGAAGCCCGCAAAACTGGAGCTCAGGCTGGGTTGAGGCAAGGGCGTGGCAATCCCGTAGACACCATAATCCGTCACAACCGGGGTTCCAATGGTCAGACAAGGTTCCGAGGAAAACTGCGGGGTGATTCCCAGGACGCCATAATTGAAAGCGCGGTTGTCAGCGATCCCATAAGCGCCAATATTGGCGCCTTCGAAGAAGCCATTGCAAGCAATTGCTTGGTTAAAAGAGCCATAACGGGTGGGAACCATTATGGGCTGGTTGAAGTTGAATCGGCCTACACTCTGGTTGAAAGCGCCGATCTGGTCGCCGTCGAAGAAGCCGCCCGTCCCGAGGGGTATTGTTGACGCCCGCAATAGCGTTCTGCGGGCCGATCGCTCCGGCAATCCCGGCGGATATCACTTCAAGCCTTGCATTCTGGGGATCGTCCTCCCCAATACCCAAATTTCCGTTGGGCAAGGCCGTCAGGATGGTCGTGATCGCACTGGGATTGTTGATGTTGTTGATGAAATTGAGCCGGAATTTGGAATCCGTGTCGGGGCCCCACTGCAATTCAAGGTCCAGGTCACCGCTGGAATTGTTGTCGTTGAGGCTCAGGGTGCCGCTTTGGCCCGCATCTTGGATGCGGATGCCGTAAACGGGCAGTGAGCTCCCGCTGAAGGTGGGATTCCCGATCCCAATCCAACGATCCGAAGTCGTAAAGCTGCCCAGCGCACCGCTCTGGATATGCGCCAACTGGCCGCCATTGGAATTTGTATTGCTGAAATTGAGGGCGTTTCCACCGGGCTTGCCGACCTGCTGGGCGGAAAGGGTTGGGGAAATGAAAACACAGAGCACAGAAATACTGGCAAGTCCCCGGAGGGCTTGGGTCAAAAAATGTCGCATGCAAATGTCAATTAAAGGGTGATGTAATTGTAAAAATTGAACTGATATTACCGCCTTACCCAAAAGATAACCAGCAATTCACGGAAATAAAACACGATTTTGCCCACTTCCCTTTCACGGCTGAACCATCGCTTCGACATGATCACCCGCCCCAGAAAAATAGGCGTGAAGGGGACAAAGATTAAATGTAAATTTTATTTTAAGATTTTCGGCTTGCTTGGGTCTTCAGGCAAATGGAGGTAAACTATTGAGGTCTATCGGAAATTTGATTCATTATACCGCCTGTCCTATGAGTCTGCATGCAACTGGTCGCTCCTTTTTCTCTGTACTCCTCCTACTGCTTTGTGCCGCGCTCGTCTTGTTGCCGGGCTGCAACAAGAGTGGCTGCACGGACCCCACTTCCCTCAATTACGATCCCGACGCGGATACCGATGATGGCACCTGTACCTATGCGGCTGCCACTTCCTGCATTTCCATCGTTGACAATGGAAATGGCACCGGGACCACGACCTGGACCAAAAACAACTGCTACCTCCTCGAAGGCCGGGTTTACGTGAACAGTGGCCAGGTACTGACGATTGAGGCCGGCACCGTGATCAAAGGAAAGTTGGATTCGGCCGGGAAAGGGTCAGTCCTGATTGTAGCCAAAGGAGGACGCATTGTCGCGCAGGGAACTGCCGCAGAACCAATTGTCTTCACCGCCGAACAAGATGATGTCGCTGATCCCAATGACATGGCCTCCAACGCCCGGGGGCTGTGGGGTGGTCTGATCTTGTTGGGAGAGGCTCCTCTAAATACCTTTTCCGGGGACTATGTTCCGCCATTTCCCGACGATCCCCGGGATGCCTACGGCGGCACCAACAATGCGGATGATTCAGGCATCCTGCAATACGTCTCCGTCCGCTACGGTGGGGCTGACATTGGAAGCAACAACCCCATCAATGGTGTAACGCTCGCGGGAGTGGGCTCCGAAACCATTGTTGAACACGTCGAAGTGTACAATGGCATGGACGATGGCTTCGAATGGTTTGGAGGAACAGTGGACGGAAAATGGCTCGCTGCTGTCAACTGTTCGGACGATGCGTTTGACTACGACCAGGGCTATCGAGGCAGGGGACAATTCTGGTTTGGGCTTCAGAACAATGGAAATGATTGTTTTGGGGAGCACGACGGGGGGACCAACCCCGAAAATGGAACCCCATTTGCCAAAGCCATCATCTCCAATGCCACCTACATCGGGCCGGGTCAGGGAGTTGGTGGAAGTTTTATCGAATTCAAGGACAATGCCGGAGGTGAATACCACAACAGCATCTTCAGTGACATCGGAACCCCAGTTCAGATTGAGATCACTTCCGATGCTAATCATTCCTACAACCAGTTTCTTGCTGGCAACCTGGTATTTGAGCAGAACATATTCTACTCCGTTTGCACAACAGGCTCCACCAACGTCCAAAACAGCTTCGGAATATCTACCCCGGATGCGGCAGTCGACTCCACCACCCTCTCCAACGCAACGACCGATATTCGGAGCACCGTGGCTCCGATCAATGTCTTCGATCAGGATCCCGGGGTTCGAGGCGGTACCCCGACCCAAGTTCAGCCAGCCGGAGTAGCCTTATCCGGAGCGGTGACCCCGTCCGGAATCTGGTTTGACCAGGTCAGCTACCGGGGAGCTTTTGCTCCCGGCCAAAATTGGCTGGTCGGATGGACCGCCACCGACGAGCAAGGGCTCGTCCAATAGCATCCCCCTCCCACCTTGCAAAAAAGCCGGAGAACCCACCAATGGATTCCCCGGCCCAATTTGTATCCCACTGTTCGCACTTAGAACGCCAGGACCTTGAATTCGGTCCGTCGGTTCAACTGCTTGTTCTCTTTGGTATCGTTCGGAGCGATCGGCTCCTTCTCGCCGTAGCCCTTTGCCACGAGGCGGTCTTCCGCGATTCCGGCATCGAGGAGGTAATCGACGACGCTCTGGGAACGCGCCTGGCTCAGGCGCTGATTGTAGCTGTCGCTGCCATCGCTGTCGGTATGGCCCCCGATCTCGACCACTAGGGTCGGGTTCTCTTCCATGATCTGGATCAGGCGGTCCAATTCCGCCACCGATTCGTCGCGCAGGGTCGCCTTGGCCACATCGTAGTAGATGTTCTTCAGGACGATTTTCATGCCCACATAGAACTTCACCAGCTCAATGTCCTGCTCCACCCCACTGTCCACGTCGGCTTCGGTCACTTCAATGCCCTCGATGAAGTTGTACATATAGCCCTTCTTGTTGCCGGACATATTGTAAATCCCGAAAGGCACGTCGCAGGCCTCATAATACCCTTTGTCGTCGCTCTGGGCCTGCTTGATGATATTGCCGTCCTTGTCCAGCACCTTTACCGTCGCGCCGGGAATCTTTTCCCGCGATTTCTCCTCGATCACATAGCCCTTGATGCAGGCAGTGGTCTTGGGCTTGATTTTTTGCAGTTCAAAGTTCCGCTCGACGCCCTGGGGATAGTCGTTGGGATAGAGCGAAACGAGGGCGATTTTTTCATTGTACTCCTCCATTGTCACCAACATCTCGTAATTGGTACCGAAGGGCAATACCGTCTCGTAGCGGCCCTGGGCATCGGCGACGAGGTTCTTGACCACCGTGCCATTCTTGTCCTTGATCTGGAGGTTGGAGCCGGGCAAAGGATCGCGGGTCTCGATGTCGATCACGCGTCCGTAGAGCTTGGTCTCTTTGATTTTCTCGAGGATCGCGTCTTTCCGCAGGCCCTCTTTTCCCACGCTCTCCGGCAAATCAAAGGGCTCGCTGAACTTGGGATAGCCGCGGGCCTTGGCCTGGAGGGAATAGCCGGTGCCGAAGGGCAGGTCACAGAACTTGAACTTTCCGTCGGGCTTGGTCTTGATGCTTTTCATGGAAAAGCCGTCTTCGCCTACAATCGCCACAATGGCTTGCAGCGGTTCGCCCGTGTCCTTGTCCTTGGCGATTCCATAGACGCAGGTGGACACCAGGGGACCTTCCGGATCGACGGAGGCATTCCGGTGGATATTGATCTTGTCGTCCTTGATGGAGGCAGTGGCAATGTCCAAATCCTTGTCGCCGTCGAAGTCGGCGGATACAATGGCCGAGTTCCAGTTGCCGGAGGTGATTTTGTTCTTTTCGCCGAATTTACCCGTACCGTCGTTGATGTGGACGTTGATCACTTCGTCGCGGGTGGAGGCCGTCACGATGTCGATGTCGCCATCAAGGTCGAAGTCGGCGCAGACAAGGTCAAAGTTGTAGTCGCCGGATTCGATGATCTGGGGCCGCTCGTACTGCATATTGGCCTTGGTGAGGAAGACCGAGAGTTTGTTGGTGGAATAGGAAGCGCCACAAACGTCGGGATAGCCGTCTTTGTTGAAGTCCCCTACTCCAATGCCCCAAATGGCGCCATCGCCCAGCAGGTATTTCTTCGGCTCAAACTGCCCCTGGCCTTTGCCGAGCAGGTAGTTGATTTCCCGGTTGTCGGTTCCGACGATCAGGTCCGGAATCCCGTCCTTGTTGAGGTCGTCCACGAGGACCGAACGCGGCTTCATGGTGGTTGGCAGGGATTTAGCGCCGGCGAAATTGCCGTTGCCGTCGCCGAAGTGGAGGTTCACCTTGTGGTTCATGTTGGTGACCGTGACCAGATCCAAATTGCCGTCCTGGTTGACGTCGGCGGTGGTGATATCATGGGGAAAACCGCCACCGGCGGGGATGGATTTCTTGGGCAGGTAACCGCCCGCGCCATCCGCGAGGAGGACGTTGACCTTCATGTCCTTGACGGATACCGAAGCAATATCCAGGTTGCCGTCCTTGTTGAAGTCACCGGTGATGACAGCCCGGTTGTAAGGGCCGCCGCGGAACTGGCGCTTCTTGGAAAAGTCGCCTTTGCCGTTGTTGTAGTGGACGTTGATCATGCCGTCCAGATTCGAGGACGACACCAGGTCGATGTCCCCATCCTTGTCCATGTCACCCGTGGCAATGCCCCAGTTTTCCTTGCCCGAGCCATAGGGATGCTTGGGGACAAAAACGGTATGGGAAATGAAAATGGTGCTGTCTTCTCCGGAGCGGTTGGCGACCTGGGCCGAGACGGAGGACGCCCCCCAACAAGAGAAGAGGATCAGGACAAAAGCAAATCGGTACGCAATCAATCGTAGGTATACAGGGTTCATGGGCAAAAATGTGTAGTAAATTGGATCTAGCAGGTTTTCACCGTGTAAAAGTAAGATTTTATGGATAAAAACCGGAATCTAAATTGTGTCTCCATCGTACATGAAAACCATGCGGAAGTTCTTCATACTGATCGGGATACTGGCAGCCACAGGCAGTGCCTTCGCCCAATTTGATACCGGGAAGCTGCAATTGCGCTTCGGGTATAACCTACACAATGCTCATGCCAAACATTTCAATCACCTGGTCACGGCCTTCAACAACAACCGCTACCCCCACCTGATCCAGGAGAATATGGGCTCGGTGAATTTCCAGCGGGGCACGGTCTTCGGTGCCCTGTATGAATTCAACGAGAACCTTTATTTCCACGCCCACTTCAAGACGCGGCGCCAGCTGATCGAGACGCAGTACGTCGATCCGGATTGGTACCGGAAGTACCTCTTCCGGGCGCATACTTTGGAAGCTGGGGTCACAATCCCCGTCGGGACGGAGGGCCGGGTGCGCCACCTCGTCGGTGGCGGCGTCCTCATTGGCATCCAGAGTGCCTATACCGATTGGACGGAGGAAGGCGGTGCGGCCCAGGGCAAGGACATGCTCAATATTGACCACAGCGAGATCTTTGGGTTTTCGATTTCATACGAGGCGCAGATCGTGCTCCACGATCAATTCCGCGTCTTCATCCGCCCCGTCGCCCAGTACGCATTGCCCTCCGACCTCCGCAACCTCAACCAGTTCATGAACCCGGTCGTGGTCGAAGGCGAAGTGAGCTATCCGGAGGGAGAAGGCCCCACCTACGACAAGGGTAGCCTCAATGGGTTCGGAATTGAAGCGGGATTGCTATTTGTCCTGCCCTCTCTGTAACTTGCGGCATGGACAACAAATTGTTGCGGAGATTCGGGTTCATTGTGATTGGCAGTTTCGCTGTCTTCAACCTCTTCACGCTGCTGACCTTCGACATGTCGCTCGTCGGCACGCCTAAGTACGGGCCCTATTCCATCTTCGCTTCGAAAGAAATCTTCTACGCCTACCATATCTGGGGAATTATCATCCCAATCGTCACCATTTACGCGATCATCAAGGAGACCCGGATGCTGTTTTTCATTTCCCTGCTCCTTCTCCTCGTCCTCCAATTCTATCCGGTCTTCACTTCCGGCCCGGGCGATATTGCCAGGGGCAAAGAGATCATGGAAGAACAAGCTCGCCAGGACAGCCTGGCCCGGGAGGATTCGTTGAAAGCCTTGCAGGACACCACTTCTACCCAGCCCTGACCCATTCCACAATTCTTCCCTAAGAAAAAGCGCCCATTCACTGATCGGATGGCGAGATACACCGAGTATTCCCTTCAGGTCTTGATTGCTATTCTATTTTGCCGCTGAAGTTCAATTTGTTTTTCAGTACCACATTCTCAATCAAGACAACAATCAAGATGCGTAAATTATTACTTGCAGTGCTGGCCACAGTACTGTTCACTGGCCATGCCGATTATCTGATGGCCCAGCCGGAACTCAATTCCTGGCTCCTCAATACCGATGGGTCTACTGGCACGTACTACGAAAACATCGGTACTCCCCCTAATCCCAACTATATTCTCCAAACTACGAGCGACTCGGCGAATATCCTCCAGATCTGCTATACAGCGGATACGGTATGGATTCGGGCAAATGGCATGACTACCGAGATGGGACCTTATGGCAACCCTGGTATGCCTACCGCTCAGAATTGGGTCTGGAACATGCCCCGTAACCCCAATGTTTCCACCAACAATGAAGGGGTTCCCAATGTGGATGCGATTGGTTTTCTGATCAATGGGGTTCCCATTTTTGGCAAGGGGGATGCGACGTCCTGGGACAATGGACAACAGGCCAATGATTTTATGGGGCAAGGAATCTGGAATGGCGATGCCTGGTATTCGGAAGGGTTCACGCTGGACACTGTCTTCGGCGCCCATCCGACCCAGGATGGATAGTACCATTCCCACGCCACCCCGGGCAAATTGTACGATTTTCCTTCCAGCTCTCACAGCCCCATCATCGGATGGGCCTTTGATGGGTACCCGATCTACGGTCCTTTCGGCTATTCTGATCCGAACAACGCCAACAGTGCCATCAAGCAAATGATGTCCAGTTATCAACTGCGCAATATCACCGACCGCACTACGCTCCCGGATGGCACCAACCTGATGGCGAACCAGTACGGTCCCTCGGTCGATGCGACGTATCCCCTGGGCGTCTACAATGAAGACTACGAATACGTGGCCTCCTCGGGCGACCTCGATGAGCACAATGGCCGCTTTTGTGTGACCCCTGATTATCCCCAGGGCACCTATGCCTATTTCGTCACCGCGGACAACGCAGGCGAACCGGCCTATCCTTATTATATAGGTGACACCTATTACGGCGACCCGGACATCCGCAACCTGGTCAAGTTCGCCAACGTCAATTTCCCGACTACCGGTGTGAACTGCGTCAGCAATACGCCCACCGCCGTCCTGGAACTGGATGCCAACGACCTCCGCATTTTCCCGAATCCTGCCCATAGCATGTTCCGGGTGGAAATGGACCAGGAAGCCATTGAAGGCATTGTCATCCGGGACATTCAAGGTCGGGTAGTCTGGAACCAAAGCAATCTCCAGGTCCACTCTACCGAAATCCGGACGGACACCTGGGCGGAAGGCATGTACTACGTGACGGTCCTGAGCCAGGAACAACAGTTTACCCATAAACTCTTGGTCCACTAAGATATGAAGCAGCTGTCCCTCCTCCTTCTTTTGCTCGGAGGCGCCTTGCTGGGCGCTCAAACTCCGGGCACTCTGGATCTTTCATTCGGAACCGACGGAAAAACGGTACTGAACATCGACGGTTCCGACCTGGTCTATGCACTGGATCGGGACAGCAGCGACGCACTTTACCTTGCCGGATATACCCTGAATTACAACAACGGGGTAGACCAGGACTTTCTCTTGGTGAAATTGGGGCCGGACGGCCTGCCTGATCCCAGCTTTGGGACCGGCGGGGTCGTCCGGTCCGATTTTCCCGGCTATCCCAATGCCCGCCTGAAGGACATCGCAGTCTTCCACGACCGCATTTATGCCCTTGGAGAGGCCAATGCGCCGACTTCGGTCGATACCCAGGCGGTGTTCATTGGAAAATGGACCCTGGACGGCCAGCTGGATACCACCTTCGGTCAGCAGGGCTATTACCACGAACATTACCGCAAGCCCACCGCTGAAGCCGGACAACTGAAAGTTCTTCCCGACGGCCGTCTCCTCCTGATGGGCAGCACCCTCGACACGTTTGCGTTCCATACCGATCTGCCCCTGTGGGTGCGCCTGCATCCCAATGGCGTCCCGGACAGCACGTTTGGTGGGACCGGCCGGGTCATCTGGAATTTCACCTATGGCATCAATCCCGCCAAGGTGCTCCATACGGACGGCGCGCGCGGCATGGGCATCTGTGTGACGGAGGACCGCTACCTGATGGGCGGTTACTATTACGAAAGCAATTATGCGAAGGGCATTCTGATCGCGGTGGATACCCTGGGACAGGCCGACATGGGTTTCGGGACGAATGGCGTGCAGGTCGTCGATTTGAGAGCGGGCAATGACAATGGCATCACGGATATCCTGTGGGACGGCGAACAATACTGGCTGGGCGGCATCGCGACGTCGTATTTTGGGGGCGAAGACATGGCAATCCTGCGCATGAGTGCCGACGGCAGCGAGATCGATTATGAACCGGCGGACTTTGACCGCTATGAAGACCGGTTGCAGGACTTCCTGCTGGACCAGGACACGCAGGTGGTCTATGTCGGGTATTCGTGGGACCGGAGCCACAGTGGATTGGGCTACGAATCGGATGCATTTGCGGCCGGGGTCCGGTATTCGGACGGTAGCCAGGCGCTGGGCTTCGGGGACCAGGGCCAGGCGTGGCTGCCATTGGGCCTTCCCAATGATCAAAGCGGGGCCAACGCCGTCGTCCAGCAATCGGATGGCTCCCTGGTCGTCGCGGGCTTTCGCAACGATAGCTCCGCAACTAATTTCTCGGATATTGTGGTGGTCCGGCTTCACCACGGAAAGCTGGTGGGCCAGGCCGAGCCAAATCCGGAACCGCTCCCCTCCTTCCGGGTATACCCGAATCCGGTTTCGGAAGTGCTGTACCTACCCGACCTGGGCCAGGAAGAGGTCAAATTCATCAATGCCTGGGGCCAGGTGATTTGGCAGGGGATTCCGCCTCAGGGACAACTGTCCGTCCAAGATTTCCCCGCGGGGGCCTATTGGATTTGGGTGGCAGGAAAAGGCAGTCGGCGGGTAATTGTTCAGCCCTCGCATTGAGGCTTTTTTCCCAGCAACACACCTTCCCAAATAAAATTCTGCCTTCTGCTCCTACCTCAACCCATTGGGGCCAGATTTGAAATTATCTCTAAATATTCTTAGGAAGTCCTGGCCTTTTGGTAAGCTGGCTTAGCTCAAAGTGAAGCCAGCTTGCCTTCAAGATAGGCTGGCTTGCCTCGAACCGAAGCCAGCTCACCTCCCAGCTAAGCTGGCTCGCCCAAGAGTGAAGCCTCCTTGCGTCATTGGACAGCCAGCTGGTGGGGATTTGAAGCGGGCCCATGTAGCATACGGGCTGACTTCTATCGGAAGGACTTGGCCTTCTTTAGCTGGTCTCCGTTTTTCATTTTCCCCCATGAATTACGGCCTTTTTGCTTCTTGGTAGCGATTGGCTTGCCTGCTGTTTCCATTCTCCTTTCCCCTCTCCTTTCCTCCTTCAAAACCCACTCAACTGTCCGGCAAAAGAAAGTTTCCCGATGGATTCGGCATGGATATCTCCGGCATTCGTCGTATTTTATATTCGATTCGTTGACGGGAAGCAAAGAATCGTTGACTGTCGAAGCAATATTCTGGTTAGGTCGGGGGGAAAAGGCGGGATCAATCGTTTGGATATAAAGTAGTAAACGCAGGTCTATGGAAACAACAGCCACCTTGGAGGCCTATTTTCAGCAATTCCGGGACGGAATCATCGGACAGCAGCACCGGATTCCGGTGGCGGGGGGTAGGACTTTGCCGCTGCTCTATGCCGATTGGATTGCGAGTGGACGCTCCTACGGGCCGATTGAGGACCGCATCCAGCAGGATTTGCTTCCCCTGGTGGCCAATACGCATACCGATACGAATTCGACGGGGAGTGCCATGACCCACGCCTACTGGGTCGCCCAACAGAAGATCAAGCAGCATGTCCATGCGGGGCCGGAAGATGTGATCATCACGGCCGGCTCGGGCATGACCCGCGTGGTGAATAAGTTTCAGCGGTTGTTGGGGATGAAGGAAAATGTGCGGAAACGGCGGCTCCTGCCGCCTGCCCTGCGTCCGGTCGTATTTGTGAGCCACATGGAGCACCACAGCAACCATACCAGCTGGCTGGAAACTTCGGCGACAGTGGAAATCATCCGTCCGGCACCGAGTGGCCGGGTCGACTTCTACCATTTGCGGGACCTCCTGCAAAAGTACCGCGACTGCCCGCAGAAGATTGCTTCGGTCACGGCCTGCTCGAATGTGACGGGCATCCAGACCGATTACAAGGAGATCGCCCAGATCATGCACGAAGCCGGGGGCTATTGCTTTGTGGATTTTGCGTGTTCGGCGCCGTATGTGGACATCGACATGCATCCGGATGAGGAAGGCGCCCATTTGGATGCGATCTTTTTCTCGCCGCACAAGTTCCTGGGCGGGCCCGGCTCGACCGGCGTCCTTGTCTTCAACCGGAACCTCTACCAACTGGATTGTCCGGACCAACCGGGCGGGGGCACGGTCGTTTGGACGGGGCCGTTTGGGCCCCACCAGTATTTCGAGGACATCGAAACCCGTGAAGACGGGGGCACTCCAGCCTTTTTGCAAACGATCCGGGCAGCGATGGCCATGTCCCTGAAAGAAAAAATGGGCACGGCCATGATCCACGCGCGGGAGCGTGAGTTGCTCCATCGGCTGTGGGATCAATTGGAGGCCATTCCCAACCTGCATATCCTGGCTCCGGACCGCAAAGACCGCTTGGGCGTTATTTCCTTTTACCTCGATGGACTTCACCATTCCCTTGGGGTCCGTATGCTAAACGATCAATTCGGCATTCAGGTGCGCGGCGGTTGTTCCTGCGCGGGTACCTACGGTCATTATTTGTTCGATTTGGACGAAGAGGAATCCGCGACGATTGGAGAACAGGTATTGCAGGGAGACCATAGCCTGAAGCCCGGCTGGATCCGCGTTTCTTTGCATCCGACGATGACGGATGAAGAGGTAGACTTTATTGGGGAGAGCATCCGGGTCCTGGCCCAGCGCTTCCACGAATGGCTGCCCGATTACCAATTTGATCCTTCCTGTATGGACCTGACTTCGCCCCACGAGGAGCTGGATGCGGACCTCAAGCGCCGGGTGGAAGATGCGATTCATTTTCCTTGCTCCTGAAAAATGAATTCCAGCAATGGTTAATTCAAGGCATCCTAACCAATTATAAGTCAATCTACCACACTCAATTCGTTCGTGCTAAGAGACACCTGAGTCGGCGTGGAGAATTCGTGGCCTTGCCCCTTGTCCAATCCGCCCTTTTGACCTATTTTCGGAGTGAATCCAAAATCTATGCGTCGACTCCTGTTGGTCCTGGCTCTGATGGTGGGGTTTGGGGCGCAGGCCCAGACCTTGGGAGAACCGTCCCGCAATGCCAGTGAAGGATGGACCGCCAAACTCAATCCCCTTAGTGTTTTGATGCTGACCCTGAACGGGGCCGTCGAATATGCCCTCGGAGACAATATGAGTGTCCAGGGCGGCGCATTTCTGGGGGGAGTTCCCCAGGCCGTTTCCCCGAGCAACAATACCTTGCGGTGGTGGGGATTGACGGGCGAATGGCGGTTTTACCCGCAAGGGCGGGGCATGGACGGCTATTACCTCGCGCCTTACCTACGGTACCGCCGGGTCCGGAGCCGCTTCAATGGCGCGGCCTATGACCCGGATGTCCAGGCGAACCGAACTGCCGAGATCAAGGAGCGCATCAATGATTTTGGCGGCGGGGCACTGTTGGGACGGCAGTGGGTATTTGAAAGTGCCGTCTCCCTCGACCTGTTCGCCGGGCCAATGTTTACCCGCGCCAGCAACCGGCCTTCCATCACCTGCGAATCCTGCGATGGGGACGAGCAAATGGTCGAAAGTGTGGTTCCGGTGGAATTGGGCGGATTGGGAATCCGGGCCGGCCTGACCCTTGGTTTTCACCGCAATCCCTAATTTTTTCTCCCATCTCATCCATTTCCCTTCTCCCTTCGTAAATCTGTCGTTCGTCTAATCTTTGACGGTCTACCGAAGCGGTAGCTATTTATCTTTGTCCCAGACTTAATCTCCATGAGACCTATTTTCCTGCTGTCCTCCCTCCTTCTCCTCCTCGGTCTTGCCGCGTGCAAAGCCCCGGATGTCACCCGCAAACAAGCGGATGTCGTCTCCCATGACATTTGGGATGGCTTGCTCAAGCAGCACGTTTCAGCCGATGGCTTTGTCGATTACCAAGGATTCCTGGCCGACAGCAGCGATTTGCATACCTACCTCAACCTCCTGAGCGACAATCCGCCCGCGAAGAATTGGTCGAAAGGAGATGAAATGGCCTACTGGATCAATGCCTACAATGCCTTTACGGTAGCGATCATCGTGCGGAATTATCCGGTGAAGAGCATCAAGGACATTGGGCCGAAACGGACCATTCCGTTTGTGAATACGGTTTGGGACATCAAGTTTGTGCCGATTGGGGATGAGATGTTCGACCTGAACAACCTCGAACACGCGAAACTCCGCAAGCAATTTCACGATCCGAGGATTCATTTTGCGGTGAATTGTGCGTCGTATAGCTGCCCGCCCTTGCGGGCGGAGGCGTACGTGGGCGACCGGCTGGACGCCCAGCTCGACGAACAGGGCCAGGTCTTTGTGAACGATGGCTTCCGCAATATCGTGCAGGAGGACAAGCTCCAGCTGTCCAAAATCTTCTCCTGGTACGGAATGGATTTCAAAGACAAGGACACCACGGTGAAGGACTGGATTCGGAAATACACGCAGACATCCTTTAAGGAGGATGCCGAGGTGGAATTCATTGAGTACGACTGGTCGCTCAACGAGCAGAAGTAGCTATTCCCGCAAGAAACCGTATTTGCGCAGGAAATCAACCATTTCCTGCTGGGCTCCGGCCGCGACCCGGTCGGCTTTGAGGTAGTAGTTGAAGCCCTGGAAGCCTTCCACATAGGGCAGGCGACGGACGGAATAGCCGTGCTCCATGCCATGACCGGCCCCGGGAATGGTCACGATGCGGTAGTTGTCTTTGTTGGCGGCGGAAAAAATCTCCACATAGCGGTCGACGTTTTCCTGTACCGGAACGATGAAATCCGTTTCCCCGAGGATGGCGAGGAAGGGTCCTTCAAACTTGGAAAGGGCTTCACGCGGGTCGTAGGCGTGGCGCTGGACCCACAGATTTTTGTAGCCTTCGAGGTCGGCAGGAATGTCGGAATCTTCCAATACATCGATCCAGCCCCGGGTTTTGGCCTCTTCCAAAAAGCCCATCATGAGGTCCAGGTTCTTCTTGTTGGGCTTGGCAAACATCAACTTGGTATAGGCGACCGATTGCTCGACGGCGACTTCATCCAATCCCAATTCGTTGGCGACGTATTCCTTGGCGCAGCCTACTTGTTGCTCCTTGACCGTCGTGGAAGGCGTGACGGAGCCAATCATGAATGCAAAGGGCTTCTTTTTGGCCAGCAATGAGGCGTAGGGTGCGACCCACCCGCCAGCGGAAAACGCGACCGTCCCGACTTGGTCGGGGTTGACATTGCCCATTTTCCTGACCTGCTTGACCACTTTTTCCAAATCCTCGGCCAGTTCCTGGACCGTCGTCAGGTCACAGTCCACCCCAGTTCCGTCTGATCCGCGCTTGTCATAGGTCACCGTGGCAATTCCATACCGCGCCAATCCCCGGGCCCGGTCTTCGAGGAAATAGCCGGGTCCACAGCCCCGACCGCTCACCATGACGGCACAGGCCATGGGACCGCTGACTCCCTCGGGATAGAAAATGGCCCCGGGTACCTTGATATCTCCCAGATCAAATTCTACTTCCTTCTTCTCCACCTTGCGGACCGAAGGCTCGGGAACCTTTTTGAAGTGGACGGCCAGCGGGGGCGTTCCTTCTCCGATCGTGCCCACCATCTCTGTATATAAGGTATCGAGGAGCACAGTCGCTTTGCCGAGGTAGACACTGAAGTTCAGGACAGGCCCCTTCCGCTCGATATAGCTCGTCACACCATCATAATAGGCCCATTCGGGGACATTGGAGAAGATGAACAGGCTGTCGTCGCGGGAGAAAATACGGGCGTCGAAGTGGGTCAGGCTGGTTCCGCCCCAGATCGCGGCCCCTCTCCAATTGCCTTCGAGGTAATTGTGGCGGACGACCTTGTCATTGTTCTGGCCGTACAGCCCTTGTACCATTGCCATCATCAAGGCGAGTGCGACCCATCGTATTGATCTCATAGGGATATTTATTGTGCTTAACTGATTCGACTAATCCAATAAATTACAATTCGGGGCCCCCATTTCAAAATTAGGTGCTTCTCTATTTTGCCCCATTTTTGTTTTCATTCGACTCTCTCCCGTTTTCCATTTCCCTTTTTCCCCTCAATTGAACCTTCCAATTGTTCCATGCCTCCTTGAAGTCGAATGGGCTGGTTTCAAACTCATTTTTCCCACACACTCCCCTTTTATTCATCCTCCACCGCCTCCGTGAAATGCCCAATCTACCCTGTCGCCCCTATCTTCTGAACATCCCCTTGGGAATCAAAGGCGAATTGGCCTGCCCAAAGCCTGAGCCGGGAGAACTATCCACATTTTGCCCCCGGGTGTCCACTGAAATGGAAGGGCTTAGGCCTATAATTTTTCTACAAAAAGGATTGACCGAAACGAAATTAGCTGTATCTTTGCATCTCGATTTTGACCAGACATTAGATTATCTGAAGACAATGAAAAATCTGATAGACCTAGTAGAAGCAGAGTACCGCCGGGACGATTATCCTGAATTCGGAGCCGGGGACACGGTAGAGGTAAAGGTACTCATCAAAGAAGGCGACAAAGAACGTACTCAGTTGTTCAAAGGCGTGGTCATCCAGCGCCGGGGCGAAGGCGCAAACGCCACTTTCACGGTGCGGAAAATCTCCGGTAACACCGGCGTTGAGCGTATCTTCCCGATGAGCTCTCCCAACATTGAGAGCATCAAAGTAGCCAAGTACGGTGTGGTTCGTCGCGCCAAAATCTTCTACCTGCGTGAGCGCAGTGGTAAGTCCGCTCGTATTCGCGAACGTCGCTAGGTCACAGATTCATAACATATACACATTTTCAGGCGCCCGATGGCGCCTGCTTTTGTTTTGGAGCCTTTTGATAAGAATTTTCTGTTTCGTAATTTTCAGAAAATCCAGCTTAAAAAATTGAACGTCCTTATAATGAGAAAGCTGACAGTAGTTTTGACTCTGGCGATCTTGTTTGGGGGCTTACCCGTGCAGGCTGAAAAGAACCGGCCAGCTAAAAAAGCGTATCGAAAAGGTAGACATTATCTCAAACGTCACGATTATATTCGTTCGATCCCCTTTTTCAAGGAAGCCACCAACCTAGATCCCGAAAATGCCTGGTACCATTTCCTGCTGGGTAAAGCGCAGTTTGAGGGTGATCGGCCAACATTGGCCAAGGATGCATTGATGCGGGCCTATAACCTGGACGGTTCTGTCCACGAAGACCTCCCCTTTTATCTTTCCCGGGCCCTCCACTCCAACATGGCATTTGAAGATGCCCTGATCTTCTACCAATCGGACCTGTCCCGCTACGAAGAAGGCTCGGAAGAGTATATCGATACCGAGATGCGGATCGCGCAGTGCAAGAATGGTTCCTCCGTAATGGAAATGACTGAGTTGTACAAGGTGGACAACCTTGGGGATTACGTCAATACGCCCTACCCGGAGTATGCGGCGACCTTCTCCAATGACTATTCCTACATGATCTTCACCTCCCGCCGGCCCCGCAAGATCAAGCACCAGGCCAAGCGGCGGTACCATGTCCTTGACATCAACGAAGAGGTGTACGAGGCGGAGAAAGTAGAAGGGGTTTGGAAAAAGACCAAGCTCTTCAGCCGTCCCATCCCCAAGTCCATTCACGATGCTTCCGTGGCCATCTCCGAAGATGGCAAGACCTTGTACTATTACCTGGCCCGCAACGGCGGTGACATCTACATTTCCAATCAGGAAGATGGAAAATGGTCCAAAAAAGAGAGCATTGGTGAGACCATCAATACGGATGATTACAACGAACCCCACGCCGTCATTGCCGACGGCGGCAATATGATCCTCTTCGTGAGCGACCGCCCCGATGGCAAAGGCCTCAAGGACCTGTATGTGGCCTACAAAGAAGGTGACAGCTGGGGCGAGGCCCAAAACATCGAAGTCCTCAATACCGAATACGACGAAGATGGTCCGTTCCTGTCCGCCGATGGCAAGACCCTTTATTTTGCCAGCCGCGGCCACAACAGCATGGGCGGCTACGACCTCTTCAAATCTACCCGCATGGGCGATTCCTGGTCCAAGCCCGTCAACCTCGGCTACCCCATCAACAGTGTGGGCGACGACATCTACTATGTCGAAGAGCAAGGTGGCGAAGGCTTCTTTTATTCCAGCGACCGGCCCGGAGGATTCGGGGAAAAAGACATTTACTACGCCTATCCCTATATCCCCGAGGAAACCTCGACCATTGTGGCAGGAACCGTCCTCGATCGGACCACCATGGAGCCGGTGGAAGCTGAAGTCCGCCTGAAGCGGGAAGGAAGCGACGAAGTCCTGGAAACGACCCAGACGAAACCGGATGGCTCGTATCAGTTTCTGCTTCCCGAATGCGGAGAAGAATATACCATTGATGTCAAGGTGGACGGCGCCGGCAAGCCGGTGGTTGAAACTGGAAAATACAATGTCGTGACGGGTTTCCTCAAGGATGCCCTGACAGGTAAGCCTTTGGACGGCGTCGTTGAACTGATCGATCCGGAGACGGACCAGGTCATTGAACGGGCCAAGGTCAATCCCGAAACCGGGAACTATATGCTCCCGGTAGTCAGTGGCCAGAAGTACCTCCTCAGCGTCAATTCCAATGAATACCTCCCCTATTACGAGGAATTCAGCGTTTCGCCCACCGGAGAAGTATTGGCCCATTCCCACGAAGTTGGCCTCCAGAAGAAGACCGAAGCCAATAAGTTGGTGATCACCTGGCAGTTCTTCGAATACGACCGGGACGTGATTCAGCGCCGGTATTTGAAGGACCTGGACAATGTAGTTGAGGTGATGAACAAGGTGCCTGAAGTTCGCCTGAATGTGGTCGGTCATACCGATGGAGATGGATCCGACTCCTATAACCAAGCCCTCTCTGAGCGCCGGGCAGCCGCAGTGGCCAAGTACCTTACCGACAATGGCATCGAACCCAGCCGCCTGAATATCGTAGGCATGGGAGAGACCATGCCGATTTACGACAACAGCAATGACGATACGAAGAAGTGGAATCGGCGGGTGGAACTGTTCATCATCAACTGATGCCATGAACTGCTACTTTAGATACCTACATAGAATTGACTAGCAATGAAGAGAATATGGATTTTTTTAGGAGTGGTTTTGGTTCTGGCCGGAACCACTTCTGCTTTTGGACAGACGGAGAAGAAGGCCCTGCGGAATGCAGACAAGCACCTGGGCTTTGATGAGTACAAACAGGCAATTCCTTTTCTGAAGGAGGCCGTCGGCTACAATCCGAGCAATGCCTATTCGCAGTATATGCTGGGGATGTCCTTGTTCAAGGTCTACCGCAAGGCCGAAGCCCTGACCCACCTGGAGAAGGCCAATTCGCTGAATCCGCAGGTGTCGGAGCTGCTTCCGTGGTACTATGCCCGCTCTCTCCACTATACCCTGGAGTTTGACAAGGCGATTGTCCAGTACCAGAAAGCCTTGACCAAGTTTCGGGAAAAGGACAAGGAATACCGGGAAATCCAAATGGCCATTCAGCACTGCCAGTACGGCAAAAAGGCCATCCAGGAGCCGATTCCCGCCAAGATTGTCAATGTCGGTCCGCCGATCAATACGCAGTACGCCGAGCACAGCCCGGTGATCAATGCTGACGAGTCGGTGATGGCCTATACCACGGTCTACCCCTCGAATGAGGGGTGCAAAGGCGATCCGATGTGCTTCCTGGAAGACATCTATATTGTCGAGAAGAAAGGCGAGAAATGGGCCAAGCCCCGCTCCATTGACGAAGTCAATACGGCCAACCACGATGCGACCATCGGCCTGTCGCCTGACGGGCAGAAGATGTTCATCTACAAGAACCCGCCTGGCAGCGGCGACATCTTCATCAGCGAACTGAAAGGCGACAAGTGGTCCAAGCCTGAGGCCATGGACTCCCCCATCAATACCAAGTACTGGGAAGAAGTCGTCTCCATTGCGCCGGATGGCCGGACGATCTACTTTACTTCCGAACGGGAAGTCGAAGGCAGCCAGGGCGGCTCGGACATCTATATGTCCCACATGAATGAGGAAGGCGAGTGGAGCGAGCCGAAGAACCTGAAAGAGCTCAATACGCCGTTCGAAGAACGCTCTCCCTTTATCCACCCGAATGGCGTGGAGCTGTACTTCAGCACCAACGGGCGCCGGGATTGCATCGGCGGATTTGACATCTTCGTCTCCGAGCTTCAGGAGGACGGCTCGTGGTCCGCTCCCCGCAATATTGGCTATCCCATCAATACCCCCGACGACGACATCTACTTCGTGTTCAGTGCCGATCAGAAGACCGGCTACTACGCCAGCGCCAAGGAAGGTGGTTATGGAGACAAAGACATCTACCGGATTGAGATTCAGGAGCCTGAGCCTGTCGTGGCCGTGGTGGAGGAAGAAAAGCCGGAACCCGCTCCGGTCAAAAACGCCCTGACCATCCTGAAAGGGGTGATCCGCGATGCCAAGACCCAGGAGCCGCTGGAAGCGGATATCCAGGTCATCGACAACGAACAAGATGTGGTTGTGGCCAACTTTTCCTCGAACTCTGCTTCGGGTAAGTACCTGGTGACCTTGCCTTCCGGCAAGAACTACGGTATTCGAGTGGAAAATGAAGACTACCTCTTTAAGTCCGTGAATGTCAACATTCCCAAATCGGATGGCTTCCAGGAAATCATCAAAGATGTGGACCTGGACAAGATCGAAATTGGCAAGGCCATTGTCCTGAACAATATCTTCTACGATTACGACAAAGCCACCCTGCGGCCCGAGTCCCGGGCCGAGCTGGAGCGCTTGCACCAGCTGATGACGGACAATCCGAAGATGAAGATTGAGATTGGTGGGCACACCGATGGCGATGGGAGTGATACCTATAACCAGAACCTGTCCGAGCGGCGGGCCCAGTCGGTGGTGAACTACCTGGTGGAAAAAGGTATCCCGGTGTCTCGCCTGGTCTTCAAAGGCTACGGTGAGAAGGCGCCGATTGCCCCGAACGATACTCCGGAAAACAAGCAGAAGAATCGGCGAACAGAGCTGAAGATTCTCGAGAAATAGGCGACGAATGTTGCCCCATGCTCTACGAACTCCGCCTCAGGCGGAGTTTTTTTATGCCTCGTACCGGCCTCTATTGAATCGAGAGGCCGATTTGATATTTTTTTCATTTTTTTTTGAATTCACCCTCCCAAACCCAATCCTTTACATGAGACCAAGCCTCCTAAGCATTTGGTTAACAATTCATAAACCTTAAGCACTTAAAGTAAAATATCCACAAAAGACCTAAATAAATGTCCTTAAGATTGGAATTCAATCAAACCTTTGATTATCCACATATCAACATCCTATTTTTCAAAGACTTAGGCTTCCCATATCCAGGCAATAAAGGCACCCAACAGCTAAATTTGATCTTTTTGATAAAGTCGTAACTTTGAAACTGAAATTATCAACATATCCACAGCTGGTGATTTTCGGGCTTTCCAGCCGCAATGCAGACAATTTTTAGCCGGATATACACAGCAATGTGTGCTAAGAATTAAGCAATTAGTCCCTCAAATCCTCGTATTATGGTTCGTGCATCAAAGGTAATCCTTGTACTACTCTTTGCTGCCTTTATTCTTCAACCTTCTGCTACTCAAGCACAAAAGGGAAAAGGCAAAAAGAAAGAGTACAAGAACAATCTCAAAAAGGCGAAAGAACATCTTCGTTACGAAGAGTACAACCAAGCTATTCCTTCCATCAAAAGCCTTTTGGTGTCCGATCCCGAATCGGCCTACTACAACTTTTGGATGGGTAAATGCCTCTACATTACCTACAAAAAGAACCAAGCCCTCCCTTTCTTCGAGAAAGTCGAAAAGCTCAATCCTGACGTGGACAAGGAATTCCACTACTACTACGGATTGACCCTCCACTACAACCTCCACTACGACCGGGCCATCTCCTCCTACCGCACGGACCTGCAACGCTACGAACCTGGCAGCAGCGAGTACACCTACATCGCCAACCGCATTTCCCAATGTAACTACGCCAAGAAACTTTCCCGGAAGAAAGATTCCGAGCAGGTCAAGATTGCCAACATGGGCGATCAGATCAACACCGAGTTTTCTGAGCACAGCCCGGTCATTTCCGCCAACGACTCCATCCTCCTCTTCACCGCCCGCCGGCCCGAAAGCCTCGGCGCTGAGACCGAGCACTTCTTCTACGACGAGGACATTTACATCTCTCGCCGCAAAGACGGCGAATGGACGAAGGCCGAAAACATCGACCGCCCGGTCAACTCCAAGGGTCACGACGCCACCATCTCCCTGACCGCCGACGGCCAGAAGCTCTACCTCTACCGCCACAAAAAGGCCGGCGGACTTTATGTCACTGACTTCGATACCCTCGGCAACAAGTGG
Source organism: uncultured bacterium (assembly GCA_963923035.1). Taxonomy (GTDB): domain Bacteria; phylum Bacteroidota; class Bacteroidia; order J057; family JADKCL01; genus CAWUKT01. The sequence continues at coordinate 59,321 of CAWUKT010000038.1, forward strand.
CGGGAACCCCGCGCCATCAAGAAACCCCTCAACTCGAAATACTACGAAGCGTCCATCTGCCAGAGCGCCGACAGCAGCGTGCTCTTCTTCACCAGCGACCGTCCCGGTGGCTACGGCGGCCGCGACATTTACATGGTCCGCCGCGCCGGCAAGGACTGGACCGACCCCGTCAACGTGGGCCCGACCATCAACACCGAGTTTGATGAGGACGCCCCCTACTTCCACCCCGACGGCAAGACGCTCTACTATTCCTCCGACGGCCCCAACAGCATGGGCGGCTTCGACATCTTTGTCACGGAGATCGATTCCAGCCGCGAGAGTGGTTGGCTGGAGCCCCTCAACATGGGCCCGCCCGTGAACACCCCCGACGACGACATCTACTTTGTCCTCTCCGCCGACGGCAAGAACGGATACTACGCCAGCGGCAAAGAAGGGGGTTACGGTGAAAAAGACATTTACCACATCCAGTTCCCCTACTATCCCTACCCGCGCCGCTACTACATTGTCGAGCTCGCGGGCATGGTCCAGGACCAACAGACCCTGGACACCCTCAACGCCATGGTCGTCCTCGTGGACAACGAGACCAACGAAGTCCTGGACTCCATCTATACCGGGGTCGATTCGGCCAGCTTCTACTTCATACTCGAGCCGGAGCGCTCTTACTCACTGAAAGTCAGGGCCGATGGGTACAATCCTTCGCAGGCCAATGTCAATACTCCCCGACTGGATGAAAAAGACATCTACCTGAAAAAGAACCTCTTCGTCGACAAACCCGTCGTCGTGGAAACTCCTCCCGCCGAACCGGTCTTCCCCGAAATCATGCACATCTACTATGACTTCGACAAGGACGACCTCCGACAGGGATCCCCCGAAGAGTTGGACATGGTGGCGCAGGTCCTGGAACAGAACCCGGACGTCTCGGTCCAAATTCTCTCTCATACCGACTGGTTCGGAACCTACAACTACAATGTTGACCTGTCCAAGCGAAGGGCAGAGTCCGCCGAAAAATACCTCCTCAGCGCCCACGGAATTTCGCCCAACCGGATCGAGACCGATCACTTCAGCGAGAACACTCCGATGACGACCAACGAGAATGACGAAGGTCGACAGTACAACCGGCGCACCGAGTTCCGTTTTGTCAAAGGAGACAAGGTCCTCTTCTCCTCCGTCCGGTTGCGCACCGGAGTCGAAGGCATCTACGTGGACAGCACGACTCCCAAAGGTGAACCCGGCTATGACAATCCCGATGCCGGTGGATCCGTGGTCGCCTCTACGCCGAGCGATCCGTCCAGCACCGATGGTGGCATGCAAGGCACCATGCCCGATGATCCCGATCCCGAGGATCCCGATGACGGAACCACCTCCCCCACCGTTACGGTGGAAAACGACCTGGATGAAATGTTCGTCAATGAAAGCGCGGTCAGCAAGTCCCTCCAGGAAACCATTTCTGAAAATGCGTTCCGCCACATTTACTTCGACTTTGACAAGTATGGGCTGCGGTCCGCTTCCAAGGACCAGCTCCAAAAGATCCTGAACATCCTTCAGGCCGATCCGACCCTCGAGGTCGAGATCTACGGACACACCGACAACTACGGTTCGGTTTCCTATAACCAACGCCTCAGCGATAACCGGGCGAATTCTGCCCTGCGCTGGCTGGAGGCCAACGGAGTGACCACGGCTCGGATCACTCCCTCCGGATTCAGCGAATTGGAACCTTTAGATACAAATTCAAATGCCAGCGGCCGGCAAAACAATCGCCGCGTAGAGTTCAGAATCGTTAAAAACGGGCAAGTGGTTGCCCGGAGTTTACCCTAGTCAGTCTTATCTTTATTAGATCAAGTTTTTTAAGGATTTTAATACGAGGACGGGGTGGTCGCCGCAAGGCGGCTGCCCTATTTTCTTTCCTAGAGTTTGCAAATTGAGAGAGGTGTGAATTTGCAAATTGAGAAGATGCGGAAATGTGCAAATTACGAGACTGGCAGGGGAGTTTATGTTCCACTTCACCACCACAACCATTTGCATATTTTCACATCAAACCCATTTTCACTTTGATTTGGGGGGCTCCTGCGGACCGGGCTCTCCGTCGTCGCTGCCTTCGCAGGCGAGCTCCACAATGACTCCGATCCCTGCCCCGAATGCAAGACCATTACAACCCCAAACAATTCATTAACAACCAAATAAGGGTTTTAACTTAATCTAAAATTTCCCTCTGCGGAAGGTGTCGGAGGCGTCTGTTGGAGCTCCCGCGTGAGCGGAGCGACTGCCGGAGGGACCGCCCGGCCCGGGAGGGACGGGACCGCCCTACTCCCCCACTTCTTGAATCGAGTAGGAAGAAAACAGGAGGAGTGATTCTCCCGTTTCCTGTCCTCTCAC
>CAWUKT010000039.1:0-61310 GCA_963923035.1 uncultured bacterium
ACGGGCGTGCTCGGGACTTTAACCCTAGAGTAGCGCGCCATGCCGGGCGCACAAATGAAAATCCCGCCAGAAGACCTGACGGGATTTTGGGGCGGGAGGACAGGCCTGCGCTGGCAACGGCCTCCCGTATGAGAAACTGACCTACTAGTTCGGATACATGAATTCCAGGGCAACGATGTCGTTGTTGCTGAACTCGCCGTCTTCGTCGTTGGAGAAGCACGCGAGCATGATGGAATTGCCGTCGAAGCCGGGGATGCCGGGGACCTGGTTGGCGCCTACACCAGCGGAACCTTCGTTGCCACCGGAGCCGCAGCTGATGGAGCGGTTGAAGTAGTCGGTGTGGCGGAAGCCAAAGCAGTGGCCCAATTCGTGGCAGATGACGTGCTCGACGACGTTCGTGTTGAAGGCGTCGGTTCCGGCATTGATCTGGACGAAGTTGTACGGCTTGCCATTGGAGAAGGGGAATCCAGCGGAACCACCTCCACCACCAGCGCCGTTGTTGTACACGGTGATGTCCTTGTTTTGGTAGTTCGTACCGTAGCTCAGGCTAAGGGTAATGCCGAGGTTTTCCCGGTTGAAGTTATTGACTGCCCATTGGAGAGCGGTCTGCATTTTGCTGGTGAGAGCACAACAGCTGCCGGTATAGCCGATGACGGTATACGTTTGGTTGTTGTTGGCGAGGTTATTGGTGATGTACTGACGGTCACTGTCCTTGTTTGTCAGCATGTCACGGAACTGCTCCGGCGTCATTTCGATGTCTTCTTCGACCATGAAAATCCGCTGGACATCGCCGTTGGGGCGGGTCACCAATCTTTCCTCGACGTGGTCGAGGTCAATGCCCCGGCTCATTGCGCGCTCTTCAATCTCATGACGGACGTCATCCGGCAAATTTTTGATGCGATCGACTGAATTGTTCATATCCAGTACGACACCCGAATCATAAGACCCATTGTCTGCAGTGAGATTTTCTTGCTTTTCACACGATGAGAATGCAACTAAAATACCCATTGCAAAGACCATCAGCATGGCCTTGGTGATTAAATTTTTCATAACGAGTGGATAAAGATTAACTGTTATTAAAACGAATTGGAGACTGCAAAATGGAGCAAAAAATGCGCATTGATCACCGCCAAAATATGGCAGCCAAAAGTATAATGGATTAAACTGTTTTTACTTCTACTTTAATTTGATCTTGTTAACTACATGAGGTCAAAACTGTGTCAACCTCTCCGATTACTCTGATAAGGTAAAAACAAATTCTCTGAATCAAAACTCTTCATCTGTCAATTTCATTGAATCTGGGGGCAGATCCGATTGGCAAGCGCTTTTGCGCTCCTCAAAAAACCTGATTATCAACTGCTTATTTCGAATGTGAATTAATTGTAAACCGTAAACAAATAATTCCCTTTAGCCACCTTGACCGAGGTGAATTCCGCCTTTTTCAGGCAATTTATTATTGTATTTAAAACACTAAGCTGCGGTCATTTTCTTCCTCTCCTCCTTGACTCCTTCCCCTCATTTCCGTCTCCAAATCCATTGGTCCGGGAAAGGACCTTCGTTCTTGACTTTTCCCCGACTTCCCAAGACCGGCTCGAGGTTCTCCGCCTTCAACAACGCCACCAACATCTCCGGAATGACAATGAGGTTGATATAATTGCCGAAGCATTTGTGGAGGCCGTGGCCGAAATACAGGTAATTGTTGAAGGGGCGGTCCGGTAGAAAGGATTTAGGCTGGGGAAATGCATCTTCGTCAAACATCGCCGCCCCCGACATCAGGAACAGTGTTTTGCCCCCTTTGATCCGTCGTTTTCTCCGCTCTCCCCCTCCAATATGCTGTTCCCGTTCGCTGTACCGCATCAGCAAGGGCGCATTGGGATGGAAGCGCATGGCCTCCCATGCCAGTCCGGCCATGGCATCCACATCGTCCGCTTGCGCGGCCGACCGGGCCTGGTCCATGACCTCTGGCCGGGCCAGAAACTGGCCAGTGACATTGCAAACCGCCTTGTTCAGAGGTTCCAAGCCGCCCATATATACCCCGGCCATGTTCCCGGCGATCCATTCATTGGTCATGAACTCCCCGGCCGAAGGTTGCATCGTGATCAAGCGGTTGATCATCGAATCCCGCAGACGCCCTCCCCCATTCATCACTTGGGCCGCATCGGAAATCAATTCCTGCAAATAGGCATTCATTTCTTTTGCGCTCGTCTCCGCCGCCGCCCGAATTTCCGCGTCCTGGGTCAGGTCCAGGAAAATATCCCAGAACAAGGCCCGTCCCCAACGCCACATCGTCTCCATGTCCGGTCCCGGCACCCCAAAATAGTCCCGCTGCAATTGCCAGGGGATCAAGCGGGTATAGGATTTTACCAAGTCGAACTCCCCTTCCAATCCAGCCACTGCCTCCTGGCAATTCTTCCGAACCGCCGCCCGGATGCGCTCTCCATCGTCCTTCCGTACCGCTTTCCGCAGCATGCCCAGATCTCGTTGGTATTCGGGCCCATCGTCCATGCCCAAAATGAAGGGTCCGATGTGCCGGGCGATGTTTTCGTAGTTGACCTGCCGGAGGGTGAAGTCCTGGTCCCGCTCCAAGATTTCCTTGACATCCGCGTAGCGGAAGACGAAGGTGCGCTCGCCGAGGGTCAGGACGGGAAAAAAGGCCCGGGGAATGCCGAGCAACCAGCGTTGGATGGATCGTTTGATTTCAGACATGGGGAGAATCGGTTTTGAAGTCGGCGAGAAATTGAAGGGCCCGGAGGCCGGGCATGAAGAAATAACCGCCGCCCTTGACGTGGACATTGCGGGTCAGGCTCTGGACTTTGCGCCGGAAGGGTTCGCCGGGCATGGTAAAATCGTGCCGCAGGCCTTCGGCCCGCTCGTCCCGAATCCCCAAAATGGGGTCCGGATCCTGGTAGAGGCCGGCGAACTTGGTATTGTTGCACCAGGTGTGCTGGACGAATTCGAACTGACGGGAAATATTGGTGTTAAAGCAAATGAAGAACAGGCCCCGCTCCTGCCCATCCGGCTCCTGGCCCACCATTTTCCTCGGATCAAAGTCCGGAGCCAGGGGCGCGCCGTAGATTCGGCCCCGCCGCAAAATCCGGTGGAGATTGGAAATGCGGGTGGAAGAAGACGGCTTGTTGTCCGGCATGGCATCGCGGGGATTGGAACGGCGGATATGGCTCCCCCAAGGGCAGCCTTTTCCTTCGAGGTCTTCCTCTGCGTACTGGAAACCGTTCAATTCCCGGGCGGGCCGGTCCGGTCCTTCTTTGGTCGTAGACTCAGAAATCGGCGTCCCATTGGGCCAGCGGCCCACCATTTTCGACGCCAATTGGATGCAGGCCTCCACTTCGACCGTGCCCTGTTCCCGCCGGATCGCATCGCCAATCTGCTCCCAGAACATGGCGACATCCTGCTCCAAATGCCTGAAGATCATATAGGAGCCATTCCGGCCAAAGTCCTTGAAGCCCGGCTGGTCCGAGGCGGAAGTCAGGACATTGTCCGGATCAAATTTCTCGGCGATCATCGGAGAATCGGGCAGCAAATTGTAGCCGTTGGGGTACCCCAGAATGAATTCGCCGTCGGAAATGACGTTCCACTCGGGAAAATCAGCTTCCCGACCGGGCTTGACCAGGCCCTTCAAGGTGGGTTGGGACAGTCCATCCCGGAACCCAAAGTGCTCTTTGCCCAATGGATTCGGCGCAGCTTCCAACCGGTTCAGGATGACCAAGCCATTTTCGCCGCGGGCGGCTTCCAAGGCATCGGCCCAGGCATGAAGGGCCGGGACATCCGGCGCATAGACCATGGCGAGGGCGTGGACCTCATCCTGGTCGCGGGCTCCCCACCGCCAAAAGCGATTGCAACTGTCGCCGTTGTCGCCCAGGACCCGGGCGCGGAAATCGCGGTCCATACCTTGCATGAATTCCACGGCGAAGCCGTGGGACACGAAATCGCCGGCTCCCCAGAGCTTGAGGCCGGGATAGGTCAGCGCCAGCTGAAGGCAGAGGTCCTTGGGCTTTTGCTCACCATGCGTCACCTGGGGCAGGATGGTTTTGAGCCATCCCCGGGCCTTTTCCGCATCCTCAAAATGCAATACGATGTACATGGCCACCGGCATCTCCTTGTGACTCCGTACAATCAGGCCTTGTATATCTGATTTTTCCATGTTTACAGTCGTTGGAGCCACTCTTCAGCCGCTTGCTCATCCAGGTTCTTCCGGATGCCTTGCCGAATGGCGGTATTGTTGTTGATATTCTTGACCGAGATGGTCGGATAAGCACTGTACCAGACCTAGGTTTCAATTTGTTGGGCGCGGGTCCACGCCTTGAACCAGGTGGAATAGCGGGCGCCCGACTTGATCAGGTGGTTGGTCGGGGGAAAGCCTTCCGTATTGGACCAGACCCCGGTCAGACCGATCGCGGCGCGGTCTACGAATTCGCCCAGTTAGCTTTCCCAACTGCCGTCGTAGTTGCTGAAAAAAAGCAACCGCTTACCGCCGTCAAGGATGACCCAACGGGCATAGTGGATCGAAGGAATGCCGCCGAGGTTGCCTTTGTTGTAGAAGGTGCGGGCGAGTAGGTTGATGGCTCCCAGCACGAAGCGCAACCAAAATTGGCGCACAATTCCGGGCTTGACGCGGACCAGGTGGGTGATTTGGTTCTGGACTTTGTAGTCTTCCCGGGTATTCAGGAGGGCAATTCTTTCCGCATCCTTCCGGCTGGGCTTGAAATTGGCTTTGTCTTTCTTTTCCAAACTCCGCAAACTTATCCACAACTCGGCGATCACTCCCACCGGTAGCAAGAGGACCGCTCCGGTGATCCAGGCATTCCACGCAAATCCCACTCCGATCAAGGCAAAGAAGGCCAGCAATCCGAGCAGCAACAACCCGGTGCCGCCCCACTGCAAAAATGGGCGGCGGTATATTTTCTCCGTCCATTTGAATTCGGGCTCCTCTTCCAAACGCTTTTTCAGGAACTCCTGAATTTGCTTCCGGCCCCATTTTCGGTCCACCTCTCCGTCTGAAGCCGTTTCCTCCATCCACTCCCACAACTCCTGCTCTTGTCTGACCTGACTCACCGTCCGGCCCATTGAACCCGTATAAAATGCAGCATTGCGCTGGCGATGCTGCCGGAGATAACGTTTCCATTCCTCCTCATTTCCCTTTGGCGCTCCCTTGCAATGGCCATATATTTTTTTCAGTCCCTTCCCTCCTACCCGCACCAAATCGGCCAGGTGATCGTCCAATGGACCATCGTAATTCGTCGACAGGACCAATTGGGGGGGATTCTTCACCACGGGGTCCACGGGAAGCACTACCCACCGCATGAAATGGATGGTCTGGAAGTCTTTGAAGGACATCTCGGAGGTTTTTCGGATGTTTTGACCGATGGTATTGAGGTATTCGATCAAATCATCCACCCGCTCCGGAATGACTTCAGTGAGTACGGTCAGGCCTCTTTGCCGCATAATCTCTTAACAAGGAAAATAAAAAATGATGAAAGCAAATAGTTGATTGTAAGAAAGTTAAAAAAGGATGCGCGAAAAGGAAAATCAGAATTTAAAATTGGAACAGTTTGAACCGAACGTAGGCATTGCTGCGGGGAAGCCCTTCAAATTGGGCGGTGTTTTCCCCGATTTTCACCCACATGCCTACCGGACTCTTTTCCTCAATCTCGAGCTCTAATCGGCAGAGGTAAGAGTAGCCGCGGGGATTGAGCCGGACGTAATTGGGAATCAGGACCGAGGAAGGCTGAAAAATAGAGGGAGAATTGGAGGAGGAAGGGGAAAACGAATTGGCAGCCTCCATCTTCGGCTGGACATGGAGCTTGATCTGCGCCGGCAATTGGAATGCCAACGCGCCCGTCAAACAGAATATGAGGCTCCACGTCTTCATAGAGGAAATTTAGCCAAAAGTAGCTTCTGGCCTCAACTTCTATTGCAATTCCTTCTGGCAGCGGACATTTCCGCTGGGTTTCCCCTCCCCAGGCCCGGGGCCTGGGGAGAAGTCACCGCCGGGCTCAGCCCGGGAAGGTTTCGGGCAGCGTATGCTCACGGCCCGCATTGAGTTCCTTCAGGTATTCGTCCAGTCCGTCGAAGTAATTCAACATGGGCGTGGCGCTCAGGCCACTGCCGACCGTCTCTTCCAGCAGTTCCCGCCAGTCACCCGTGCCGCCCGGCCGCATGATGGACTTCAGGAAATTGCCGACTTCCTCGTTGCCCGCGTAATTGGTGGCGCGGGGATTTTGCTTGAGGATTTGGGTCGCGATGTGGTCGTGGAACTGGAACAACAGCACATAGCTCATGGCATAGTCGTAGTACTGGGCCGGGTCGTTGTTGATGTGGGTTTTGGAGGCTGCGTCACAGTACTCCTCACTCCGCTCTTCCGGCGCCTCAATCCCCTGGTATTTTTTCTTCAACTCCCACCAGCGCTGGTTGAATTCAGATTCACTCAGGTTGCCGCGGTAGAGATCGTGCTCAAACTCGGTCATCACGCCCGCTCCGAAAGGCAGGAAGACGATGTAATTGAGGGCTTCCTTGAGCAGCACCTGCTGCTCGTCCACATGTACGTCCTTGGGGTACAATCCCAGCGATTCCAGGTAGGGCTGTTGGAGGGAAGCCAATCCGAGCAGGGAGCCCATGGCCTCGTGGTAGCCGCGGTTGGCGCCTTCGCGGAGGAGCGGCGGCACATCGGGATTGGTATAGGTGAGGTAATAGTAAATGTGGCCCAGTTCATGGTGGGTGGTTTCGTACCACTCGGTATTGGGGATCACGCTCATCAGGCTCCGCACGTCGTGGTCCAGGTCCAGGTGCCACGCGGACGCGTGGTTGTTTTTCTGGTAATCAGCTCCTTCCGGCACCGGGTAGAGGCTGGACTTTTCGTAGAACGACTCGGGCAGGCGCTCAAAACCAACGCTGACGTAGAAGTCTTCGGCGGTTTTGACCAGCCATTCGGGGCCCTTTTCTTCGAGGGCGCCATCCAGGTCGAGGCCTTCGACCTGGACCATACTGCTCCAATCCTGGCCCCAGCGATTCGGCAGCCAATGGGCGGGCAGGTAATCGGGGACCGGCTGGTCGTATTTTTCGGCCAGGGTATAGCGGGCATAGGTATGGAGCTCCCGGTACAGCGGCCAGATGTCCGCGACCAATTGCTTCATCTGATCCATCATCTCCTTGGAGTCCATGTCGTAGTCGCTGACCTGGTAGGCAAAGAAATCTTCGTAGCCGAGGGCCTGGACGGTTTGGTTGCGAAGATTCCGCAGGTTGACGAGGCCCGGCTTCAGGGCTTTGCCGACTTCCTTGGAAGCGGTCCAGGCAGCTTGACGATCGGCGGGATCGTCGGAGGTCTTCAGGACATCGTCGAGGTCATTGGTGGAGACCTTCTTCCCATTCAATTGGAACTGGAAGCCGTACAAGGACTGGGTTTGCTCGGTTTCGGCTTTGATCCGGGCCTTGACCAGCTCCGGCACGGTGGCCGGATTGTCGGCCGCCATGTACAAAATGGCCTCCAATTGCTTCCGCTGAAGGGGGCTGATGTCGTCCCGCTTCAACATTTCCTGCGATTGGTTGATATTTTCTTCGCTCCCGGTAAATTCCGCAAAGGCTTCATTCGCCACCTTCTCTTCGTAGGCCGCCATTGTATCGCCCTCTACAATCTTGGTATTGGAAGCCCAGGCCGCTTTGGCGGAGGTATAGTACAGATTCACATACTCTTGGGTATAATCGTCGAGGAATTCCTGCACCTCGGGATTGTCGGCGATTTCGACGGGTTCGGTCCGGGTGGTTTCCTCCCCTTCTGAAGCACATCCCGCAATTCCAATGACGATCAGGAACAATAAAAATGGGTAAATTTTCTTCATGATAGCTATTGAGATTAAATCACCAATATAATCATGAGAAGTGGGTTTCGGGAAATTTCTTATTCTTCCCCGCGTTCAAAAGGGCTTTATTTTCCCCCACACTCACCATCCAACGGGCGTCCATCCGGGCCCAGCTCTTTTCCGCAGTGGGCACAAAATGGAGTCTTCGGAATTTCAATTTCCGGTTCTTCTTCCTCTTCTTCCCCTTCCCCCTTTGTTTCTTTTGCCTTTTTCTGCTTCTCGATCTGGTCAATGAATGCTGAACTGAGGATACCCGTCGGGAGCGCCACCAACCCAATTCCGAGCAATGCGATGATCCCCGACAAGAGTTTCCCCAGGCCGGTGATGGGATAGACATCTCCGTAGCCCACCGTGGTCAAGGTCGCAACGGCCCACCAAAAGGTGGCCAGGATATTCGGGAACTGATCGGACTGGGCATTGTGCTCCACGTAGTACATGATCGTGGAGGAGATGATCATGAGGATCAAAGTGATGAAAACCGTCACGGCCAGGTCCCGGGCCTTTTCCCGGAATACATCTATGATTAGGCGCAAGGAGGCCGAATAGCGGGTGATTTTGAAGATGCGGAGCAAGCGCATCGTTCTCAACAAGCGGATGATGCGGAAGTCCATCACGCCCGCCAGCCCGGAGATATACGGCGCGATCAAAATCACGATGGAGGGAAGAATGGCCAATAAATCAATGATGGCCAGGGGAGAAAACAAATACCGGACGAATGGCTTCCAGCCTTTGAGGTGGGGATACTCGTAATCGGCCGTCATCAGGCGGAAGACATATTCCAGCCCGAAAATGATCACCGAAAACAGCTCCACATAGTGAAACAGGTCCGCATACTCAACCGCGAACCGATCGTCGCTTTCCATGATGATGGCGACGACGTTGAGAAAAATAAGAAATACAATGAACCCATTGAACAAGCGACTGGGCCGGTAATCCCGGGCATCTTCATCAACGATGCGGTACAAGCGCTTGCGAAAGGCCATAGAGCAGGAAAGTACAAATTAATGTTCGGTACAAAAAATGCCACTCCAGCCGCCGGGACTGGAGTGGCACCATTATTCTTGATTCAGAGATTACTTTCCGAAAATGATCCGGACTTCTCCATCGCCGGAACGACGGGGATCGCCAGCCGGCGTCACGACGTTGATGAGGCCTCCGACAAAGGAGGAGCCTGCGCCACCGCCTGCTGCGGGGAAGGATGCACCAGTAGCGTTGCCTTGACCGCCGGCACCACCGCCGCCGCCAAAGAAACCGCCGCCGCCGCCGCCGCCGCCAGCACCTTGTACGGTACAGTTGGGGGGAGTAATGCCTCCATTGCCGCCTACACCACCGTCTTCACTCGTGCTCGTGATTCCCGGGAAGCCTTGGTTACATCCACCCGTAACAGCAATGGCTCCACCCTGGCCACCGGCCGAATTCGTACCGCCGTCGCCGCCATTGGCTTCGAAGTCAGTGCTGGGAAAGTTCGTAGAATTGGCTCCATCTCCACCGTCCAAGCTGACAATACCATCGGCATCGCCTCCGTTTCCACCGGGGAATGAGGTAGTCCCCACCGGGGCACCACCACCGCCACCGCCACCACCAGCAACTGCCACCCGGTCAGCCGGGTCCGTGCCGAGGTAACGCAGGTCAGAGGCACCGCCTCCACGACCGCCAGCGTTGTTGACGCTGGTGCCAGCCAATCCGCCACCGTTCCAGCCATTGGAAAGGCCAACATAGACGAACAGGCTGTCATTGGCGCCTTTTACAAAGTCGCCTTCGATGTATCCACCGATACCACCGAGTCCACCGACACCCGTGGTACCAGCATCCGCACCGTCTTGACCGGAGGCGCCCCAGAGCTTGACGTGGACTGTGTCTACGCAAGTCGGGAAGACAAAGGATTCCGCTGCACCGCCAGTGGTGAAGACCATGGAATCGAGGGCCACGGAAATCACATCGTAGGTCACAGAAGCCGTGGCCGAGCAGCCGGCGGAATCGGTCACCGTGAGGTTATAGGTCGTGGACATCGTAGGGGTAACTACGGGATTGGCATCAGAGGAGCCATTGCTCCAGGAATAGGTCAGGTCGCCGACGCCACCGGATGCGGTAGGATTCCCACCCAAGGTCACTTCGGTGCCTTCACAAATGGTATCGCTTACCCCGGCATCTACAACCAGGAGGCTGCGGATCACATACAGGGTATCGGAGATGGCATCACAGTTGCCATCAATATTGGTGACCGCCCGGTACCAGGCATCTTCGGTCACGGGGTTGATCGTCAGGGTTCCTCCGGTTGCACCGGAGATATCGGTGAAGGTGACTCCATCGGTAGACTTTTGCCACTGGGTATTGGCAGTGGAACTGTCCAGAACGATTTGGAAATCGTCGCCGGAGCAGATGACTTCGGTGGTTTGGGCGTTGATTTGGTTGCTCCACAACCCGGCCATCAAAACCAAAAGAAGAGCAGAAAATTGAATATTCAGCTTTTTCATTGTTTTCTCAGTTTGGAAGTGGAACAAATTATTGGAGGATGATTTTGGCGACTGCAGTCTTGCCATTGGAAGCGATTCCAATGAAGTACAGGCCATTTTCCAAATGAGAAAGATCCATGTCCTGCTCGAAACGACCGTTGAAGCGGCCGAGGTCTTGGCTGTAGACGATGCGTCCCAAGGGATCGAGGATGGTCATCGACATCTCTCCGGGCAAGGGATTGCCTTCGAGGGAAAGGTGGAAGAGACCATTGGAGGGGTTGGGAGCAATCGTCATGCTGACCGGCAGGATGGTTTCCGATTCGCGGGAAACGGAGTAATCGATCGTGATTTCAGCCGATTCGGTACAACCCAAGGCATCGGTAACCGTCACGGTATAGGCCAGGATCGTCTGGGACAAATCGTAGGTCAACACGGGAGCTGCAATGTTGGGATCGCTCAACCCGCTGGTGGGAGACCATGAATAGGTAATGTCCCCTGCTCCTCCTTCGCCCTTGGCCGCGAGGGTGGGCATTTCAGTAAACAGGTTACCAGGCTGCAAAGAAGTAGGATTGACCGTGACAGTCAACGTTGAGTCCGGAATCTTGGAAGTGAGCGAATATACCTGAGTTGTTTGACCCCATACTCCGGTACTCGCTCCCACCGTGATCAGCATCAAGCAGGAAAGAAGTAATAAATGTTTTCTCATAGTTTTAGTTCGGATAGAGCAATCCGTTTGGTTTTAGTATTCAAACAAATATAGACATAAAGGGAGAATTGAATTCTCCCTTTATGCAGAAAAGCTGTGTACAAGATGAATGTTTGGAATTCTTCCGTATCAGTCGTCCGTACTTCCGCCGACATCCTCCCGGAAGCGGTCGCGTTCTTTTCTGGACTGTCGGATTCTGTTCCGTCCCCGTTTGTTTTTGGAATCGCCCGTCTTGGAAGAACGACCGGTAGTCGTTTCTGGCTCCCACTCCGGATCCCGCAAGAAACTCACTTCCACAATACCCCGTGAAAATGGTTTTTGGTTCGGGTTGTTGGGGATGATATACGGCTTGTCAATGTTCACGATTTTCCCCCCACTAATTCCATCTCCATCCCGCACGAATTCATATTTTTCCCCGTAAAACTTCTGCAACTCGTATTCCAACTTCAAATCCATGGCGTGCAATTTCAATGCGGCCAATTCAAGGTTCGTTACCAATTGCCCCTTCACGACCTTCACAAAGGTATCCACCGGATAGTCCCGCTTCTCATAGATGAATGGGATGGTCAGGGTATCGGTGAAGTTGTTGTCGGCGCCGAATTCTCCATTGTACCGCAAACCTTCCGCACCAAACTGTGCACTTAGCAAGTCAAATTTGAGTCGACTCCCCACCCTGACGGCCAGCAAATCCTTGAGGACTTCGACGGAGTCAGGGTCCTCCACCCCCTGGAAGGTTGGTTTGAGGGCCTCGGTGACCACTTCTCCGACCATATTTTCCAAAATCGCATCCATCCCAATCCAATCTCCGCCCAACTTGATGATCGTGGAATCCGAGTACAGTTCGAGGTTCTCCCCTACATATTGGTACTGGTTGTCATCGAAATAATAACTGAGGTCAACATATTTCTCCCCGACCAAGGATTCAGCCACCAATTCGTCGGGGCTGGTCGCATCCAGACGACGCTGGCGGTGGGTGTTGATGTTACCATTGTTCAACCAAAATGCGCCCTTCATCAAACCAATGGTATCGATTCGGGGGCCATCATCTCCAACCCGTCCCAATGACGCCTTCAATCCGATCTCGATCGTCGGCCCAAACAGGGAGCTCTCGTTCAGGGGATAGGAGGCAACAAAGTTCAGTTCGGAGAACAGGGCATTCTGGGCCCGGCGGGAGTCCAGGGTATCGGTATCGACGATCTTCAGTCCAAAGCCAGCCGTGACGGCAGCATTGTCGAGGCGCCAACCGGCACCGACCCACAATCCGGGCCGGTCAAAGTCCACCCGCAATCCAGCGTCAGCAGCAGCACCGCCGATATAGGTGACGTTCGCATCCGAAGAATAGATATTGCGGTAGTTGACCACCGGTCCCACGAAAATGTCGGGGTACGGGCTGAACAGGATCATCCCCGTACCAAAGCCGTGGGGGAAAATCGTCAACCCCGGAGAGCTTCCGGACAACAAAGATCCGGGAAGCTGGGCGATGAAGGCATCCGCTTTGGCCCGCATGACGAAGTTTTCGTAGCCGAAGGAGAAGCCAAGGCCCGCGTCCAAATCCGTCAGGTTTACCGGCCGGACCACAAGGTCGTCGGTCCGGTCATAAATCCGGAAAGAGGAGTAATTCGAGAACCAGTTGACCAATCCAATATTGAATCCGACCGAGAAATAGGTCCGCTCGGTATTCAACAAGGCTCCAGAGACGGAGGCTCCCAAGGATATACGCCGTTCGGTATGCTCGACATCATTGGTTCCGTAGGCTCCCCAACCGAAGTTCTGGTTCCGGCCCAGGGGCTTGGCCTTGTAGTACAGGTACTGGCTGACCTTCCGCCAGCCGGGATTTGCCAGCTGGCGTTGCTGCCACCCAAAAGCAATTTGGGCGAGGGGCACGCGGGGTAGGTACCCGGGATTGAACATCTCGGGATGGTACAGCTGGTATCCAATCAGAGGCAATTGCTGGGCCTTGGAACTCCCGAAAGAGACTCCCAACCCGATCAACAGCAAAAGAATTTTCAGTGTAGATTTCATGATTGCTATCTGATTCTATAGGTCCGTTCGTTTTCGAATGATTGTCACCCCTCCGGTATCTTCCACCTGCCCCGAGACTTTATTGATCAATTTCCACCAATAAATCCCGTCTGGCAGGAAGTTTCCATCCCAATCCGCCCGGACGGGATTCAAGGTCTCCACCAATGCACCGGCGCGGTTGAAAACTTCGATCATCCAGTTGTTGGGATCGATGTCCTCCGCCCACTGAATTTGCCAAACGTCATTGACGCCATCGAAGTTCGGGGTGAAGACTTCAGGGATGAATACCCGAATACCCCGCGGGTTGACCGCGATGGTATCGAAGACGGTGTCCCCGACGCAAAGGGCTTCGGTGATCGGCACCACCGCAAACTGGATCAGAGCGGGTGAGTTGGTGTCTCCCAATGTAATGGTCGAGGCAGCTACCCCTTCGACGGTGGCGGGATGGGGACCATCCACTCCTGATTCCGGATCAAAGGACGCTACCCCCGCGACCGCGGAAGCGAACCAATTGTAGTTGACATCGTCCACCGTTCCGTTCTCTCCGAGGAAGAGTTCAGCCAATTCCCCTGAATTGATGGTCGTGGGTACCCGGGTAAAGCTGATCACCGGAGTGGGATCCACCGTGATCGTGGCCTGTACAATCGACTCACAACCAGCATTGTTCGTCACAATTACCCCGAGGGTGGTCGTTGAGTCGATATTGTTGGTCTCGAAACTCTGCAGCGTGGTCAATGAATCGGTCGGAATCTGGCTGATGACCGCATTGTCCACCCGGAAGAAGTTGTATTCGTAGATACCCGTACCTCCCGTCGCCTGGGCTGCGATACTGACCGTTTCCCCGCGACAAATCGTGCTATCGGTCGGCTCTACATTCAGAAATACATCGTCCGGTCCTACCCCCAAGTCAAACTCATAGGTCGAACTGCTTTGACAGCCCGAGTCCAGCGGAGTGGTATAGGTGATGGTATAGGGATTGGCAATTGCCGTATCGTTGATGAGGGTGATGTCAAACTCTCCCGTGAACGTGTTCAGAATTCCGGTCAAAGGATTAAAGTTGTTGTCGGTCCCGGTAAATGTTCCGTTGGGAACGTCGATGGCGATGGGGATGGGATTGGTATCCGTTGTACAGTAGAACACGTCATCGTAGGCAAAGGCCGAACTCCTGACATCTTCAATCGTGAGGGTATCTCGAATTTCAACGGGACAGCGGCCATCGACAAAGAAGATGATCTGGTAGGTCCCTGGATTCGTTGCATCCAATCGAATGGTCCCCGAAGTATCCGAGAAGGCCACCCCCGGTGCATTTGAATTCCCCACCAAACCACTGAAGAATTCCCACGAGGAGTCCGACACAATCACAGGCGATGGATCAGGGTCATTTTTGCAGAAAAATGTATCCACGTAATTCATCGCCGTATTCTGGGGAGCTTCCAAAATTTCAATGGAAATGGAGAAAGATTCCGCACATTGGGGCGAGGTTTGGAGGTCGTATTGGATGGTGTATTGGCCCGGCGTGGTAGAGGATGGGTCAAAACTACCTAGGGTCGAATCGATAATCGTCAATCCGAAGGCCGGAACCGTAGACCAGTCACCCGCGCTGTAGTTGTTGGTGACCGTAGTGTCGACAATCACAACCGAGTCATAGGTACAGAACTCCGTCGTTCCGTAGGAAAACTGGGCCGCGCCCGGAGGCTGGATCACCAGCCTAAAGGAGTCGATCGAAGGACAGGCGCCCACGTGCTCGTAAAATACCCAGTATTCCCCGGCATTGGAGTTGGGCAGGTCAATGATCCCGGAATCGGGATCGATGGCCATGGTGCCACTCTGGCCCTGGACAATCTGCGCACTGAACGTCCCCCCAACATCTCCCGATAGGAAGGGGTTCGGGTTTGAGGCCGTTCCGCAGAAGACCGTATCGAGGAATGCGAAAGAGGGGTCGGGAGTCGGGGTCACTTCGAATGGAACCCAAGCCGTATCACCACAAACGTTATTTTGGACAAACTGGTACAACTCGTAAGTACCGGGAGTCAGGCTGTTGATGGCGATGTCAGATCCTGCTATGGGATTCGGATTGACAGGAGCCCCCCCGAGGAGCAATTCGTAGCTAAAGGTGGCAGGAGCTACAACGCTCGTCGCCAAAGTCAGGGTGCCAATATTGTCACAGACGGGCGAGGTAAATTGGATGTCGGAAGGGAAAAATTGGTGTACTTCAATGGCCGGACCACCAGGCCCGGGGACATTTACGGTATCGGTGCAGCCACCGATTTGCTGGGTGTACTGGATGTTGTAGGTTCCTGCGGCGGTCGCGCCCAAGTCGATCACCCCGGTGGAGTCGTTGATGACCAGACCAGCGGTCGCATTGGCCTCAATGAACGTTCCTCCCAGGGCTCCGGCAGAAAAACTCGGAATGGCGTTGCTGTCACTGGTACAAAAATCATCGTCCAGATAGGCCAGGCTCGCATTTGAAATACCCAGGATAAAAATCGTGTCCTGCGAAGTCGCCGAACACATATTGGTATCGCTTACCGCATAGTTGATGTAGTACGGACCGCCCACATCACTGTTGCCAAAGTTGATGTCTCCGGCGCCGTTGATGTCGACAAAGTTGGTGGCGGGGGAGAATGACGTATCCTGCCAAAAGACCCCGACAAAGTTGGGACCGGTACTGTTGATGAAATCAGGCCCGGTATTGGGGTCTGAACTGCAGAACTCGATCGGGACATAGTTGAAGTCTGGGTCCGGGGCAGGATTGAGCAAGAACGTGGCCGACGTCGTATCCGCACAGTAACTCGCTGGCGAGTAGGTCACTGTATAGGTCGTGGGGTTGATGATGGAAAATTGATCCAGGTCCAACACTCCGGTGGAGTCGTTGATGATTCCGCCCGGAAGGATGGAAAAACTTCCCCGGTTACCGGTTCCATCGGGCCGGGGCAACTGGGCCACTGTCGGCGTTTCCAACCCTCCCAATTCGCAGTATTCAGGCTGGAAGGAGAAAATGGCGCTGTCCACGGTATCGACCTTCATGACCGCGGAAACGGTATTGAAGCAAAGGTCCGGATTCGGGACATAGGTAATGGAATAGACGCCCGAAGGGGTCGCCGAAAGGTCAATCTGTCCGGTGGAGTCACCTCCCGCCGCAAATACCAGACCGGCTGAGCCGGTAAAGGACCCGAGTGAGTCGGGCAATGCGGGGATTGGAACCGCATCGCTCCCCGGCAAAATCGGACAGAAGATGCTGTCAAAATTCGCCACGTTGTCGAAGTACTGGAAGGTATAGCCCGTCGAGTAGGTGTTCACGTAGATGGTTACCCGGGCCGTATCCACACAGCTATTCGAAACCGCCGCGCCCACGGTAAATGGACTCAGGGAAGCAGCTCCGGTTGAAATGAAGAGCTCTCCAGTGGCCGAGTTGATGATATTGGCCCCCGCATCCGTGAAAAAGGTGGGGTTGGGCGAAGAACCCGCGGCAATCAACGATCCGAAAACCGGGTTGGTCTCTCCCAAACAATAAGAAGTATCGATGCCCGCTACAAAACTGACCTGGTCTTGGATGGTCAAGGTCACGGCCACACTGGAGTCCGCCGGATCAATGGGGGAACCGCCACAAATACCCGTGGCATCCGGGAAATACTTGAGCTCATAGGTGCCACAGGGGGCATTGCTGGGAATCAAAAGATTCAATCCGTTGGGGCCGTTGGAGGCCATGGTCGCTCCTTCAAAATAGAAGGTATCCGTAGCTGAGGCGATTCGCAGGCTGTCGCAGACCCGGCTTTGCCCAATGGGGTTGGTCGAGGTCAGCCGCAGGGAATCCCCCGGCGCGACAGTCGAATCCGTATTGACAATGGTGATGGGAGTGGCTTGCCCATAGACCTTGCCCAAACCGACGCATATCAGCAGCAAAAACAAGCAAAAGATATGTTGAACCGATTTCATTTTCACTTTTCTCTGTTTATAGTCCACCATTCCATTACCTCCGCTCACGTACACGACCTGAATTTCGTTTCTTCTTCTTCTTCCGCTTGTTCGACGGAAGGTTGTCCGGAATGATTTCTCCATCCTTGTTCTTCCTCACCTTTTCATTCCGCTGGAACTTCAACGAAACTTCATTCATCTGAAAGGCTTCCTGGTTCGGGTGGTTCGGCGTTACCCTGATCTTCTTGAACTGCGTCACATCCCTACCCGCCACGATCCTGGCGTTGTAAGTATCGCCTTCGTCAAAGAAGAAGATCTTTTCCCCGTATTTCTGTTCCATCTCAAACCTCAATTTTCGCTGCATCGCAAAGAGCTTCAGACAGGCCAGTTCGAGGTTGGTGATATAGTGGTTCAATGCAATGGCGACCACAGTATCCGCATCGTTGTAAACCACCGGTATAAAGAGGGTGTCCCCCGCTTCGTTGTTGGTTCCCAATTCACCTTCATAGACGGTTCCTTCCGCCATGTCATTGACCTCGGCTTCACTCGCCTGCAAGGAGGCGGTCAACTGGATCGAGGCCAGATTTTTGAGGGCCTCCAAACTATCCGGGTTCAGCACCTGCGCCGAATCCGGATTCAGGGCATCCTTCATCACAAAGGAGGTCAACCCTTCGAGGAAGCCATCGACGCCAATCCATTCCACCCCGAGCTTCTTCAAGGAGTCCCCTGAGATGTCCGGCGTGGTTCCCACGTACATCAAACTCTGGTCCTCAAAGGTATAGTCCAGCTTAACCGAGGAGCTGGAAACATAAGTCTCGGAACGCAAACTGGGTGGGCCGTAGGGACGCAGGAAATCGTCCGTATGTCGGGCCAGCGTACCGTCATTTTTCCAGAAGGCACCATCGATCATTCGCAGGGTATCCGACATGTTCTTTCGGGCGTAGGGCCGCCCAAAATTGATGTCCAATCCGATCTCGAGGGACGGTCCAAAAGCGGTACTCCGGGCAAGGGGATAGGAAAAACCAGCATTCAAATCCACAAATAAACCCGAGCCATCGGTAACCCCAGCCGTGTCAGACACGTATACTTCCATACCGAAGGCCAAGTTCAATGAGGACATGTTGATTCGGTAGGATGCTCCACCCCACATATTTTGCCGGGCAAGATGGCCCTGCAATCCCACGTCCAATTCCGCCGCCTGAATGGTGGTGTCTTGTTGGAAAATGATGTTTTTGTAAAAGGCCATCGGCCCTACGAAAACGTTGTGAACTGGCGTAAACAAGAAATGTCCCCCCAGAAATCCGTGGGGCAACAGTCTCAACGCATTGAAAGTATTGCTCGAGACAAAATTGCCCGGCAATTGGTGCGCCGATCCACTCAGCAGCACCTCCACTTTCTTTGTTTTCAACTCATACTCCGCCCCGATCCCCACATCCAGATCGATGAAGTTATTCGGTGATTCCAACACATTATCGGTTCGGTCGAAGACCGGGATATTGTTGTAGTTGGAGTTCCAGTTGATGATACCAAAGTCGCCCCCAAGGGAGAAACGCGACTTTTCTGTCTGGATCGCCTGTACCGCAATGGCCCCATTGAAGGCAAAGCGGTTTTCAGTATGCTCGATGTCATTGACAAGGTTCACTCCGTAGCCCCAGTTGCCATTTCGACCCAGGGGTTGGCTCTGAAAGTGGACAAACTGACTGATGGAGCGCCAGCCTGCCACCAGCACCTTTCGCTGCTGATGGCTGACATGTACATTGTTGTGTTCCTGGCTTCCTACGTAAGCTGGGTTCATCAACCCAGGCCGAAACAAGTAATTGATCGACAAGGGAATTTGCTGGGCTTTCAGGGCAGCACCACCCAGGAGCAAGAAACCGCAGAGAACAATGATGTTTTTCATTTTCATTTTCAATTCCTCCCTCCTGTTATTGTCTACGTATGGTTAATCCGCCCGCCTTCACAAACTCCCCGGCCGCGTCATTGATGAGATACCAATAAACGCCATCGGGTAGGTTTTCGCCATCCCAGGTATTGTTCAGTTCTTCCATGGTTTTCACCAGTCCGCCGGTTCGGTTATAGATATAAATGGTATAGTCGGTCGGGACAATACTTTCATTCCATTGGATCTGCCAGGTCTCGTTGGAGAAGTCACCGTTCGGGGTGAAGACTCCCGGTACGAAGATGGCCTCACCATTCGGGTTCACCAGGATCAACAGGGTATCTGGATCGCCCGGACAACTGTCTCTCAATGGAGTGATGATGTATTCAATGGTCGACGGGTCAATATCGGATTCCAGGGTCGCAATCCCGGAAATGGTAGCCGTCTCGCCGATTCCAATCAATTCTGTCTCTCCACTGGTGGAATCCAGGGTAATGATATTCGTCGGCAGTGCCGTCGCCGTCCAAATGAAGTTCGTATTGTCGGTATAGGACTCCATGATGATCTCCACTGGCTGATCGCCAGTGATGGTCTGCGGGAAGGTTCGGGGAGCACCATCCGGTTTCAATTTCTCCGTCACCAGAATCGTCGTATCCGTCTGACACCCTGAAGTCGCCTGGTAGGTGATGTTGATGAACATCGAGTCCACCAGGTTCGTCTCCGTATAAATCGGGAAGTTCGTCAACTGGGGTACTCCGTTCAGGAAGAAGGTCGGCGTACCCGCGATACTCGGGTTGATACTCACCGTCAGGATGGAATCCCCGCAGATTTGGTACCCTGGATCCACAGTCACATCTCCGATGAAGACCTGCTCATTCAAGGTGATATCTTGGGCTACCGTATCCGGACAGTTTCCGGGAACGATATGGGTCACTTCGTAGGTACCTTCATCCGCTCCGGTCAGCAGGAACAAACCCAACGAACTGTCCGCGATGGGGAACTGACTGGTTCCCGTCGGACGGTTGGTAATCGAGAAGGTTCCGGTTTGATCGGCCAGGGTCGTCGGTGCGATCGTATCCAAATCCCCGAAGCAGTAGTCCGTGGGATTGAATTCGAAGGAGGCATCCAACTGCGGCAAGAGAATCAATTCCGTTGTCGCTTCCTCAGCACAAATCGTATTCAGCACGTAGGTAATTGTGAATGTATCCCTCGCCGCCGCAAAGGCGGGATTGACCACCCCGGTGTTCTGATCGATTACGATCAGGTTGACATTGTCAAAGGTTCCCGATTCACTCGTATCACTGATGATCGGGGTTGCAATCTGATCCGGGCAGTAGAACGGCTCCGGATAGCTGATGGTCAAACCAGTAATCTCATTGTCTACGGTAACGGTTCGGGAGACCTGACTTTCACAAGCAGCATTACCCGCCGAAACCAGATAGGTTACCGTCACCGTCGTATCCGAGAGGAAGGCCGCCAACTGCAAGTCTCCATTCGATTGCAGGGCCCCCTGTGGACAATCGGGACATGTAAACGTACCATTGGGATTGTCTACCGTTGCCACGAGAAGCCCCACATCGGTACAAACTTCCGACTGCGGATAGGTGAATTCCGAACTGGCACCTTCCAGGATCTGGATATTGTAAGTCGAGGTATCAGGGCAAACTCCTACCGTCGTATAGGTAATCTGGAATGCACCGGTCACCGTGGTGTCCACCGTGATCTCACCCGTAATCGAATCCAGGTTGACAGCGTTGGTATCCGCCGTAAAGAATCCGCCAGTGGTACCGAACAGCAAGGGGTTGACATCGCCCTCCGTATTACAGACAATCGAATCCTGATAAGCGAACAACGCTGAATCAGCCAAGTGTATGAAGAAATAGTTCAGCGCGGTATCGCGGCAGACAGTACTCGTTCCCAGACCACTCGCCGTTACATTTCGTACGGTATAGTGGGTATTGGGATTGAGGGTCGCCGTATTGATCGGACCAGTTGTAAACGGCCCGGCCACCACATTGCCGGAATCCAGGATCGAGTAGTTGAAGATGGACGCCGAGGTGATGGGGAGGCTAGTTCCGGGGCAAACCGAGTCACCGGTCAGGGTAATGGTTGCATCCAGGAAGCCACCCACGGTCACTTGACCGATGCTAAAGGTCGAAGTACAACCCAGGGTGTCCTTCGTGTAGAAGACTGAATCCTGGGCAAATCCATTCAAGGTGCTCAACCCGATGATTCCCGTGGTGGAATCAACCGGCAAGGTTGTACCACCGGTGGAGAAGAAGCCGCCAGTGACCCCGGTCAGGAAGACCGGTGCAATGTCGACATCGTCGTCACAGTATTCATAAACTCCCGCGGTGATCTCATCCGGGTAGACAATTGAACTCACGGGGATACCGATCAAACGGGTGACCCGTACCAAGGAATCAGAACAGCCGAAGGTATTGGTCACGTTGTATTGGACCGGGAAAGGTCCACCGGCTGTATTTCCACTGACGTAGGGATTCGCGGCCGAAGCACCAGCTGATGTCGAGTCGATCGTCAGGAAGGAACTTGGGCTTGTGAAGAATGCACTACCGCCCACCGGAATACCGGCGGTACCGAACAGCGTATCGAATGCGATGCCCACTCCATTGAAGCAGTAGGTCGAATCGAGGTTAAAGTCCGGGTCGGGTAGCGGGTGAATGGTAATGGCAAATGTATCCGCCACCGCACAGGGAGAAATATTGGAATCCGGGAGCAAATAAATCTCATAGGATCCAATGAAGCTCAAGGTGAGGTCAATTTCTCCCGTCACACTATCCACCACACAGTTCGCCGGGACACTTGAACGGTAGAACCAATTCGTGTTCGGAACATTGATCGGCGTGGGGAATGGATTCGGTCCAAACTGGCAGAACTCATTCGAGGTGTATTCAAACTCTCCTCGTTCGGCCGGCTCAATCGTAATCGTTGTATCCGATGGCAGATTACAGATCGAGTCGTTCGGAACATAGGTAATGGTATACAGTCCTGGTTGACTGGCGGCCGGATCGATTCCAGCTGGCGTGGTATTGAATACCAGTCCAGTCGACGGACTCACCCGGAAATTCGAAGGCTGTACAACTCCAAGCACCGGCCGGGTAGAGTCCAGCAAGACGATATTCGTTTCCAACTCACAGATCGTATTCGTATCAAATGCGACGTAGGATGGAACGGGCAATTCAATGATCAAAGAATCATAGGTCGTATCGCCGGTCGGACAGTACCCCAAGGGAGTAAACGCGATATAATGGGTATCGACCACCGAGGTATTGATCGAGATTTCTCCGGTATTCTCATTGAAGAGGAGGCCGGGGGTCACAATCTCCTGCCCTTGGAACGTATCCGTTACGAAGTAGCGTCCGTCGAGGAAGCTCGGTCCAAGCTGAACCGGCAACTGATTGGAGTCTCCCAAACAGGTTACGTCCTGGTAATTGAAGTTGCTGGTTCCGGTCAAACCGATGGTAATCGAGTCCAACAGGACATAAGGACTGGATACATCGTAGTTGCCCCCTACTCCACAAGGAGCGGAGGTCGTTACCGTATCGAAGTCTACGTTTACGACGAAGGTATCAAAGCTCGCCAGGCCAGCCGGTACTGACCAGACAATGGAATCCAGACAGGCGCCGGGATTATTGGCGAACCCGGAAGCAGCTCCGAAAAACTCATTGTTTCCAGGCGCACCAACCACCCCACGGTTATAAATGAAGTGGGTGGTATCCGCATTGGAAATCGAGATTCGGGTACAGTTGCTACCTACATCCAACAATCTGGAACCGTACCAAACGGCCAGGTCACCTTCACAGTAGTCCACCTGGTGCCAACGCGGGTCATCGAGGTAAGACGCTACGGTGAAGTAATTGTAATTGTTGTAAACCGACGCATCGATTTCAGCAAACAGGGTATCGCCACCCAGGGTGTCAATCAACGGTATTGAAAGAGCTGTATTGGTGAAATTGGAATCCGGAGAGAATACCAGCAGCAGAGAATCTCCACCCGGCAATGTAGTCGGTAGCGAAGCCCCCAGAATCACCACTTCAATGATATCGGATGATCCAGTTCCGTTCGTGGTTTCCATTCTCCATTCCCTTTCCAGCCGCACATAATGGTTGGAATCAGGGCCAATGGAAAAGTCTTCCGCTGCCCAACACAAGGATCCGCCTTCGTGGCCCCAAATCAGATAGAATTCGTCGTTGTCAAACAAATTCGTATTCGGGGTGCCTTCCGGCTCCAAATCTTCCAGTGCCATGAGCACAATATCGTTGCCAAAATGGCTCTTGGATTGACGTTGCTGGAAACCAGAAGTATCCTGACGCGCCAAACCGGCAATTGCATTGTTGTAAGAGTGTCCACCAACCGGATAAACCGTACCGATGGAGTCGATTGCCGACAGGTAATCTGTTTGCAGAGTCAAGCCGTACTTGATAGCCAAATACGTCTCAACCTTTTCGATTTCCGTCTGCGTCTTCAAAGCACCATTGTAGGCAACGACCTCCGCAAACTCGTAACTGTCCATGGATTCGTCCGTCGCACTGGTATATCCCCCCAAGTACAGAAGCGCTCCTATGGAGAAGGGATTCGGAACCGTTCCCAAGGGATCGATTTGTGCCGAAACGATGCTGAAGTTTCCTACTGAGGGATTGTTACCTGCTGCAAGCGTAACCCCATCTTGGCGGAGGATACCTCCACTGGAGAAGTTACTGTTGGTAGAGTTGTCGATGGTGG
This sequence comes from uncultured bacterium, assembly GCA_963923035.1. Taxonomy (GTDB): domain Bacteria; phylum Bacteroidota; class Bacteroidia; order J057; family JADKCL01; genus CAWUKT01. The sequence continues at coordinate 23,590 of CAWUKT010000039.1, forward strand.
GGCCAGTGGTCAAGGAGATCAAACCGTAGCTGGCGGTGGTGGATGGATCTTCATATCCGATATATCCCCCTCGAGTTGTCGTACTCGTCTTCTGCCCGCTACCTACGATAAAGATCGTATTGCCACTCGTGACCGACTGCGAACCAAAATCACGCTCGAGGGTATCCGGACTGATCAGATAGTTGTTGAAGTTCAGGTATTGGTTTGTGGCCAAACTTGAGTTGAGGATTGAATTCGAGGCGTCCAGAGCATGGTTTGCATTACCACTTTGGTCACGCCAGATATTGGGAGTCGGTTCGTAGGGAACATCGCCCTTGTACCAAATCTGGATACCCGTCTGGACCCCACCGGGACCAATCACGGTATTTTCGAAGACCGTGAAATAAGTCGTTCCACTCAGGAAGTTGACCTCCGCAATGTACCCTGAATCCACTGGCACCAGAGGTACCTGGGGATCGGAAATCGCGAAAGCAGTATCCGCCTGACGGTAGATCAGGAAGTAGCTATTGCCAGCCACCAGCGAGGGGAAGTGATCGTTGTCGAAGAACAAGCTCACCGTACCCACCGTTCCGGTTTCCTCCATCTTGTAGATCCGTTGCATCCGGGTAGACGGAACGGAGTTAAAGTCCAGGCCGAGGGCAACGGTATCGCCATCGTGGCCCATGATCGCGTAGGTATTGTCGTTGGTCAGGTCCAACAAGGTATCGTTCAGGCTCGGGACTACTCCCGAAGCTGCGTGGCCGGTACCGTGGATTATGGTCAACGGTACATCTACGCCTGTGATCGGCGGACTACTGATCCGCTGGTGCAGCAGGGACGAATCCGACCGTGATACACCGACGATTTCCTGGTCGAAGTTTCCGAGGGCACCCGAGTTGCCATCGTAGACGATGTTAGTAGGATTGTACAAATCCACATACTGAGAGTCCAATGGCAAGGTGAGTCCATATTTCAGGGCCAGATAGGTATTGATTCGATCCAGATCAGTTCCTGTGATCCGACGATCCAGCACAATCACATCACCATACTCACCCACAAATTGCCCATCACCATCTAAATGCTGCCCCAATTGACCGGTGGCTGCAACCAGGTTCCCGTTGTTTCCATTCGTTGTTGTACCGGTCGTAACCCCATTCACATACAGCTCCTCCTCGTCGAAGATCGTATTGGGATCGCGGGCATAAATAGCAAAGTTTGGATTGTCATTCGCATAATTAAACCCGTTGGAGGTAATTACGGCACCTGCTCCAGTAGCATTGTTCGAAAGGGCGCCAGTTACATCTCCTCCATCCATCGTAATGCCCAATACTGGATTGGAATTATTCTGTTCAAAACTGACAATGGCTGGTTCAGCCCTCCAGTTCCCCCCCGGGGCTCCTTGGGTGGAACGGAAAACCGAGATGACTGTCAGATCCGCAGTTTGAGGCGTGTTGAAGCTCAGGAAGGTATTCTGAACCTGAACCGAATTGTTATAATTCATACGACCAGTGGCCAGACGAACGGTGTCTCCACTAGCTGGAGCCGAAGGCGTTGCATCATTGCCACCCAAGCTGATGTCGTACCAGTTGGCCAGCTCACCGGTGCTACCGGTGGTCACCGCAAAGGTATCGGGATTCAACCAGAGTGCTGTTGGGTTGCTCGCATCAGCCACGTTCCCCGGACGGGGCGGGAACTCACGGTAAATGGTAAAGAAGGGATTCGTTGCATTCAACGGAACCTCGACATAGCGGTCGTTGTTGGGCATCCGCTCCATGGGGTAGCGGTTGGCGGCCACTGAGCCATCGAAAGTTGCTCCACTGTTTCCAACTATCACCCCATAATCACCACTGACAGCGAAATTATAGGTAGCGGCCGGGAAGTACAGGGTAACTGTGCCAACAGCTCCGTTATTTTCCGCGTACCAAGTCCGTCCCCATCTCTGCTCTCCCGTATTCTGGAGGGTGCTGGTGGTATAGTTATCCGCTCCTGAACTGGAGCGCCCGATGATCAGGTAGGAGTTGTCAGATCCAAAGCCATTGGCATTTGAATCCGGGCCCACGACGTTGGAGGTCGGGAAGGTGCCGGCATAACCGGTTCCATTGTAAATCCGAACCAAGTCAGCAGCATTTTGAGAAGCTGACTGGCGCTGGTCCAAACCGAACTGGTCATCGCGGCCAATTCCAAAGATGTCCAAATCGTAGGTACCATTGGCGAGCTGGTCCCGGGTGAACACCGAAACGCCAGCCTGGCCATAATAATCGTCATCCAAGGTGATTCCGTACTTCGTAGCCAGATAAGTCTCAATCCGCCGAATGGCATTCTGATCTCCGTTTTTCAAACGGTTATCGAAGATCATGATCTCACCATAATCCCCGATGTATTGACCGGTCCCAAGATTGGAATGCTGTCCAATGGAGAAGGTATCAGAGTTGGCGAGGTAATTGTTATTGCCCGGTAAGGCCAGGGAAGACTTATTGTCCCCATCAAACAAAAGGAAACTCGTATTGGGCTGGCCCAGACCAGTCGAATCATTCCGATCCCGAATCAAGGTGACCAGGTGAGGCGTTCCATCATTAAGGGTCGCGTTGGTCAGCGACGGGCTTAGGGTAGTATCGTTGTTGATCCCCACGTAAAGGTCGCCATTGTCATCCATTGCAAGTCCCCAATCATCAGTTCCGACCGCCTCTTTACTCAAAACAGCCGACTGGGTGAACCAGTTACCCGCACCATTTGCGGGGGTCTGAGTGGTTCGGGTTACCAGGAACACACTGAAATCGTCATCCGCAATATCTCTCCTGTTCACAGAATCCGGGAAATCGATATTTCCACCCGCGGCAATAGAGATTGTCGGGTTGAAGTTCATCGAAGAGAAGTTCTGGGTAACAGTACCCGCATTGGAGGTCACCGGATGGCTGTTGTTGGCATTGGAGGAAATATCGCCCCATACCTGTACATCAGAACCTGAGGTGGTCACACTGCTGTCGGCCCGGTACCAAAGATCTGCCACCGGATGAGGCATGGCCACCAGCGAGAAATAGGAGGTGTCGGGCGGGAAGTTATACTCTACGTAGTAGCCACCAGTTGGAGTCGTGGGAAGAATTTGTAGGGGAATAAACAAATCGGTCGCATCAAAAGTCTGGTCACTACTGACCAACATGTAGTAAGTGCGATCTGTACCCGGAACCAAGCCCGTAAACTCAGTATCATTAAACTCCAAAGTAACGGTGTCCACCCCAATATTGACCACCTGGTAGGAACGGGCATCCAGGGTATTCGTGTAGGGCCCAAAAGTCGCGGAAAAAGATCCTCCAGCGCCACCATTATGCCCCATGATCAGATAAGATTCATCAGCAAGGGTGTCCGGATTCGTTTCGGAATCTCCCACAATATTGAATGAGGGGAAGGCATCGTCATAATCCCGTCCCTTGTAAATGGTCAATCCATCGGGATTGTAGGCAGGCTGGGACTGCAACTGATAGAGTCCCGTAGAATCAGCCCGGCCAATTCCAATGACGTCCTGATCGTAAACACTGACATTATAAATGACAGTACCCTGACCATTCCGATAATCGTGGGTCAGAGGGATACCATACTTCAAAGCGAGATAGGTATTTACCTGCTCCCGTTCCGTTTGGGTCAATTGCCGGGGGAAAACAATGACATCACCGTAATTACCCGTGTAATCCAGTACTGGAGCCTGGAGATTGTCACGATAAGCGCCCAGCCACAATTCAGTTGCATCACTCAAGGGATCGACGCCGGTACTTCCAATATCCTCCTGGAGTCCATTCAGGAGGAACCTGGTATTGAATGTACCCGTGGAAGTGGTCCGAGAAATATTGAGGAGTACATTGGTATTGTTGTTATAAGCCAATGGAACGGCACCGGAAGGGCTGTTGGAGCGAATGGCGTTACCGGCGATAGGAGAACGCTCCCCAAAGACAATCTCGCCATTGTCAATTCCCAAACCGTAGACGTTGGATTGACCATCCGGCGCGGCATTGAAGATGGCTGGGGCACTGCGCCAATCACCCGAAGAAGGATCAATTTCCCCCGTATTGATCACGGCAAAAATATCCATCTCCTCAGCCGAAACATTGTTCAGGCTCATGTAGGATTCATCGATCAATACGCTCGGATTGAAGTTCATCGCTCCGTGCACCAAAGCGACAGATCCGGAGGCAGTGGCTGTCGTAGCGTTTCTCCCTGTAAATGAGAAGTCCGCCCAGGTGGAAACCCCACAGTTATTGGTGATACAATCGGTCCCCGCATCGGCCCGTAGCCAAAGTTCAATTGGCCCGGAAACGTTACCAGGAATGACCAGATCAATGCTCACCCCTTGTTGGAGGATGGCGAAATAGCTGGTACCATCGGGAAAATCATATTCCGCAGTGAGTACACCACCACCACGGTCAACCAAAGGAATCCGGGTGTCGCTTGGATCGAAGACCGGATCACTACTAACAATCAAGCTGTCATCAGCTACAATCCCGGGGAAAATGGTCGTGGTGAATGCCAAAGTTACCGTATCTACCGAACCAGAATCGGTCACCCGATAAGAACGTTCGGTCAGAACAGAATCGCCCCCAGCGTAGGATGAAATATAGTTCCCATCCAGGTTATTTGAACCCGCGATCAGGTAACTGTTGAGGTTCATCGTGGATGTATTCAAATAGTTGTCGGCCGGCAAGGTCGCATGAGTGCCATTGTAAATGGTCAACCCACCCGGCTCCTCGCGACCGCGGCTTTGCTTTTGGGTCCAGAGACCACCACCACGGGGGGCCGCTCCAATACCGACAATATTGGAGAGATAGGGAGCTACCCGGTCAAAGATGATGTTTCCGTTGTGGCTGAGGTAATCCTGTTGGAAGGGGATACCATACTTGATGGACAACATGGTCTCAACTTGCTGACGTTGTGTGTCACCGAGTACAACATCGTACATTAGGAACTCTGCCACCCGGATATCACCGCCGTCCGTTCCGTTCCGCTCTTCACCGATCACAAAGTTTCCGGCGGTAAAGGGATCCACCGTTGAGTTCTGCTGAGTCGTGATGGTCGCAGTGGAGCTCAAGCCGTCAATGGCCAGGAACTGACCTGCGGTAAGGGTCGCCACATCGCGGGAGGCGTAGACCATATAGGCATCGCCGTTCGCATAGGTCGCAGCGACCGATTCGGTCGGTCCGGTTGCTCCTTGCGTTTCCCAACGGAGGTTTCCGCCATTCAGGCTTAATTCAAAATCTCCGGTCCCATCCACCGAGTTGATGACTGTTCCGGTGGGCGAGAAACTTTCAAAGACCACGAACATCGAAACATCCCCAGCCGGGGTATAGGGTACGTCAAAACCAGCATTGGGCTGAATATCCACCACGCCACGGAAGTTGACCGTATCGGTGCGGTAGACGATCTCTCCGGAAATCTCGGACGCGTCGTAGGTATTCTTGAAGGGAGATTGGTTGACCCAGGTTCCGTTACCGGTTCCAGCTCCCCCCACCTGACAGTTGGCGGTGGTCGGAGTCGTGGTACAGGGGGCCAATCCGGTATCGCCTTTGTACCAAACCCGGAGGTTGCTGGCATCTACCCCACCCGGCTCCACAAATGCTTCCCGGACGATGGTGAAATACATATCCGAATTGGTACCAAAGTCATACTCAACGGAGAACAAACCACCACCGTGATCGGTAAGGACTGCCTGGGGATCAGAAGTTTGAACGGTCGGGGAAGCGCCAACGATGAGCGAGTAGGAAAAGCCAGTAGTTGCCAATGAAGGGAACTCGGTCGTATTGAAGAACAGGGTGACGGTCCCAGGAGTATTTTCAGTCTCCACCTTGTACACCCGTTCCATCAGGTCATTGGCGGTGAATAGGGTTCCGTTAAATGTCGTACCTGCCCCATCGTGTCCGGTGAGGAGATAGGCATTTTGGGGGACAGCAGTCGGAAGGGTATCATTCAGAGTGGGAACGACGCCGCTGTGCCCGGTTCCGGCAACCACGACAAACCCGCTGGGATTGGACCGTGGGGTCGAGGCACTTTGGGTGTATAACCCGCCGTCTACATCGGTATTGGCAAGGCCAATGACATCCTGATTGTAGGTCAAATCGCTGTAGATCGTTGCTCCGGTGTGGCTCACATAGTCACCCGGGAGCGGGATGCCATACTTGATGGCAAGCATGGTCTGAATCTGATCCCGTTCCAAGGTGGTCAGGATATCATTGAAGACGAGTACTTCGTACAATTCTTGGGTGGAACGGGTAACGGGGGCATTGCCCGTCACCTCCGGCGGATGTTGTCCCATGGTCAGGGTTCCGAAGAAATAACCATTCAAGGCTCCGGTAGCCGACGTTCCGGTTTGACCATCCGATCCATCCAGCAAGATTTGCTGACTGGTACCGGTGAGTTGCCGCTCGGCAAACACGATATGGGGCGCGCCATCTGAATAGTCTACCGCGCCCGCACTGACGGTACGCTCAGTACCATCACTGGTCGTCCAGTGCACCGAGTCTCCGCCCATGGTCAGGTAATAATCCTGGGCGCCACCATCGTTGGCAGCACTCAGCAATGGCATTTGGTTTTCAAAACTGGCCGAAGAAAAGGCATTGTTGTTAGCGAAAACCATTACGATCGAGATGTCTTGGTCGGCACTCCTTGAAGTCTCAAAGGCAGAGTTGACACCGAGGTTTACTGCACTCTTGAAGTTGGCTGAAGGAGAAATCAATTGGGAATTGGCCAGTTCCTCAGAGGCAGGCAATGGACCAGGAGATTGATCTAACCAGCTTCCATCTGTAGCTCCCGGCCCACCAATATCACAAGCTCCTGCGGCCGTGACAGGAGTACAATTGGTTGATCCACTCACTCCAAAATCTGCCCGGAGCCAGGTGACCAAGTTCAGACTGTCCACCCCAGCGGGAGAAACGGTCTCAGCCCGTTCCACAATCGTGAAATAAGACGTATCGTTGGCAACAAAATCGGCCTTGGCATAGAAGCGGGTACCCGAACTATAGTCAACAATTCTTACTGTGGTCGCAGAAGCGAAAGTGGGATCGGTACCGATCAACAGGTCGTAATCATTGGTATTGTTCAACATGTAGGTCGCCCCATCAAAATCAATGGTGACGGAGTCAACACTGCCGCTTTCTTCTACTTTCCAGATCCGGTCCAATCGACCGCTAGGATTTCCAGCGTAAGGAGAGTTGAATGCCGTGGCGGCATTGTCGTGGCCAATGATTACCCAGGAGCTGTCGGCAAAGGTTGCGGCATTCGCGACGTTGTTGGCCGGAGCCGCGGTTGAGTTCAGGTCAATGGGACCATTGTACAGTACAATTGAGTCTCTCGCTGTCGTCGGTGTACTTTGCTTTTGATTCAGGGCAGAGAAATCATCCCGGCCAATACCAAATACTTCGTTGCTGTAAGCATCGTTGCCAAAAATCACCAACCCATCACTATTGAGAAGATCATGGTCGACAGTGACGCCGTACTTGAGGGCCAGATAGGTATTGACCTGCTCCCGTTCTGTCTGGGAGAGGACGACATTGTAGGCGATGACATCACCGTAGTCCGCATCAAATTCACCATCATTGTCATCGTGGCGGCCGATGGCATTGATATAACCACCAGTTCCATTCCAGTCCAGCGTTCCGGTAGGCCCAGATCCATTGTCTCGCTGAATACCTTCGGTATACAAGAACATGGCCCCACCGACGCCTGCGCGGGTACCATTCACAATGTGGTTGTTTCCGTCATCGTTCCCAGCCCCGGACAGAAGAATCTCATCCACGGTTAGGGCATTGTTGACAACTACAAATGCAAACTCCCCACCGCCCATCGTGATATAGTAATCATCACCGGCTGCGCCCCGGTCGCCGGAGTAAACGGCAAGGTCAGAAGCATAGTTTCCGGTGTGGGCAGCATTATCGGTGGAATTGACCACCACAAAAATGGACATGTCATCTCCATCCAAAGGGTTGAAGCGGACCTCGTCATCATTTCCATCCGTAGAAATGGTCTCGTGATAATTCAGAAGTGAAGTAGTGCCGAGGTAGCCTCCCAAAACGCCATTGTTCTGAGTTCCATCATTTCCATTTCCGGACTGGTCTTCCCAATCAGGCGTACCAGGACCAATTGCAGTTTGAGCAACTCCCACTCCAACATGGCCGGAGTCAGGCCGGAGCCAGACGTGAATTCCATTCGCTACCCCGCCGGGGGCTGGCGTCATGTTCACAATCGAGAAGAAGTCCGTTCCAGAATTGAAGAGGACATTGCAATCAAAAATTCCACTTCCCCGGTGAACCAGCGGATAGCGGGTATCCGCAGTAGTGAAGGTTTCATCGTTACTGTAAATCAGCTCGTAGGTTCCGTTGGGATCGAGCTGGATGAATGTCGCATTGTCAAATACGAGGGTCACCGAATCCGTGATTCCAGGAGTACCCGTATTGGTTGCCTGGTAGGTCCGCCCCAGGAGACGTCCTGTCAAGCCATTGAAGGCATTGGTGAAAGTCGTATCCCCGTCATCGTGTCCGATGATCAGGTAATTTCCATCGGTGATGGCATCGGGGTTGAGCGTGTTGTTGGCCGGATAAGTGGTGCCGGCGTGCTCGCCGTGGTATATCGTCAATGAATTGGTGTCCTGGGCAGGGCGGCTTTGCAATTGGGACCAGTCTCCCCCCTCTCTGCCAATGGCTCCAATCCCAAAAATGTCTTGGTCGTAGGTCCCGATCAGCGGACTCGGGGTGTAAATGATATTGCCCAGGTAATCGCGGTAATCATGCCCCAAGGAGATACCATTCTTAATCGCCAGCATGGTCTCGATCTGTTCCCGAACCGTAGCGCCCAGGTCAGCGTTGAAGGCAACGACCTCCCCATAAATTCCATCAAACTGCCCTCCACCTCCATCGGCCTGATCACCAATCGAGATGAGGTTGTCACCTGCTCCACCACCTCCACTACGGTCGAGTAAATCGGTATCGCCGGTAGCTGTTCCGATGGACGCTCCATCCACGAACAACTGGATTTCACCCGTAGATTGGTCCCGGCGGGCAGTGATGAGGTAAGGAACCCCATTGTTGTAAAAATCATTGGGAGTCACCACCTGGTCGACCCCTCCACTGGTTCCGTCAATACTCCACTTCAGCACCCCATCGTCCATGGTGATGAAATAGTCCAGGTCCCCAGCATTGTTCTCAGCACTGAAGATGGCCGGTTCATTCCAGGGGTCGGTTCCGTTACCGGCTTCCGTGGACTGGAATACAATAAAGATGCTCATGTCACCGCCATCCAACTCTTCGAACTCCATCAAGTCATTCGGATCGATGTCGATGCCGTGCTCAAAGTTCAAAGAAGGCAGCGCCAAATCGGCATCACCAGATTCATTGGCGCCGGTACTATTGGGGCCCTGATCCAGCCATTCATTCGTAAGGCCAGTCAAACCACTTACCCCAGCAGTCCCTACGCGGTCGTGTCCGGCGTCCGCCCGCAACCAAAGGTGCAGGTCCGCCGTCGAGGCGCCAGCCGGATCCACCAGTTGAACGATGGTAAAGTAACTGGTGATGTTGTCGGCAAAATCATATTCAGCTGCGAACCGGTTCAGGTTCAAATCGACGAGGGGAATGATTTCATCATCACCGTCAAAGGTGGCATTGTTGTCGCTGATGATCAGACCATATTCATTGCCGGACACCAATCCAGGAATCCCCGCTCCGTTCAGGAACAGGGTAATGGAATCCATGCCGTTGACGTCTTCGACCTTCCAGTGTTGCTCGTAAACATCAATGAGGTTGTTGTTTGCCAGCGGAGTCGCGGAAAACGACTGCGAACCTCCATCGTGGCCCATGATGATATAAGCCCCATCCGGAATATCCGTATTGCTGGGAGAACCGACTGTCTGGTACTGGGTCGCCGGATAAGAGCCATTGTAGCCATAACCCTTGTAGATTTCGAGGGTATTGGGGAAATTCTGGGGAAAGCTCTGCCGCTGGGTAAAGAGCAGGCTGGCTACGGTATCACTAGCAAGACCGATGATGTCCCGGTCATATCCAGAGATGGTGTATTCCACGTTGCCGCCCACCCGGTAGTTGTTGGCAAGGGTAACCCCATATTTGATCGCAAGGGCGGATTCGTATTCGAGAATATCGTTTCCAGTCAACAGCGAATCAAAGACGAGGAATTCAGCAATTTCCCCTTCGAAACCCTGACCACCGGTTAAGTTAGATCCAATCCGGGCCAGTCCACTGATATTGAGCGGAACCGTAGTCGCCCCGGCAACCGCTCCATCCTGGTTGCCATTGACATTGATTTCAATGTCGCCGGTGGTGGCATTTCGGGTGAGGGTGATAATATATATCTCACCGTTGTTGTAAGGGGATCCGGACACCGCGGTCGAGGTTCCGGGAACTGTTCCATCGGAAACGGTCCAATTGAGTATACCGCCGTTCATGGTGAAATAAAACGCTGCTTCCGTCCCCGATCCATCTCCATTGGTGAAGATGGCAGGTTGGGCGGTATAAGACCCTCCGATTCCCGTCTCTGTGGTCCTCATGGCCATCATGATGGTCATGTCATCAAATGCGGAATCGGGGAATTCAAAGAAGTCTGACGCCGGGACATTCATCACCTCGTTGTAATTGAACTGAGGAATCTGGTAGGTGATGAAGGGGCTGACAAGTGCATCCTGACTGTTATCCGATTGGTCCCGCCAAACTGTCGGGATACACCCCGCAACGGGAGAGGCTACGACACAGTTGGATCCTGAATCGGCGCGGAACCAGACTTCCAATCCTTCCGGATTGATGTTCGGTGGAGCCAGCATGATGGTGAAATAACTGGTACCGGTTGGGAAGCGGTAAGTCACATCAAAGAGGCCTGAACCCTGCTCCGTCAGCGGAACCCGGGTGTCACCGGGATCAAAAGTGTTGTCGGTACTGACGATCAATTCATAGGTTCCCGCCGGTTGCGCCAGAGTCAGATCGGTAAATCGCGCCGGATCGAATGCGAGCGTCACAGAATCCACCCCACCGGTATTCGTCACCTTGTAGTGGCGTTCAGAAATGATATTAGGGACCAGAAAGGTTCCCGTGAAGGTAGCGGCCTGGTTGTTGTGCCCCATGATGAGGTACTGTCCTTCGGCCAAACTTGAATCGTTATCAACGTTCGTGGCGGGATAGGTTCCGCTGTAGCCGACGCCGGAAAAGACAAATAAACTGGCGGAATCGGTCGCGGAAAAGGTTTGTTTCTGCTCCCATGCTCCACCGGCAGCTGAAGACCGTCCCAATCCCATGATGTCATTGTCATAGGTGGCGTCCAGGGCATACAAAACGGTGGTTCCGTCTTCGTCGATATAGTCGTGTTGCAGGGTAATGCCATATTTGATGGCCAGCATGGTTTCAACCCGGCGGAGTTCATTTAAGTTGAGGAGGTCGTTGTACAAAATGACTTCGGCGAAATCACCATCCCAGTCGCCATCTCCATCCGGCTCCTCCCCGATTCGGATCCGAGCATTGGTTCCGCCCCGAGCCAAAGTACCCGTTCCGCCGTTTCCACCCGTAATTGAGTCCCCTTCTATATACAAAGCGATATTACCAGAAGAAGCCTCCCTTCTCGCAACTACAATGTGCGGGATATTGTCATCGTAGGTTCCAGCAGTTGTGATGGTGGCACCACCACCTCCATTAGGATCGGTGGTCCAGCGAATATTTCCATTAGACATGGAAAGGTAGTAGTCATCCTGGCCCCCAATTTCCCCTCCAAGGATTGCTGGTTCATCCCAGACACTGCCAGCAGTTCCATTTTCATTGGTCCGCAATACAAAAATGGCCGTGATATCGTCCCCTACCAATTCATCCAATTGGTAGGATCCGTTTCCGTCCACCGACACTATTTGCCGGTAGTTCATTCCATTTTCTACCGCTTGTGAGTTATTGTCTTCATCCGCTCCCGTAGCAGAGCCCGACTGATCGATCCAGTTGTCTCCACCACCACCAATGTTGTTGGTTCCAGCAACCCCCACCTGGTCATGGCTTTGGTCACCTTCCAACCAGATATGTGGTCTTGTGGCTACACCGCCTGGTTTGGGGAAGCGAGCCAAAGCAAAGAAATCAACCACATCATCGTCGAAGTTGATTTCAGCAGTAAAAATATTTCCCCCTTGATCGGTGAGGAAAAAGATATCGTCTTCCAAGTTGATGGTTTGATCCGCACTTACAATCACCGCGTAATCAAAAGTGCTGGCGCTTACAAGGTCTGTAAACACACTCCCATTAAACCTGAGTGTATTCACACCGATGCCATTGTAGTCCTCGATTTTATATTTTCTGCCGTAGAGTTGAACATGAGAATCGGCAATGGTGTCGGTGAAACCCAGAGTACCGCCATCGTGACCGATCAGGACGTACTCATCGTCATTAACGTTGAAGGCATTGCCAGGAGGAGAGGCAATTGCCGAGTACATTTCAGTCGGGAAAGAAGCATAAGCATCGGAATTGTAAACGGTCAATCCGCCGCCGCCGTCCCGCGGGGTACTGAAAATCTGAATATATGATCCATTGGAGTTGGCTTGGTCTGTAATCCCGAAGATGTCGTTATCGAAGCTCGCTACATTGTAGATATTCGAATCATCGAAGGAACGGTAGCTGTTGGACAAGGGAATACCGTATTTGATGGCAAGATCGGTCTCTAAGCGTTGCCGCTCCGTCGCACTCAATACTGAGCTATGGACGATGATTTCTGCGACGTCTCCCTCCCAATCACCGGTCGGAGAAGTCGCAAAGCTAGCGCCAATCCTAGTATTGGCATTCTGGTTTAGGCTCACGCCAGAAGAGGCAGTTTGCGCCGTTCCTTGCTGGGTACCGTCGATGAACATCCGGATTTCACCGGTACTATTGTCCCGATCAATCGTAATCAAATAGGGCCGTCCGTCATTGTAAGTGGAAGCGGTACTTGTAACCGTTGCGGATGTAGTTGCTTCGACGTGGAAATTGATCGTTCCACCGGTCATCGTCAGGTAAAATGCATTTCCAGCTGAACCAGATCCATTGGTATAAATAGCGGGCTGAACCAAGGGGTTACCACCCGAGCCGGTCTGGGTGGTTTGCATGACCAGAGAGATCGTAAAGTCTTGATCGGCTGGGGTAGGATGTTCGTAATAGGAAGTGAGGGGAATGCGAATGGCCTCGTTGAAGTTGATTAGAGGAAGGATATAATCGGCGGTTCCGGTCAACGTAGCATTCGATGCCGCAGCCGTTCCTTGGTTGTTCCAGGTCGAAGCGGCGGCAAGGGTTTCGGTGACCGGTCCCGTGGGCGTAGGCGTCAATCCATCATTGCCGGCATCTGCCCGCAGCCAGTGATCGGGGTCACCAATTCCTCCGGGGCCACTTTGCCCCCACATTTCTCCCCCACTCAGTCCCACTCCTCCCAGCATGAGGATAAGGGCCAGCAGATTCGATTTGTTCCAGCAATACAAGGTTCTTCGTAAATTCTTAACCATAGCTTAGACGGCTTTCTTAGTTCAGTTCAGCTACAATTCACTATCGGTATTCTATGCTTCTGTGGTCGGTTTCTGGACCACTTTTCTCGGAAGCTCGCGCTTTTGCTTCGCCTTCCGGCCACGGCGCCGACGGCGACGTGGATGGGGTCCGGTCCGGAATTCCCGGTAGCGAAGGTGCGACGGACTCGTATGTTCGAAGGTAATCCGGTCGCCATCGATCAACGGGACCTTTTCATTCGGCGCAATTGGATCACCATTGACCTCGGTAAATATCTCCGGCACCAGATAGACCACTTCGTTCCGCAATACCAAACGGGCGAAGGGCTGGGTAACATTGCCAGGAGCATTCATTTGAGGGGTATAACGCATTTTGAGACGGATCGTTGCAGTCGGGCCCCGACCGATGATCACGTCCTCATTCTTGCGCAAGAGGTCGGTCACAAATGCAGTTCCGTAGCGTTTGCGACCAGTATAAATATCAAGTTCGGAGGCTTCCAGGGCCGGGGATGCCTTGCTCAGCAGGTAGGCGATCAGCCCGCCCATGGCCATGAAGGCCGTCAGTTTCGGACCTTCAAAGCTCCGCCAGTTGAAGAGCAGGACGGGGACATAGTAGATGTGGAAGGCCACAAAGCCACCGGCCAGGCCGGCAAGGAAGCCCCGCACATTGCGGATACCCGTCGCGGTCGTCAGCGCCCGCCCTACGATGATGCCCATGAACAGCAGGGCCAGGAGGCCCGGCAGGTACGGGGCATCGGGCATGACAAAGTATTGGGTGAGGCCAAAGCCTACGAAGACGAGGGCGGTCAGGATGCCGGCCGCCAATCCGCGGGCCAGGACCCGCAAAATGACCCAGGCAATGTGGTTGCCTTTCAGGCCACCCTTCGCCTGTGCCGCTTCCATCGCAATCGCGATGCACACCGTCATGATGAAGGCCACGACGAAGCCCAACAGGCTCTGGTAGAACCAGGGGGAAATCGCCGTCTCGGAAACGATCCGGGTGGCATCTTCAGCTGAAGCCCCCGGGGGAGAATAGATGTTCTCGGTGATTTCGGGTCGGAGCGCCCAGCCTTCGAACCAACGGTTCACAAAGCTGAAGTCCCATTCTTTGAACAGCGCCCAAATCGTCCATCCCAGGTAACCTCCCAGGATTCCGAAGAAGACCCACATGAGGTATTTGTAGAATCCGGCCTGGTTGAAGAAATCGATGATTCCACTCGGCCCGGTTCCGGCGTCACATTTCTGGGGATAGTAGAGGCACTGGCCCTGGCGTTTCCGGTTACTGGTATCGCCATCTTTCCCCTTCCGGCCTTCGTACTGCCAGGTTTCCAGGGATTGCATGTGCTCACAGCGGACGACCACTTTATCGTCGTCCCGGAACGGAAATTTGGTCAGGGGATCGTGGCGTTGGATGCCTTCTTCCTTGACCTGCCAGTAGTACTTGACGTATTTTTTATTGAAGTCCACCCAACGACGCCACGGTACGATGAAGGCGAAGAGGATAAAGATCAAGAATGCGAGCAAACCACCCAGGAAGTACCACAGCTGCCAGTTGGCCTGTTCGTTCCAGGGATCGTAGAGCTGGCCCAATGAATAATTCGTGCTGTCCATGACAGCGTATCCATCAGCTCCCAATTCCACGTAAACCGTCCGGTTCTCCCCGATATGGGGAAAGGTATTGGACTTCATCAGGATCGTATGCGTCCATTCCCATTCTTTCAGGCTTTCCACCTCATTCCAAAATCCATCTCCCGGAGTCCCCGTCGAGACAGAATCTCCGACCTGGGGCGTACTCTGGATGATCTGGGTTAAATTTTGGCGGTAAATGCTGGGGCCCATAGCCACCGGCAGGATATAGTAGCTGGAGTCCAACGCCGCAATCTTGCTCATCAGGTCTTCCTGTGTGACAGTCACCGGAGTATTCCGGTTGTGGTCATTTTCCCCGTCCCCAATCACAATGAGCAGCTTTTTCCCCTGCGCCTCCGACATCCTTCCCAACGCCGCATCGATACATTCATAGAGGTGGGTATACCGGGCCTTGACTGGACGTTTTACATAATCGAGGGAGTCAGGGGAAATGCCGTAGAGTTTTTCATCGAATGTGAACAGGTTCACCATGTAGTTGGCCTCCATGGTGTTCAGCACTGAATCGCAGATGGTTAGGGCCGAATCCACCCAGTAGCCACCCTTGCCGGTCGGTTTCCACATCGATGAACTGACGTCCACGATGATAGTGATCATGTCGAACTGTTGTTCGGAGACCTTCTGGATGTCCAGGTCGGTGATTTCACCTCCCACCGCCTCCTTGATCCGCAGGCTGTCCTCAAGGTATTCGTAACTGACGATGGTGTCCTTGAGCAGCGCCCGGATATTCACATTCAGATACCCCGGAATTCGGGCGTCGGAAACCACATAGGTGATTTCGAAGGGCGCCTTACCCCCGAGGTTCATCTTTGCCAGGAGGGTTGAATCCAATTCTATCGCCTTCAACCCCAAACCGGTAAATAAAAACAGCAAAGCCAGTCCAAGGGATCGGACTTGCTGTTGGATGTGGGTGGTCTTTATCTTCATGTTCACGCCCATTCTGCGCGTTCGTTTACTTTCTTAATCGCAATATTCGTTTCCGACGCTTGCTTGACTGGCTTGGTGGTGTTTTCGTAGTACCCCGCATCTTCCAGTTTATCCCAGTCCATCCAGCCACCATCCAGGTTCCTCCGGTCATCTTCATTGTTGATCTTACCCGAAATCGTTCGGGTGAAGAATCCGCACAACTTATCGTTGCCCTGGATATCAACCTTGAGACACAATTGGAACAATTCACTAAACTGCTCGTCCTGGAACTGCAATTCTTCTTTGCCCAGGCGCATCGGCTTGTCCTCCACGACCTGGAGCCAGCCAATCTTGACCAGGTTCCGGTGGTCACCGATCACCTCGCGAATTTCCGGCCACTTTTCCCGGTCCGGCACTTCATCATAGTGGTCCAGGGGAAGGGTCTCGACCGAACGGAAGCGGTCCAGGCGAACTTCATACTGTTCGTTCTCAAAGTCGAACTTGAGTACCGTCCCCAGAATAATTCCTTCGATGGAAGGCTTGGCCCCTTCGGGCAATCGCTTCCGCTCGCGGAGATAAGTTGCGATTTCATCGATGAAGTTTTGGTGGAGGGACAAATCCGATATAGACGTCTCGTTCCAGAATTCCACCAGATTTGGCTTCGGCTTCCGTTTGACCTTGGGATCCAAACCACCCCGGGCCTCGATCAATTTTTGCAACTCCTCATCCTTCCGCCGCTGGGAAGCCACCCAGAAGCGATAGCCGACGAAGAACAGCAACAAACCCACTCCGGATGCATACCATACGACCGGGGGAATGGGGGGCGGAGGAACAATATGGATCAGGGTTTTACCTGTCTTCTTCAATTGGTCGCTGTCGACAATGATCAACCGGTAGTCGGCCTCGTCGGACAGTTTGAAAATCGCGGACAGGCGGTCCTTGCTCATGACCGTATCCCCGTAGATGGTCGTGCTACCTTCCATCTTGAAGAAGTCCTCGTCGTTGTTCCGTTCGAGCAACAAGGTATACGGCCCCTGGCCACCTTTGACCCGCATCTTCACGAAATCTCCCTCGAGGGTATCGGCGTAGGAGAAATTGATAAAGTCCCGGACACTGTTCAGGACGATGCGCTTCTCCAGATCCGGCGTGGCCTTGATGCTGGCCACGAGGGTATAGTCCTGGTTGTTGCGGGGCGGCCGCACGTGCAACTCGTCCCCTTTCCAGGTCATATAAGGCCGTTCCGCCGCGCTCAGAACCCGACCGCCTCTTTCGAAGGAGAGGTTGACTTGGCTGCGGGTGGGGAGGGAGCGGGAAAAACGTTCGTATTCAATGTCAATTTTGTACTCCACAGAGTCCACCAATTCCCGTCGCAGGTTCAGGGACAGGTAAATTCGGGCATCTTTGACCGACTGCACTTCCGGATAATCGCGGATGAGAGACATCAAGGCGTCGGCATCTTGCTGCTCAATGGCCCGGGCCACGGCCTCGTCGATGTCCGCCGTATTGTCTTCTTCCTCCGGCTCAAAGTTTTCTTCCTCCTCCAACGGCTCATTCGCGAACAGATCATTGGTATCCGGAACGACCTCTTCTACAATGACCTCTTGGGCGGCATCACGGAGCAGGCCGCGGATATTGAAGGAAAAGCTGAAGGGGAATGGTTTCTCTCGGTCGGTGCTTGGGGTCAAAACCTTGAAGCCTACCGTGAAAGTATAGTTGTCGTTTTGGTTGACTTTGAAAATGAAGGGCGGTGGCATGGAGTCCCCGAAGATATACTCTACGTTTGGGGCGTTGATAAAGCTCCGCCGCAACTGATCGGTGGTTTGGCCCGGGACGCGAATGTCCTGCCAAACCCGGGGTTTCATGTCGACCCAGAGTGAACGTACAACCACTTTGTATTCCGGAGACTTATCGAATTCTTCATCGATCCATGTGATGTTGTCAATCTTGAACTTGATGAAACCTTCGTTGATGGCGGGGAAGTTGATGGGCCCACCTGAAGAGATGGGATCGCCCGGCGCCAAGCGGGAGGTCATGTAGTATGCAGAAAGGTCTACTTTGGCTACGTCAGGCAATTCTCCCCCCTCACGCCGGTCTTTCAGGGTAATACTCGTTTTCCAACCCTGCCCCATTCCGACAAAAGGAAGGGCAGTCAAGGTGAATAGCAGACAGAGGATGAAGTAGCGGTTCTGCATAAAATTCCTTCGCTGAGTTTCTTTATTGGACCATTGAGATCCTTATTTTTTTCTCTGGAACAATTAAATCCCGCCAATTGGAGGGAGCTTTCCAGTCTGTTGTAAGTCCAACGCCCGGCTGAAACATTTTCAAGGGTTCAGCCACTTCCCGGACCCATCGGGCCACGTCTTCGTCTTCCGGGAAGGGATCGCTCATTTCGGCGTGGTAGGTCTCGAACGCCAGCATGGAGCGGATCCGCAAGATCAATTCATCAAGTGAGTAAAAGGAGCCGAAGCCCTCGGTATTGCCGCAGATGCGGCCTTGGAACGGTCCTGGCTCTGATTGGATATTGGGATGCCAGGTCGGGGTACACATGTAGCAGACCGGCGGCTCAAGGGGGAAACCGTAGGTCATGCGAATTTCCAGGACATGGGTATCGCCGTAGCGGGGAAACTGGTGCTCGTCGATGCCAATGATGCTGGGAAGCTGGTGGAAGGTAATCCGGTAATCCAGGGGAGGCAAGCGATCGGGATCGAGGAGCTTGTAGGAAATGTTTTCGTGCCCTTCACACAAGGATTCCACCAGCACGTGCTCATGCGCGAGCCGCTGTTGCAGGGGATCGTATGAAGAGCGCCTTTCCGAGTAAAACGCAGAAAGACGCTGGGAATCCAGCTTCAACATTTCATTCCGTTTTTACGCACCGCTACACCCGCGATACGTTTACTCACTTAATTTCTTGGCTCTGCCCTTGATTTTATTCAGCAGGGATTAGCCCGGAACGTAGATCCGGACCATCTCTAGTTTTGCTTCATTGAGAATGTTCTGTTCTTCCAGGGGCTTGTCCTGGTCAATCTCAATTCTTTTGTTCTTTTCTCTCTTGAAGAGCTTGTAGTCAATCATTTGCGAATCGCCCGTCAAAGAGTTCGGGTCCTCCTTGGGAATACTCAATTCTTCCTTCTCCAACAGCGTATTGATGATGTCCACCGGAGTAGCTGATACCGGCAGTTCTACATCCACATCTGTACCGATTGAAGGAATCAAAACGTTTACAAGAATGATATCTTCCATGAGGGTCTCCCTTTATACGCGTTCACTCTTTCCGATCACCAAAATCGAACAAGTGATACTGAGTACCTAAAAATATGAATTTTTCGCAGAAATCAACATTGGCTTTCATAAAAAATATCGTTAAGAAATACCCTAAATCCCTTTTTGGTTGATACAGATCGCAGAATTGTCGTCTGTTTTTACCAAAGTCTAACGCCCCCATTTCCCTCGACATTTTCTAAAATCTTGCCTATCCCCCTTTAGTTCGACGTAGAGGGTCTTTTCCCCTGTCCGCACCCTTATAATATGCCATCTCGGAATGCCTAAATCATAAAAAGTCAGATCGGTTTGTGAAAAAGACTGATCCAATTGTCGAAGCATTTTTTTACGCGGAATGGCCACCTGCTCACCCGCAATTTGACGGACCTCAGCTGCCACAGCTTCGGACAAGCGCGGACGGGGAATCACCCGACTTACACTGTGGCCACTTTCCATCCCGACCAACTCGGTTCCCACCACGTGGTCCAACTCAATCCAGACCTCTCCTCCCAGTGCTTTTTCCAATGCCGCCAGCCCCTCTCCCACGGTCGTTCGGGCCGAAATATCCATCTCTTCGATGCTCTCATAGGTGAAATGACTCCCGCATTCCGCCTTCGGCGGCAGCAACTCGTAGACCCCCGACGTCCGCTGGGGGCCTTCAAAGGACCATATTTTTCCCACCAGTCCCGCCTCGTCACCCTCGATGACCTGCCGCAGCCCTTCCTGCACCATCCACGCGCCGATGACCGATGCCGCAAGCGGCGTCGTAGGGGCCTGCCCCATCGCCTGGTAACGCATCGCGAGATCGGTGCAGCCCATTCGGAACTGGATATCGGCCCACCCTTGTTGGCTCAGGCCGCATTCGTAGCAGGCGCGTCCGGGGGCATAGGCAACCACCTGCCCACTCTGGTGGAGGATTCCGCCGCTCAGCCAGCCTTTCCCGACGCGGAAGGCCCAGCGATTGAGCCACAGGCGCGCCAGTCGGTTGTCGATACAGCCAAATACCAAATCCATGTCGCGCAGGACGCCCAGTCCCAAATCGCACAGGATGTCGCCATCCAGCCACCGGACCACAATTTCCGGATTTATATCCGCCATGCGCTCCGCCGACACTTCGGCTTTGTTCCGCCCCTCGTCAGAGGCGCGGAACAGGACCGATCGGGACAGATTCGCCGCTTCCACCCGGTCAAAGTCCATGACCAGGACCTCTCCCACCCCGATCAGGGCCAGGTTCTTCAGGACCTCATTGCCGAGGGCACCCGCTCCGACAACGAGGACCTTCAGCCCGCGGATGCGCGCCATGTCCCAGCCAGGAACAGCATTCAGGACCGATTGACGGGGGGACAATCCAGACATGGATCAGATGGGATCGAGTTGTTGCCAGAGGGAATCCCGGTGGGCCAAAAAGTCCTCCAGGACCGAGCCATCCAGCCGGGGAGCGACCCGATAGCCCGTTTCTTTGCGGTGGTCGACCTGTTCTCCGTTCTTCCAGAAGCGGAAACAGACGTGGGGGCCGGTCGCCCGACCGGTCATGCCCACAAAACCGATGACATCGCCCTGGCGGACCTTGCGTCCGGGGACGATCCCTTCCCCAAATTCCTGCAAGTGCAGGTACTGGGTCTGAATCTCTTCAGAATGGGTGATTTTCACGTAGTTGCCATTGTTACCCTTGAATTCGGCGTGGGAAACTACGCCATCGGCGACCGCCAAAATCGGAGTTCCGGCCGGAGCAGCATAGTCGGTCCCCAAATGGGGCCGGACCTTGCCGTTGAAGGGGTCCGAGCGTTGGAGATTATAGGCCGAGGAAATGCGGTAGTACTTCAGGGGCGCCTTGAGAAAGCCCGATTTCATGGGATAGCCTTCCTCATCGTAGTACCCCACCGATTTTCCATCGTCATAATAGAAGGCGTAGCTCGATTCGCCATCGACGGTGGAGCGGATCGCCACCAATTGGCCGATGTCGGTAAAGCCGCTTTCGTATTCGAACTGTTCGAAGAGGAGGTCAAAGTTGTCACCTGGGGTCAGGTGAAACAGGTCGACCTTCCACTGGAGGGCACTTTCGAGTTGTTCGGTCAATTTCAGTCCAAACTCGCGGTTGAACATGGCATCGGCGAGATCGGTCTGGATATGGACCTCCTGACGGATATTGCTCGCCCGTTGGACATCCAGGCGGTGGTACTTAACGGCGGCCCCGCCCGAGGTCTTGAGCAATACAAAATCAGAGGATTGGGGCTGGTAGGCGATGATCTGGGGTTCGAAGAGGTTGCCGAGGTGGAGAATGGTAAAGGGGTTTCCGGCGGCGATGGCCGGATAGCCTTTATCGGCCAAGCGTTCCTGGAGGATGATCACATCCCGGTAGCTTACATTGCGGTCCAGGAGCCAATCGGCAAAGTCATCTTTGTCCGACCAGTAGCCGGATTCGCATTGGAAATCGGCGATCTCGATTTCCCAATCGCTGAGGTCCGGGTGGATGCCGAGGCAATTGTCGGCCTGGGGCAAGGCCGGAACGCCAGCTTCAGCAGGTCGCCGGTCCAGGGGAATGAAAATGAAAGCGGCGAGCACCGACAACAGGATGGCTCCGAAAACAACGGTCAGGAGGACAGATGGACGTTTGGGGCGAGGGGGCGGAGGCGCGTTTTGCTGTTGGTAGCGTTGGATATACCGCTCGCGCCGGGTCAAACGGGGCTTTTCTTCCTCGGCCTGCTTTTTCTTTTTCTTAGGTGGGGTGGATTTTTGGACTGTTTTTTCCCGACTCGATTCAAGCTCTACCTTCTCCTCAGTTTCTTCTACCTCTTTGTTTTTCAGCCGCTTTTCTTTCCGACTTTCCTTTCCTCCTTTACCTTTTGACTCAACACGCCCCTTCCCCTTCGCGGACTGCTCAGGGCTATCCATAATGATGATCTTGGGACGACGCTGTCGTGCCATGGAGGTAAATTGGGTGAAACAAATAAAAAGTGGCTGGCTTAGATCGTCTTGCCTTCTTTTCTGAATTCGGCCTTGACTCCCTCGACGATATCTTCTTCGTAAATCAGTTGTTCTTCCCGGTCGAGGGCCTGGAGACAACACTGGCGGAGGACGTTGATGATCATACCCCCGGAGATTTTAAAGTCTTTGGCGATTTTCCTGTAATTGATGCCGTCCACCGTCGGGGCCTTCTCAAATCCGCGCATCCACAGGGTATAGCGCTGGGGCGCACTCGGAATCGGGAAGTGAACCAAGGATTGGAAACGACGCATAAACGCCGGGTCAATATTGGATCGGAGGTTGGTGGAAAGGAGGATCACTCCCGGGAAATCTTCAATCCGTTGCAGCAAGTAGGCAACTTCCTGGTTGGCATAGCGGTCCTTGGAGTCGGACGTCGCGGTCCGTTTTCCAAACAATGCGTCGGCCTCGTCAAAGAAGAGAATCCAACTCTTGTTTTCGGCCATGTCGAAGACGTTGGCGAGGTTCTTCTCCGTCTCACCAATATACTTTGAAACCACTTTCGAGATGTCAATCCGGTAGACGTCCCGGCCGGTGGTTTTCCCCAATAGGGAAGCGGTCAGGGTTTTACCCGTACCAGGAGGGCCATAGAACAGGCTCCGGTACCCGCGTTTCAGAATTTTTTCCAGGCCCCAATCCTTCAGGATCACGTCCTGGTAGCTGACCCAGTTCAGCACCTCCCGGATCCGCTCCTTGGATTCAAATTCCAGTACAAGGTCTTCCCACTCGAGGCGGGTCGACAGGCGCTGGGCAGGAAATTCGGAGTTGAATTTTGGCTTGAAGGGGGCGGCGGTAGTCAGGTGGGTCAAATATTCGATCCCGATCTTGAGCGCGGCGCTCAAGCTGGGTTCCTTGTTCCGCTCGTCTTCAAGCATGATGATCTTTTGCTTGAGGAGGAAATAGTCTTCGTCAAACATTTCCATGACCTGGAAGCGGCGGGTCAGGTCGTTCGCCGCCAGGATAAAGGCAGCGGTTTCTCCGGTGGGCAGGAATCCGCGGTGAACATTGCCCTTGAGTCCCCCAAATTCGGTGAAGACCTGGCCATTCATCTCATTCCGAATGAACAAGCAGTCCAGCAACTGGGGGCAGACATGGGGCGCAAGCCCCAACAATACCACCAAGCGGTCATTGACGGAGAGTTTCCATTCGCGGACAAAGTCGGTATAGGCCGACGGATAGTTGTCGAGGTTGGGAACCGGAATATCGTAGATAGACTGGTACTGAGAGGGTTGTCCAAAATAGGTGTTGATTCGGGTATCCAGCACCTGCTTCAGCCAGTTCATTTCGGCCCTCAAGCATCGGGCATTCGCTTCCAGCTGAGCGGAATGATCAACAGCGGTAACTACACTTGCATCTGACATAGAATTCCCTTCTTATTCCTTAGGGTGTCGGGATGAATTGGTTTTAAATCTCCTTTTGAGAAGACTCTAATTTACACATTCCCCATCAAGGACCAAAGCCAGCCCATCAATTCCCGGCCCCTATCCGTTCAATAAAAAACCTCCTGCGCCTTGTGGGGGTACAGGAGGTCAGGACGTTTAACTCAAAAAATGTAACAATCTTTAATAATGGGTCTGTAGGTCTAACAACTCGATATTAAAAACTTCTGGAAAATGTGAGTGCGTGGTTGGGTACCCCTGAAGGGGAGGCTTTTACCTTTGCTTCAAGAGGCGACAGAAACTTCAGCGAGTTCCTCGTCTAAAGATTGAAGGCCGGAAAGTGAACCGGCACCTCGCTGGCGGATCCGTGATGCGTTCTTGAGCCGGAGGAACTTGGGGTGGATGCCCTGGACAGAGGCTTCGTCCGCCTCGACTTGGGTTTCCAACTGGCAGAGCAGCTGAAATTCGGTGCTGCTCAATCCTTGGTTCCGGGCCCATGCGCGGAGGGCTTCACTTTCCAGGGGACGTGCGTAATCATCCGATTGGAAAGCGGCACTTTGAAGATAACCGGCCGTGCGTAAGACCAGGTATCGGATCAACGGGTAGCTGGAGGTGTCGCTGAAAGTGTCTGATGTAGGTACTGCAGAATAATAAGTAGCGGGACCGGTGCGGCGAATAAAATGCGTGAGGCCTTTCAACAATTTGGTCCGACGGCCTTGTTGTTCGGTATTGAGGTGCCGTACATCACGCAATCCAAGCAGCTGTTCATAATAATGCAGGTCCGCCCGGTCACTGGTAGGTGTAGAAAAATCGGTATTATTTTCGGATTTCAGATCGACTGTTCCTGACTCCCACCCTGGAAGATTCAAATCCCGCTGCCGTCCCCAATGCCGGGAAAACGGACTCATTTGAGCGATGCGGGCAAGGTTTCCAGAGGTAAAGGGCGTCATTGACATAAATAAACACTAACAGTTCAGCAATCGTTTAAGCCGGACTTTCCGGCCTTCTTACTGTCTTAGATACCATGGTTGCTCCAAAAGTTGCACGGGCCTCATTTTTTTTCTGCTTTTTTTCATTTTTCTCTCCTATTCCCCCACTTGAGCCACCATTCTCCTTATTTAGAACCATTTTGAATCCATCTATTTTTGATTTCGGCTTGGGGTAAACGGTGACGTTCCTTTAAATTTGATCTGGACACAGCTGAAAAATGGACAAGAGACACATCGTATCAAGCCGCAATCCGGGGTATATCGCCCGGGTTTCGTGTGCCTTCGAACAGGCAGGCCTGCGGCATGAATTGGATGTGCGCGAGGGAAAAATGTCGATTTCGGTCTCCCCAGGTTTAGAGGAAAAGGCCCAGCAAGTCATCTGTGATTGCAACCTGGTAGAAGCCATTGAGCCCCCGGGACCGGCCTTTGCCCACCTCACCCACCTGGACGCAGAGGACCTGCAAAGCATTCTTCGGAATCCCGAAGATTGGAGCCAGGCGGAGATTTGTGCCGCCCGACAATTGTTGAAGATGAAGGAAAACGAGTGTCGGTGCGTCGAAGAGATGGTCGCAGCCCAACCCACCGGATTTGCGCCCGCCATCACCTACCGAACATTGGACCGCACCAACCGCTACGGCCTCGCCACCCTCACCTTTCTCTTGCCCCCCCTCGCCCTCCTCCTCTGTTGCTTCATCTATTTCCACCGTTCCCATACCTTCCGCGGCGAATTCATCAGCACCTTCTGTCCTACCTCCCGTCAATTTGCCCGCTGGCTATTTCCCCTCACCCTCCTCACAACACTTCTCCTGGTTGGCTGGTTCTTCTTTCCATGACCCATCGTCCCCTCCACATTGCGTTGTCTACCGTTGGCAGTACTGGTGATATCCAACCCTTTATTGCACTGGGGAAAACCCTCATGGCGGCCGGTCACCAAGTCAAGGCGATTACCCATCCCTTTCACCGCGACCGCTTCGAAGCCCACGGAATTCCCTTTCACGGCTGCGGCCCCGAGGTGGAACTCGAGGAGCTGAACGCGCTTCTCTCCCGGATGCTGCTCCGCGTCAATCCGATCAAGCAGTTGCGGATGTTGATGGAGGAGGCCTTTTTCGAGGACTTTCGCCAGTATTTTGAGGATGCCAAAGCTGGTTTGGCGGATGTGGACCTTGTGGTGGGCCACATGGTCGACTTTGTTGGGCAGGAAGCCGCCTCCCAATTGGGCAAGCCCCGCATCGGTGTCGTCCTGGCCCCCGGGGCCATCCCCACCCAATACAATTTCCCCATGCTGCCGGTAGACTGGGGACCGCGCTGGAACAAATTCGCGTGGTGGGTCATGGGCATTTTGATGGGCCGATTGGACCACGACATCATCGCCCGGTTGCGCATGCTGGGCGGCACCCAGCAGCACATCAGCCGCTACCATACCCTTTCGCCCGACCTCAACCTCATTGCCTCCTCCCCCATCCTCACCCCGATTTACCCCGACCTCCCCGATCAATTTAACGTCACCGGCGCCTGGATTCTGCCCGAACCTTCCTTCACTCCGCCGCCGGATTTGGTGGCCTTTCTGGAAAAATATCCCCGGCCAGTCGTGGTGAGCTTTGGGTCGATGGGGGGAGAAAAAGGACCGGAATTGACGAAAACGGTATTGGAGGCCTTGGAAAAAGTCGGAGCGGCCGGGATCATCCAGAGTGGGTACGCGGGGTTGTTCGAGGAAAATGCCCCCGAGAACGTCCACTTCGCCGAATACGTGCCCCACGGCTGGCTCTTCGAGCAAGGTAGTTGCGTGGTGCACCACGGCGGTGCGGGTACAACCATGGCCGCTTGCCGGGCGGGCGTCCCCTCCGTGGTCGTGACCTTCATTGCCGACCAGCCCTATTTTGCTTCGAACCTCCGCCGCCTCGGCATTGCGCCCAAAATGACCTGGTTCCGCTGGCTGAATGCCGATGTGCTCGCCGAACGGCTCCGCGAAGTGCTGAACCAACCCACCTTTTTCCAGACCGCCCAGCAGCTCCGGCCCCAATTCCGCGCCGAAAAAGGCACGGAGAGAGCAGTCGAAGCCATTGAAAATTTCGCCCGAAGCATTAATTTCAACTGATATGCCACACATTGCATGGATATTGATCGTGGTGGCCATCGTCACCGCGTACACCATTTACAAGGCGAGAAAGACTTTCAAGGATCGGGATGAGTAATTCAACACAATCGAAATGGACCGCCCTCTTTTGGGTGAAATTCAGTTATCTGTTGGCGGCGGGCGCCGCCATCGGGGTCGGATATCTCTTTTGGGAGGAGCCGCGTTGGCTGAAGCTCCTGTTGGCAGATGTCGCCGCGACCGTCGTCATCTTCATCTTTGGCATGGCCTTCAAGAATTCCAGCTTCTATGACCCCTACTGGAGCATCATTCCGATCTGGATCGTCCTCTTTTTCCTGCTGTTTCCCGAAGCCGAAGTCAATTCCATCCGCGCCTACCTGGCAACCGGGGTGGTGACGATTTGGGGTGCCCGCCTCACCTGGAACTGGTGGCGGGGGTGGACCGGATTGGATCACGAAGATTGGCGTTATGTGGATCTGAGGAAAAAAACCGGGGTATGGTTCCCCTTCGTCAACTTCACGGGCATCATGCTCATGCCGACCGTCCTGGTATTTGCGGGCTGTCTGCCCCTCTTTTCGGCCATGAGTACTTCGGCCGCCCCCCTGAACATCTTCGATGTATTGGGCGTGGTTATCGGCCTGGGCGGCGTCATGATGGAAGGTGTCGCCGACAACCAATTGCGGCGCTTCAAGCTGGGCAAGCCTCCCAAGGGCTCCATCCTGGCCACCGGGCTCTGGAAATACTCCCGGCATCCGAATTACTTTGGTGAGATTTCGTTCTGGTACGGGGTGTTTTGTTTTGGATTGGCCGCGGGTCTGGAAAACTACTGGACCGGCGTGGGGGCATTGGGCATGACCGCATTGTTCCTCTTCATTTCCATCCCCATGATCGACAAGCGGATGCTGAACAGCCGTCCCCACTACGCCGAACGCATGAAGAAAGTCTCCATGCTCATTCCGCTCCCTCCCAAGAAATAATTACGGGAAGAACATCCCGGCAATCGACGCCGACATCAGTGATGCCAGCATCCCGCCCACGACGGCGAGGAGTCCCAATTTGGACAAGGTCACCCGCTGATTCGGCGCAATCCCTCCGATCCCACCGATCTGAATGGCGATGGAAGAGAAGTTGGCGAATCCACACAGGGCGAAGGTGGTGATTTTGCGGGTACGTTCGGAAATGACGCCTTTGACATCTTCGGTAGAAACCGGCAGGGCAGCCAGATCCTGGAAGGCGATGAATTCATTCACAATGACCTTGGTTCCGAGCAGGGAGCCCACTACCAGGGAGTCCTCCCAACTGATCCCAATCGTAAAGGCGATGAATCGGAATACCTGTCCCACAATGTACTGAAGGGACAGGCCTTCGAAGCGGTAATAATAGGTCGCTTGGCCCGCCTCATCGTAGCCGGTGAATACGGCATTGCCTTCTTTGATGATGGCATTCAGTCCAGTCCAATCGCCAATCCATTCAAATACGCCGTTCAGCATGAAGATGATCGCCACGAAGGCGATGAGCATCGCACCGACGTTGGCGGCCAGTTTCAGGCCCTCAGAAGTTCCGTTGGCGACGGCGTCGATGAGGTTCGAGCCAATCTTTTCATTGGAGACCTTGAGATCGGTATTGATCAGGTCATTTTCAGTTTCGGGAACGAGGATTTTTGCGCAGACGATGGCGGCCGGGGCATTCATCAAGGAAGCCGTGAGAAAGTTCAGCGCCACTTCCGGGGTATCGCCCAACATGTTGATATAGGCGGCCATGACGGAACCCGCGATGGTCGCCATCCCGCCGGTCATGAGGCACATGACCTCGGAACGGGTCATCCCCGCGATATAGGGCTTGACCAACAACGGGGCCTCGGTCTGGCCGAGGAAGACATTGCCCGCCGCCGAAATCGACTCGGCGCCGGAAAGCCGCATGGTCTTTGACATGACCCAGGCAAATGCCTTGACGACCTTTTGGAGGACGCCCAGGTAATAGAGTCCGCTCGTCAGGGCGGAGAAGAAAATGATGATGGGCAATACCTGAAAGGCGAAATAATAGCCGATCCCGCCGTCGGGCGGGGTGATGCCGAGGTTGCCGAAGACAAATTCAGTACCGTTCTTGGTGAATCCAACCAAGGTCACAAAACCCGATGAAATTCCTTCCAGGACGTACTGGAGGCCAGGAATATTGGACAGGAGCAGTGCTCCAATCGCAATTTGCAAGCCCAAACCATAGATGACGAGGCGCCAGGAGATGTTTTTCCGATCACG
Source organism: uncultured bacterium (assembly GCA_963923035.1). GTDB lineage: Bacteria > Bacteroidota > Bacteroidia > J057 > JADKCL01 > CAWUKT01. The sequence continues at coordinate 52,545 of CAWUKT010000039.1, forward strand.
GGAAAATAGCCAGGCGATAATGACCATGACGAGGAGCCCGAGCAGACCCCTCCCAACATTAAACAGGATTTCCAAGGTAACAGTATTAGTTTTGGTCGCCTTCCAAACGGGAAATCTCATCCCGCAGGCGCGCAGCCTTTTCGTAGTCCTCCTCCGATATGGCGAGGTCCATTTCTTTTTTCAACCGGTCAATTCTGTTTTCGGAAGTTAGTTCTTCCTCCTCCTCAAAGCCCTCATCGTCGTCGTCCTCGGTGAGGAAATCTTCCGGGTTATCGTCGCCTTCGGTTCCTTTCACTTCGATCCCTGCCACCGACAATACCTTTTCAAATGTGTAAATGGGTACCTGGAAACGTACCCCAATGGCGACCGCATCACTCGTGCGGCTGTCAATCTCAGTAACCTCTCCGTCAAATTCAAAAACCAGACGGGCGTAAAAAATGCCGTCTTTCAGGTCCGTGATCTGGACCTCCAACAAATTGATTTCAAACGATCGGGCGATGTTCACCAACAAGTCGTGGGTCATCGGCCGGTTCGGCTTGATGTTCTCGATCTCCAGGGCAATCGCCCGGGCCTGATAGCCATCAATGATGATGGGCAGCCGACGGTTGCCGGACACCTCACCCAATACGAGAGCGAAGTGTCCGACGTCCGATTGACTGGAGGACAAGCCTAAAATTTCAAGCCGTATCTTTTCCAAGAGTTTGCGATTTTTCGGGTTATGCCGAAGCAGCCTGGTGCTTCTTCACGGCTTCGTTGATGCGGGGAAGTACCTCAAACAGGTCCCCCACGATGCCGTAATCGGCATGCTTGAAGAAGGGAGCTTCCGGATCCTTGTTGATGACAACAATGTTCTTGGACTTGTTGACACCGGCAAGGTGCTGAATCGCACCGGAGATACCAATGGCGATGTACAGGTTCGGGGCAATCTGAATACCCGTCTGGCCCACGTGCTCGTGGTGCGGACGCCAATCCATGTCCGAAACCGGCTTGGAACAAGCGGTACCGGCACCCAGCAGGGTGGCCAGCTCTTCAAGGGGACCCCAGTTGCCCGGATCCTTGAAGCCACGGCCACCGGAGATGACCGTATCGGCCTCGGTGATGGAAATGGTATTCGTGGTTTTGACAATGCCCTTGGAGGTCATGCCGGCTTCCACTTCATTGTCGTAATCGAAGTCTTCTACCTCACAGTCCACTTCATTTTCCTTCACCCCAAAGCTGTTCGGAGCGACGGTCAGGACGATGGGAGAGCGGTGGGCCCGCACAGTTTCGATGCCTTTACCGGAATTGGTGAGACGGGTCACTACGAACTCGTCCCCATCCGGGGTGGGTACTTCCGTGGCACCGGAAACGATGGAACCGTCCAGGCGGACGACCACCCGGGGAGCGACGGCTTTGCCATCATAGCTCTGGGCCATGACAACGGCCTGGGCTTCGATTTCAGAAGCGACAGCGGCGATGGCCGCTGCAAATACCTGATCGTTGAAGGCTTCGTATTCGTCGCCTTCGATGCGGTGAACCTTCCTGACGCCCTGCTCACCGAGTTCCTCGGCGGCATCGTCTTCAAATTCACCCAAAGCAACCGCTTCAACTTCGGTATCCAGTTCCTGGGCAAGTGCGTAGGCATAGGAAGCAGCTTCCTTGACGGCCTTCTTGAATTCGCCCTGGCTATTTTCTGCAAATAATAATACTGCCATGTCTGCTTTGATTTAAAGGAGTCCCTTGTCAGCAAGAATTTCGACGAGCTTTTCGGCCTCGTCGGGATCGATGAGCTTCACGCCTTCGCGGGGCGGGGGAAGCTGGAGGTTGTCGGTAGAAACGGCAACCGGAGCGTCGACAGCGGCTTCTGTGGCCATAGGCTTGCGCTTGGCCATCATGATTCCACGCATATTCGGGATGCGCCACTCGGCGATGCCTTTCTGGCAGCTGACCACACAGGGAATAGAGGACTCAAGTTCCTCGTAACCACCGCTGACCTCCCGATGGAGCTTGGCGGTGTCACCTTCCACCTCAAGGTGGATGGCCTGTGAAACAAACGGCAAGCCCAGGTACTCGGCTACCATGCCGGGGACTTCTGAGCTGTTGGTCGCGATGGATTCCTTTCCGAAAAAGATAAAATCGAACTCCTTGTCGCGGGCGTACTCGGCAATCTGCTTAGCGATGTACATCCGATCCTTAACGTCGGCGTCGATCCGGACAGCCCGGTCAGCACCGATGGCGAGGGCTTTGCGCAGGTTTTCTTCGACTTCAGGACCACCTACGCACAGCACGACAATCTCGCCCTGGCCAGTTTGCTCCTTGAATTCGATGGCCCGCACCAGGCCGTACTCGTCGTAGGGATTGATAACGAAAGACACACCGGTACCATCCAGGGCCTTACCGTCGGGAGTGTATTTAATTTTCGTAGTCGTATCAGGAACGCGCGCGATACAAACTAATGACTTCATGTAACCCTTATTTTTCTAAATTGGAGAACAAAGTTATATAACGTTTTCAATGATACAAAGGAAATGAATGATAAAAGGCTAGCCCAATTGACCGAAATGCAAGCGGCTGATCCGGACGATCCCTTTATCCAATATGCCATCGGGTTGGAGCACCTCAACGGGGGTGATATTTCCGTTGCCATCGAACGTTTCAAAGAACTCAGCACGGCCCATCCGGACTACGTGCCTACCTATTACCAATTTGCCGTGGCCTTGGTTCAAACCGGTCAGGTCAATGAGGCGATCGGAGTACTAGAGCAGGGCATTGAGGTGGCTCAGAAGGCGGGAGAACGGAAGACGGTCAATGAACTCCGGATGATGCTGGAAGATTTAGAGGATTGAGGAGAATGGAGATAATGGGAAATGAGAAAATGTGCGAATGTGCGAATGTGCGAATGTGCGAATGTGCGAATGTGCGAATGTGCAAATTCCCTTGGGGGAGTTTTGTGGTGGGGGGAAATGAAAGAAGAGTGCAAATTGGAAAATGAGCCAATATGAAAATTGAGTAAATGGGCAGACTTTAGCGGGATAGGTTTTGGTGGTTTATAAATGGTCGGGCAAATGAAGGGTGTATGTCCTACTTTTGCGGCGTATCCCTTTACCTAGAAAACCATCCATCTCCATGCACATATTGGTATTGAATGCCGGCAGTTCATCGGTCAAGGCCTCCGTGATCGAGCACCAGACGGGTAAGCACGTCCTGACCATGGCCATTGAGCGGATCGACGAGGCCCATCCGGTCCTTCGTTTGAATGGCGAAGTCCAGGCCTGCCCCGGACCCGGCCATGCCGCCGCCCTCGCCCATGCCCTCCCCCTGATGGCCAACAAGCTCAATGGCACCCAACTCGCCGGAATCGGCCACCGGGTCGTCCACGGCGGCGACCGCTTCTCCCATCCCGTCCGGATCACCGACGAAGTCGAACAGACCATTGAGGAGCTGAGTCCATTGGCCCCCTTGCACAACCCCGTCAACCTCGAGGGAATCCGCATTGCCAAACACTGCTTCCCCGATTTGCCCCATATCGCTGTTTTTGACACGGCCTTCCACCAAACCCTCCCCCGTCGGGCCCGCCACTATGCCCTGCCCGCCGAACTCAGTGAGAAATACGGCCTGCGCCGCTACGGTTTTCACGGCACCAGCCACCGCTACGTCGCCCAAATGGCCGCCGACTACCTCCAAACCGATCTCCGCAACCTCCGCCTGATCACCTGCCACCTCGGCAATGGCGCCAGCATGACCGCCATTGAATACGGCCGCTCGGTGGAAACTTCGATGGGCATGACCCCGCTGGAAGGCCTCGTCATGGGCACCCGCGTCGGCGACATCGATCCCGGCATCCTGCTCCGCCTCCTCCGGGAAGAGGACATCTCCATCGACGACCTCGACCGCATCCTCAACCACGAAAGCGGCCTCAAGGGCATTTCCAAGCATTCCAACGACATGCGCGACATCATCGAGCGGGCCGCCAACGGCGATGAAGATTGCCGGATGGCCTTGCATGCCTTTTGCCACCGGATCCGGAAGTACATTGGCGCCTACGCCGCCGTGATGGATGGTGTCGATGCGATCGTGTTTACGGGGGGCATCGGGGAAAACAGCCCCACGGTCCGGAACCGCGTGACCCAGCGGCTGGACTTCCTGGGCGCGCTGTTGTGGGAAGACAAAAACCGGGACGTCCAACTCAACGCGGAAACCCCGGTCGTAGACTTTGCCCGGCCCCATAGCCGGGTGCGCCTGCTGGCCGTGGCCACGGATGAAGCCCTGTCCATTGCCCGGCAGACCGCCAAACTGGTCAACGAAAAAGACCGGGTCAATATCATCCCCGAAATCCCCATTGCCATTTCCGCCCGCCACGTCCACCTCGACCAGGCCACCGTCGAAAAGCTCTTCGGGGAAGGCCATGAACTGACGGTCCGCAATTACCTGTCCCAACCCGGCCAATTTGCCTGCGAGGAAACCGTCACCCTCGTCGGCCCCCGCAACCGGCTGGAAAAGGTGCGGGTCCTCGGTCCGGTCCGCAGCGTCTCCCAGGTCGAAGTCAGCCGCACCGATGAATTTTTCCTCGGGATTGATGCCCCGGTCCGGGCCTCCGGCAAGATTGAGAATACGCCGGGAATCACCCTGGAAGGACCCGCGGGCCGCGTCGACCTGAAAGAAGGCCTGATTTGCGCGTGGCGCCATATCCACATGACCCCGGATGATGCCGAGATTTTTGAGGTGGTGGACAAGGACATTGTGGAGGTGGAAGTCCGCTCGGAGCAGCGAAGCCTGACCTTTGGGAATGTGTTGGTGCGGGTCTCGGACAAATACAAGCTGGAGATGCACATTGATACGGACGAAGGAAATGCAGCGGAGATCAGGAGTGGAGCCACCGGGGCGCTGGTGGCAGGGGAAGGCAAGGCATTTTTGAAGCGGAAAAGGCTGAGGTAAGTGGGGGCAGGCTTGCGCAGTGGTACTATCCACTACTTTCACCCGAACCGGATGGCACTGCTTAGCAACTCGTAGTTTTGAAGCAGGACGAGGGGGCCTCAGAACAGGTCCACTCCCAACTCCTTCAAAATATCATGGGTGAACTTGGCCAGGGGCCGTTCGTGGAAGTCTTTGGGGTCGGGATAATTGCCGAAATAGAACCGGTAAAACTCCTTCCGGTCAATTGAGAGGCCCTCTCCTTGTAAAAGGTTTTCCAGATGAGCATAGTAATAAGACGAGTTTTCATCGGTCTTCTCAATCAGTTCATCCAGGTGGTCCTGGTGGGCAGTTTTGTACAGTTCTTCCAGTTTGAGGGCTTTGATATGTTTTTCTGCATCAGCGCCCCCTTTTAAACTCACCTGATAACCCCACTCATTGCTTTTCAGATCGAACTCAACTGAAAAAGCTGCATCTTCGTGAATCCCCTGGATATACGGATTGGTCATTTCTTCATACTTACTCGACTTCCTTTGGTTGCAGTTGGCGCAGACGGGGATGAGGTTGTAGAGACAAAGGGCAAATTGGGGGTAGGTACTTTTGGGGTAGAAATGGTCGATTTGAGGGCGGACGATCCCTTCCCCACCATTGGACAAAATCGTATTGACATACTGCCGGTTGCAATAGGGACATACATCAACTCCCAATTCCTTAGTAAGGTCATAAGGACCGAAAAAATAATCTGCCTCGGACTTATCGCTCCATCTGGTATATGGAAAAATAAACTTTAACAAAGTCCTTACATTGTCGGAAAAGACGAAAACTGCATATTTTTCCGAAATGATTTCTGGATCTGCAAGCAGGAATTTCTTAACCTGCTCCCGTTTAGCAAAAAACTGATCTGCAAATTCTTGGAAATCGGGGCAATTAAGAGCAACCAGATAGAATCTCCTCCACTTCCTCAGTTGTTTTCGATCCGTCCTGTCGAGATTGATCTTCTTTCCAGGCAGATTGTCGGATCTCTTCCCATAAATTAAGAACTGAATCCTTCCCCACACCATATCCAACACCCCCGTTTTTCCATCTTTCCCCTCCGTAAACCACTCTTCCAGTTTTTCCCTATCGCTAACCTCAATCTTGACCATCTTCTCCCTCCTTTCCTTTGATTTGATTGATCTCTTCCTCAGCCTTCTTCATCCGATCCTGCAATTTCTTCATTACCTTTTCCAATTGAGTCAGTCGACTCTCATCCTTCTCGTCCAACTGTTGAATCAATTTTCGGCGGATGAAATCCTCTCCGATCTGATCGAGCTGCCTGCGTAACTTTTCATATTCCTTCTTCACTCCATTGAAATCGTTCACCCGACCGATCAAGTCCTTGATCTTACGATTGGCAAATTCCCCCAACAGATTCTTCCCCAAGAACTGCGTGTCGGTGAAGATCTTGTGGATATTCGCGCCGAAAGTGTTGGCCATTCCATCGGGAGGCACGACTTCCGCGGTCCATTTCCGATGGGGATCATTCCGTTTTTCCTTTCGTCGGAGAAAAACCAAATGCTCCTTGGGCAGGTCGGCGCAGACAAAAGGAGAATGGGAAGTGAGGATGAGCTGGATTTTTCGGTTGGGGAAAATGGCGGGGAGGCCTTGGACGAGCCAATGAAGGAGCTTTTGCTGCCATTTGGGGTGCATGACCGTGTCCGGCTCATCTAGAAGGAGGAGAAGGGGGCGGTCGGAAATGGCTTCATTCTTTTCCTCGGAAGGCTTTCTCCCTTGAGAATCCTGTATCCTCCCTTCAACCCAATGCAATCTTGAGAATAAATTTAGATAGTACTTTTCCCCCGCGGATAGGATTTCTGGTCCCCAATTGAAACGGATCGGAAAAGAAGCTCCTTGAGCGAGAGCATCCACGAAAAAATGCACCAAAGTTTGGGGGGAACTCTTCATCACAATGTCTCCATTCTCTTTTTTATGGGCAATCCTAAAAGTTAAACTCCAGTTGTTGTTATTGGCACCTATTTCCAGACTTTCTTCAAACAGCGAATCCAACTTCAAAAGCAATTGATACCACTTGTAAGCCTGTTCAATATTTGTTGAGAGATTTTTGATCTCTATTTTTCTTTGCCAGTTTTTACTTTCGTCAATGGTTCCATGTCCATTCATTGCCTTTTCAACTATCTTTTCCCAGCGGTCTTCCCAACCATTCTCAAAGACATTACCTATTTTCCTTTTGTAGTTCTCCAATGATTTCATCAAGTCTCCTATGCTCCTCTCTGCTTCATCAGTAGTTCTGGGAAATTCAAAAGTCAATTGGACCTCTATAAGCAATTGATGGAAGATCTTTTCTGCTATATCTGGAAAGGTGTACTTCTGCTCAGCTACAAGATGGTACCAATATCGCGCCCACGCCCAACTGGCCTTAAAAATTTTGTAAAACTCTGTGTTTCCAAATCCAATCCGTTTGAACGTTCGGTTTGCGGTCTTAAATGAATCACGGAATTCCCGTACCATTAGATACATATTCTGTCCTTCTCCCACCGAATGGGTTCCTTGATATTCCTGCCCAAAACTCCCTAAACCTAGAGAATGAAATGAGAATGTTAATTGGGTGGGCAGATCAAAACCTCGGTTCTTTGGATTTCTTACGGAATACATCCAATTCAAAACCCACTGAACTTCATGGGTTTGATATAAGTCAAAAACATTTACAACAGGCCCTGTCTCATTTATCAGTAAGGCATTGGTTGATACATTAAAAGCAAACCCACAGTCATCTTCCTCTTGAACAAGAGTACCATATCCTCCTCTTTCCCCGGTGAAAATTGGGGATGAAAACAAACGAATTGGCAATCTATTGAGAAGAGGTCTGTACTTTCCATTCTCCTCTTCGGTTCCATAAATTAGTTCCAACGGGACCCCGCTTATATTCTCAACGTTTAACTCTTCTTCCCATTCAGACGGGATAAGGACTGTCAGCTCTTCACCTTCCCTTTTGCCATTTCCCCATATCCAAATATTGTGTTCTTCAGGAAAACTGTTTATCCCCGAATCGACACACTGCCAAATCCGCCGCAAGACCGAGGTCTTCCCCGCCCCGTTCTACCCCACCAGCCCCGTCACCTCCAACAATGGCCAATCCTTCTTACCTTCCAGATTGAAAAACTCACCGCCCAAGCCGTTTCGTTTCGCAATGGCCAACCGCGTCGGGCGGCTGTTTTCATCCGTCTCCGCCACCTTCACCCAATACCGCGAACTGAAGTTCACGCCTTGGTTCTCCAAAAGCCCCATTTCATTCGACCACAGGTAGATCAGTTCCATAACGACAATTTTCGTTAACGTTTATTTGTGCTTCCACAAATATAGCTGCCCCCACCTGACATATTCCCAATCTTTTTACACCAAAGGTCAACTATCCAAACTTAGCTCTGCAGCTTGTCTCTTGCCAAACCACCCGATCTACTTGAAACTCGCAGCGCCCAAGGCTGAACTCCGCCCTCCCCAACCCAAGGTCGGCGCGCCCAACCCTTTGCTCCCTCCCCCCAAGGGCCGGGTCAAACATACCCAGCCCAATACTCTACTGCCCCAACTGGCCCCCAGGCTTTCCCAGCGCCGCCACCAACCTTTTCCCACATCGCCCCCGCTACCGCCCGGTGATTCTCCAGGCTTCTTCAACCAAATGGCGGATGCGTCCAGCGCGCCCCATGGCCCTTTCCAGGGCCTTCATTGGACCAGCCCGGCAACCCAGCGGGCACGCCCACCTCGAAGCCGAGTAAGCCCGCCCCAAGGCTGGGTCCCCCCAAAGGTCCATTGGGCAAGCCCAGCCTCTTGCTGGGCAGGCCCGCTTGGCCGCTGGACGCGCCCGGCCCACCTTTGGGCATG
>CAWUKT010000040.1:0-60991 GCA_963923035.1 uncultured bacterium
TGACCGGGGGTAAATCGAAAGAGGCCGCCTCGTGGTTATGAGACGGCCTCTTTTCTTTGGTGCAACAATGCGCGCTTATGGGTTGACCATGAGCTTCACATTTTGAGCCTGATTGCTGCCCATCCACACCCGCAATTCATATACACCCGCAGCCAATCCACTCAAGTCCAATACGTAACGTTCGCCGGGCGACCAGCTGTCCGTGTACTCCTTGACCTTCTGGCCAAACTTGTTGTACAGTTCCAGACGACCAATTTCCAGCACCAATGGCTCGAAGTAAACCTCGCCCTGGGCCGGGTTCGGATAGACCTTGAATCCATCTTCATCCAACTCCTCTCCCACCGACACAAAGTTCACATTGATGTCCTGGCAAAAGGTATCCGTCCCACAGGCATTGGTGGCCTGCAAGCAAACGGTATAGATACCCGGCACCTGGTAGGTATGGGTCGGAGACGGCAAGGAAGCCGAATTCTGATCGCCGAAGTCCCAGAAGAAGGTCGTTGCCCCCGTCGAGGTATTGGCGAAAGTCACTGTACTCTGGCTCGTACCAAATGCGAATCCAGAGACCGGCAAGGGATTGACCGTGAGGGTCACGTCATCGCTTTCGGTACAATTGTTCGCGTCGGTCACCAAAACGGAATAGGTGGTCGTTCCCGTCGGCGTGGCCACCGGATTCGGGTCGGAGGCGCTGTTCAGGCCTCCGGAGGGCGTCCACTGGTAGGTGAAGCCGCCGCTGCCACCGCTGGCGGTGGGCAGTCCTCCGATGGAAACCGGATCGCCTTCGCAGACCACGGTATCGTTGCCGGCCGTCACCACAATGGTGGGATTCAGGTCCACGAGGACCGTATCGTCCGCCTGGCAGCCATTCACATCCGTCACCGTGACGGCATAGGTGGCCGGTCCATTGACCGAGATCGCCGGATTCGGCTGCGTCGGCGTGGTAATTCCCGGGCCCGTCCAGTTGTAGGTGAATCCGCCACTGCCGCCCGTCGCGACGGGATTGCCGCCCAGGACGGCTCCCCCGGGATCGCAAAGGAACTGGTCGTTCCCGGCATCCACATTGATCGCCGGATTCAATCCGACCGTCACCTGGTCCGTCGTCTGGCAATTGCTCTGGTCGGTGATGGTCACCGTATAGGTCTGGGTACCCGTCACGTTCACCGAAGGATTCGGCGAAGTCGGACTGCTGAGACCCGCTGCCGGGCTCCAAGCATAACTCAGGGCACCATTGCCACCGGTTCCGGTCGGGACTCCGCCCAGAACGATGCTTCCCGGATCACACAGCAAGGAGTCTACCCCCGCGTCGGCCACAATGAGGGGATGGACCCCGACATTGATGGTATCGCGGAATACACAGTTGTTGGCGTCGGTGACCGCCACGATATAGCTCGTAGCTGTGGGCACACTGGCCACCGGATTGGCAACGGTGGTACTGGACAGGCCCGTGCCAGGCGACCACGCGTAGGAGAAGTTACCTCCTCCGCCAATCGCCGTCGGGCTGCCGCCCAGGGTCAATACGCCACCCGCACAGACCGTCTGGTCGGTGCCTGCGTTGACGATGATGGCCGGATTCAAATCCACGAGGACCGTATCGTCCGCCTGGCAGCCATTCACATCCGTCACCGTGACGGCATAGGTCGCCGGCCCATTGACCGAGATCGCCGGATTCGGCTGCGTCGGCGTGGTAATTCCCGGACCCGCCCAGTTGTAGGTAAATCCACCACTGCCACCCGTCGCGACGGGATTGCCGCCCAGGACGGCTCCCCCGGGATCACAAAGGAACTGGTCGTTCCCGGCATCCACATTGATCGCCGGATTCAACCCGACCGTCACCTGGTCCGTCGTCTGGCAATTGCTCTGGTCAGTGATGGTCACCGTATAGGTCTGGGTACCCGTCACATTCACCGAAGGATTCGGCGAGGTCGGACTGCTGAGACCCGCTGCCGGGCTCCAGGCATAACTAAGGGCACCATTGCCACCGGTTCCGGTCGGGACTCCGCCCAAAACGATGCTTCCCGGATCGCACAACAAGGAGTCTACCCCCGCGTCGGCCACAATGAGGGGATGGACCCCGACATTGATGGTATCACGGAACACACAGTTGTTGGCGTCGGTGACCGCCACGATATAGCTCGTGGCAGTGGGCACACTGGCCACCGGATTGGCAGCAGTGGTGCTGGACAGGCCCGTGCCAGGCGACCACGCGTAGGAGAAGTTGCCCCCTCCGCCAATCGCGGTCGGGCTTCCGCCCAGGGTCAATACGCCACCCGCACAGACCGTCTGGTCGGTACCGGCATTGACGATGATGGCCGGGAATAAGGTCAGAACGACATCATCGTCTGCGGTACATCCAGCTGCATCCGTCACGGTCACGGAATAGGTTCCCGAAGCCGTCGGCGTCACCGAAGGATTTGCCACCGAGGTCGAGCTCAGGCCGCTCCCTGTCCAGTTATAGGTATAGGGGCCCTGAGAACCGGCCGCAGTCGGGCTTCCGCCCAGGAAAACCGAGCTGGAAGTTCCGCAGAAGGATTGGTCGGTCCCTGCATTGACCTGCAACTGCGACAAAACAGTCACCTGGGTCATCGACGAGGTATCCGCACAGCTATTGCCCGAGGTATAAATCACCTGGTAATTTCCACTGATCGTGGCGAGGTAGGTTCCCCCCGTAGCCCCGGAAATCGGGTTCCCGTTGCGGAGCCATTGGAGCGTGGAACCGGCACTGTTGACAGCCGTCAACAAGGTGTCCTCACCCGAACAAACCTGGACATTCGTAGCTGGGTTGATCGCCGCGATGGGCGCGGCCGTCACCTGAATCGTATCGACCAGCGTATTGCCACAGCCATCGGTATCGCAGGCCTGCACCGAAAGCGTATGGGTTCCCACCCCGGACCAATTGACCGTCACCATATTCGTATTCTGGCCGGTAACAATCGTACCTCCGGAAGCGGTCCAGGTATAGGTATTGCTGGCGCTCGCCGCAACCGAATAGCTGATCCCATTCAGGTTATCGTTTTCACAAAACACCTTCGGACCACTGATACTCGTGAGAATGGGGACCAAACTCGTGTCGATCCAAACCACCACAGTATAATCAGCGCCCCAATTGCCCTGGTCATCCTGCAAGCGCGACGTCAGGCGGTGCGGTCCCAGGCTAAGGGCAAAGGTATTGTAGGAAGAATCAAAAACCGTTTCGAGGGCTTCGTCAAAATTCCCGTCCAATGCAAGCAAAGGAAATCCATTCCCCTGCCCCGGATCGGAATCCCAGAAGAACTCACCCGTCGCTACGTTGGGAATATTCGGTGTGATATTGTCCTCAATCGAGATCACCGTCCGAAAGACCGGGCTCCAGGTATTGTAATCGTCCCGGACCCGGACATTCAAGGTGTGCAAACCCGACGCCAACAAGGGAATATTGGCCTGGGCCAGCTCTTCGAGAGTTTCGTCGAAGGTTCCATCTGTGGCCAGGATCGGGGTTCCATTGCCGGGACCAGGATCGGCGTCCCAGAAGTACTCGCCCTGCATGAGTCCCGCGATTTCGGGCGTGATGGCATCTTCCACTGAAACCACCAGCGTGAACACCGGTGACCATACGTTCGCAGAATCCAGCACGCGGACACCGAGGCGGTGCAATCCCGAGGCCGGAAGAGCGACATTGTTGGCGAAAACAGCTTCCAGGGCTTCGTCGAAATTGCCGTCCAGGGCCAGGAGGGGCGTCCCATTCCCTTGTCCCGGATCGGTATCCCAGAAGTATTCCGCCTCAACCAAGCCCGGGATATCCGGCTGGATATTGCTTTCCACGGAAACTACCGTGGTAAAGACCGCCCCCCAGGTCCCCGAGCTGTCCTGTATCCGGACATTCAGGGTATGGAGACCCGCCGCCGGGAGGGTCGCATTGTTGGCCAGGGCCAGTTCCAGGGCTTCGCCGAAGGCGCCATCCTGGGCCACCAGCGGAATGCCGCTGCCAGTCCCAGGATCCGTGTCCCAGTAATATTCGGCCATGGCCACCGCCGGAATCGAGGTCGACGTCACCGAGCTTTCGATGGAAATGACCACGTTGTAGGTCGAGCCCCAGGTCAGGGAAGAGTCCTGGAAGCGGACCGAGAACCGGTGGAGTCCCACCGATTGCAGGGGGATGCCCGATTGGATGGCGGTCTCGATGGCTTCACCGAAATTGCCGTCCTGGGCCAGTAGCGCGGTCCCGTTGCCGGGGCCGGGATCGACGTCCCAGAAGTACTCGGCCGATGCGACCTGCTGGGCGGACAAACTTGTCCCCCAACTCAGGCAGGCAAACGCCAAGCACCATCGGAGTCGATGGAGAAGGTTCGAAGTAATCGACTTCATGACCAGTTCGAATTAACGGTCGTATCCTTCAGCTTCGATGTTCAGGGTGCCGCCCTGGAAAATGGCCCGCGGAGCCCGCACGATGTAGACGCTGGGGCTGGCCGAGATGGGGAAATAGTTGTTGATGTTGAAGGAGCCGCCAAAACAACCCGGATCGTTGATCGAAAGGTCGTGGTCGGTATAGGCATTGTCGGGGCTGCCGCCGTTGGTCACGGCGGTACCAGTCACGGTGCCGTCGGAAGCCGAGACGTCCACGGTGAAGGAAGTCACATTGGTGCCGTTGGGTGTGATCCCAGTCAGACGACGGCTGGACGTGATCGAAGCGTCGATGTGGTTGTAGGCCGCAAAAACATTTGCCGAGGTAGATACCCGGATTCCATAGGCATTGCTAATCGCGGTGATGCGATCGATCGCATTGTTCAGGATGTCGACCCGCGCCTGGGAAGCACTGCCGCCCACATCGATGCCTATCGGGGTTCCCGAGCAGCAAGTATTGGGTACGATGCGAATAGAGTTGTTGAGAATAACGTTGGTCACCAATGAAGAATTCTTCAGGGTATTGATCCCAATGCCATCGTCGTAGCCAGTGTTGTTGTACGAGATGAAATTGTTGGCGATGTAGAAAAAATGGGCTGAAGAGTTCCAGTTCAGGATATCGACATAATTGCCTACAATGTAAATCACCTCATTGGAAGGCGTTCCGTCGTTGTTGATGTTCAGGAAATGCTCGCCCAGGTCGTTGCCGTAGACATTGCCATAGCGAATGGTGACATCGCCACCAATCACGTTAGAGGCGAGGGTCACGTCGTAATTGTCGTGGTTAAAGCTCACAAGGCCAGCAATGTTACATCCGGCAATCTCCACCTTGGTGCGGGTGCCGATCGGGGCGGCGTTGGAAGAGAAAACGGCTCCGGCAACGATTTCCATTCCGATGATCCGGATCTCTTTCGGTGTGGTCGTCGGGGCCACGATGAAATCGCCCTGGACCCGGAACCGGGTGCCATCCACGGCCGGTACGAAAGACAAGCTCTTGTTGATCGAGACGTTCTCCTGCCAGTTGAGACCGCCCGCCCGATTGACAATGACAATCCGGTCACCGTCGCTCGCGGCGTTCACCGCTGCCGTAATACTTCCAAATGTGCCTACGCCACCGAATTCCTGGACCACGCGGTCCACGGCTGAGGCTGTAAAATGAAGAAAAAACAATCCTACTAAGAGTGAAATTTTTTGAATCATGTTCGAGTTTTTTGTTTGGTAGAAAATAGAAATAGGTTGGAATGGTTATCCTACTGGATTCGGGGCAAAGATGAAGGAAATCCATCAGTATTTCTTGACCCCGGAGGGCTTCAAGACAAAAATCATTCCAATTCTTGGGACCTTCGTCCTTCAACTTACCTTTCACTGGGTTTCTGGGATTCTCTTTGGGATTCTTCGCGATCCGTGGAAATCAATTCCACGAATCACGAAGCTCCTCAGACTTAGGGCAGAGTTCATTTTCATTCCCCCAGCCCCTCTCCTTTCTCCCCCCGAATCCCCTTCTCCAGCTTGTGGGCCCTTAGAAGGACACATTTTGAGTGACCACTCTCGCCACCCCGGGAGAACCCTTTTCTCCCCGGGAGCCACTGCTGCCGTCGGTTCCGGTATCGCTCCAGGCCTTGCCAAAGAGCCCCGGGTCTCCGCCCGGACCTCCGCCCACCTGCAAGGAATGCTTGAATTTTCCGGAAGCGGAAGGCTGAATGAGCAACGTGATATTGCCTCCATTTCCGCCTCTTCCCCCGTCACCTCCATCACCCGCTTTGCAAAAGGCTTCACTGCAATCCGAGCCATCGGTTCCCTTGCTGCCCGGCATGCCGGCCGCATTCGCCTTCAGCGTGCCCCCCGACTGGAATTTCACGTAACGGTTTTTGCCCACCTTGCAGTAAATGAGCGCCTTACCGGTCTCAGAGTGCTTCGACATTTTCGCCTCAATCGTGGTCGAGCTACCCCCACTGCCGCAGGGAAGCGAAACAATCGTGGGGTACTGAAAGACCAGACTGACCTTGGCCTGGCCGCTGCCTTTGTACTTCGGTTTGACGGTGAAGGTCAACAGGTCAGGGGCTCCGGGAGCCGGCGCATTGTTGTTCCAGATTTTCAGTTCCGCGCCCAACTTATGGGAATGGCCGCCCCACTCATCGGTGCGGTAGTCCCGACCAATCCAGCGGGCATCGCCGTACTGAAAACCATCCACGACGAAGTCTTCGATGTACAGGTTCCCGCCCAGATTGTGGGTTTTGTCGCTGCTGCCATCCTTGAAGGTTGCCTCGAGTCCGAAGTTGATGGTACCGCCCGGCAAGGCGCCCGTTTGCTCCGTCTCGTCGGTGTACACGATTTTGATCTTGGTGACCTCCCGGTGCTCCAGAGAATGTTGTTCCCGAAACGCTTTTTCCGCCTCCGTCAACTCAACCACATCGCTCTTTTGCTTTTCCATCGCCCACCTCCTATACGCCTCTATTTCCTTGGTCCAGGTGCTCACATTCTTCCCCTTTTTTCCTCCCACTCCGATCAGCGTCTTGATTTCCGGTTCATTCCACTTGTTCACCTTGTACCACACAATGGATTCGTCCGTGATATAGATTCCTTCGTCCCGGTTGTACCGGTATTGTCCGTCGTAGGAGTTGATGATCGGTTCGGAGAAAAACCATGAATTGGCGTGGTACATGGGAGGTGCATAAGCCTTGTACAGAGTCGGCTCCTTTTGGGTGCCATCGTCATTTAAAAAGTTGGCCGTCCAAATTTTGGTCACGGTGCCCGTGGAATCCTTTTCCAGGTTGACGTAGCAATAGCGGTCTCCCTTCAGCCAATTGGTGCCGGGGTACGGCAAGAAGGAGGCCAACTTGTTTTTGGTGGGCCATCCGGCCGCTTTTGTCGCCAGGCTCTCTGTGACCTGTGCCTTGGCCGGTGCATTTTGCCGGGCCTCCCGCTGGTCCTTGGAATCCTTGATGACATTGAAAAGCCGCTCGGAAAATCCCCCATTGGATCGACTTGAACTCCATTGGGTAGTGTCGGTTTGTCCTTTTGTGGAGACGGAAAGTCCCACAGCAGTAATGATAAGAAAGATGTACTTTTTCATGTGTTAATGTTCTATAGGGCGAAGATAGAGGGGGTAAAGAGCCCGTTACGAATTGGGTTTGTGGATGGAAATTTCGGTTGATGAGACAAAAAAAGAGCAGCCGATGCTGCTCCACATCCGCATTCGCCCAGCGGGCAAATGGCGCGATATTGTCAGTGTCTCAATACTTTACGACCCGTCGGCGCAAGGTCAGGTCACCGGTCTCGACCGAGAAAATATAGACCCCGGGACTCAAGTGCCCGATGTCGACCGTCTCAGTCTCAAACTGCCCCACCAATTCTCCCGTGACCGCATAGATTTTCCCTTGAACCGCTCCCGATTCCGATCGGATGAAGACGGTTCCACTGGAGGGATTGGGGTAGATGGAAAGGTCGGTATCCAATGAATCCGCGGTGGACAAGCTCAGCACCACAATTGAATTGCTGACCGCCGAACAGCCGTTCCCATCGGTGACCGTGCAGTAATAAGTTTCGTTGGTGGTCACCTGGTAGGTGGGAGCCGTGGCGCCAGGAATCGGGCCCGCGCTGTTGAACCATAGGTAGGTGGCAAAGCCGGGATCGGCCGTGAGGAGGTTCCCGGCTTGGGTGATGCTGGCGCTCACCGCGGCACAGGTGGAGAAGCGGTACAGCTCCCCTACCCCCGTCGAGGGCCCACTCAGGATCCAATCGCAGGCATTGAGATAAACATAGCCGTCCAATTCGGCCATGCCGCCGGGGGTTTGGGCGCGGGAACGCGGCGACCCGGGCGACAGCTCGGGGAGCATCGTCGGAGCGGACGTGCCATCATAGCGGTACAATTCAGACCCGGCATTTACCCCCGCATCGGCCCAGAAATACAAGATACCGTCGACCACCGTCATGGACGCAAATTGGTTCGAGGCAGATCCTGTGGGCACATAATTCGTGATCTGGACCGGAGCCGAGACGCCATCGTATTCCCACAGGTTGTCGTTCCCGCTGGGCCCCGTGGCTACAAAGACCAACTTTCCATTGACCACCTTCAAGGAGAAAGGATAAGATTCATTGGCCCAACCGCCCGAAGAACCGGGATACAGGTCGGCCACCAAAGTGGGTGCATTCACTCCATCATACACGTACAATTCGGTGCCGATGGAATCGTCCGCCCACGCGCGGAAATAGAGCTTGCCATTGTATTCGGTGAACTCCTCCGGATAGGCATCCGAAGCGGGATTGAGGTTGGCGACCAAGCTGGGCTGGACGCCATTGTACTCCCACAATTCCATCCCATTGAAACCATCGTCCGCCGCGAAGACCAATTTCCCATTGAAAACGGCGAATCCATTGGGAAAGGAACTGGTGCTGGCCGGAGAAATGTCCGAGACCAGGGTGGGCGCATTCGTGCCATCGAACTTCCAAAGTTCATTGCCCGTGGCCGCGTCGAAGCCGCGGTAGTACCAATCGCCATTGAATTCGAAGCCGTCGGAAGCCGCATTGGCCAGGTTGGTACTGATGGTCGGTGGGTTCGTGCCATCGTATTCGTACATGTTCACCTGATTGCTGTCGACGGCGCGGAAATACAAGGTATTGTTGTAGGAGAAAAATCCGCTGGGGGCGCTGCTGTTGGGTTGGCCAATGCTGTTTGTACCGGGGTGCAGGTCTGCGACCATGGACGTGGTGATTCCATCCGTGGCATACAATTCGGCTCCCCCAGGTCCAACGGCCTGGAAATAGACCTTGTTCTGAAAGCGGGTCAGCCCCCGAATCGGCGATCCTTCGGTTTCGATCGCCGGGAGTGTGCGGGAAATAGTGATGCCATCGTACTCGAACAAGCTGGAGGTGGAGAGGCCATCCGCCCCGCCAAAATAGAGCCGGGATTGGAAGACAATGGGGTCCTGGATATTCGAGGAAATAGTACCCGCCCACAAATCATCTACCACCGCAGCGGAAGTGCCATCGTAGGACCACAATTCAATTCCGTTGGTGGGGTCGAAGGCCTTGAAGTAAAGTTTCCCGGCGAAATTCGTCAGGTGATTGGGAAGGCTTCCGCCGGTGGGATTGAGGTCAATCAGGGTGGTGGTAGATCCATTGGTCTTCCACAATTCTACCCCATTCACCCCATCCAAAGCACTGAAGTACAGCTCGCCATTGTAAACGGTAAATACGTCAAGGTTGGAATTGTTGATGTTGAAGGCGCTGGAGGCACCGGGATTGATGTCGGCCACCAGCGTGGGCGGGCTTACCACATTGTATTTCCACAATTCGGAGCCGGAAGTCCCGTCATTGGCGACGAAGTAGATGTCGTTGTTGACCGAATAGGTCAGGCTCACGGCATTGAAGGCGCTGCTGGAATTGGGAGCGGCGACGGGCGGATTGACGCCGTCGTATTCCATGAAGCCCTGGCCCTCTCCGTAGAAATACAGGAGGTTGTTGACGACGTTCAGGCCCCGGATCGGGCAGAAGTTGTTCGATCCCGGAATGCTCGCCACCAGGCTCAGGGTGAGCGTCCCGCCGATCTCCCCGTAGCTCCTCAATTCCCAGTTGTTGGCGACGTCGTTGTAAGCCGGGAAGTAGATTTGGCCATCGTAGGCAATCGGACGGGGATAGTTGTCGTTGTATTGGGCCTTGATGTCGTCGACTTCTACCGGGGGATTGGACCCGTCGAACAACATGAGCCGCATATCGCCGCTGCTGGAATTCTTCGTGAGGAAGTAGAGGCGGCCGCCGGCCTCGGTCAGGTAGGTCGGATCGGAGCCTCCATTGGAGAGGATATCCGCCTCGATCTTGATGTCGGTTCCGTCAAAGCTGAGCAGTTCCCGGCCGGCCCCGAGGATCTGGCCCGAGAAGAAAAGTTTGTTGTCAAATTCAATCAGGTGTTCCGGCACATCGAAGCCAGCAAAGGAGGAAATGGCGGGGGCCTGGTTCACATCGGCCACCAATTGTAGGTTCTGTCCCCAAAGTGGGGCGGTCATGAAGAGTAGTAAGATTCCTGCTAGGTTTTTCATAGATCATTTGATTTGAACCAAAGATCAAGTCGAAAAACCACCCCCCAAAAACCTCTTCACGAAGGGAAAATCCAATTCACGAAGGACAAAAAAGGGAGCTAAAACATGGTCTTGATCGGGAGAATCAGTTCCACTTCGGTCCCTGCCGGAGCGCCATTTTCCACCAGGTCCTTCAGCTCAAATCCAATGTGCTCCCCGAATTCCGATTGGTACATCTCCAGGCGTTTGCGGATGGATTTGATGGCGAAGGATTTGTGTTCTTTCCCCAGCCGTTTGTTGATCTCCGCCGACGCCATTCGCCCGATCCCATTGTCCACCACCCGGCAGCGCAAATGGTTCTCATGGACCTCAAACGACACCTGCAAGACCTTGTTCGTCGCCTTGTGTTGGAGCCCGTGGAGCAGGGCATTCTCAATGAAGGGCTGGACGGTGAGAGAAGGCAAAGAAATGTCGACGTCCCCTTCCACGGTCAACTCGAAGTGGAAATCGTCATCGAAGCGCAGCTTCTCCAACTTGAGGTAGATGCGCAGGAATTCCATTTCCGATTCCAGGGAAATGAACTCCTCGTTGGAATAGTGGAGGGTTTTGCGGACCAGCTTGGAAAACAGGACCAGGTAGTCGTAGGAACTCTCGACCTCGGATTTGAGGATGAGGGCCTGGATCGAATTGAGGGCGTTGAAAATGAAGTGGGGATTCATTTGGGAGCGCAAGGCCCGGAGCTCGGCTTCGATAAAATCCGCCTTGAGTTCGCGCTTGAGAAGCTCTTCTTGCTGCTTTTTGCGGATGAATCGGATGCGGTAGCTGAAAATGAGGACCACGATGGCCACCAGGAGCAGACTCACCACCAGGATGAACCACCACCGGAGCCAGAAGGGCGAATTGACCTGGAAGGCGTAGCGGTGGACCGGGCCTTCCTGCCCGTTGTATGCGGCTGCGTACTCGAAGGTATAGTCCCCCGGCGGCAGGAACTTGTACTGGATGTCCTTCTCGGTAATCGTTGCCGCATTCCAATTGGCTTCAAAGCCATCCAAGCGGTACCGCATCACGCCCTGAGTCCCCAGGGCCGGATTCAGGAGATCAAGCTCAAAAGCGAACTGGTTTTGGTCGTAGGGAAAAATGCCTGCGCCCGCCGTATCGACGACCGCTTCATTGGCCCGGACCGAACGCAAATGAATGGACATGTCCTTGTCCCGCCCGGGTTGCAGGGGCAATCGCGTGCGGAGGATCTCGGAATTGCGGATGAGCAGCCACATCTTGTGCGGCCCCAACACGAACTTGTTCACGCCCTCACAGACGCCGTCGGCGCAGCCCAGGTAGCGGACCTCGCCCCCGGCCAGGTCCTGGTACGCGAGGTAATCGTCGATGACCGCATAAAGCACGCCATCCTGAATGGCGAGCTGCCGGACCCGGCGGGTGTCCGGGTGGCGGGCCAGGTCGTAACGACCTTTGAGCTGGTCCCGGTCAAAGACCAGGATGCCGTGGTTCACCGTCGCACACCAGAGTTCCCCTTGCCAGAGGAACATGTCCTCGCAAACAATATCCTCGCCCCCGATCTTCAGGGATTGCTCCGTGCCGCGACCGTCGATGCAATAAGTCGAGTTGATGTCGGAGGCGTACAGGAGTTGGCGGGCGGTATCGACCTGGAGGGCGCGGATACGGTGGGTCTTGGTCGGGAGCTGGTAGATATTGTCCGTCACCGGTACCCAACCGAGCCCACCAAAATGGCTTTTGTCCCCCATCATCCAAATCCCCTTGGCGGTCCCAAACAGGCAATTGGAGCGGTCGAGGGGGAAAATGCAGCGGGTGGTCGGAATCACCACTTCGTTGCGGTTGTTGACGTACTGCTCGAAGTACAGGCCCGGACGTTCCCGAACCCGCCCAAAATCGGTCACCGCCGACCAGAACAAGCGGGAATAAAACTGCTCCGATTCCGCTTGGATCAGCGTCTTGCCCTCGTCGGTCAATTCGATGATGCCCGTCCCCATTTGGGAGCAGTAAATCGCTTCGTCATCGGTCACCACAAAGTCCTGGATTTTCCCGGTCCGTTGGCTGGAAAAACTCCGGTGCATATCCAGATTCGGAATGACCAGAATGCCCTGCCCAAAGGTGCCCAGGAATACGGTCCCATCCGGCGAGGTCCAGCACGTCGAAATGAACACATCCTTGAAGTAGACCTCGGAAGCCGTGAATTGCCCCGCCTGCATTTGAAACCGCTGAAGGCCCCTCGTACTTCTCAGTCCCCAGACCTCCTGGTCAGAAATGGGAAAAAACCGGTTCTTGAAACCAGTATGGGAATGGTAGCGCCAGGATCCGTCGGCGGCCTCGAATTGGCCGTCCAGGGAGGCAACGACGAGCTGATCTCCCAGCGTGAAGAAGCTCCGGAAGGAAGCGTCGATGTCGTAGTTCCCCTCGAGGTTCAGCGCGTGGGTTTGGATGCCATCCGCCTCCAACTCCTGGTAATCCCCGGTATAAAAGGTGCTGATCAGGTTTCGCCCCCCCGGCAACATACTCAGCTCCCCTCCTACCGAATCCTGGGAGCTCACTGTCGTGACCTCCACCAGTTCCCCGTCCGAGAGTTGGAAGCAATGGCCCTTGGAGAAATAGTGCAAGTCGCCACGTTGATTGCAGAACAGCTTGATGCGGTTGGAGACATATTGCTCCGGGACCTTGAGGTAGGGAACCACCTGGTCGCCTTCGATCTGAAAGACCTGGCCGGAAAGGTCGTGGCAAAAGAGGTCCCCGGCGCCGTCCACGACCAAGCCAAACAGCGACATCCTGGCTCCCGCCGAGGTGCCCTCCAGCGGGGCAAAGGCCCCGTGCCGGTACACGTAAATCCCCGAATTGATCGACGCGAACAACTCCCCGATGTCGGTGGTGACGATGGAATAGACCTCCACGTTCTCCAATTCCTTGGCCCCGATCACAAAGGAAGCCGGTTCCTGGGCCCAAAGGGCTCCCAAGCCATGCAGCCACAACCAGCACCACAAGATGTATTGTTTCCCTCCCATCAATCAGAGCATCAGTTTTTCAAACGCCTCGATCCGGCTCCGCGCAATTTTCACGCTGTGGTTCCCCTTTAGCCGGATGGTCAAATCGGTCTTGTTCAGCCCTTCCAGATAGTCCAGGTTGACGATATAGGCGCGGTGGCTCCGAAAAAAGCGGTCGTCGGAGCCAATTCGTTTTTCGAAATACTTCAGGTTCTTGCTCGCCATGAAGTCTTCGGATCCGTGCATGAGGAAAGAAGTATAGGACCCGTTGGCTTCGATGGCCATGATGTCCCCGATCTCGACGATGCGCCGGTTCCCGATCTCCGGAATGATGAGTTTCTGGGGTTGCTTGTGCGTCATGGAATTGAGCAGGTACTCATATTCCAGCGTCTGGCGCTGGACCGTGACGCGTTCATTCAGCTTGTCGAGGGTCCGGGCCAGGCGCTCCCGTTCAATGGGCTTGACCAGGTAGTCCATCGCGTTGACCTCGAAGGCGGTCAGGGCGTATTCATCAAAAGCCGTCACAAAAATCACCTCGAAGGTGATCTTGTCGAAGAACTTCACGATCTCGTAGCCGGCAAAATTGGGCATCTGGATGTCCAGGAAGACGACGCCGGGAGCGTGGGCCCGGATCTGTTCGGCGGCGTCCACGAGATTGGAGCATTCGGCGACGATGTCGATGTCGTGATTCGATTTGAGTAGCAATTCGCGGAGGACAATGCGGGCATTCGGCTCGTCGTCCACAATGATGGCCTTGATGGGAGGAATCGGGTCCCCGGAGTTGGGTATATGTTGAGGGTGGTTCAATCCAGCCATATTGGGTGCAGTCAATTTAAGTAAATCCTCGATGTTTTTAATCGGTCCCTGAAGGCGCTCCATCCCCTTGCGACTTTAGGGGGAGGCTCTATCAGAAACGAAGAACGGGAAATCCAATCAGCCCTAAAGATGGAATTCACCAAGTCACGAACGGGTTTGTGAAATGAACAGCGAAGGAACAATTGCGGCCGAAAAGGGGGAGGTTCTGCGTAATGGAGCGGGAAAAGGGTACTTGGAAAATGAGCGACAGGGGTGGTTTTTCAAACCTGACTAACATCTACAATATGATGAACAAGATTTCAACTTTCTCCCATCGCTATTTCTTACTCCTCCTCATCGCCTGGCTGACGCCCACCGTGGCTTCCGCCCAGGTCCCCGGCTCGATCCAGCTGGCCACCACGCAGGACTTCAAACCCGGCGTGACCAGCTTCAGCCACAAAGGCGCCGCTTATTTCCTCGCCAAGACCAGCAGCACGCTCTACCACCTCTGGCGCACCGATGGAACCAGCAGCGGCACCTTCAAGGTGGGCGAGATCAACAAAATTCAACCGAGCGAAGGCCAGTTCTTCGTCGTGCCGGCCACCGGCAACATGATGCTGTATTTTCCCCCGGACCTCAACAGCTTCAACCTCTACGATTCGGACCTCTACCAATTCGAAGATGCCCCCAACAGCCTCCAACTCATCCGCAACCTCTCCAATGAACCTTATACGCACCAGGTGCGGCAGTTGGGGGACAAATTTGTCATCTCCCACGGTTCCCTGCCCGGAACCGAGAACCAAATTTGGGTGACGGATGGGACCGCCGCCGGAACCGTCCTCATGGACTCCTCCTCCAGCAATTACTTTCACTCCTTCGTGGACCTGCCGGGCACGGATGTCCACTACGTCGAGGTCAACAGCAACAGTGCCCGATTGACCCGCACCGACGGCACCCTCGCGGGCACTTCCCACTACGCCAGCATCCCGGACGCCTCCCTCTGGGCCAGCACCGTGGACCTCTCCAATTTCTCTCTGTTCTGGGTCCTCTATACCAATGGCCCCAATGTCAACAAGAGTGAACTCTGGCGCACCGACGGCACCGCCGCCGGGACCTTCCCGATTTACAACGGTGATTTCAACGTGGTGTACAAGGCCCACCGGATGCCCGGCAGCAACCGGGCCTGCTGGATCACGAGTGACTTCGTGGGCAACTACCAGTTGTGGCGGTCGGACGGGACCACCACCGGCACCCAGATGCTCATGGACTTCGGGAACCATGGCCATACCCTGATCCTGGGAACTGAATTTCCCAACGGAAGGACCTACGAAGTCCGGCACGCCAATGGCATGGACTATTGGTATTCGGATGGCACAGTGGCGGGTACCCAACTGTTGGCGGCCATGTCCATGGCCGATCACCCCCAACTGGCCCACCAGTATCCCGGCAAGCCCGAGGTATTCTTCGTCGTCCAAAACGACGCCACCAATACCGTCCAGCTCTGGAAATCCGACCTCAGCTTCGCCAGCGGCCTGGCCGTCGACAACATGGGCCCCGGCCTGGAAATCGCGGAGATGGAAGGCTATCAAAACGGGTACCTGTATGGCATCAAGGCCAGCAACAACAGCATGAGCCTGTGGTCCAGCCAGGGCATCAACGGGACCACCAAACGGCTCTATTCTGCGTCCGGAGTGGGAGAAGTTTCCCAATTCTACATTCCGCCCGGGGGAAATAAATTCTATGCCTGTGACCAGAAGCGGCCCGTCAGCTATCTCATCGAGTCGGACGGCACGCCCGCGGGTACCCAGGCCATCCAGGGGATACGGGGACTGGGGCAACGGCTCCCCTACTTCAATGACGGCTTCTACCTCGCCCAAAACACGTTTACCATCTTCGACTCCATCTACTACTACGACCCGAACCAATCGACCTGGCCCCTCTGGACGGGCCACCAAGGCTATGTCCGCGCCATTGAGTCCATCGACGGCCCCCTGGGCGTGGACTATGTATATCTCCTGGAGACCAATGGGACCCAGGACTGGGAAATCTGGAAACTGCACGGCACGGCCCTGGGCCTGGCCGACGCGGAACCCACGTTGCACCCGCAATTGTATCCCAATCCCGGCCGGGAACTCTGGGTGACCCTTCCCCCGGAAGAACTTGCGTTGGAAGGCATCCCCTATGTCCTGCGCAGCCCAACTGGCAGCGTCGTCCGGCGGGGTCAGCTCCTGAACCGCAGCACCCAAATTGAGAACCAGGGCTTGCCTGCGGGTATGTATCTCCTGGACTTGGGGCAGGGAAAATGGAAGGGCAAATGGGTCAAAATCGCGGATTGAAGCGACATGAATGAACAATAGATGACAGGAGCCCCCTCCCGGGGGCTCCTGCAATCATTCCTACCAAAGTCACTTGGTGGGCCCTCAGATCGGGTACCAGATCACCATCCAACAGGCGCCGTGGCGCAGGTTGGACATGCTGGCGCGGGCGAAGAAGGCCCGCTCGTTGTCGAGGGTGTCGAGGAACTGGCAGGCCTGCCGGTACAGATCGTCGTAGTTCCCGTTGGTGGTGATGCTGTGGGCGCGGTAGGTGGAGGACCGGGGCTGGGCCGGCCATTGGATCGCGTGGTTGTAGAAGATGACACCGCGGGCATCCCCGCTTTCGAGGTTTGAGATCGCGACCTTGGCCGAAGCCACTTCGTCCGCATCAAAATTGTACGCGCGTTCCATATCGTCGATCACGTTCTGCATGGAATTGTTGGCGTAGGGGTGGTAGTTCCAGTTCATAAGATTGGAGTTGAGGGGTGGAAATAAAGGGGTTACAAAGGGAGGGTTCAGTACTGAACCGCAGTGAAATTGAAGGCCGAATCGGTGCGGTGGCCCTGCGCGTCGACGCAGGTGACCGTGGTCCCTTCGGCGTGGGCCGGGGGAACAGATTCGACCAGAAAGAACCGGGGAGTCTCCTCCCGCACGGCATCGGCCGCCCAGTCGTGGCGGGTCGCCGTGATGTGGAGGACCGGGACCGCCCCTTCCGAGCGGTGCAGCCGGATTTGGTACCGGCCGGTGTCCAGGCGCCGGGCGGTAAAGCCCTCTCCGTAGGAGGTGCCGTCACTGTTGACGAAGCCGCTGGCGATGAAGGTAATCGGCATGGGAAGGGCGGTCATGGGGTCAAATTGCCTACTCGATTCAGGGATTTTCGGCGGTCTCCACGGGTGGGAAAGGGCATGCCTCTCCCGGACCGGTCTGCGACCGGCCACCTAAACTTTCGGATGAAAAAGGGATTCGGCTCAGCCAATCAGGGGGTATTCCCCGTTGACATAGAGGATGCTCAGGATCTCCTGGCCTTCGGGGCCGTCCTCGTGCCCCAGCCCAATGCTGAGCTCGGTCCAGCGGGGATCAATCCGGTAGGCCGGGATATTCGTCACCACAGCGCCGCCCATTTCCTCCACGGCCAGGTAGTAGAAATCGTCGTCTCCCTTTTCCTGCCACACCAGGAACTGATCGCTGGACTCCTCCGAGGTCCGGGCATAGAAGCGCAGCGCGTTCAGGGGATTCGTCGGCAATTCAAGGGGAGTGTCCAGGACAATATGGCTGTCGAAGGGAATGTCTATCTGGGCCTCCATGCCCACGTGGAAGATGATGGTCGGCCCAAAATTGCCCTGGTAATTGCCCACATTGGTGAGGGGGACCGTCGAGGGAACCCCATAGCCCCAGCGAAGCGGTTCCGGCTCCAGGTCGCCCAGGCCGTCCAGCGTTCCGATGACCACCAGGCCACCTCCGTCGGTGGTGAGGGAAATCGAGAGTTTGGGTTGGGTGGAATTCAAGGGCCAGCTGTTGAGGGGATTCTTTTTCTCGGCCGGATCCGTAGTCTGGTAGTGAAACTTTTCGATGCCGCTCGGCAAGGTTTCGATCCAGCAGTAGAATATCGTCACATCCGTATAGTTGGAGCGGTCCGTTAACTTTCCGGTGATGTCGATTTGGGTCGCATGCCGGTAATCGCGGGAAATGGACAGGGGGCCGGGATAAAGGGGCAAATCGTTGTCTTTCTGCAGGGTCAGGACATAATTCCCGCTGGTCAGCTTCAACTCATGGTAAGACGAGACCTCATCTTTCACATAGTTCAGTTGGTAGTCGGTATGGGCAGCAAGGGAAGGCGAAAATTCTGGGGATTGCATCGGGTTCATGATTAAAGTGGTTGATGGTGAATTCGTTTCGACGCTTCAAACATCGGGCTTTGGGGCGGAGGGGACAATCTGATTATTGCCCTTTTTTATACAATCTATTTTTCATTTCCCCTCCATTTCCCTGCATTTATCCCCCAATACCGCTATCTTCATTTACATTCTACCCTTATGGCCCAACTCAAGAATTTGTGGTCCCTCGTGCAGGTGTTAGGAAAGTCGGAGAAAAGGTATTTCCGCCTGCGTTCCCGGGCGCAGGGAAAGGGAGCCAGCCAATTGGAGCAGTTGTTTGATTGGTTGGGAAATGAACAACAGGCCCCGCATGCCCTCCCCGCATCGCTCCAGGGACTCGCCAATACCCTCCCCACCCTCAGCCGTCGCCTGCTGGAAGGGATTCAAAATGCCCTCGTGGACCAGCACCGCAACAAGACCCAGGAAAGCCGCCTGAACCAGGCGCTCGAACGCATTGCCCTCCTCTACAAGAAGAAGCAATGGAACCTCGCCCAATGGCAGCTCACCAAGGAAAAGCGCGTCGCCCTCACCTATTCCTACCTGCCCCAGTACCTCGCGCTGCTCGGTCTGGAACGCAAGGTCCTGCTCTCGCAGTTCCCCAAGGATTCCCGGGCCCGCATGGCCGACCTCCGCCAGCAAGAGCTGGCCGCGCTGGAGCTGCTGTCCCAACAGGCCGAACTCAGCCACCTCGACTATACCGTCCGCCAACGCATCCGCCAGCGCCTCGACGCCGGCGAAGGCCAGGTCCGCGCCGAACTCCGCGCCCTCGCCCAGCGCGACACCGTCCGGCAGGGGCTCGATTCCCCTGATTTCCTCTCCTTTTCCTACGCCTCCAATATCCTCGGCAACCACTGCAACCTCGAAAAGGACTTCGGGCGGGCCATCGCCGTCTACGCCCGGGTCTTCGAGGCCTGGAAGGAACGGCCCCGCTGGATCCAGGAGCGGTCCTTCTTTTTCCTGTCCCTCTTCTCCAACTACCAAATCGCGCTCCTCTACGGCCAGAAGGACACCCAGGTCCTCGAATCGGCGCTGCAATTCATCCGGGACATCCAGCTCAATGACGCGGCCGTGCAATTGCATTTCCAGAATGTGGCCTACCAATCGAGCCTCGTGATCTACATGAACCGGGGCGATTTCGATGCGGCGGCGGCCCTGTCGCTGGAGATCAGCGATTGGCTGACCCAAAATGCGGCCAACCTCTCCCCCAATGTCCACCTGACCTTCCGCTACAACGGCGCGGTCATCCATTTCATGCGGGAAGATTTTCCCGAGGCCCAGCGCAATGTCACCCAGATCCTCGACCTCCCCGGCAAGGAGGCCCGCCGGAACATCCGCGAATTTGCGCGCCTCTTCCAGGTGCTGCTGGCGCTGGAAATGGGCGACACCGATTATGCCGGGTACCTCCTGCACGCGGCCTACCAGTACCTGCTGCGTACGCATTATCCGCCCTTTTTCAAGGTGCTGGTCGAGCATTTGCGGGTCCTGATGAAGGGAGGCGAAGCGGGAGAGCGCCGGGCGGCGCACATCGCCTTCCGCCAGCAACTGGCGGAGCTGCGGACGGCCGCGGAAGCGGCGGCGCCCTTTGGGCGGTCGGAAATGGAGATTTGGGCGCGGGCCCGGGTCGAAGGAATCCCGTTGCGGGAGGCGTTCCGGCGGCATGCGGCCGGAGAATGAGCCGGAGGCCGCTATCCCAAAAGGCGTGGGGCTGTCTTATTGGCCTTTTCGCCCGTCATGCCCCCGATCCCAATCGGGTTGGTTTCCCGCTACGTTCATTTCCTTTCCCCTTTACCCCCTCATTTCCCCCGGCCCAATCTTTCTCCTTCCCTGCTTTTTGCCCCTCGCTGTTTCCCTTCCTCCCGCCCCATTTCCCGTCGGATCCATTTGCTTTCCCGGCCATTCGCCCATTTTCCCTTCCCCCAACGCGTCTTTTTTCCTACAAAAGGTCGGCCTCCACCCCGCAAAAAGGGCCATAATCTTACACGATTCGACATTTACCGTGAGTCAGATGGTCGTTTCGGTATGCATTAAGATTTGATGCATGTGTCAGATGGTCGGTCGACTTGTAAAGTAGGCTATTGCATTTCTCAAATGTTACAGCAGGATGCATCAAATGATGATGCATATGCATAGGGATGCATTACAGGTCAGGGGCTTAGGGGGCGGCCCTCCCATTTGGAAATGTCTGATCCGGAAGCCTTCTTGCCCCCGATATCATTTCCAAGGCCTGCCGGCAGGTTGTTTTTTTTACCCTTAAACACATTACTCCCATGAGTAATCTCTTTAACAATCGTCTATCCGTGACGATTAGTGACGGGGACATGCAGTCCCTGCGGTCGAGCATCTACGACATGGAGTCGCTGCTTCCGTTTACAGTAGGCCTGACCGAGACCGAGCGGAAGAATCTGCCCAAGATCAACCGCGAGAACAAACTGTTTGTGGACGATGCGGTGGTGGCATTGCGGGAAAATGGTCATCTGGCACCTGCGTATGTCGATGCGGGTGAGATTGAGAAGGACATCACGCTGTTTGAGCAGTTGTCCGAGCTGGAACAATTGCTCCTGCGGGTCCTGAACCGCCTGAGCCATACCCGCACCCTTGCCGGATCGGAAGCCTACCAAGGTTGCCTGTCCTTTTACCAGGGTGTCAAGGACGCCGCCGCCCTGGGCTTTCCGGGCGCAGAATCGGTGGCCGATCGGCTCGGTCGCCGCTTCAAACTGCGGCGCAATTTGGGCCCGGTGACCCAAGCCGAAGACGCCTCCACGGGCGCGGATGCACCTTCCTCTCCCACTGACACCCTGCCCACCGCCGGGCACTCCATTTCCGACGATTGATTGAGGTCTTCAACAGAGACCCTTGGGCGGTTCCTCTCCGGGACCGCCCTTCTTTTTGCCGGTCATTTTCTCCTTTTCCCCTCCCATTTCCTTTCCCCCGTGGTCCGCTTCCACTCCCCCCAAGGCAATTTTTTCTTTCATTTCACTTGATTGATTGTCAGCTATTTTTTCCCATTCGGCATCCAAATCTATCAAAAATGCTCTCCAACGGAGCGAAATGGTAGACAGTTGGTTATAAATGGTAGAAACTTGGTTAGGATTGGTAGAAACTTCCGTGTCGGCGGTGGAAAGTTCCATGTTTTTGGTGGAAAGTTGGGCCCGAAGTGTAGAAGTTTCTACTGATCGTGCCCGTTAGGGGAGTGTCACTGGTAGAAGTTTCGACAAATCGGGCCCAACTTTGGATGTTTTTGGTGGAACAGTCCGTGTATTTGGTGGAACCGTGGACCGGCCGGGTGGACGGGGGTGCGGGGGCAGGGCGACTCCCCGCCGGGATCGGCGGGGACCGGGTGCTCCCTACTCGCTTTCCCGGTTCGCAGGTGGAACCGGGAAGAGCTCAGACAGGCCGGATCGCCCCCTGTCGCGGGGAGCTCCGCTCACCTCGCTGGCTTTGGTGGAAGTTTCTTCCACCAAGGAGGCTTCTGGACGGCCTTGCGGCCGCATGGACCTCTTCGTGGAACTAAGTTCCACGGAAGCGTACCTTGATCATTTTCGCTTTGGTGGAAGTTTCTTCCACCAACGAGACTTCTGGACGGCCTTGCGGCCGCATGGATCTCTTCGTAGAACTAAGTTCCACGGAAGCTGAGTATTTGAAATGAGGGACATTATCTCTCAGGAATAAAGTCTCCCGGATAAGATTCCTCACTGTCCGAAAAGATTCCGTCTTGAGCTGCAGACAACTCACTATCTGGATAAATTCCCTCTTCAAGGGAAGCCAAATCACTTGCCTCACTATCTGAATAAATTCCCTCCGGCAAGGAAGCCAAATCGCTTGCCTCACTATCTGAATAAATTCCCTCCGGCAAGGAAGCCAAATCGCTGTGATAAAGTCTGGAATTGAGAGCTTCCTCTGAATCAATAGAACGCTCATAAGGTTTTCTATTTTTACGCCCCTCTTCCCCCCAACCATTAGTGACTGAGCCTTTAGAATCTTCAAAATTTAGGGGCTTTTCTTCTGATTCACCTTGGTCTTGCCGTTTCTTTTCTTCACAATAGTTTGTATAAACTCCCTTGTACTGGACCAATCGTTCTATATTGTTTTTGTACCATTCTTTTAGTTTTCCTTCTTCTTCCGCGCTTTCGAAATTATTAAGCTCTTCTTCAACCTCTTTTTCTTTCTTCTTATTGCTTTTTTTGCAGTAAACATATTTTGCATTGTACAAGGCGTCGCGACATTCTGCGATCTCATTGTCAAGTCCACCTTCAGTTAGGTAATCATTCAATCTGGCCCTTTCCTCGGGTAAACGAAACATGTCTTCGTAACCATATTTTTCATCTGATCCCAACTTCGTTTCGAGGAGCCCAACCCCTTTTAGGTAATGGGTTAAATTGTCGCCATCTAACCTCCCTGAGTGTGCGATACCACCTTGGCAGACAAAGACAGCTACACTTGCACTTTCTTTTAATTGATTTAAAACTTCCTGACCAAGTATACTTGTCCTGCAATCTCCATTGATTGTGTATCCATGACAATTGGCATCCTGGTCCTCCGGATGTGGTTCAATGATTTCGGAATTAGGACAAAATTTTAGAGCTCTTTCAGAGAGATTGATCTTGGCTTTCTTCAGTCTATCTTCTTCATCACTGGTATCGGTGTTTTTCCCTACTTCCCCGATTTGCTTCCCTGAACCAGGTCCCGCCATCAACTGCTTGGGAGCGCCGTTTTGGCCGGGATGCTGGTTGTTGGGTGGGTTGCTGGCAAAAAGCTGGAAGGGCGGCGGGGCCATCTCCCGCTGGCCTTCAAATTGGTGGTCGGGGTTGTCGGTGGTGGCTTGCCGGTGCTGTTGGACTTTGGAGTGCCGATTCATCGCGGATTGGT
Source organism: uncultured bacterium (assembly GCA_963923035.1). Classification (GTDB taxonomy): domain Bacteria; phylum Bacteroidota; class Bacteroidia; order J057; family JADKCL01; genus CAWUKT01. The sequence continues at coordinate 23,250 of CAWUKT010000040.1, forward strand.
TTTGAAGTGGATACATGAAAAGGCCAGCGTCGGGGGACCCACAGGGCTTCCCGGGCTGGCGGTCAAATGAAGGTGGGCATTCCAAGGGGTTTGTGGTTGCACATTTTGGGGGGCGTTTTCCGGATTTGGGAGGGGATGGGTACGGGGGGTTGGGGATGAAAAGGGCCTTGGAAGGGGCGTGGGCGGCGTTGGAGGGGCGCACGGGAAGGGGGTCGTTTGCTGGGAAATAGGGGAAGGAAAAAACTGGCTTGAAAAAAATCTCCGCCAAGTTTTCACACTTCGCCATTTTACTTGTCCAAGGGAAAACAGCATATTATGAGCGATATGAACCCTTTCTTACGTGACTATCCTTCCGATGCGACGGACGAGGAACTGATCCGGCGGACTTTGCGGGGGGAGCGGGAGGCCATCGACGCGCTCCTGCGGAAGCACCAGCCCTATATCTATAATGTGGCCTGGAAAATGGTGCAGCACCCGGACGATGCGGCGGACCTCACGCAGGAGGCCATGATCAAAATCATCACCCACCTCGGCAAGTTCAAGTTCAACAGTACCTTCCGCACCTGGGCCTACCGGATCGTGGTCAACCATTTCCTGAACGAACAGAAGAAGCGGGGGAACGAACGGTTCTACACGCGCTTTGAGGACATGGCGCAGGCACTCGATTCCATTCCCGACCAGCCCATGAATGCCGTCGAGCAGGCGGCGCAGCGGGAATTGATCCGGGAGATGAACCTGAGCTGCATGTCGGGAATGCTGCTCTGCCTGAACCGGGAACAGCGGCTGATCTTCATCATTGGGGAGATGCTGGGCGGTGACCATACGATTGGGTCGGAGATCATGGGGATCAGGAAGGACAATTTCCGGGCGAAGTTGCGGAAGGCGCGGCGGGACCTGTACCATTTTATGAACCAGAAATGCGGGTTGGTGAACAAGGCCAATCCCTGCCGCTGCCACAAGAAGGTGAAGGTCGCGGTGGGGGCCAAGGTGATCGACGCCAAACAGCTCCTCTACAACCGGGCCGAGTACGCGACGTTCCGGGACCAGATTGCGGAGGATGCGGACTTTATGTTCGAGGAAGTGGACCGCCAGTACGCGGAACTCTATCAGGGCATGAGCTTCAAGCCGGATTTCGACAAAAAGAGCTTCATCAACAAGGTCATCGAGGACGCCAACTGGCGCTCCCGACTCAACTTGAACTGAATACAATTCCCTTAAAATCAGGAGCGAGGCCCAAAAGTCTCGCTTTTTTTGGGCGAAGTTTTCACAGATCGGGAATTGGCGGGTCTAAGGGGCAAACATTCACACAATATGAATTCGATAACCACACAAGAACTGGCCGTCCAATTGAAGGCCGCGATTGAAGCCGCCGACCTGGCCACCATCCACAACGAATTGTTCGCGGAGACGGTGGAGTCCATTGAGCCGCAGTTTGCGCCGATCCCCCACGCGAAGGGCATCGATCAGGTAAAGGAAAAGGCCCGCCTCTTCGGCGGCAACCTGAAAGAAATGCATTCCCGCAGCATCTCGGACGAGGTCCTGGTCTCCGGCGACCACATCTCCCTCGGCATGTCTTTCGACGCCACGCTCCAGGATGGCAACCGCATGCAGATCTCCGAGTTGATCGTCTACCAGGTCGCGGAGGGCAAGGTCGTCCGCGAGCAAATCTTCTACTGATTCTCTTTTCTCTCACTTTACAAACTCATCCCATGAAAACCATTTCTTCTTTTCTCACGCTGACCCTCCTGCTCTTCGGAGCCTCCTTCCTCTCCGCCCAACCATCGGACGCCTCGGTGACCAAAACCAAGGTCGTCGACGCTTCGGCCGATGCGGTCTGGGCCGTCCTCCGGAAAATGGACGATATCCAGAAGTATTCCTCGGCGGTGGCCACGGTCGAATGGAGCGGTGACCACGGCGTCGGCGGCGAACGCAAATGCCTGCCGCCCAAGGACCAGGAAGGCTTTTACCGGGAGCGGATCGTCAGCTTCAGCGACGCCGAACGGAAGTACAGCTACGCGGTGGTCGAGGGCGTCCCGGCCCAGGGCATGGTCAACAGCTTCAAGGTCGTGGACCTCGGCTACCAGAAGTCTCTGGTCGTCTGGACCTCGCACTACGATGCGTTCATGCCCAATCCGAACATGAACGAGGAGCAATTCCTCGGCTTCCTCGACCAGAGCATCACTGAGATGATCGACAAGGTGGCCCTGGCCGCGCTCTGACCCTTTTCCCATTGATTTCATCCGGCCATGCCTTCCCGCATGGCCTTTTTTCATCCCCTATGACACGATTGATCCTTCTCCTTGCCCTGGCTTTGTTCGCCCTCTCTTCCCCCGCCCAGCTCCCCTGGCACAGCATGTATGCGCCGACATTGGGCGATACTGTCGCTTACCTTGTCTATCCGGCCCGGCCCCTGCCGGATGCGGCGCCGTGGGTCTACCTGCTGGATGGCCGGAAGTTGGTGGACCATGGTTTTTTGGAGGAAATTCAGAACCTGGAACAGCAGGGGCGCATTCCCGAATGCCGCTACGTCTTTGTGAGCACGATTGTGGCATCGCCGGAGCCGCGGGACCGGCGGGAGGCCTATTTCTTCCGGAATCCGGATTACCTCGCGTTCTTTGAACGGACCTTGGTGCCGACGGTGGAGCCGGGGCTTCCACCGACGCGGCGGGCCCTGGTGGGCGTGTCCTTTGGCGGATTGTGCGGGGCCTATTTTTCCGCCCATTCCTCCCTCTTTGACCACTACGCTCTCCTCAGCCCGGTTACCTATCCCGCCCCGGAGCTCCTGAACGATCTGGCCTTTTCCCGGCAAACAGGATTGTCCTTCTTCATTTCCACCGGCCACCACGACGCCGAAGCCTACGCGGTTCCCCTGGCCAACAGCCTGGAAGCCCAGGGCCATTGGGTGAAATTTGTGCGAACGGAAGGGGGACACGACTTTGAGAATTGGCGGGGGCAGTTGGAGGGGGTGTTGGAGTTTGTGGGGGAGGAAAAATGAATGGGGAATGGGATCACCGGCAAAAGTCGCGATATTGGAAGAGCAGCAGGACAACGGTTCCCGCAATTTCCATTTTACCCTCAGAAGCTCCCTCCATGGACCAATATGTACACGGCTACTCCCAGAAAGAGGCCGATCGCCTGAATGACCAGGCCGATTCGCTCGCCCAATTGATCCACCACGATTCGCGGTGGCCGGCAGGTTCCCGCATCCTGGAAGCGGGCTGCGGGGTCGGTGCCCAGACCAAGACGGTCGCCGCGCAGAACCCCCAGTCACAATTTGTCTCCATTGACATTTCTCCAGCATCCATCGCCGAAGCCCGGGAACGGATCGCTGCCCTTGGCCTCACCAATGTCGATTTCCAGGTCGGCAATATCTTCGAGTTGCCCTTTGCCGACGCCTCATTTGACCATATTCTCGTTTGCTTTGTCCTCGAACACCTCCCCAATCCGCAGGCAGCCCTCCGCCAACTCACGGCCAAATTGAAGCCCAGCGGCACACTTACCTTGATCGAAGGCGACCACGGCTCCACCTATTTCCATCCCGACAGCGCCCTGGCCCGCCAAGCCATCCAGTGCCAGGTCGAATTGCAACGGCGGAGTGGCGGCGACGCGGACATTGGCCGGAAATTGTATCCGATTATGGAGCAAGCGGGCTTCTCGGACATCGTGGTCACGCCGCGCCAAGTCTACGTCGACGATTCGAAGCCCGCCCTCGTGGAGGGCTTCACCCGCAATACGTTTACAGCGATGATCGAGGGCATCCGCGAAGATGCAGTTGCGCAGGGCCTGATGGAGCGGGCAGATATAGAGCAGGGCATTCGGGATTTGTACCGGACGACTGAGGGGGGCGGGACGTTTTGCTATACGTTTTTTAAGGGGGTGGGGCTAAAGTTGGGCGGGGTGTGAATATGCAAATTGAAAAATTGATCAATGTGCAAATGGGGGACGGTGGGATCAATTTACAAATTGGATGAATGGCCAGGTGTGCAAATGGCGGTAATGGGGAATGTTGCCTTTATTGAATTCGCACATTCCCTATAATTCGCAAATTTTTCTGTCAACGGTGTTGGCAGTTTTGTTTCTGAGATCATCACCCGCTCAAACAAACCGCGCCAGGCAACTATTCACTGTTATTGCTTTGGTGGAAGTTGCTTCCACCAAGATGACTTTTGGGCGGCCTTTCGGCCCAAATGCCTTCTTCGTGGAACTAAGTTCCACGGAAGCGAACGGGGGGGTAGGTAAATGGCTGAAGAGGTAAAATGGGGCTTGGTTGAAATTGGCACATTAAAAAAGCCGCTGCGAGAGCAGCGGCTTTTTTTCAGTGTTGCAGCATCACCTTGAACAGGCCTTCCACGCCATCGCGGTAGCGGATGTGGAGGAAGTAAATCCCGTTGGGTTGGTCACCGAGGGGGACTTCGAGGACGGCTTGCTCGGTCTGGTAGACCAGGCGGCCGTGCATGTCCCGGACCGTGATGTGGTCAATGCCGTGTCCAGTCTTGGCGTAGACGAATCGGACGACATCGGAAGTCGGATTGGGATATAGCTTGACCCGCTCTCGAATTTGGGTGCGGTCTTTCCGTTTCATGGGAAGGCCGACGATGAAAATCGAGGCTGCGGAGGTGTCCGGGGCCGCGGCCATCACATCGGGGGAGGCCTTGGGCCAGACCACGATGATATTCCCTCCACCGCCGTAGCGGGGAATGGCCTCGTTCTTGAACACGGTATCCACAATCGCCGTATCGAGTGTCTCCTGGCTTTCCAGGTCGATCGGCAGGGTCAGCATGGTTTTTTCGATGGAATCTTTGAAGAGAAACACAATGTCTACAAATCCCGTGGCTTTGAGACCGCCGACATTGGTTAGAGAGATGTTGTAGGTGAGCAATGAATCCTGACCGTGGAATAGGGTATCAGCAGGTACAGTCGGGACAGGATCCGCAATGCTCAACTTCGGGGATTGGGCCCAAATAAACAGGGGGCCCATAACAATGAGCAGCAAGTGGCTTAAATGGAGGGTTCTCCTCATATTCTTCCTGGATAGCTTGTTTCGTTCAATTAAAGATATAGAATTTCTTTTGACAATCCCCCCGGCATTTCATAATTTTCTTACTCACTCAAACGCCCACCACTAACGATAACGACATGGATATCCTCAATCAGATCATTCATCTGATGAACAAGGAAGAGGTTCGCCACTTCAAGCTATTTACCGCCCGCACCCAGGTCAAAGAACCGCGCAAAGACCTCCAATTGTTCGATTATGTCCGCAAAGAAGGGGAAGAATACGACGAAGGATATATCTTTGAACGCCTGTACGATGGCCCCTCCAAGAACGCTTTTTACCGCCTCAAAAACCGCCTCCTCTCCGACATCAACAAAAGCCTGAATCTCCAGCACCTGGACGACGACGACAGCATGCACATTTTCCACCTGCTCTCGTTGACCCGCTACTTCCACCAGCGCAACAAGTACAAAGTCGCCCTGCACTATATCCGGAAGGCGGAAAAAAAGGCGATCAAGCTGGAAAATTACGAGTTGCTGGACTTTATCTATTCGGAGATGATCAAGCTGTCCCACGAGATCATCTTCATCAACCCGGAGGAGTATATCGAGCGGCGGAAAGAAAATCACAAAAAACTGATGTCGCTGCGGGAAGTCGAGGACATTCTGGCGGCGGTCATTTACCGGGTCAAGATGACCCAGAATTTCTCGGCGCAGACGGAACCGTTGTTCGACCTGCTCCAGGCGACCATCGATGAATTTACGGAAAGCTCGGAGATCAAGGGCCATCCGAAGCTGCGGACGACGATCTACCAGGCGGTGAGTCGGATCCTGGCGGGCCGCCAGGAGTTTGAGGCGCTGGAGGCTTACCTGCTCAAGACCTACGATGAATTCACGTCGGAAGGCATCTTCAGCAAGTCGAACCACGACCTGAAACTTCAGATGATCGTCTATACGATCAATGCGCTGTACGCCACGGGCAAGCTGCGGGAATCCCTCGCGTGGGCCGACCGTCTTCAGACGGGAATGGCGGAGTATCAGGGCCTGTTGCAGAAGAAATACCTCCCCTATTATTACCACAGCCTCATCATCAACTACTTCAAGCTGGACCAGAAGAAGTCGATTGACATCATCGAGGAGGTGCTGAAGGAGCGCTATTTCAAGGACGATCCCTACAACGAGTTTGTCTGCATCACCAACCTGGCGATCTGTTATTTCGATACGGGGCAGTACAAAAAGGCCCTGAAGACGATTGTGCAGGCGAAGATCCACGATGGCTATACCAAGGTCAGCCCGGCGTTTCGGATGCGGCTGGCCATCACGGAGATCACGGCCCGCTTGCCGGTGGGGGATTTTGAGGTGGTGGAACGTCAGGTCGGCGAGGTACGGCGGGATTACCAGGAATTGCTCGAGGACCCCTCCAATGATGTCGGGCTCAAGCTCTTAGATTTGCTCACCGCCTTGAACCATGCCATCGGAATGCGCATCGAAAAGGAGCTCCGGGACCGGATTGCGTTGTTCCTCGATTCCCATTCCCGCTCCACCCTCGAGAACTTCTCCTTCCTCCACTACCACGACTTCCTGGGAAATCTTATCCAGTGGAAAGAGGGCTCAACGCGTAAGAGTGAAGTCGCCTCTTAGACTCAAATTCATCCTCCGTTTTATCTCTGGCAACAACCTTCCCCTTTCTGAGCACGTAAGACCAAAGTCAAATCCGGTTGGCGAATTCAGCCGGGCCTGCGATATTTCCCACATCCAAAAGCACATTTACAACTTAATCCAAGTGGTCGGGGTTTAAAACGGAGGGCGCTCTTAGAAGCGCCCTCTTTATTTTTGCCCCCTCTCCTATTTCCCCAACCGTTCTAATTGCTCCAACAGCCACAATTTCTCCCCGGAAAAGGTGGCCATGATCTCCTCCTTCAAATCCACCGGGACTTTTTCGCCGTCGAATCGGCTCCGCCCCAGCCGCTCGGCGAAGCGGACAAAGGCCGCATAGCCCTCCGCGAAGCGTTGTCCCAGGTGCCCTTTCCGCTCCAACAAGCGCCGAAAGGCCTCCGCCAGCCGAAAGAATTCTTCCACTTCCCCCAAATCGTAGTAGGTCTTGAGCAACAGGACCCGCAGCAGCACTTCCTGCCGCGCCGATCCCTTTTCCAGCACCACGCTCCCCTTTTTCACCCGCCCATAATCGCCCTGGTAATAGGCCACGAGTAGCCGGTGAAAGGCCAGTACCTGCGAGCGGTCCTCCCCCACCAGGAATTGGCCCATCGTGTCGAGGAAGGTGCGGGCCCATTCCGCTTCGCCAGCGTAGCAGGCGGACTGGACGGCGGCGCGTAAAAAGGGCTGGGAGAGGCGGTTTTGCAGCAAAATGGTCCCCTCTTCGGTCATCGTCCGGGCCAGTGCCCAGAGTTCGCGGTAGTCTTCCTTGTGGTTGGGACGGAGGTGGCGCAACAGGTAATTGAATTGGTAGCCGCGGACCTGGCGGAGGTAAAGCAGTGGCATCTGGCCGGCAAATTGACCCAGGCTTTGGGCCAGCTCGTCGTAGGCGCGGCGGGGCGATTCCGGGGCTTCGAGGGCGCAGACCTGCGCCCAGATCCTCACTTCGGGCCATTCGTCCAGTGGGGCGCGTTCGACCATCCGGTTGACCTCGTCGGCGAAGGGAAACTGGTGGCGCTGGGGGAAGCGCTTCTCGCGGGTGAGCATGGAGGCCTGGAGTTCGAGTTGGTTGGCGAGGAAAAAGCGGTCCAGGGAGCGGGCCACGGCCTCGAAGCTGTCTTCGTCGGCGCCCTGGTGGATGCGGTACTCATTTTCCATGCGGTGGAGGCGGGACAAATGGTATTGGTGGTCGCGGTCGGTCCGTTCGAGGCGCGGGACCTCGCGCCAGGTGCGGGCGAGGGCCTTGGCGAAGAGGCCGTAGGCGCCGTGGTCGAGGAGGAAGCGGAGGTAATCGAGTTCGCGGACGAGGTCGGATTTCTGCTGGGTGGCGCGGAAGGAGATGAATTGCCGGAGGCATTGGTGGAGCTCCATGAAGACGCGGCGGAGGCGTTGGGCTTTGTAGGGCTGGTCGGGCCAGAGCCTGGGGTAGAAGGCCTCGGGGTCTTCGGGGACCGGAGGTGTGTTGAGGGCCTGCCAGAGCTGGTGGGCCAAAGGGGTGGCCCCGCTGAGCGGGGACTCCAGGAACAGGCCGAAGGCCTGCCGCTCTTCGACATCCATTTTCTCCAGGACCAACAATACCGGGGGCTGCTTCATGCGAACAAAAATTTCCCCATTATAGCCATTATCCCCCAAAACCATCCATATTTCACATTTCCCAACCGAACAAATCTGCTTTTATATCCTTGGCTCCCGACCTTCTCCGCCCCACCTTTGAATCAAACTAGCAACCCTCAGTGATGGATTTTAATTTCCCAACAACCTAAACAGTTTTAATTATGTACCGTCCCATTGCACTTTTTTCATTGCTAACGCTCCTCGCCCTGACCTTTATCGGTTGTCACCGGTGCGAGTTCACCCAACCTGAACTGACCTATGTTCCCTCCGGGGAAGGCCACCGCTTTTCCATGAATGCCAAGGACTTCGGCACGGCCATGATTGCTCCCGGCGACACGCTGGACATCCTGTTTCCCTGTGTGCCGGAGCTGCCCGAACTCCCCGCCAACGTTGGCGGTATTGTCAACGCTACGACTTGTACCGTGTGGTGGCAGCAGGAAACGCCGGGCCTGGCCAAAATGATGGCTTCCCCTCCGCCTCCCTCTTCTTTTGTCCCGCTCCAAGTCCAATTTACCGTCCCCAATTATGCGCTCACGCTCAGTCCAGGCATCCCGGTAAAGCCCGGCGACGCGAATGCGGATGGCAAGGTGAATATGTTGGATTTGTATCCGATTGCACTGTCCATCCACGAATTTGGGTGGGACTGGATTCTGCCCGGGACCGGCAATTCAGGCGTTTCTACGCCAGATACTTCCCAGACCTATTTCCGTCTCCCCACCGGTGCCGCCTGGATCTGGGACGATCCCCAACAGCCCATCGACTTTGTCCACGCCGATGTCAACCTCGACGGCATCGTCGACCAGGCCGACATCAACTTTCTGAAGGCCCACCTGACCCCAACGCTGTTGCCCCAGTTCCTGACCACGGGCTATACGGGGTACAAACTCGAGGCTGTGGCCACCTCCCCGATTGAGATTTACAACAATGAAGGCCGGGTCTGGTACGATATCCAGTACGCCCACGGCGCGCCCAGCGATACCATCATTGGGATTACCTTCAGCCGCCCGGTTTCCGAAGCAAATCCTCCCGGCCAGCCGGGAGCCCCGGCCTACAAGGTCCTCCATATCCAGGGCCGTACCGACGGAACCGACCTCGTTCCTCCTGGCGCCGATGGCATTGTCCTCCAGGCCTATTGGGACAATATCGACATCAACCTGCCCCGTGAATGCGATCCCGGCGCCTTCAACGCCATCAGCAAACCCCTGGACGTGGGAGTCTTCACCCCCAACAACCCGACCCGACTCGCCGCTGGCGACAAGTGCTTTTCCTGCGGGGTCACCATCGACGACATTATGGGCTGCATCAACAATGGTTATCCCCTGTACCAACACATCATCAACGTCGTGGTCTATACCATCGATGACCAAGGCCGGATCACCGCCCACGCAGGAGAATGCGAGTTCGATGCCATCCCGATCGATGAGATGAAGAAAGTCTACTACGACAACAAGGAAAATCCCCTGCCGAGCGATTGGTGGAGCAATCTCCCGGACAATGAAAAGACCGACTCCGAATTGATCGAGTCCCTCTAAGCCCTCCCGACATAATCATTTAGATATCAACTAGAACCGCAACCTTTTCAGGCGGATCCCGAAAAGCCTGTGCCTCATTGGAGGTCGAACAGAGTAGGGAAACTATATCCAATAACTTTTTAATCATGAAAAAAGACCTGTCCCAAGAACTGTCCAAATCCGAGCTGGCCGAGTCCAAGCAAGGTGCCCTCGTCGAAGGCGTCGTCTTTATGGACCCGCGCCAAGTGGAAGAACTCGCCGAGCAAAAGAACTTCAATTTCATCTGCCGGGTGACTGAGGAATCCGAAGCCGCCAACTTCATCTGCAAGGTGGAGAAGTGAGCTGAGGCTCCTGTCTAAATTCTTTCCAAAACGGCCCCCGGCCATTGAGCTTCGGCTGGGGGCCATTTCAAACCAACTCCATGAAAAACAGCCAATTCAATACCTTCTTGCCCTACAAGGGAAATGTGCTCGGCTACAATGCCTTCACGGACCAGTACCTGCTCATGCAACCCTTTCTCTACGAATTGTTTCAGGCGGCATTGCGGGAAAAGGATGTGGCGGGACTGAACGAAATTCACCCTGGATTGGTCGAGGGATTGAGTGCGCGGGGATTTTTGGTGCCGGAGGAAAAAAATGAATTGGAAGCTGCGCGGGAAGCCAGTCAGGCGGTGGATGAAAATGACCGGAGCTTCCACCTCATCGTGAACCCCACCATGAACTGCAATTTCTCCTGTTGGTACTGCTACGAAAGCCATATCAAGGGGAGCAAAATGGGCCCGGAAACCCTCGAAAAACTCAAGTCCTTCATCCGCACCACCCTCGACGACAATCCCCAACTGGAATCCTTTATCCTGTCCTGGTTCGGGGGCGAGCCCCTCCTCTATTTCCGCCAGGTAATCCAACCGCTGTCGGAATTTGTAGCCGAGGAATGCCGGCAACGCAATATCCGGCTGGAATCGGCCTATACGACCAATGGCTTCCTGGTGAAGGAAGACATGCTGTCCTTGTTTCGTGCGTACCGCACGAAGCATTTCCAGATCACGCTGGACGGCCACCGCGAACAACACAACCAGGTCCGCCAGGTCTCCGCGAAGCGGGGCTCCTACGACGAGATCCTCGCCAATATCAAGCTCCTGGTCCGGAACCAATTTCCCGTCACCCTCCGCTTCAACTATACCCCTGACAAGCTGGGCGACATGGACGCCATCGCCGATGACCTGGCCGACCTCGCGCCCGAAGCCCGCCAATACCTGAAGATTTCCCTCCACAAGGTCTGGCAATCGGGCGACTCCGACCCCGCCGAGCTGCACCGCCTATTTGACCGACTCCGCGCCAAGCGTTTTTCCCTGTCCACTTCCTTCAACCGCTCCCCCGCCCTCACCAATTCCTGCTACGCCGACCGGCGCATGCACGCCACCGTCAACTACAACGGTGACCTGTTCAAGTGCACCGCCAGGGATTTTCGGCGGGACAAACGGGAAGGCGACATTGAGGAGGGCGGACAAGGCAAATGGAACATCACCCACGAAAAGCGCATGAACGCCAAGTTCAAGAACAAGCCCTGCCTGTCCTGTCGCATCCTCCCCCTCTGCAACGGGGGCTGCTCCCAGCTTATGCTGGAGAATGAAGGCAAGGACTACTGCGTCTACGACGGCGACGAACACAAAAAGGACGAAGTGGTCCTCAACCGCTTCCTCTACCAGGCCCAATAGGCCTTTTGATCCGCACAAATTTTCCAACCACATATCAATACCCTTATGTACAACGAGACCCAACAACTCGAACAGCACCTCCTTGACTTTTTGAACCTGGCCGATGCCCGGGGCATCGCCGAATTTGCGGAGAAGCAGGGCGTCAAGATAGACGCCAAGGCACTGGTCCATGCCCGGGAACGGCAGGAAAACAAGGCCTTTTCCAGCCTCGACCAGCTCCGCAAAGGCGAAGACTATATTGTCATCGAGGACCACATTATCCTCATGCGATCGGCCTTTGCCCGGCGCGAAGAGAAAGTCGGCAAAGTCCGTTCCCAAACCATCTTCACCTTTGCCGGAAGCCCTCCTAAACTTGGCGAATTTGACGAGGGCCTCTACTGGGAGCCCACCGGACGCGCCAACGCTACGCCTTCGGGACGGGCCAAGTTCCTGAGCAAAGAGACCAGCTATTTCCTCTACTACAACCCCTCTATCCACAAGAAATCCTTGTTCAAGGCCATCAAGAGCAGGTCCAATTTCCGCTCTGAGGCCCTGGACCGTCGCTTTGCGATCCACGTCCGCAATGGTCAATTCGTTACCGGTTACACGAACAGCAGCGCCTTGCTCCGCAACATGTACTTTGCGACTCACTTCGCGATTCAGCACGAAGCCCCCAAGCCCCACGGGCAGATCTCAAATGTCCCCAACCCGGACCTCGCGGTCACCATGGGCTTCGATTGGTTCGGTCAGAATACGCGGCTCAGCTGGGAGGGTCCATCCAACCGGGTGAGGATGAAGGGAAATGGAAATACGCCCGGATTGGACGAATGGTTTGATGTCAACGGCCTGTTTGCGGCCCCTTCCTGGTCTACCTGGGACACCTGGGAATCCTTCACCATGATGCCCTATCTCCAGATGGGCGTCTCCCCCGGAAATGATCCCCGCGAGTACATCACCGCCGCCCAGCCGATCGGCTCCTCCAATGGCCTCATCGGCAGCAACCACCAGACCGGTTGGGACCGCGACGCCCAGATGCGCTACGTCGAGGTGATCGAGGACGTCTGCCTCCGCGCCCTGAACAACAGCTCGCATACCGGCAGCAACTCCAACAATATGTACCTGATGAGCGATTGGAGTGGCGCCGTCAGCACGCAATACGTGGCCCCCAATACCCCCACCGACAATTTCCCCGCCGGGGCATTCTTCGACATGTACGTCTTCCACGGCACCTTCGACAAGCGGGATGACATCGCCTGCCGGATCGCCCTCCGGTCGAAACTCAACCGCCGCTTTATGGGTACCCAAGGCACATTCGACGAGTCGGTCCGCACCGATTCCAACAACAACCACTTCACGCCGAATGTATTGTGGAATGTGGAAAAGGGCTGGGGCAATGGCATCTGGAATGTATTTCTGCGTTCGCAGGCCGGAAAATACCTGTTCAATTGGCAGAATGTGGTCGTGGCGGATACCGTCGAGGCCATCAACATGGAGCAATGGGAGATCTTGGTTCCGTAGGTGAACCAAGGCGGCTGCACACGCCGCTCCGCCCGGGCTGAGCCCGGGCGGAATCAATTTTCCGCCTATGACAACGGCCCGCTTCCTTTCGGAGGCGGGCCGTTGATTTCCTTGGAATTGTAGTCTTTACAGGTGGATCACCTCGTCGTAGGCCGCCGCAGCGGCTTCCATGACCGCTTCGGACATGGTCGGGTGCGGGTGAACAGACTTGATGATCTCGTGGCCGGTGGTTTCGAGCTTCCGGGCTGCTACCACTTCTGCGATCATCTCGGTGACGTTGGAGCCGATGAAGTGGGCGCCCAACCATTCGCCGTACTTGGCGTCGAAGATGACCTTGATGAAGCCTTCGTTCTTGCCCGCTGCGCTCGCCTTGCCGGAAGCGCTGAAGGGGAACTTGCCCACTTTGAGTTCGTAGCCCGCTTCTTTGGCCTGCTTCTCGGTATAACCGACGGAAGCAATCTCCGGCTGGGTATAGGTACAACCGGGCAGGTTGTTGTAGTTGAGCGGCTCGGGGTGGTGGCCGGCGATCTGCTCGACGCAGATGATGCCTTCGGCAGAAGCCACGTGGGCCAGGGCCGGACCGTGGGTGATATCGCCGATGGCGTAGATGCCTTCGACATTCGTGCGGTAGTAATCGTCGACAACGATCTTGCCCTTCTCAGTCTTGATGCCAAGCCCTTCGAGGCCGATGTTTTCGATGTTGGAGACGACGCCAACGGCGGACAGCAGGACGTCCGCTTCCAGGACTTTGTCGCCCTTCTTGGTCTTGACCGTGGCTTTGACGCCATCGCCGGAGGTATCGACACCGGTGACTTCGGAGCTGGTCATCACCTTGATGCCACGCTTCTTGAAGCTCTTGCCAAGTTCCTTGCTGACTTCTTCGTCCTCGTTCGGAACGATGCGGTCCATGTATTCAATGAGGGTCACTTCGGTGCCCATGGTGGCATAGAAGTACGCAAATTCGGAGCCGATGGCACCGGAACCGACGATCAGCATGCTCTTGGGCTGCTCGGGCAGGACCATGGCATCGCGGTAGCCGATGATTTTTTTGTTGTCAATCTGCATGTTGGGCAGCTGACGGGACCGGGCGCCGGTCGCAACGATGATGTGCTTGGCGGTATAGGTCGTCTTTTTTCCGTCGGCAGCTTCGACCTCTACTTTCTTGTCCTTGGTCAGGCGACCAAAGCCTTCCAGGGTGTCGATTTTGTTCTTGCGGAACAAAAATCCAATGCCCTTGCTCATCTTGTCGGCGACGCCGCGGCTGCGCTCGACCACCTTGTCAAACATGGGCGAGGCCCCTTCCACCTTGATGCCGTAATCGCTGGCATGCTTCAGGTAATCATAGACTTCTGCACTCTTCAGAAGGGCTTTGGTCGGGATACAGCCCCAGTTGAGACAAATCCCACCAACATTTTCCCGCTCCACACAAGCCACTTTCATGCCCAGCTGGGAGGCGCGAATTGCAGCAACGTAGCCACCGGGGCCGCTGCCAATCACAATCATATCGTAAGAAGTACTCGCCATATTTGAATTTGAGTTGGGTGAGGTTCTAATTAATTTGCGGCAAAGTTATAACCTTTCGCCTAAAAAAAGAACCTCCTAAGACGTCCCTTGTTTGGTCCCCGGTCATACCTGATTCCTTTCGTCCTTTTCCTACTCCTCCTCGTCCTGAGTGCGTACACGACCCCCGTATGGTACGACGATGCCGGGCACTTTCTGGTCATCGATACGGCCCTCCAAACGGGCCAAATGGGGTATCCGGCCTATTGGGGGGTGGACATGGACTCTCCTTTCATCACGCTGGGGCGGCCCTTGAACGAAACCTATCGGCTCTGGCTGGGGCTTTGGGGCGGAGGTATGGCGGCGGCCCGCGGCCTGAGCATCCTCTTCAGCCTGGCGGCAGCCTGGGCCTTTTGGCGCTACGGACGCGACCTGAAGGGAGCGACCAAGGCGACCTGGGCGCTGTGGATCATGGTGGGAAATGTGCAATGGGTGACCTACGGGGCTCAATTGTTGGGGGAAGGGCCGATGTTGCTGGGGGTATTTGGAGGGATGGCAGCCTTGGCGCAGTGGAAAAAGGACGGCCAGGTGGGCTGGGCGGCGCTGGGAGGTCTGGCGTGGTGGTGGGCGGTGAATTGCAAGGCGTATATCGCGTTGCCCCTCGGCCTGGCCGTGGGCGGAATGGCGGTGTGGAGCTTTGGTAAAAAAGACCTTCGGGAAATGGGCCGCTGGTTGCTCTTTGGGGCGATCTGGACCTTGGCAGTGGTGGCCGGATGGATTCAGGAACAAGGTGGCTGGGCGGAATTCGTGCATTACCTGGAAGACCGGCAAAGCTACGGAAATGAATTCTTCGTCTTCGCCCCGACCGAAGCTCTTCGGTTCTTGTTGTTCAAGCCCCTGTTTGCATTGGGCATACTGGCCATGGTGCTCCGGCTACGCGTCCATCCCCGCCCCGCCGACCGCTTGCCCATTCTCCTGCAACTCTTCCTCACCCTCTTTTTCCTCTGCTCCCAAGGCTTCGACCGCTTTGGCTTTTTGCTCCTTTTCCTCCCCGCCCTCTACCTCGCCGAATTCACGGCCGCCGCATGGGCCCGTACGCACGCAAAACCGTGGCTCCGGGCCGCTTTCCTCCTCCTCTTTGCCCTCCTCTTCACCCAACAAACCCCCATCCGCATCGCCCAACGCCTGCTTCACCCCAACGAAACCAATGCCCACGAACGCGCTGTCGCCGAATGGCTAGGCCGCGAAAAAATCGGTCCCATTTCTACCGTGGATCACCAACTCTACCCCTTCCTCTCGCAGGAACTCCTGCTGCCCGCGACGGTTCCTTCCAACAAAATGGATTGCCAGCCGCCGCCCATCGTACCGAATGGCTACTATATCGCCGGACCCTACGCCTTCACGGAGTACCAGGACTGCATCGATTGGACGGTCCTGACGCCGCGCGATACCTTTGGGGATCCCTACGTGGATGGCTATGTGATTTTTGAGACGCCGAAGGTCCGGCTCTGATCACCAATCGAGAAAACCCATGTTCCGGGCGATGGTCATCTGCGGCAAAATCAATTCTCCCACCTGATTTTCAAATGTTGGCAAGGTCATCCTGGCCAGCTCGGCGGGATCGGACCGGTACGCGGAGGCGTAATCTTCCAAGGATTGGTGGCGGGGTTTGCGTTGGTAGAGGTCCTGGAGAAAATGGTGCTGGAGCCGGGCAAAAGGCGGGACCAATTCCCGGGCGGGCAGGCGGTTTCCCTTCTGACTGTTGGTCGATTTGTTGACCGGGATGAGGTTCCAGAGCTGGTCGTGGGCGACGAATGACCAAGGGAGAAAATGGTCGATGGAGATCTTGTCAATGGGTTGCTGGGTAAAAATGCAGGTCGTATCGGGGTGTTGGGCAATGTATTGCTTCCACAAATTGCGCGGTTTCGACAGGGAGCGACGAACCGGCTGGTGGAGCTTGTCCAACAGGTTCGGTGTATTGGGATTGCGGCGCTGGAGGTAATCGAGGAGCTGGTGGTAGGTGAATTGGCGGATGATTTTGAGGTGGTCGCGGAGGTACCAAAACCAGTGGTGGTTCAGGTAAATGCAGTTCAGTTTGGCGCCGTAAAACCGATAGATGGGCGCGGTCTCCCGGTTGCGCGAGGAGTTTGCCGCCAATTCAATGGTCATCTGTTTCCGTTGGCTGTCCTTCGTTCCTTTCATTTCTCGGCTGAACCAAACGGAAAGGAATCGATAAGGAACATAGCGCCCCAGCTCCCGGAGGCGCTTGCGGATCGCGGGTTGGTCCCGCACTTCTGCGATGGCCTTTCTGACTTCATCCGGCTTCGCCATTTCCTTCAGGCCACTCGCTTCCCGCACCAGGCGGACCGCATCGGCCAGTTTGTCGGCCTTCCCCAGGTTCAGGCGAAAGACATTGACCGGGTACCAGACTTGGGCGACCATGTCGGTGACCAGCTCGTCGATGGCAATCTCGTAGCTGTCGGCCCGCTCGACGAAGTCGAGGATGGCCAGGAACCAAAAGAATTTGTAGGAATTGGTGATGCGCTGCCGGTCAAAGATGGCCGGTAGCTTGTTGTTGAGGTGGGTGGGCGGAAAAAAGGAGGCGTGCCAATCGGGCGTTTCCATGCGGTTGATTTGCTGGAAAAACTCGCCAATTTTGGGGGGAATGGCAAGGATTCGACCTCCTTAACCTATCTCGAAGGCAGAAAAACGAATGGCTTCCTCAACATCGGCCATTGTCACCACAGGATGGAAGTTCGCGATTTCCTGGGGAGAGGCCCCGCTGGCAATCCATTCTAAAATCAACTTCACACTGAGCCGAGTTCCTTTGATACAAGGCTTGCCATTCAGCACCTCTGAACGGGATTCTATTCGTGCGAAAACCGAATTCACCCCTCAAATTAACTCTGCCAAGCAACGAGATCAATTGCGATTTGTCACTTAATTCACCCCATTTATTATCATTCCAATAAATCTCTTCCCCTCCATTTTTATTTTCCCCTCCCCCATCCATTTTTGGCCACGACCCTGAACCCAAGCGACCATGAACGCGATCAATTTCATCGACTATGCGGGGACCTTTGTCTTCGCGCTCTCCGGCGTCCTCGCCGGAGTCGATCGGAAATTTGACTTGTTCGGCGTGTTCATCCTCGGATTTGTGACGGCCACGGGCGGCGGCACCCTGCGCGACCTCATGATCGGCAGCACCCCGGTGGGTTGGATGACCAACGAAATTTACGTCTACCTGATCGTTTCGGCAGTTCCCATCACCTTCCTGTTCAACGGCCTCATCCGCAAACTGCGGCGGGGATTCTTCATATTCGATACGGTGGGGATCGGAATGTTTACAGTATTGGGAATGGAAAAAACGCTGTCGCTGGGCCTGTCTCCGCTCATCGCGGTGATGATGGGCGTCGTGTCGGCCGTCTTTGGGGGCATCATCCGGGACGTCCTCGCCAACCGCACCCCGCTGATCTTCCGCGAAGAAGTCTACGCCATGGCCTGCCTCGCCGGGGCACTCGTCCATTTGCTCGGCCTCCAATTCCTCCCCTCCCACCTGTCGATGATCGGCGCCATTTCCGTCGTGATCATCATCCGCTTCCTGGCCATCCGGTTCCGGTGGTCATTGCCCTTCAATCCCCTCAGCAAGCGCCGTTAATCCAGCACTTCTTCCAAACGGGTAGCTTCCCCCGCCCCCGTCGCAATGAGTCCCGGGACTTCCTTGGGCGAATTCACATCGCCGTCGGCCGAGAGCAAAATCGCCACGGGCCGCGTGGAAGGGAACTCCGCGCAAACAATGATGATGATGACGGTAATCGGGACGGAAAAAATCATCCCGGCCACGCCCCAAATCAAGCCCCACAGTGACAGCGAGAGCAGGACAACCATGGTACTGATGTTCAGGGTATTCCCCATCAATTTCGGCTCGACAAAGTTGGCGAGGAAGAATTGGAGGAGGTAAATCAGGAGCGCCATGCCCACGATGGGCGTCGGGTCGTCGAATTGAAGGAGGGCAAACACGGCCGGGAGCAGGGTCCCGATCATGGAGCCGAAGGTGGGGATATAGTTCAGTAGGAAAATGAGGAAGGCCCAAAAGACCGCGTAGTCCAGTCCGAAGAGGGACATGACCAGGAAAGCAAGGGTCGCGGCGGCCAGGCAAATGGCCGTTTTGATGGAGATATAGGTCTTGACCGATTCGTTGATGTTGGAGAAGGTCTTGTTGAGCTGGGTGTATTGGCGGCGGTTTTTGGAGAGCGCGAGGAGTTTCTTGGGAAATGAGCCCTGCTCGGCGAGGAGGAAAATGGTGTAGATGAAGACGAACAGGAGCTGGCTGGCGGCATTTGAGAGGGCCCCGCCGACGGAGGCGGCAATGGGCTCGAGGTCCACGTCGTGGACGATTTGGGCGAAGGAGGGCAGCTCCTTCACGCCGAACAGCCCCATGGCGTTCGCGATGAGCGTCTGCAATCGTTGCTGGTAAATTTCGGCGTCGGCCACCATGGTCTCAGCGGTCGAAACAATGATTTCGATGGCCATGAAGATCACGGCGATGATGGTCAGGGACGACAATACGATGGCCAGCCCGCGGGGCATGTTCCACCCGAGGATGTCAATTCGGACGAGGGCCGAGGCAATGGTATTGACGATGAACCAAACACAAATGGCGATCACCAATGGCAGGAGGAGCGTTTCTCCCTGTATCAGGAGGATGATTACCAAAGCGGTAATCAGGAACAAGGCGGCAATGCGAACAGCTTTCATAGTGCAGTGAATGAGGATCAATTTTACGACGAAAAGGGTAAACGGCAAAACGCCAATCCCCTACCCGCCTCTCCTTTGACCAGACTTTTTCCTTCGGTTGCCCAAATGTTCCGTTCATTTGTTAATTTCCCTTCCTAACACAACAACCTATGAGCGCTATCCCTGCTACCCCACCCCCAACGCCATTTGAGCGGTCCGCGAAACTTCGCCAGGCCTCTATTTTCTTGGCCCTGGGCTGCCTGTTGGTCGAGCGGCTCGCTTACCTGCTGACCACCAACTTCTTGTTTTCCCTTCAGTGGAACAACGATGAATTCGAATTCATGGATGGCAGCGTTCCCGATTTCCGGATCATCGGATTGTTTTTTGGGCTGAGCAGCTTGCTGCCGATCCCCTTCTCCATTGTCTCGGACCGGGTCATGGAGCGCCGGAAGGCCATGCTCGCCGGCCTCGGGCTCGAGGCCATTGGACTGATTTGCCTGAACTTTCCTTTCCTCTACGGCCGGGTCATGGGATTGGGCATGGTCGCGGTGGGCGGTGCGGTCTTTTTCCCCGCCGTCATTGCCTATATCGCCCAGATTTTTCCCCGTCCCATCCTCAACAAGGACCGGGCCTTCACGCTTTCCATTGGACTCAACTACCTCGTTTCCTTTGTGATTTCGCTGCCCTTTTTCAGCCCCTTTCAATCCTCTTCCTGGAGTTTTTTCATCGTGGCGCTGGTCCTGGCGACCCTCGTGGTCCTGTCGCTTTTTGTCAAAGGCCCCTTCGAATTGGCGCCCGAACCCACTCTGGCCGGAGCCCCGCTGGTCCGCCGTACCCAATGGGTCGGACTCCTCATCATGGGCTTCTCTTCCTTCCTCTTCACCGGCCTTCTCTTTTCCTATGATTTGCTGGAACTCATCCTCATCGATACCTACCTGCTGCCGATTCTGAGGTTCCTGCTCCTGATCTCGGCGCTGGTCTATATCCTGTTCCACCTGACCAAGAGCGCCAAGGCGATGCTTGGCGTCAGCATGGCCTTCTTCCTCACCATGACCTTTGGTCTGGCGGCCGAGGGATCCACCAATTCGTATTATGTCTGGTTCAATGGCCTGGAGGTCGAAAGTCTTCCCTGGCTGACCGCCCAAATGGTCCAGGGATTCATCGTGGTCGTGTTGGCGGCGGTCTTGTTCGGCGTCTACGGCCTGTTCAAAAACCGGGAACTGCATTCCACCTTGTCCATCGGCAAGATTGCCCTGGGATTCTTCCTGTCCCTGATTGGTTTTGTGCTGATGGTGACCTGGGGCCGCGAAGGGGAACCGGGCCTGTTCAACGTAGCAATTATCATGTTCTTCATGGCCGCCGGCTATATCCTCATTTTCCCATCGGCCCTGGGGCTGAATTGGCATTTCACGCCGCCGCAGTACCGCAGCCTGTCGGCCGCCAGCATCACCTCGGCCCTGACCTTCGGGGTCATGATCCGCTATGACTTCCGCATCCTCGAATTTTACGAAACCTTGGTCGGCAACCCCGATGCCCTCGGGACCGGAGATTTCATCGTCGTGGTCGCCATCCTGGGGCTCTCCCTCTTCCTCGCCGCCGGCCTGACCCTCTACTTCTTCAACAAACGCATCCGGGCATGACATCACCTCCTCCCATTCCCGGCATTGTCCGGGGCAACTGGCCTTCCTTCGCAATTTCGGGCGGGGGCCTCTTCCTCGAACGCTTCATCTACTATGGATTTCGCAGCCTGCTCGTACTGAACATGATCCAGTTCATGGAATACGACGAGGCCTTCAGCAACTATGCATTGCTCGGATTTGTACTGGCCCTGGGACTCCTAGCCACGGGTCTGATCATCGACTTCTTCTTCGACCGCCGCCAAGCGGCGGCGCTGGGATTGGGCGTGGCGGGGCTCGGCTATATTTTCTTCACCCTCCTCGTCCCCACCCCCATGCTTTCCATCATGGGCATCCCCTTCCTGGGCTTCGGAATCGCATTTTTCCGCGTTTCCAACCTCACCCTATTCTTCAACAGCTTTCCCCTACGCTCAAAGATGCTCGTGCCCGGTGGCGCGGTATACATCCTCGTCAACCTGACCGCATTGACCGGTGCCGTGGTATTCACTTGGCTGTTCGAAAGCCACCTGCGGGCCTCCGGTTACCTGTTCGGAGGGCTGTGCATTGTCGGCAGCGCGGGCTATTGGGTGGCGATTTCAATGGGTTTCCTGAAGAAGGAGCCCGCAGAATACCGAACGAAATTCTCTCAGGAACCCCGCAACCTCATCATGGGCGTCGTCGCAGTATTTTTCCTGGGGATGCTAGTCATCCTCTATGCCCTGGCGGAAAACAGCTTCACGGAAGTGGACTGGGCGCTTCCCCGCGGATTCATCCTGGTCTTTGCCTTTCTCGTCACCCTCGTCACCAGCATCCTGGTCAAGCCGCCCAAGTGGAACATGGTCGTGGTCCTGGTGCTGTCCTTGCTCCTGAACATGATCTATTGGCTGCCGATGGAAATCATTACGGGCTCCCTGTACCAATTCCTGTCAGACGTGCAGCGGGAAAGTATCTTTTCTGGTTGGGCCGTTGGAGGTTCAATGGTATTGGCAGCAGGGATTGCTGGGATAGGATTCCTGTTGAACAGCCGCCGAATGCGGAACCAAGGCTTTCTGGGATTGGGAGTCGGGGTCATTTTCCTCATCCACCTCGTCCTGTTATGGTCCCTGCCTATGGAAGTCCTGGCGGGCGAGGGCACCGCTTCCAGCGTCATTGTCGTGCTGATCGCCTGGAGTCTGTTGGATGCTTTGCTGTTGCCCCTGCTCTATGTATTGGCTTATCAAAATACACCCGGCCCATTCAAATCATCCACCTTGGGCCTGTGCATGGGCGCGGCCGAAATTTCTCAATTCCTTTCCCTGTTGATCGTTCCTCTTCGGAGCCGGGATTTGGAGCATTTGCCGTTCAATACAGTCCTGCTGGGCTTTGTCTTGATCGCCGGCCTGTTGCTGGCGGTGACAATGGGCGTGATTCCCATGCTCAACAAATCATTTATGAACCGGTAGTCCGTTGGCTTCGGCCGAATTCCGGATCAGTCCGATGGCACTCTGGTAGGCCGCTTTCCAATTGCGGCGCTGGACCGGAACCTGGATGCATTTGACGCCGCAGGCGCAGAGCAAATCGATCCGGCTTTTGATCCAGGTCTGGTCTACGGAGGGGTAGAGGAAATAGATATTGTTGTTGATGGGGTATTTGACGTCGGTTTGGAGGCGGGCGCGGAAATGGAGAATCCACCACAGGTGCATTTCTACAAAGTCCATGCTGAGCCCCACGATGTAGAGGTCGCTGAAGAAGAAATGGTCCACCCAAGAGTGGACTTCATGCTCTCCGGCCGCGATCCGCGGCATCAGAGCGGGCAGGGTCGTCACCAGAAATTCGCCGGTCTCCTTGTCCTTGTCGCGGTAGGTGAGGCTGCTGTTGAAATAGGTTCGGATGCGGGACAAAAAGCCGGAGTAGGGTTCATAGCCGAGCAAAATGGTGCCGGGCTTGGTGGCCTCTCCGTGGATGTGCCAAATGACCTTGTCACCGGCCTGACGCCGGCGCAGCATGTGGTACTTGCTCCCCTTGACGGGCTGGATATAGGGCGCCCCTTTCAAGCCCCGGGGCAAGGTCGCCTCCAGGTTGTGGTCGTAATTCGTCGTGATGATCTCCGAAATCGGCAATTCCATCACTTCATGGTGCAGGTCATTGGCTTCGATCTGCTTCATCAACCCTTTGATCTTCTTTTTCAGGTCCATCTCCCGGTGGGACGGATCAGCCGCGATGTAGCGGAGGTAAAGTTCCTCGTAGAGCATCGGAAAGGGCTTGTTGCGCATGGAGATGGCCCCTACCAGATTGGCATGGGCGAGGAGGTCCAGCATCAGGTGTTCCCACGAATAGGAATTGTCGATGCGGTTCAGACCATTTCCAAGCATCAAGACCTGTTGCCTTTGTTCTGCCATGTAGTTAGAAGAAAAATTGAATCGAATACTACTGTTGATACGATATAAAGATAGACAAATTGCAAAACAAATTGGCGTTTATCCGATGGGAGTATCCTGATCGGCCCAGTTGGCTTTGTCGGGGGGAAATTGCACCTTGTCCCTTCCCTTACCAAAACCACTGCTATGCCGCTCATTTCCCGCGAACCCGTTCTTATCACCGCCGAGCCCATCCGTCTCATTGGCCACAAGGTCGTTCATAGCCACGCCCAGCCCCAAACCCAGGCCCTCTGGCAAGGATTCCGCCCCCGACGGGGCGACATCACGGGTGTCACCAGTGCCGACAACTACAATGTCCAGCAATACCCTTCCTTTGACCTGGACCACTTTGATCCCCACCAGGAATATATCCAGTGGGCCGCCGCCCCCGTCACCGCCGACTGCCCCGTCCCCGACGGCATGCACGAGCTCATCCTCCCGGGCGGTCTCTACGCCGTCTTCCGGTACCGGGGCCGCGCCTGGGAATTCCAGCCCTCGGCCCAGTACATCTACGGGGAATGGTTGCGCCTGGGGCCCTACGACCTGGGTGGTCTGAGCCACTTCGAAGTGCTTGGGCCCGACTACCTCGGCCCCGGCAACCCGAATTCGGAAGAAGACGTGTGGATTCCGATTGTCAGTCGGACGTAGCGCAGTGCTGGCGTTGGAGGGCGAGGGCTTTCCCATCGTACTGGTCGGTATAGCCCCGGTCCAGGGCCTCCAGCAACGCGGCACACGCCCCGGTCGCATTGCCTTCGGCCAGGTAAATCCGCGCATTGTTGAGGTGGAACATGGGGTGGCCCCGGAACAGGGCCAAGGCGGCGTCGATGTCCCGGCGGGCCTCGACCAGATTGCCCAGCGCGAGCTGGACCCGCGCCCGGTTGCTCAGGGCATAGCTGTCTTCCGGATCCATCTCGATCGCCTGGTTCAACGGAGCAAGGGCCGCCGCCATTGAATCCATTTGGATATACAGCCAGCCTAAGTTCTGATAATGCAGGGCCTTCCTCGGGTTCAGGCGAATCGCATGTTGCTGGTGGACGACCGCCTCTTCCAATTGCCCCAACTCATCCAATTGCAGGGCCAACTGCCCGTAATAATAATCGGCGGAAGGATTGAGCTCAATGGCCTTGCGGCTGTCAGGAGCCCCCATATCCGGCAACCTCAACGCATAGCGGACCGCCCCCCGCAGGTAATACACATAGGGCTCTAATTCCCCCGACGCTTCATTCAAGGTGATCAACCGATCCAGGACGTCCAGCGCTTCCGTATAGTCCCCATTGAATTGCAGGGACTGCCCCAACTCGCGGAGGTACGCGGTATTGGCGGGATCACGTTCCAGTGCTAGGCGCAAATATTTGATAGCCGGGGGGAACACGCCCTGGTCCATGTTCAGGCGGGCCCGGTAATACAGCAGATCGATATTGTCCGGGTCGAGCTCGTCGAGGAGCTTGAGCTCCTTGGACGCATCCACATATTTACCGCCTACAATCAGGATGCGGACGTAAACCCAGTGGGCTTCCACCAGCTCTTCGTCTCCATCCAGGCAATGCCGGATGGCCTGGTAGGCCTCGTTGATATTGCCCATCTCGAATTGAAGCCGGGCGTACTCCAATGAATTCCGGGAGAAATAGGGCTGGAGATCAAAGGCCGCTTTCAGGTCTTCCCCGGCCTGTCCGTAGGCTTCCAATTGGAGGTACAGCATTCCCCGCCGATGCAACGCCAATACGTAGTGCGGGTTCCGGTTGAGGACATTGTGCAGCAGGGCCAGCGATTCCGGCAGCTTACCCGCCTCCTGCAAATCCTTCGCCAGGGCCACATCGGCCTTGTCCTGCTTGGTTTGGGAAAACAGTGGGGTGGCGCTCAGGAACAGGCTGAGTACCATCAACAAACATCGTACATACTTCATGGTCACAATAGGTTATGGACCCGAAAGATACGCTTTCAGCCCTCCAATTTCAACCCAAGACGCCCTTGTCCTACATCTTCACGACCCGTTTTCCTTTCCCATTCCCCACCAACCAATACACGCCCGCCGGCAACCTTCCCAGGGACAACACCCGCCGTCCAATTTCCATTTCTCCCCACTCTACCCATTTCCCGACATCCCGGCCCCACACATCCACCATGCGCAACGCTTCCAAGGCTTGCTCCTCCCCTTCCACGACCAACGCATCCCGCACGGGATTCGGATACAACCGGACCTCCCCCAAGGGTAGGCCCGCGGTCAACCCGGTCGCCACCGACCCCGTCGAAAAGGTCCAGGCCATCTGCCCGGAAAACGCAGGCATGAAATTGAAGTCGCCGTCAAAATAGGCGTTCGCCTAGAGGTCAACGTAATACGTCGTGTTGGGGGCCAGGGTATCCAGGTCGATGCGGAAGACAAAGGGACAAACCTCCGTGGCCTGGCTGCCGGTCAGCACCACCGTCTGGATCAGCGTACCGTCCGAACGGTACAGGTACAATTCCCGGTTCTGGGCCGAGGGATTGACAAACTCATTGAACACCATTTCCAGGTCGGAGGCAATCAGAACATTGGTCGCAAGGTGGGCGGGAAAGGTTTCCAACAGGAACGGGTCCACCGGATCGTTCCCCCTTTCGGTGATGCTCGAATCCACGTGGGCCGTCAGTCGCCCCGTGGTAAACCCATCCACCGAACCCAGTTGCAGCCACTCTTTCACCCGTTCCCGCAGGACCCGACGGCCAGCTTCCCAGGCCACCAAATGGTCCGCATTCTCGATGGTCAGGGAAATCTTCACACTGACATTGGCCAGGTCGTTGTAGAGGTCGTCCATGCTCGGGCCGGAAGGCAGCGGATCGTAGCTCCCCCGGATCATCAGGAAGGGTTGCGTAATCGCCAGGACGGTATCCTCGGTCAGCCCCCAGTAATAGCCATTCGGATAACGGGCCACGCCACTCCCCCAGGTCCCTCCGAGGGAATCGATCGCTTGGTAGGCATTCCAGATCACGGACCCCAAGGCCGGGTCCAATTGGTTGAAGCAGGTCGGGGCAGAGAAATAATTGGTGAATTGGGACTCGGTAAAATAGGTAAAGGGCGTCCCCTGGTCCGGCAAGGTCGCGGGAGGAGGCGGCTGCAAAATGGAGGGAATCCCGCCGGAGCCCACCGTGATGACCCGGTCCACCTTCTGGGGAAAGGTCGCGGTATAGTGCAGGGCCCGCGCCCCGCCCAGCGAATAGCCCAGCAGCGTCACCTCATTCACGCCGCGGTAATTCCGGATGAAGTCGACCACCGCATTGATCTCCAGGTTCTCGGACGTCGAATAGGTCAGGGTCGAATCGTAGCCGTTCCCGGTGCATCCGGTCGCACCGATCCCCAATTGGTCGAGGGCATTGAGGTTACAAAAGTCGTCCATCGGGGAGGGAATGAAAGACCGCCCGTAACCCGTCAGGTCCATGCAGAAGACATCGTAGCCCGCGCCCGCCAAGTCGTCCATCCAGCTGTAATCCTGGTAGTCCAGGTCAAACAACGGCGTCGAGGAGCCGCTGGAACCATGAATCATCAGGATGACCTTCCCGTTGAAATTGCTGGAATTGTCCACGGCCGCATCCACCTTCTCGCGGACGAAGTTGAAATGGGTTTCGGTGGGGAAGCCGGGCAAAAAAGAAGGATGGACCACAGCTGTATCGCGCTGGATGATTTGGGCGGGGAGCAATAGAGGACCAATGGAGAGCAGGGGCAACAGGAGAAGGAAAAACCGCATAGCAGGAAGAATGAGGGTCAGGGAAATGATCTTTTCAATTAAAATTTCGTCCCCTCTACGTTGATTTCCAAACCCCAGCGGATGAATTTCATTGCCCTTCCCCACACCCATTTAGCTGCCATTCCAGCCCCCCAGAGGGGTTTGAAACAAAATGCCCGCAAATACGTCTCCTAAATAATCAATGTATCAACATCTATTACCATGATTGATCCCATTATCCAAGCCCAAGCGCTATCGTTCCCGTGGCAGCCCCAGGACCCATTTCTGTTCTGTGCCTACCACCTGGACCACTACCCACCTGGCGATGGGAACCTCCGCATCCGCCCCGAGACCCTGGGCGGACGGCGCCTCGGAGCCGACTTTGCCAGCATCGACGGCTTCAACATGTACCACGGCGAGACCGCACCCGGTTTCCCCTACCACCCGCACCGCGGGTTTGAGACGGTGACCATTGCCGAGCAGGGACTGGTCGACCACTCCGATTCCATGGGCGCGGCCGGCCGCTTCGGCAACGGCGATGTCCAGTGGATGACCGCGGGCCGGGGCGTCCTCCATTCGGAGATGTTCCCGCTCCTGAACGACCAGGAAGGCAATACCGGCGAGCTCTTCCAGATCTGGCTGAACTTGCCCAAGGCCAACAAGATGGTCGAGCCCCATTTCAAGATGCTCTGGCGCGAGCAGATTCCGGTGGTGAACCACCAGGACGCCGCCGGTCGGACGACCCGCATCAAGGTGATCGCCGGCCAGCTCGGCGATGCCCAGGCCGTGGCGCCCCCGCCCAACAGCTGGGCCGCGGCGGACGACCACAAGGTCGGCATCTTCACCATCGTCATGGAGCCCCATGCCGAGTGGACTTTGCCCGCGACCGCTGCGGGCGTATTGCGCTCGATGGCCTTCTACAAAGGTGATTCGCTGCAAGTGGCCGACCGCTCGGTGACCGGCGCCCACGAGCTGCGCCTGCGTCCCCAGGAGTCGGTGACCCTCGTCAACGGTCCGACGGAGTCCCGCATCCTGATCCTGGAAGGCATGCCCATCCGGGAGACGGTCATTGCGCACGGACCCTTCGTGATGAACTCCAAGACCGAGATCCTCGAGGCCTACCAGGAATACCAGGAGACCCAATTCGGGGGCTGGCCCTGGCCGCAGCAAGAGCAATTGCATCCGGCGGAGCGTGGGCGCTTCGCGTTGCATGCGAATGGCCAGGAGGAGTATCCCCAGGCGTAAGACCGGTCCGTTCACGGACGAAATTGCTGGCCCCGGACAATGAATTTGTTCGGGGCCAGCGCTATTCTAAAAACTAATTTCCAAACCCATAACCACTCCTCAGGATACATTTTTAATTTATTCCCTCTTAAACAAACCTAATTATTCCCAACCATTGGCTTTTTATCCCCTTCCCCCTCTCCTACCTTGCCACTGTCTTATTTAACTATCCCTACCAATCTTTTAAACTACTGATTATGAAACATCTATTCACCGCATTGGTCCTCTTGGGCCTGACCTTCCCATGCCTGAATGCCCAGACACCCAACGGACAAAACGCCCGGGAGATCTTCAACGCTTCCCCGGACTCCCGAAATGGCGATGTCATCACCTTCCTCACCTTTACCCTGATCCTCAACGGTGAACACGTCACCCGTACCAACCACCTTGGTAACCCGGATTGGACCCGGGTCTACGACGTCGATGGCGTCACCTTTACCCCCTGGCACGCCCTCGAAGTCGGCACGGGCATCGTCCTGCTCGGCAATACCGGCGGCGGCTACGACAACTGCCTCGTGAAAGTCGATTACAATGGCAACCCGCAATGGGCCCGCCGCTACTCCCGCCGATTTGAAGACATGATCGTTTCGATCAACGGCAATATCCTCCTCGCCAATACTCAGAATGGCCGTAATTTCATGGAGTACTCCCTCTTTGAAGTGGATCCCTACAATGGCCAGGTCATGCAGTACAGCATGATCGAGATTCCGGACTTCCCCAATAGCCACGGACAGGTCAAAGGACTCGCCCACAATGGCGTCTGGTACCTCGGCATTGTGGAGGCTTCGGGACAAACCATCTCCATTACCAACGACGCCCAACTGAATCCCGACCGGGTCCACCGCCATGTCAGCGGCAGCCTGGGCCACATGGACATCCGTGACCTCAAGCGCAGCAAGAAAGGCGACTTCTATGTCCTCGGCATCGACAAACCCAACAACCAGTTGTTCTTCGGTAAGATGAGCATCAACCAATGGTTCAGCGATATGCGCACCTATAAGCTGGAAGGCGGCCTTGATCTCGACCTCAGTGGCAATGGTCCCCTCATGGTAGAAAGCCCCAACTGGCTGCCGACCTACCACGGTCCTTTCCCCGGCACGATCACCCAGGTCCCCAACAACCAGGCCTTCACCTTCACCGCCATTGCCCGGGACCAGAACTCCCAGAATGACCGCGCCCTCCTGGTCCAGTACGACGAAAACTGGCAGAACAATTACTCCCAGCTCTATACCTTCCCCGATGACGTCGGCCAGCCCAACCTCGTTAAGCGCAACAACCACCATGTGACCATGGTGACCACCGTCGACGCCGGCAGTGGCAACCGCCTCTTCGAAAACCGCGTCGCCGACGACTTCTTCGATTGCTTCTCGACCTTCCGCAACTACGAAGAGCGGGAAATCGAAATTGAGAATCCCGAAATCGATTATGGCTTCGAAGAAGACGAGTTCACCTCGGAGGAAGCCGACCTGAACTACTATACCGTAAACTCCTCCGCCAACCCCGCCTGCCCCAACAACAAGGCCCAGGCCAATGCCCTGGACCAGGCAGTTGACGCCTTCCAAATCGTCGCCTATCCCAATCCTTCCCACGGTGATGTCACCCTGGAAGGCCTCGAAGGTGCCCGCGTCGACATCTTTGACCTGATGGGCCGGACCATCCGCTCCTTCCCTGAGCAAGGCCAATCCGCCCTGGAAGTCACCGACCTCCCCCGCGGCACCTACCTCGTCCAGGCCATTCGGGGCAACGCCCAACGGCAAATCAAGATTTCTGTACGTTGATATTGATTCAATAGAACGCAACCATTCCCGGCCGCATTGCGGCCGGGTTTTGTGTTACCGCAGCAGCACCAGCTTTTGCCGGTGTACCTGGCCCCATTGATCTTGTACCTGGATGAAATAAACGCCATCCGGGAGGGTCTTCACCTCCAGCTCGGCCGCGGCCTGCCCCACTTCCGAATCAGCAGCCAGCACCGCGCCCCGCATGTCCACCAGGGTCCAGGATTTCATCTCCGCCCCGAGCATCCGCAAGCGTACATGTTCCCGGGCCGGGTTCGGGTAGACCTCCAATTGGGCGGAAGCCACAGGCCCGTCGACCGCAGTTGCGGTCTGCAACAGGACCGTCGAATCGCCGGTCCATGTCACGCCCAAATCGTCGAGCTGGGCATTGACCAGGGTGACCCCGAAGAGTTCCAGGAACAAGTCTTCCGTGGCCTGCGGCACATTGTTCCCGATGTCCGGCCGGATGTCCAGCGAGAAACGGGCGATGGCACCGTAGCCACTCGTATCCACGCCATTGGTGCGGACAAGGGCGAAGTCGCCCCGGCCAACGGTCGGCTCATCCCGGGAATAGCTCAGGCGCTGGCCGTTGCCGGTCAACCAATTGTTCGCGAAATCGGCCTGCACCAAGCCATCTGCTGTCACCAGGGAAGCATCGTAGCTGATGGTAAAGGCCACCCCGTAGACTGAATCGGCCGGAATGCTGGCATCGCCCAGATAGAGCGTAAACCAAGCCGTGCCCCCGGCAGGGAACGTGTCCTGATCGGCTTCCAGGTACAGGGGAATCCCGGTCTGGGTGCCGTTGACCTTGTTGTGGACAAGGCCAAAGTTCAGGTCAATCGCCAGGGTATCGTCCTGGTTGACGATGCCATTGCCATCGCTATCGGCATGCTTGGCATTGGCACCACTGCCCTGCGTCACCGACCAATCTGAGGCCACCTGCGCTTCCCAGTTCAGGGAAGCATTGGCGCGGGTGGGGCCGACCTGGCCCAGCATGGCCCCCAATGCGAGTACATCCGCATTGTTGGCGATCCCGTCATTGTCGCAGTCGCCCGGCCATACGCAATCGGTCATGACCACCACGTCAACAGTATCCTGACCTACGCAACCGTTCGCAATGACCGCCACCGAATACTGGCCCGTTTGACTCACCCAGATGGTTTGCCCCGTAGCACCGGTAGACCAATATCCCAGGACACCCGCATCCAGTTGGATACTGTCCCCATTGCAAATGGTCGTGTCGGGGCCCAGGTTCACAGTCGGGACCGGCACCACGGTCACCACCGTCGAATCGATCCGCACACAGCCATTCTTATTGACCTCCACCGAATAGGTCCCGGCGGCCTTCGCAAAGATGCTTTGGCTGGTGGCCCCTGTTGACCAAAGGAAACTGGCACCTCCGCCCTGGAAGCCGGGATTCAGGAGGAGGCTGTCACCCTGGCAAAAATCCCCGGTGGCGGAAAGGGTCAGGTTGGGTGGGGCAATGCCATTCAGGATCACCGTATCGGCCCCAGGACAGCCATTGGTATCGATCGTAGCGACCGTCAACGGACCCGAATTGTTGGTCTGCCAGGTCAGGGTGGACAGGAAACTGTTGTTCCAATGGGCCGAAGTGAAATGGCTGGGCAGGGTAAAGAATTGGGTGGTGTCGGTGCAAAAGGTCCGGTCAGGGCCCAGATTGGGGGTGATCGGGACCTGGCGAAGGACCACCGAGGAATCCGAGAGGACCGTAGTGGTACCACAGGACGTATAGGTGACCGTCACGGTATAGGTCCCGGAGTCCATCACCGCAATGGTGGGGGTCGTCGCCCCCGTGGACCATGCATACGTGGCCATCGGGCCGGTGACATCCAGTACGAGGGGAGTCCCTACGCAGTAGGTCGCCGTGTCCGGAAAATTGATATTCCCCGGGGTGGGGGTAAAACTGTTCACCGTCCGGGTTTCCGAGAGGGTGCTCCCGGAGATGGTTCGGGCACAGGTGATCGAGCCCGGAACTGAATTCCACAGCACCGATACCTGATCCGTTCCCTGCCCGGAAACGACCGTTCCGCCGCTCGTCGTCCAATTGTAGGTCGCGCCGGGCACCGGCGTCGTATAGTAGACCACCGTATCCCCGGGACAGACCGTATCGGCCCCGATGGGGAAGGGATTGTTCAGGGGTTGCGGTGGAATGACCTCCGAATAATTGGAGCAGGTTTGGGGCCAGGTATTGCCGACCCACTGCGAGTACACGATATAGGGGGCTCCGCATTCAAGCTGGCGCTGGTGGGTATTGCTCCAGCGGATGTGCAGGGTATCCGCCAGGACCGGCAAGATATATCCGGGATCGACAATGGCGGTATCCAGGGTCCCCCCACTGACCGAATACACCCGCGCGCTGTAATCGTGGTGGGCCGACTGGGGCCAACCCGACCGTTCGTAGATCCAGACCTTGGAGGTGTCCCCGTCGTAAGGACCGTTGAGGAGGGTGAGATTGGAGAGCTGGAGGAGTCCCAAAATACTCAGGTCCCATTGGTCATAGGTGGTGGACATCGGGGCATTGGGGTCGCAAAAGGTCCCGGGCTGGGGGGTATAGATGCAGGAAATAGGGCAATACTCAGTGGCCTTATTGGCGGGATGGGTAAACGTATAAGTGGCCCAACTGTCGTTGATGCCGCCGCCCGCCACCAGGGTGGCGAATGGAAAGGAACTGGAGGTGGACCATTGGTAGGTACAGGTGGAGCAACTGGACCCATTGGAATACAAGGTGATGGTGTCGCCAACACAGATGCCACCGGTGAACTGAGCATTGGCATAGCAAGGAGGAAGGGCTTGTCCCAAGAGCGAAGGGGCGGTACCGATACACATCAGCCAAAAGGCCAAGTGAAAAAGTGATTGATGATTCATAGACACGTTTGTTTAGGCAGGGAATGAAAAATTAGGGTTCCACTGCGGTTCCAATCACTTTCAGCTTTCAATCGAGTTTTCTTTCCCCAAGAGGAGGCGACTTTCACATTTCATTCAGCCCACATCAACAACAACTCGGCCAAGGTTTACAGCAAATTCACCACCGCAGAAACTCCAGTTTCTATCGGTGAACCTCGCCCCACGGGTCCGGTCCTCTACCACCAGTACAAGCGCAGACAAGAAACTACTGCCCCAAGGGGGAAGAAATCGTACCCAAACTGCCGCTACAAGGCTAAAGAAAAATTGATAGAGGATAGATAGACGCGTTTGTCGGGGCAAGGGAAAGTTAAAAGGCTTCTTTCTTTTTTCCAACTGCTTTCATTCTCCAAGCTAACATCACTGTCCGGAATCCTGGTCAACTCCGGCCGCAGACCAAGCTGCTTTTTCCCTTCCCCACTTCAAGGATATGGCAAAATGATTGTGTAGATTATCCATCTGACCCACCGCCCCCCAATCTCCGGCGGCGGTCACTGGAAACTTTTCCTGCATTTACCTTTTTCCAACTCAGCTTAGCATGCACCTCATCATCACCGGCGGCCATTCAGGTATGGGCCTCGAACTCACCAAGAAGCTCCTCGGCGAAGGCCACCACATTGGCCTCATCGTTCGGAGTGAAAAGCGGCGGGAAGATGCCCTCCACGCCCTGGGCCACGCCGACGAATTGGAGGTCTTCCTCGCCGACCTGAGCAAACGCGGGGACGTCCAGGCCGTCGCCGACCAAGTCAACCAGAACTGGCCCCGGGTCGACGGCATTTTCAACAACGCCGGCGTCCTGCTGGACCAGCGCTACCACGCCGAATCGGGAGTCGAGCTCCACCTGGAGGTCAATGCGATCAGCCCCTACCTGCTCACCACGGCCCTCAAGCCTTCCCTCGACAAATCCGACCAGCCCTTCGTCACGAATACGGCCACCGGCGGCCTCAACCGACGCAAGTCCATCGACATTGCGGAGTACAAAAAGCCGACCCAGAAATTCAAGAAGCTGACCGGCTCCTACCTCGATTCCAAAATGATCCAGGTGCTTCTCATGAACCACCTCGACGAGGCCTGGCCCGAAGTCCGCATCGTCAGCGTCAATCCCGGCGCGATCAAAACCAAAATGACCAGTGGCTCGGGCATGCCGGGTTGGCTCCGTCCCCTCCGCAACCTCTTCTTCCTCTCGCCCGAGCGCGGGGCCCTCAGCCTCCACAACGCCGCCTTTTCCTCCAAGTACGAGGGCAGTGGCATTTACATTGACAGCGGCAAGGTTCGCCCCATGCAATACAAAATCAGCGAGGCCGAAATCCAAGAGGTACTGGCCGTCGATTGAACCGAAATAGAAGGGAAATGAATGCGGGGTGCAGGGCAAAAGAACTCCCCTACTCCGCCGGTCGGTATGCCGTCACGGATTTTCCATCGTACCGCATCACGCCTTGCAGGCCGCCGATCCAGATATTCCCGGAGCGGTCCTCCCCGATTCCGAACAGCATCAAATGGCCCCGGTAGACCTCTTCCACCACCGGATTCGCCGTGGCCAGCGATTCCTTTCGGATGCAGCGCACATCGCCCGAGTGGGTCAGCCATAGGTTTCCGGCCCGATCTACCCAGATGCCCTGCACCGGCAAGCGGGAAATGGACGCCACCGATTGGTCCTTCCACCGCCAGATGCCCGATTGTCCCCCCAACCAAATCGCCCCCTCCCCGTCCTGAACGATGGACCAGCTATTCCCCGCTGGCTCTACCCCTTTCCGTGCCCAAAATAATTGACCAGCAGTTGATCTACCAAAAAGATCAGCCCAAATAGCACCAGGGAGAGGCCCACTTTGTACAGGGTCGCCTTCACCGGGCGTTTTTCCCGCTGCCTCCCTCCCACCAAAGTCTTCACCGACGCCACCAGCTGCTCCCGGTTGAACCACAGGATGGCGAGCAACATGCTGAAGTAAATCCCCGCGCTGGCGAGGGCGCCATAACTGTCCAGGAAGAAGATGTCAAAGACGATGATGTTGACCATGATCGGGATCAGAACGGCCACGCCCAGCAGTTTGGTGCGGTTGAAGACGAGCAGCCACGCCCCGATCAACTGGGACAGGCCAATGAACAGGATATACCCGTAGGAGCGGCCCATGAAGGTCCAGGCGAGGTCGAAGTTGGTGGCCAGGCCGAGGGTCGAGGCGGCGACGTCCTCCGGGATGGTCGCAGGCGTATAGAACTGGCCGCCCAACAGCTTTCCCAGGGAATAGAGGTGGAGAAAGGCGAAGACATAAATGCGGAAGACGAATTCGAAGAGGGTTTTGGGATGGAGATGTTTCATGGGATTGAATTGAGGTAAATGGACATGAAGGGAGTGCAACCGGGCAAGGGCCCGGCCAGGAAAGAGCAGCGGTACGGTAGGGAAATGGAATCAGCGCATGTTCTCGGCGAAGGCGTTGATGCGGTGGATTTTTCGGCGGTAGAAACGCCACATCCACCCGGATACCAGGGCCAGCAAGACGGCCCCAATGCCCATTGCCGTCGCCATGGTGCCCGGGCCCAGGTCTTCGGCGTAGACCAACGGCACCAGCACCACCAACAGGGCCATCAGGACCAGGTTGAGGGCGAAGAGGAAGTATTGGGTCTGCATGAAGGACCGGCCCCGGCGCTGGACAATGGCCATGGCATCTCCGACGGGCAGGGACAGGCGGCCGGTGCGGTAATAGCGGAAAAAGGCGGTCAGGTTCAGGACGGGAATGACCACGAGCAGCGCGATGGCTCCGATGGCCAGAGTTTGGAGGAGAGCGGTGGGGAAGAAATGGAAAAAGACCGTGAGGAACAGCCCCCAATACAGGTACCCGAGGGCAATGAGCACTTTGGGGAGGGCCATGCGGACGAAGAGTCCGTTGTAGCGCCGACCGATGATGCCCTTCAGGTTGGCTTCCGCCAGAGAATCACTGGCCCCGGCGGGCTGTAAATCTTTCCACTTGCCTTTCAAACTATCGAGGTCCATGATTGGGTTCGGTTAAGATGCGGTTCAATTTCTGCTTGATGCGCTGGATGCGGGTGCCCACATTGGAGACGCTCAGGTTCACAATGGCCGAGATTTCGGCGTGGCTTTTCTCTTCCAGGTACAGCAGGACAATGGCCTTGTCCAATTCCTTGAGTTGCTGGATGGCGTGCATGAGCTGGCGGATCTCCCGGTCATTGGATTCGGGAGGGGCCGTTTCCTCGGCCACCATTTCCAGCCCTTCGGGCCAGGTCTGGTCGGGCCGGCGCTTCTGCCGTCGCAGGTATTGGAGGGCGGTATTGATCGCAATGCGGTGGAGCCAGGTACTGCGCGCACTCTCATTGCGAAAGGAGTCGAAGGATTTCCAGACCTGGTAGGCGATCTCCTGGGACAGGTCCTTGAGGTCCTGCGGATTGTTGCTGTAGACCCGGGCAATCCGGTAGATCCGGGCCCGGTTGTCGCGCATCAATTGCAGGTATGCTTCTTCCTTGTTCGACATCGGTCAGAGGTTCCCGCTCCCGGGTGTCCCCCGGAAGCAGGTCGTTTTACCTATTGGTAGCACCAATTTGAAAAAATCACAGGTGGAGGGAGATTTTTTTCAGAAATGTTTGGCTTACCCCTGATTGGATCGAACGCAGAAACCTATCTATTCCAGCGGAAATTGTCGGTATTTGAGTTGATCGATCTTCTTCACTGGAATCACATCCGTCATGTCTTCCTCCTCGTGGTAGAAAAACAGGTAGTCCCTGGTTTTCCCGACGATATAATTCGAACTGTCTGAGACAATGGTCTTGCCTTCGTAGGTAAAGCTATTGCCCAAATTGGCCTCTCCATGCCGAATCAATTTGGCTTCGTACAGTCCAATTGCCATTGCCCCCCCCAATAAGAACGATGAACGTTGAAAAGAACCACAATACTTTGGATACTTTTCTTATCCTACCTTCATCCCAGCGGTTCAAAAGAATGGCCAATATCAAATGAGGAGTTGTTAAAAACATCAGCACCCAACAGATTCCTCTGGCAAGAGGCTCTCTGGTTGCTCCGTTAGGGAACTCGGCGGTTCCCGGAATCAATGCTATGAGCCCTAGTACCATTGATGTTATAAGAGACCCCATGAAGATTTTGTCTTGCGCTTTTTTGTCTTCCTCAGAATAGTAGGCCTGAATTGTTGCAAAATACCTCAATACCGAGCTGGCGATGAATATTCCCAGAACAAGTACCAATAACAGCAATTCATCCAGAAATGAGGTCAGTATCTCCGAGCCATGAAGAAAGTCGGTGATGGGGATATGGAATTCGCCGTACAAAGCCATTTGCTTCAGCACCCCCAGAAAAATCAGCAGGCCAGAGAATAAAGGAACCGCTTTGATATACAACTCCCATGACTTTGGTAATGTAGTCTGACTCATAATCACTCGATTTAGTTGGATGGAATAAAAACCTCAAGCTATCCTTTTCGGGCTTTCATCCAACCCAGTCTCTATTTTCCCCTCCTTCCAACTCACCCCTCCCGCAATTGGCCCATTTTCCCATTCTCCCATTTCCACATCCCCCCAGTCCTCCTTTCCCCAACCCACTTATCCACAGCCCATTCCTAGCAACATAACCTTGCCGCTGGCTACAAAAAATGAACTGCCCAAATTTGACAAATGGAAAATCGCGCTTCTAAAATTAGGAGCATAAACCCCTGAATTCGGCTACTGAAAAAGGGAAGTGGATAATAAAATTTACCATTGTAATGGCCCCGTTTTATTATTGTACTCCCTTCCCACCAGACAAAGAAACCTTCAACAGAGAACTAGTGTGTCGCCCCCTAAAATAGGCAACTATTCAACGAGTGGCTTTCCAGA
>CAWUKT010000041.1:0-60494 GCA_963923035.1 uncultured bacterium
CACCGATGACCTATTTTGTAGATACTACATTGCGCTTAAACTGACGGCTATGGGTTAGAGGTGGGGGGAGGGTAGGAAGGAGGTGGGAGGGGGGACTTCCGACCCAAATAGAATTAGGGTTCGAGGGAAATACAATTAGGGTTGGAGGGGGGGCAATTGAGGTCGGAGGTAGGGGAGTTGAGCTCCAACCCGAATTCGGTTGGGGAACAGGTAGGGCAGCTATGGATAGAGAAGGAAAAATTGAGCGTCCCGGTAAATGAATGGACCCCGGAACACAACGAATTGTCCTCCAGGGTCCATCGGTTGAGGTCCGAGGTCGGTCAGCCTACCGGTTGACGTAGATCGAGAAGTAGCGGCACTCGTTGAGTGCCATCCGGTAGACGTCGGTTGAGCGGTACTGCGAGGCCAGGACGTCGTAACCTTCGACATATTCCGGGACCGGCCCGTAATTTTGCACGATCACACACTTGGCGTACATGAGCGCCGACAGCGCGGCAATCTCACTGTTGTCGGCGGACGCCAGCGACTTGCGGTAATACTCCATGGCCATGGCAAGATCCATCACATTTCCGGGATCGCTGCCGTTCCAGCTATACCCCCGGTAATAGTCCCAGCCTTTCCAGGCCGGACCGAAATAACTGAGGTTGAAGAAAGCATTGCCGAGCAGGTGATAGTACTTGCCGGCCTGGGCAGCATCGGTAACGGCCTTCTTTTGGAGGTTCAGCAGGGTCTTGGCCAAGGTGAGCTTGGTGAATTCATTGGTGTGGCAGCCCGGCTCACAGTTGATGATGTCGCGGGTATTGCTGGTAAATGGATCGGGGCCAATGGACCAGAAGCGGCTGGATTCCCGGTGGTCTTCGGGGACTTTTTCGAAGACCGCGATGGCCTCGGGCAGGAGGTTTTTCCGAAACAATGCCGTTCCCTTCATCTCCATCAGCTCATCGAAGTCAAAGGCACTGGTCAGGCGCTCGTGCAATTCCCGTTCGTAAAGGGTTTTCTTGGCCTGCTTGTCAAATGCCATCAGATCGTCCAGCAATCGGATCTCCAGGCGTTCCTGCGCGTCGTAGGCTTGGCGACGCGCCAGGAGTGCCTTGCCAATGTTCCCCTGTTTTTCGTAAACCTTCCCAAACATTTCGTCCCGGTACCGCTCTAATTCCTCGACCTGTTCGGCGGGAAGGTGTTTCTTTAGGTTCACGAGGTCCTTCGTGATGTCGTTTTCCACACTGCGGTCGATCTGGGTGATCTGCGCGATCTTGATGGAGAGGTCGAGTAAACGGGCTT
The DNA here is from genome assembly GCA_963923035.1 of uncultured bacterium. Taxonomy (GTDB): domain Bacteria; phylum Bacteroidota; class Bacteroidia; order J057; family JADKCL01; genus CAWUKT01. The sequence goes on from CAWUKT010000041.1 coordinate 1,282, forward strand.
CGGTCTTGGCCGAGCCCGAGACGTCGAGATTGGCGAGCTGGGCGCGGGCCTGGGCCGAACGACCGGCCAAATGATTCAGGTACGCATCCGCCAGCGCCCACAACTTGGGTTGTGCCATTTGCCCGCTTTCCCGAATTTCCTGCACAAAGGCTTGAAAGCTCCGGACCCACTCTAAATTCGCTTGTTCCGCTTCGTCCCCTTCATCCTGCCCCCCATAGAGCGAGTTCCACGGATTGCCCAGCACTTCCTTCTCGATCTTATTGATTTCCCGAACCAACAAAAGGTCCAACTGTTCCGACCCCGGCTCCAAGGCCTGGATGCGGCGCATGTCCTCAATGGCAATGGCATCCGGAGAGATGGCCCGCATCGCGTAGACATTGGCCCGCTCCGAATCATTCTTGCAGAGATCGAGTACGGCCTGCCAGTCCTCGTCGCTGCGGACATCAAAGCTCAGCCAGGCCTGCACGCGGCGGCTCGGATAGTCGTCGAAGACGCGCGAGAACAAATAGGAAGAGGTCCGGTGGTCGCCCGTCCCATGAATGGCTCCGGCGTACTGGCTCAGGGCCCAACCCTCAATCAGGCTGCCTGTCCCGGTAATCCCATCCGCATAATTGGTATAAGCAACGATGGCATCCTGAAAATAGCCTCCGTAATGGAGCAAACGGACCATCTGGAAGGCGATCCGAATCTTCAACCAGTCGGAAGTGGTCTTCCCGTAGAGTTGTTGGAGGGCCTGGACGAGGTCGTCATTGGCGGAGGACAAGGGAACCCGCTCGGAATTCCAGGTTGCGGCCTTGTTGTAGGGCTCACATTCCTTGGCCAGGAGGAGATATTCGTATTCGGCGCTGTATTCGCCCCGTTGAAAGGCTTGGAAAAGGGCGTTGCCGCTCAATGTGGCGTCGGCCTGGCCGTTTTGCAGGGTGGGGATATCAGCTTCGTAGACCACCTGCTCAATTGTTTTGGAGTCGTAGGCATTGTTGAAATGCCGTTTCCAGTCCTCAATGTTGTCGGAGCGGCGGCCGTCCATTTCGTTCCATCCGTAGTCGTAGAGGAGATCGAAGGTGAAATGGAAGGACTGAAAATCATTGGGGCCGACGATTTCGGGTTCGAAGAAGCGGTAAAAGTCGAGGTCCCAGGCGGGGTCCCAGGCGCAGGCGCGGGTCGCGGAGAGGCTGGCGCTACCGATCAAAAGCGTCAAAAACAGCCTGGAGAGTATCTTCATCATAGTATTTCAGGGTTCGCGGGTCCAAATGGTAGAGGGCGACGTTCCGTTTGTCGGTCGGAGGAAGGGACTGGTGCAAGAACCGGGCCGCATTCAGTAGGGTTTGGGGGGAAACAGCTTCGGTGCGCAGTATATCTCCTTGGTACAAGTAATGGCCATAAAAATAATGACTTTCGCGGACTTCCGCCCGCTGCGGACCGGCTTTTTCAAAGCGCGGATCGTTGGCGAGCGTATCCATCCGCACATTGTTCAGCAATCGGATTGGCCGCCCCCGCCGCAAGAGCACGGCCCACCCAAAGATGGGGAGGGCCACGTCGAGCGCGAGCGGATAGTCCCGCTCCGGAAGGATATAGGCCTCCATTTGCTCCGTTGTGAAGATGGAATTGGTCTCGTCGGGGGCATCGAGGTTGCCGAGGTTGTAGACCATGAGCATGCCCCGGTCGACCGGCGGAACGCCAGTCTCCTCCGCAAATTTGTACTGGTGCAGCCGGATCGTTGCGCTCAGTTGGATGCTGTCCGGGGTGAGGAGTGTGTGGAGGTGCTGGAGAAATAAAAAATAGGGCTTCTGGGTGGAGGGCGTCCAGTCGCAGTCCATCTGGACTTCCCGCAGGGGCCGGTCAGGCAGCTGTTGGTGGAGGCTCAACAGCTCGGTATGGACCTGGACGGCCAGTTGTTCGCAGTCTTCGGGGTGGACGTCCCGGAAGCTGCGGTTCGTGATGAAGACGCAGGGGACGACCTCGAGGTCATTTGGGAGTTGGGGGGAAGCGGCTTGCAAACGGGCGAGGGGCTGGAAGAGGAGGCGGGCGTCGGCCCGGTCTACGTCGAAGTACTTGACGTAGAGCCGCTGGACGGCATGGCGTTGCAGGGCGGCCTGCTCCGCCGGCGACAGCTCCAGGCGGGTCCGCCAGTGGTAAAAACTGGCCGCCGCCGGGTCCGTTTTCCCACATCCCTGCCCCAAAACCAGCAATAGGCCGGACAGCAACAGGATCCATTTGCTCGCCTGCATCAATTATCGACTTTTTCTTTCTTCACCTCTTCAATGTCACACAAGTAACAAATTTGACGGGTTATCCCAGCCCCATTTTTTCTATCTTTCTCTCCCCAGTTTAATCTTTTCATTGACTATGCGACCAGCTCCGCTATTGACCATTGCATTTTGTCTTGTCTCTTTTCTCCTCCCTGCCCAATCCTCCACTGGTTACCAATGGGTGATCTCCGCCGGCGGTCCCTCGTTCGGGGAATTTGCCCTCGATTGTGATGTGGGCCCGGATGGAGATGCCTACATGGCGGGGGAATACTTCGACGGGACGATCTTTGGGACCGATACGTTGACCACACTCGGCAACAACGATATGTTCCTGGCCCGCGTCTCTCCCTACGGCGACATTCGCTGGGTGACGACCTATGGCAGCACGGAATTGGACCGGGTCCGGGCCGTTCATGCCGCCGACGATGGGACGGTCTTTATCACGGGAGATGGCAAGGCGGTGTTCCCGAACAAAACTGGCGATGGCGGGGGCCCCGAGCATTTGCGGGATGTGATGGTGGCCCGCTACGACGGGCAAGGCAATTTGATCTGGGGGCACAATCTGGATGGGGATATCGTGAGTGAGGGAACGGACATCGTGGGGACGGCGCAGGGAGAATCGTACTCGGTGGGGCGGATGGAGACCTTTGTGTTCTGGGATGGGGATACGATCAATGGAAATGGGGGGCAGGATGGCTTTGTCATCAAATGGACGGCCTCGGGGAATTATGTCTGGGGCGCGCCGATTGGTGGGGCCGGGACGGATGATGTATTGGCGTTGGGGATGGATGGACAGGAAAACATCGTTCTGGGAGGCTTTTACCAGGGAAGCATAACGGTGGGGCCTTCGAACCTGAGCAGTGGAGGGGGAAAAGAAGCGTTGGTGGTCAAAATGGATTCGGCGGGGACGATCTTGTGGGCCCGGGGCTTCTACGGCCCGGACGATGAACAGATCAAGGCCATCAAAGCAGCTCCTGATGGGAGTATTTACTTCGCGGGTGAATTTGAAAATACAGTCAATGTGGGCGGCTTCAATCTGACGGCCTCGAACAACGTGGACATCTTCTTCGGGAAATGTGATCCGGCGGGGAATGTGGTCTGGGCCCGTTCTGCGCCCGGTTTTTCCATCGACCTGGTGGAGGACATGGAGATTGATGAATGGGAAAATATGTACCTCTGCGGTTTTTACTTTGGCGACCTCACCTTTGATGGGACTACGGTCACCAGCGGGGGCTTCGACGATATGTTCATCGCCAAAACGGACAGTTTCGGGAACCTCAGTTTTCTCGATTCCCCGCATTATGTCTCCAGCCGCAATGCCTATGGCATCGCCGTCGACAAACAGCAGAACGCGGTCGTCTGTGGTTCCTACTTTGAGATTTTAGATCTCATTCCCGGCCAAACCATTACCGCCGTGGACAGCTCCATTGACTTTTTCCTCACCAAATACGCGACCCTGCCGCCCTCCATTGTCCCCAAAGAAGTCTTCGGACTCGACCAATGCGCGGATTCGTCGATTGGGCTGACCTATGATTTGCAGGGCTATTTCCCCGCGAACAATACGTTTACCCTTCGCCTTTCCGATGCGAATGGCAGCTTTGGGACCGCGACGACCGTCGGCACCGTCCAAACCGGACTCGGCGGCGCCATCCAGGGCCCCATTCCCAACGGGACCGTCGCAGGGACCGGCTACCGGGTCCGGATGCGGTCCTCGGCCCCGATCATTTTCAGCGCCGACAACGGCACTGACCTCACCCTCGAACCCGAATTGAGTCCTCCGCTGGAACTTTCCGGCGATACCACAGTTTGCGACGGCCAACCTACGCTCGTTCAGGTTGGAACGGATTACGCGAGCGTCCTCTGGTCGACCGGTGCCACCACCAACTTTACTGGTATCCTCACTGCGGGCGATTATTGGGTCCAGGCGGTGGATACGAATGGGTGCAGCCAGTACCTGAGCTTCACCATGGTCCCCTGCGTGGGCACGACCCCGGAATTGCCCGAAACCATCCGCATTTATCCGAATCCATCGGAAGGCATCTTCCACCTGGACCTCGGCGCGGCTCCCACTGATAATTATCTGGTTGGGGTGCGCGACCTGACGGGCCGTCTGCTCCACCAATCCACGGTGGACACCCGCCAGCACATTCTGGAATTGGATCACCTGGCTGGCGGCGTCTATGTCCTGGAGATTGAACTGGCCGGCCAACGTTGGCACCACAAAATTTGGGTGCGGAGATGATGGACGAAGGCTATATCAAGTACCAGATTGACTGGGTCCCCGGGCCGGCGCCGACGGAGGATGTGTCGGCGTTGATTGCCGTTCGGAATGAATTGCATCGGTTGGGGCTGATCGGGGTGTATGTGGAGGAAAATATCGGGTACGGAAATGTGAGTCAGCGCGGGGTACAGCCGGGTCAATTGTTGGTGTCGGGCACGCAGACCGGGCACATTGCGGAATTGGGGCCGGAGTATTTTGCGACGGTTACGGGCTGGGATTTGGCGGAAAACCGCTTGCAGTGCCGGGGGCCGCTCAAGGCCTCGTCAGAGTCGTTGACCCACGCCGCAATCTATGATTGCGACCCTCAAATTGAGGTGGTGCTCCACATTCACCACCGTCCCACCTGGGACAGCTTGTTGTTTCGCTATCCGACGACGGGTAAGGCGGTGGCCTATGGCACGCCTGAGATGGCCGGGGAAGTGTACCGCTTGTACCAGGAAGGCCCCCTGGCAGAATTGAAGGTCTTTGCGATGGCCGGTCACGACGAAGGGGTATTTGCGTTTGGGGCGACGATGGAAGAGGCTAGGGAACGCTTGTTGTCGGTGGTGGTTCAAGGCTAATCCAGTTACCATTTTATCTTTTTGAATGGCCGTTTGGAGCGACTGGGGGATGTTTTGGATCGGAGAATTACCCCTACTTGCCCCAGTTTACAGTTACTAAATCACTTTTTTGTCCAACCACTTTGCCTCGGTTCCCAACGACTTTTGGGACATGAAAGAGGAATTTCTGCATTTCGTTTGGGAGACCCGCAGTTTTGATGGGCGGGCGTGGGCGACGATGGACGGCGCGCCGGTGGAGGTCGTGCATCCAGGAGAATTGAACCGTAATCAGGGCCCGGATTTCCTGGATGCCCACGTTCGGATTGAGGGGATCGATTATTTCGGGCACGTGGAGATTCACCTCGATGGCCGGGATTGGTACCGGCACCAGCACCATACCGATCCCTTCTACAATCCGGTGGTACTCCATGTGGTCTGGAAGCACAGTCCCGATGTCGTGCAGCGGGAAGACGGCACCTGTATTCCCGAAGTGAGTTTGAAGGGGCGGGTTGGTGCCAGCATCATGCAACGCATGAAAGGGTGGACAGGGAGTCGGAAACAGCTTCCGTGTGGGGCCCTGTTGAGGTTATTGCCGCGGGGAGAACAGCGGGCCTGGCTGGGGGAATGCGCGCAGGTTCGGGTGAATGAAAAAATGTTGGGTTTTGAGATCTCGTTGAAGGACCCTTCGGTGGACTGGGGCCAGCTGTTATGGGAAGCGCTGGCGGGTTCCATCGGGGGGACGGTGAACGGAAGTGCGTTCCGCTGTATGGCGGAGCGCCTTCCCTTTTCGCTGCTGTCACGTTATTTGAGCTTTCCCGAATCGCGTGAGGCACTTATGTTTGGCGTCCTGGGCTGCCTGGGAGGAGAGCCACGGGATACCTACCACGAGCAACTCCAGCAGGAATGGCAATTTCTCCAGAGCATGCATCAACTTTCTGATGCTCCGGAGCCATTGCGGTTCCACCGCATGCGCCCCGCCAATTTTCCCACCTTACGGATTTCCCAGCTGGGGCATTTACTGTCCCGTTTTCCCTATTTGGTGAATGTGCTGCACCCGGATCACTTCGGAGATTTTCTGCGGGCCCAGGTGCAGGCGACATCCTATTGGGAAGACCATGCGGTTTTCGGATCGATCATCAAGAAAAGGCGCCGCCGTCTCGGGGCCAGCTTCCTGCGGGTCTTGTTTCTGAATTGTGTGGTTCCGTTGGGGATGGCCTATGCCCGGGCCCATGGAGATGATTCTCTCCTGGTTAAAATCAGGGAGTATCCCCGCTTGTTGGCGCCGGAGGACAATCGGATCACCCGGAAATTTATTCAGGCCGGCATTCAGTTGGAAGAAGCCCAACAATCACAGGGGATGATCCATTTATTTCGGAACTATTGCCTTGAAAAGCGGTGCCTGGAATGCAAGTGGGGGAAGAGTTTGTTGAGGGCAAGTGAAAATCCAGTCCTGGTCACTTGAGGGCGGAGAATTTGCCTTATCTTTGCCGGCATGAGTGAAACCCATATTGTGCTGGTAGGTACCGATAGCACAGCCCGAATTGCGATTGACATTTTCGCCGCTCAGAACAAGGTGGTTCTGGGTATCCTGGAAAATGATTCCGACAAGGAAGTCCGGGAGATGAATGACATCTCGGTATTCGCCGCTCTGGAAAGCGATGATGCCCGTACCGTCATGGCAGGAGACAGTATCGAGTATTTTGTGGCGGTAGGGGAAAATGCGGAGCGCAAAAGGGCCTATGAAATCATGGCTGATATTGCCAAGAAGCCGGCTTCCAATGCCTTTCATCCGGCCGCCGTGGTTTCTCCCTATGCCAATATGGGCTTTGGGAACCTGGTGAATGCCGGGGCGGTGGTTGGGCCGAATGCCACATTGGGCTCCCAGAACCTGGTCCAGGCTGGCTGTGTGGTGGAACCCAAGGCCATCATTGGGGACTATTGTCACCTGAGTGCCGGCGCGAAGATCGGCGGCAATGTGAAGATGGGCGACGAAGTCTTCGTCGGTACCGGCGCGATCGTTCACCCGGGGGTGAACATCGGCCCGCGCGCCATGATTGGCGCGGGTTCGGTCGTCCTGCAGGACGTCGAGGAAGATGCGATTGTGCATGGCAATCCTGCTCAGCAGGTGGGTAGCCGCGGCTAATTCCTGAGTCATATCGGAGATGGAAGCTGGCCACCGTGAGGTGGCCCGGGCAGAAATTGTCTGGCCGGGAGATATGGGCCGGTCAATCCAAAAGATTGACCATTCAGGCAAATTGAGGTGGCCTGAAGGGCTATGTCCCTTATTTTGTGACCATTAACCCTCGTCCATGTCAAGGTTTACCCGATGAAGTCCGAATTCAACCCCCTGAACAAATCCGTATTCTGCGGTCTATTCTTGCTCCTTTGTACATGTCCTCTTTTCACCCTGGCCTCCCACAATTTGGGAACCTCAATGTCAATGGAGTGCATTGGCACCTGTACGGTACGGGTCCATATCGATGTTTTTCGGGATTGTAGCGCCGGAACGGGAGGCTTTCCCCCCGCTCCTACGGTGAATTCGTTGCATCCTTCCTGCTTGGGATTGAACCTCCTTTCGAGTTCCAATTCCGTGCCAGTGGAAATCACTCCCGTTTGCCCTTCGGTATCGACCTTTTGTTCAGGCGGAACCGCCATCAATGGGATTGAATACATTCGGTATTCACGTGACTATTCCTATTGTTCAGATCCTGCAACCTGCTCCTACCAGTTTTCATTCGCAGAATGTTGTAGGACCGGTGCAGTTACCTCAGTGGCCAATGCGATGACCACTGCGATCTACGTCGATGGTCCTACGTTGGATGTGGGATTGGGAGCTTGCAATAACAGTCCGGTTTGGAGCACTCCCCGCGGAATGTACATTCACCAATCGATAACCTCAGTCCTCGCATTGGGTGCGAGTGATCCGGATGGCGATTCCTTGGTGTACAGCCTGATCCCCTGCAAGACTAGTTCGGCAGGTACCGTGAGCTACAATACTGGATATTCGCATTTGGAACCTTTGGGTCCCAACTGGAATTGCAATTTGGATGCGAACACTGGTGCATTTGTAATGCAGGCATTTCCGGGAGGCCCAGCTGCCGGTCCGGTTTGTGTCCAAATGGATGAATATCGGAACGGAGTTCTTCTGAGTAGTCAGAGCCGGGAAGTCATGGTCTTTTCGGTCAATGCTCCCACAAATGCTCCCCCGCAGTTGGGGCCAGTACAGTTGGTCGGCGGTGGTTCGATAGCCCCAAGCGGAGCCTTTGAAACTTGTGTCGGCTCGACACTGACCTTAACCATGTCTGCATCAGATCCGAATCCCGGACAATTGGTTTCGATGATCTATGAAGGAGGAAGCCAGGCTACATTTGCCCAAACTGGTAATCCTTCGGTCACCGATACCATTACCGGGACGAATCCGGCGGGAACCTTTACTTTCACCCCTACGAGTCCGGGTTCTTATGACTTTAAGATTTTCATTCAGGATGACAATTGTCCTATTCTGGGAGTCTATGAATATCCCTTCCGGGTCAGGGTTGGGATTTCCGGGCAGGCAAATGCAGTTCCACTCAACTGCATCACCGCCCAATTCAGTGCCCAGGGCTGTGGGACTCCTCCATTTACCTATGATTGGTCGGGATCGGGAGGTTTGACCGGCACCACTCCTTTCTTCAACCATACCTATTCCAGTACGGGAGTCTACAATTGGCAGTGTGTGATTACCGATGGAAATTTGAATACGGATACCGTTACCGGGACCATTGATCTGAATACACCTCTTACGCTTCCGGTCATTTCGGGACCTGATACCGTCGACCTATGTTTGCCCGGCTCGGTTACCTTGGTGGGCATCCCGGGAATGGTGACTTATTTGTGGAGTACGGCGGCCACCTCTCAAGCGATTACCACTTCGGTCCCTGGCACCTATGAATTGGAGGTCATTGACACTGCGGGTTGTTCCTACCGGGATACCGTCGTGGTCAATACGCAGCCGCCTCAGTATACCCCGGGCCTGATCACCTCGAACATCGACACCATTGACCCGTGCAATGGCGACCTCTTCGCGAATTTGGGGACCGGATTGTCCACCTTTACCCATGCTTGGTCCGATGGATCTACCGGAACGGTACTGTCGGTCAATTCAGGCGGGAGCTATTCCGTGACGGTAACCGATGGCCAAGGTTGCCAATCGTTCGATACGATCGTTATGCCTTTCAAACCGGCCGATATTTACGGCTTGGCCCAAACCAGCTTTGGGCTGCCCTACCAAGGCCAGCTGATCTACCTGATCGAGCACGATACGGTTGCGGGCACCTTGACGGCAGTCGATTCGACCGGAACCGGAACGATTGGTTACTACGCGTTCTGCAATGTCAACAGCAGCAGTGTTTACTACGTAAAAATTGCCCCTGACTCCCTGTTTTATCCGAATGAGTTGCCGACTTATGCCCTGAGCAGTTTGAGCTGGGCCTCGGCATTGCCGCTGGACCCCGTGGTATCCGGTCCCGTGGAAGTCAATTTCAACTCCATTTTCGGGAGTAATCCGGGCGGCCCCGGATTCATTGGCGGTTTGATCTCGCAGGGCGCGAACAAAACCGATGGCCCGGGTGACCCCGTAGAAGGCGTCCGGCTTTACCTGGTCAATGTAGGCCTCCAACAAGTGATCGGCTACGTCGACTCCGATGCCAACGGCTATTTCTCCATTGGCAATTTGCCACTGGGCAACTACCAGGTCATTCCCGACGTCGCCAACGTCACCGATGTCAATGTCCCGGTCGTGCCATTGGATGCCAACAATCCGCAACGGGACAGCTTGGATTTCCGTTTGCATTCGACTTATCTGGAGTGGGTGACGCCTACGGCCACCACTCCTCCCCAATCTGAATTCATTGTTTCTTTATTACCCAACCCCGTTTTGGGCACCGCCCGAATCCTTCTGGAACTAGACGCTCCCGCCATGGTCCGCGCTGAAATCATTGACGTGCAGGGCCGTCGTTTGGAGCAATTGCTGGAGACAGAGATGGAGGGCGGCCAACACCAGATGGTGTGGTCACCGAAGGTGGCTCCGGGAATTTATTTCCTGAAGCTGACCGCTGGCGATCGAATATCCATTCAAAAGGTGGTGGTCCTTGATGCCCGATAGTTGTTATGCTTTTGCACCTTTTTAAGGCGGGCGGCCACGGGCCGCCCGAACTTTTTTGGGGAACGGGAGTTGAAAGGGCAAACGCATACGTCCATGAGATACTTGATTACCGGCGGGACCGGATTGGTGGGAAGCCAACTGATTGATGAATTGCTGGCCGGGGGCCACGAGGTGGTGAATATGAGCCGCAGCGGTCGCCCATCCGGGCGGGAAGGCCTTTTGCAACTGAAGTGGAATGGAAAAGCCATTCCCGCTGAGGTCAAGAACATCGATGTGGTGATCAACCTGGCGGGGGCGAGTATCGCCAAGCGTTGGACGGAGGCATATAAGAAAATCGTCCTCGAGAGCCGGATCAACTCCACGCAGGCCTGCGTGGACTTCATCGAGGTCCAGGAAAACAAGCCCAAGGTTTTCCTGTCCGCTTCCGGAATCAATTACTACGGGAGTGATTTTTCCGAACCCAAAACCGAAGACGATGATCCCGGCGTGGGCTTCTTGTCTGAAGTTTGCCAGGAGTGGGAGAAACCGCTGGAAAAAAGCTCGATTCGGACCATAGCCCTCCGTATTTCTCCGGTCCTCAGCACCAAAGGTGGCCCCTTGGAAAAGCTCCTGACCCCGTTCAAGATGTTTGTGGGCGGTCCCACCGGGTCGGGTGACCAAGGCTTTAGCTGGATTCACCTGGACGATTTGGTCGGTGCGATCCATTTTTTGGTGGACCACGAAACCGCTTCGGGCCCGTTCAACATGACCGCTCCTGAGCACATCACCAACCGCCAATTCGCAAGTGCCATTGGCAAGGCGATTAACCGGCCCAGCTTCTTCCGCCTCCCGAAATTTGCCTTGGAAACGATTTTTGGGGACATGTCGGTCGTCCTTTGGGGCGGTACCATGGGCTCCTCGGAGAAAATCCGCCAGGCGGGCTACCAATTCAAGTTCCCTACGGTCAAGGAAGCCATGGCCGACTTGTTGCAGGACTAGCACAAAAAAAACGGCCCCCGAACGAACGGGGACCGTCAACTTGATCTCGAAAAAATTCTTTACCGGGAGAGGATGAACTTGCTGGTATAGACCTGCCCTTCCGCGGTCACGAGGCGGAGCAAGTAGATTCCATTCGCCCAATTCCCCGCCTCAAAATCTACCGTTTCCATTTCCTCAGCGTCCATTTCCCCCGCAAACACCCGCAGCATCTTGTTTCCATAGAGGTCATAGACCTCGGCCACGGCGGCACCGCCCTGTCTCAGGAACATTTCTACCGTTGCCTGCTGCTGGACTGGGTTCGGGTAGACCCCAATGTATCCCGATTGATCGGCAACGCGGGGCAGGTCCTTGTCCGGCGTCTCGGAGTCAGGCGTGGTCACCGGTCCCCAACCTGCCATTTCGTACTGGACGCATCCGTTCCGGCTGTAAGCAACCATGGGCGCGCAGAGACTACCGCAATCAGATTCCAACCCACAGACCTGGTAGTCCACGGTGAAAGAAGGAGGCATGGTGGAGTCGGTGCAGCTGGGCAGACCAAAGATTCGGAGGCCCGTGATTCCCGTGGCACTGTCCTGGCTGATGACCTGCATGGGCAGGCCGGCGCTGTTGCTGTAGCTGCTGAGCTGGCCGCAGGGGACAGAAATGTCCATGAAGCCCGGGCTGCTGGGGCAATAGGCCAGGGCCGAGATGCCGCCCGAACCGGGTAGGATCACCCGGATGCGGACCACACTGTCCATCAGGAGGGGGACGGTCGTCACCGCGTTGTCGCCGAGTCCCGGGATACTGAAATCGGTGCTCCGGTTGCCCGTCTGCTCGACGCGGATGATGCCGTTGCCATTGTCGAGGTCGACAATGCTGAGCGATTCGACGAAGTAGGGGAAGGCAAAATTCATCTGCAATTCGCCCCCGGCGCCTTCGTCATCGGGATCGTCGATGAGGCTATCGTTGTTGCTGTCGGTGGTGTTCTCGGCCAGGATCAACAGGTTGCCGAGGGCCACACTGTTCTCGCCGGGCATGCCTGCCGCTCCGCCAGGCCCAACACCGGGGCCACCAAAGTCGGCGTGGGGAGTACCCAGGTCGTCATCGCCACCGGTGGGATTGCCACTGTCAAAGAGGGCGCCAACGGCGGTTTTATTCGGGTTATTGTTAACAAAGCTGAAGGTCACGCCGAGGCTGGCCCACTGGTTGTTGACGATGGTGCCGGCCGGAAGCGGGTTCCCAGCGGGATCTTGGTTGAAGTTGACCACGGTGGTTCCCGGGCAGGCCGAACTGTCGATGCCGCAAAGGGTGTCGCAGGCGACTTCCAGGCTGACACTGACGCAGCTGCCGCTATTCACGAGGCTGGTCACTCCGGTATTCACGCAGAGATCGCTGCAACTGCTTTCGCAGGCATTCACTCCGATGGTCGCACGTCCACAGGCTTCGGCTTCACAGCCCGAGTTCAGGGAGACGACGCTGATCAACTCTATCGTCGTGGCCGTCTGCGGGCTCAAAGTCAGGTAGTTGGTACCCGTTCCTGCGAGCATGCTCAGGGTATCTCCATTCTGGAGGTAGATGATTTCAAACGGCCCAACTCCGGTGGTCAGAATTTCCAATTCGACGGAATCGCCGGTGCAGACCGTGGTGTCCTGGCAGCATCCCAAGCTGGCTGAAACATCATTCAGGGCGTTCACAAATACCGTTCCCGTCGTAGAACAGCCGTTGTTGTCGACAATCGTATAGGAATAGCTGCCGTTGAAGAGGCTGTCGGGATTTTGATCGCTTGAAGTATAGCTATTGGGGCCGGTCCAGGTAATCTGGTAGGGCATACAGCCGCCGTTGATGGTCATGTCGATGGAGCCATCAGGCGAATCGTCGCAGTTGGCGGGCTGGGGAATCGCGTTGGCGGTCAGCAGCGGCGGTTCGTTGATGGTGGCGGACCGCACGATCTGGCAGCCCCCGGCATCGGTGATGGTCAGGGTATAGGTGCCGGCCGAGAGTCCCGTGGCAATGGAATCGGTGTCCCCGTTGCTCCATTGGTACTGGTAGGGCGGGCAGCCCCCAAAGACGCCCACTGCGAAGAGGGTGCCATCGCTGGCGCCATTGCAGGAGAGGATATAGCCGCAATTGTTGGAGAGGGCGTCGATCAGGCCGTCCATAGGATCGGGCTGGGTCAGGAAAATGCTGGCCGAGGTAGAACAGCTGTTGGCATCCACGATGACCACGGAATAGGCGCCGGCTCCAAGTCCGGTGGGGTTGGCGGAGGTACTGGAAAATCCACCCGGGCCGGTCCACTGATAGGAATAGGGCGTTGTTCCGCCATTGACCTGGAGGGTAATTCCGCCATCATTGCCATTGTAGCAGCTGATGGCATCGCCGCAGGGACTGAGCTGATTCGCAGTGGCCGTAGCTGAAAGCGGAGTGGGCTCGTCAATGGTCGCGCTGTCGGTGGCCGTACAGCCGTTGGCGTCGGTGACCACCTGGGTATAGGTTCCGGCGAGGAGGTTCGAAAGGGTAGGGGAGTTGCTGGAAAAGCCATTGGGCCCGGTCCAGGAATAGTTGAAGGGGGCCTGGCCACCGCTGATATTGCTGGTGATGTTGCCATCGCCCGCGCCATGGCAGGAGATGTCATTCACGGTGAGGCCTAGGTTGAACTGTGGTTCTGCCAGCGAGGTGCTGGCCGTGGCCGAACAGCCGTTGGCATCACTGACCGTGACGGTATAGGTTCCGGCGGCGAGGCCGGTCGGATCTTCGAGGGTACTGAGGTAGTTGTTGGGGCCGGTCCATTGGATGAAATAGGGCGCGGTTCCTCCCGAAATGGTGAGGTCGATGTTCCCATCCTGGTTGCCGGCGCAGGTCGGATCATTGCCGGTGACATTCAGGCTGATTTCGTGGAGGGTGATGTCCACGCCGTTGTCATTGCCGATGATGGCGGGCGAAGAAGATTCGACCCGGACGCGGTATCCGGTTCCGGCAGGGAGATTTCCGGGCAACGCGCCCAGAATCGTTCCCGAGGGATCAGTGCCGGATTGGTTGAGCGTACCAATCACAATGGGATTGGAGAAATCGCCATTGGCGTCAGAGAGGACGGCCGTAAATGTATTTCCCTGCGCAAACCAACCCGTCGTCGAGAAGGGCACCTGGATAGAGGCCCCACCGGTACAATAATTGGTGGACACCAGGCCGGTTGTGAGGGTATTGTTGCTCCCACAAATGATTCCTTCCATTTTTACCCCGTCAATTCCCCCACACAACACGCCTGCATTTTCCTTGGCCCGAAACCGCAACCGGATATAATTCGCGCCCTGGGGAACCGTGACCGTGGTGTCCCGCCATCCCATCGTGTTGACGGGCAGGGATGCATAGTTCGTCCAGTTGTTGCCGTTGTCGAACATCATGGAGAACTGGATCTGGTCCTGGCTGGTGGAGTTGAAGGTGAAGTAACGAAAGCTGATGGAGGCAGCGTCGGCGTTGGTGAGGTCCACGGCATCAAAGTCAATGGTATGCCAGAAGTTCCCGCCGCCATTGAAGTTGTCGATGTCCTGGATGCCCCAGAATTTATCTCCATCCGGCGCCCAGTACTCCCCACCAAAGGTGATGACCGGCATCCAAATGGCTTCCTGACCATATACATACAAAGGTGAGGTGCCGGATTCGGTATTGTATTGGGCGGGGTTAAAGGTAAAGTTCCAGGTATCGTCTGGGCTGTTCTCAAAGCTCTGTTCGAGGCCAAAAGAACCCGCTTCATTGTCCAGAATGGCAATGTCTATGCGGTCTCCCAGCACATCAGTCCCGGAATTGCAGACCAATTCCAGGTGGAGGCTTTCCGTGAGTTCGCAGTCGGCATCGTCTACGAAGGGAATTTGGATGGTTTGGACGCGGCCGGAAGAAAACGAAACGGTTTGGGTGGCAAAGGCGTAGTCAATGCCATTGGTCGCGGTCCCGCCGATGACATTGAGGGTAGCCGTATGGTTGCCGGAGTAGTTGGAGACAATGTCAATGGCCAGCGGGCCGTGGGTTTCGGAGATGGTGATCGCTTCGCCAATGGTCACGTAGGGAGCGCTGCCGGAAACACTGAACCATGTCTTGAAATTTTGCTGGTAGGTATTGCTGCCGGACCAATTGTTGGGATCGTGGATGTCTTCGAGGAGTTGCTGGTGGGATCCGTAGACAGATCCGGAATACTTGATATTGTCGAGGTGGGGCAGGGCGACGGCGGTATGGCCGTCGGCGAGGCCGGTGGGCAGGGCCGATCCATGCTCTGAGTCAGAGGTGGTTTGCCACGAGGTTCCAGCGTTGTTCAGGGCGGCGATGATAGAGGGATTGGAGAAAGTGCCCTGAAAAGCGGTCACTTGGTCTCCTAAATTGGACAGTTGGGAAGCCATGGACAGTTCGATGACGGTCCCGGCGCTCGTTCCACCGCCGGGAACAGTCCATGCGATCCAGGATTCGCCCCCACGGAATTCGTTCTCCGGCACCTTCCAGCCTGCATCCGTAAACTTGATCTGTTCACCGGCAGGGAGGTCCCGCAGCACCACAAAGGCGAATTCATCGCTGTTGCCATCGGTATTCATCCCGATGAATGCGATGTCACCGGGATGCACACTGGCGCTCAAAACGCCCGGAATCAACAGGGAGCAAAGTATAAACAGAGAAGAGAGACGGTTGTACAGATGGGTGTGTAAGAAATGCAGCATAGGAGAATGAAGGTTTGTACCAACAAGTGAGGGTAGACGTGGGGGAACTGTTTCTTAGCATTCTCCATTAGACAAAATCAATGCCAAACTGAAAGGGAGCAAAAAAAGAAAGGCCGCCTCCCGGAGGAGACGGCCAACTGAGATCATAGCTTTTCTACTACTTATTTGGATTTCATCACTTTTTGAGTGAGAATTTGAGAGTCGCTGAGGGTGACTTTGAGGAAGTAAGCTCCGGCCGGGAGATTACTGACATCGTGGCCCATCTCGTAGGTCGGGACGGTGCCTTGCCAGATGATCCGACCACTCAAGTCGTACAGGACACCTGTGTATTCGCCTTCAGGAGCGCTGAGGCGGGTGTACATCATGTTGCCCATCGGGGAAGGATAGACATCGAGCTTGATGTCCACTTCCGCTTCGTCGCCCATTTTCAGAGGTTGCGGGGTCATGTCTACGATGGTCCGGGCAGTACAAGATCCACCTTCGTACACCTTGACATTGGTGAAGACGGAGTTGTTGTTTGATCCGGCATCGTTGTCATTGATGAATACCAATCGGTCGAACGTTCCAGTGTAGAAATTACCGACCGGGATGGTATAGGTGGTGGTTCCGCCACTGTAATTGTCGTAGTTGGTGAGTCCCCAGTTTTGGGTACCGTGGACCTTGAACATGAAGTTGCTGCTCAGGCTGTTGTCGTTGTCAAATCCAATGCCGTGGATTTCACCCTGGTTCGTGCTGGAAAAGTCGAATTCGACAATGGTATTTGCAGTCACGTTGTAGGAGAAATTGATGTGCTTCCAGGTATTGTTGGTGAGGGTCAGACTCGCTCCACCATTGCCAATGGAATTCGCGCCATTGTTGTCCTGGTTGCTGTAAGAATTGATGGTGTAGGCATTGAAGTCAATGGAAGGACATGCGGGCGGGCCGCTGTTACAAGAAGCGCTTCCAGTGCTGAACTCAGTCACTTCGGAACTTCCAAAATCACCTCCACTTGCAACCGTTGCGCCATCAGCCGTCACCGAGTAGGAGCCGTTGCCAAAGGAGCAGCAGATTCCGTCACCGTAAGAGTCATTGATCGTGAACTCATAGCAATCATCGGGAAGACAGAAGGTTTCCGTGAAGGAAGAATTGTTCGCATAGGGACCTCCCGATCCAACTGTTCCACCGGAAGAGTTGAGCAGGGTCCAGGTGGTTTCACTACCGTAGTTATCGGTGTTGATGGTTACGACGACTTCGGTGTCGTTGCAGCCACCGCCGCCACCGCCTCCGCCACCACCGGAGGTGGACAGGCTGAAGTCATCGACGCACATGTCGCCCTGCCAGCTGGTATTGGTGGTTGCGACAAAGCGCAGGCTGACCGTTTCGCCAGCATAGCTGTTCAGGTTCACGGATTGAGCGTTCCAGTTGGCTCCCTGGTCACCAGAGAGGCTCCAAACATTTGTCCAGGAGGAACCATTGTCGGTACTGGCTTGCAGAACGGTTTCACCTACCGAGTTACCGGTTGCGTGGAACTGGAACTCAACCGTTGCCTGGCTGGCACTGGTCAAGTCGAAGCAGGGGCTGTTCAGAATGGTAACTTTAGAGGGGTAGTTCGGGCTGGAAGCCTCTACGTAGATGTAGGAGCTGCCTTCGGAAGCACCATTGGGGCCAGTGTTGCTGGACGGAGTCGTTCCTTGACGGAGGGCCCAGTCAAAGTCGTCACCGCTGCCTTGGGTCCAGGCACCGAGGGTACCTTCAAAGCCTTCAGCATAAGGGAAGGAGGTAATGGTGCTGGTGCAAGTGGCACCACCGCCACCGCCACCACCGCCGCCAGAACCGCAGCCGTTGGAAGTGGAGAAGTCACGACGAAGGCTGTTTGCGAGTACAGCTTGCATACGTGCCTTTTGGTCGTTGGTAAAGATGTTCATACAGTTGTCATAGCTGTAGTCCATGTAGTTCTCTACCATGTCGCGCTGACCATCACAGGTCGTTTTATTGGGACATCCGCTGGCAGGGCCTTGAGCGGTAGGCGTATCGTTGCAGTAATCGGTACCACAGTTGGCGTCGCCCCAGATGTGGCGGAGGCCGAGCCAGTGACCGATTTCATGGGTCAGGGTACGACCCTCGTCATATACACCACCGGCAGGGTTGGGAGTGGCAGAGGAGCCTACGGAACTGGCCAAAACAACCACACCATCGGTGTTGGCTGAGCCTCCGTTGCTGCTTAATCCACCAAGGCCTGAGTTACTGGGGAACTGGGCGTAGCCCAAAAGACCTCCTGACAACTGGCAAACCCAAACGTTACAATAATCATCGGGATTCCAGATGGTAGAGGGCTTCAGCGCTTCAATTGCATTCCGGCTGTAAGAGCTGGTAGTCGTCTGAATCCGATCGATGCCAGGCTCTGACAGGGTGTTGCCATTGGGATCTACGGTTGCAGCACAAAATTCGATTTCAGAGTCGGCACCCCGGGAGTCGGTATTGTAACCAGACGTTCCGAGGATACGACGAAAGTCATTGTTGAGCTGATCGATCTGGGCGTTGACGAGAGTTGCGGAGAGGTTTTCACCTGATCCAACGGCGTCGCCGTTGTGGATGACGTGAAAGATAATTGGTATAGTGGTTACCGCCCGTGAGCTGGGGTTGCGCTTGTAGGCTTCCACTTTTGGTGCGAGCCAATTCTCGAAGTCTTCAATGGTTCCCATTTGGGGGTTGTTGGCACGCATTTCTTCCATGTGTTCATGCGTGTAACAACGAATAATTCCATCGTGAGAATGAGCATCAGTTGTCTTTTGACCAAACAATGTTGATCCACCTGCTAACATAAGAGTAAGCAGGGTTAATACCCTAAGTTTCATAAAATTTCTAGTCCTTTAAGTGTTCTAACTGCTAAGATTGAAGATTGAAATAACTATCAAATGCGGTGACGAATATGTGAAAATGGTAAAACAATGGCAAGAAAAATATTACACAAACCAAAGGCCGGTTTGACTTCGTGTTAAATTAACAATTTTTGATTTTTGGAGTCTTCGTCGATGTTTTTGTATGGTTGAACAGCGATTTGCAGTTGTAGACTAATAGGAAACACAATGGGAATAAGTGTCGGTAATCCGACAGTAAATGGAGTGGATGGAATGGAAATGGACTATTCAGCCCAGGCTTCCAAAGACCGTAGGTCCTTGATTATACGACGTTCCCATTCGGATTGGGCCCGTTCGTCCTTGGAATGGCGGGTTTCCATATCGTACTTGTTCTGCATGGCGGCAGACTCGTCGTAGATGCGTTGGGCGATGCGGGAAATCCCGCCCCGACCCAGGCGACAGGCATTCCCGGCTTCTGCAAATGCCTTCCGCATCTTACGCGCGTGGATCTCGGTAATGTCGAAGTGCGCCTGCTCATGCTTCAACAAATAGGCGGTGGCAAAGGAGCGTTTGACCCAGGATTTGTCCGGGTCAAAAATGGCGTAGATTTCAGCATCAAATCCCCGCCAATCACAGCTCCAATTGAAGACGATCCCAGATTCCGTCATGGCATCCGCCGGGGTGAACCGGTCGGGACGCCCCCGAAACTCCTTCCAGCTCAGGCGTTTGCCCTTTACCCACCTGATTTCATTTCCACTCAGTTCCCCCCCTTTCCCAGAATGAGGAGGAGCGAATCCGTAGAGAGAAAACGCGAAAAACACCCCCAATAGGAGGGCCATCAGGGCCGGAAGATAGAGTTTGATTTGTTTCATATCGCCTCTACATTGGTGCGTATTCACTATTTACCCCAATTCCCATGCCAATGTTTCACCAAAGCCGCGGATTATTTTCCTCCGTCCGCCAGCCAGCATTTTCCGTTTGCCTATATTCGCAGCACATCACAATTCAGTAGGTCCCATCAAGGCATTGAACAATAGAATTCGGTTGTGGCTCCGCCTCACGGCGCTGCATTGGCGGGGAGATGCGAAAACGCTTCTCCGGCGTCACCTCTGGGAAATGCCCCAGACCTGGCTGGGATACTGGGTCGGCGTGATGGCCATCCTCTTTTATGCGGTTCGGAAAATTGACTATGGCCATGCGACCATGGTGCTGGAAGTGGATACCGGGACGCCCTTTTGGGGCGGAATCTGCTTTGGGACGGTGATCCTGGGCGACCGTCGGATTGCGGCGGAGGTCAACAATCACCTGTTCATGCACGAATTCGGGCACAGCTTGCAAAGCCGCTTGAGCGGCCCCCTGTACCTCGTCAAATTTGGATTGCCGAGTGTGTTCAGTGCCCGCGGCCGCGGGCGCCATGCGTTTCATCCCGTCGAGCAGGATGCCAACCGCCGGGCCGAAACCTATTTCGCGGCCCAACCAGAATTCCAGGCCTGGCCCCAAACCCAAAACCCCATTCTTCAGAAGAGCTGTTTGCTTCCCCTGCGCTGGTGGGAATTCGTGCCGGGGGTATATCCGATTTTCCACTTGGTGCAGGCCTTTCGGCCGCCGCGCGGATAATCAGCCTCCAATTTGCCGCAGGACCGATTTGACGACAAGGTCAAGGTCTTGGGTGGTGGTAAAAATGTGGGGGGAAATCCGGATCGCCTGAAGTTTGGATTCCAGTACCATGCGTACCCGGAGGTGGTCCCGGACAAAATCGGCATACATATCCTTCGCGTTCAGTCCGGGAATTTCAAATGATAAGATGGCTCCGTGGGAACGGGCTTCTTTTGGGGTGAGAATTTTGACCTGGGGAATTTCTTCCAATTGCTGGCGAAGGTGCTGGTGCAGGAATGCGAGACGTTCTTCGACGGCCGGCATTCCAATGGCGTCCATGAACCGGATGGCCTTCGCAAGGGCTCCGTGCAAAAAGGCACTTTGGGTTCCGTAGGCAAACCGATTGGCATGCTCCCGAATCCCCTCGAGCAACTGCTTTTCCGGACTCAATTCCCAGCCCGTATCCGTGTAGGCGCCCGCGAAGAGGACGTCGACATTGTCCAATTGCTCCTTCTTTATATATAGGAGTCCGGTTCCGGCCGGTCCGCAGAGCCATTTGTGGCCGCAACTGGCGTAGAAGTCACATCCAATATCTTCCAGGTCAAGGTTGATGGTGCCGGGTCCGTGGGCACCGTCGACGAGGGCCCAAGCTCCGTGGCGGTGGGCCAGGGCAGAGATTTCTTTGACAGGGAGCAGGTGGCCGGTGGTGCAGGTGATGTGCGGCGTGGCGATGACGCGGGTCCGGCGGGAAATGAGCTTTTCGATGCGGGAAAGGGTCTCTTCGGCCGTAGGAGCGGGCGAAAATACCTTGATCCGGAGCCCTTCGCGACGGGAGCGGTTCAGCCAGGCGAGGGCATGGCCGACGTGTTCCTGGTCCGAGATGATGACTTCATCCCGGGGCCGTAGGGCCAATCCGTTCGCGATGATGTTGAGGCTTTCGGTGGTATTGTGGGTGATGCATATTTCCTCGGGGGTCACCCTCAGAAATTCAGCGGCGACCAGGCCGGCGTCGGGAGACAGGATATAATTGCCTTTGCGGACGCGGAGGTTGACCTGGCGTTCCAGCTCGGCGACGACGGGGTCGGGCATAAGGCCGAGGGTGCCGGAGTTGAGGTAGATTTGGCCGTCGTTCATCCGAAACATTTTCCGGATTTCGTCCCAGTCCACCTCCTCAGAATTGGGCATTTGGGCTGCGAGTGGGGCCAATTGGGACACAGAAGTAAACAACAGCCCCGTAGCCAACTGCTTTAAGAAGTCTTTTCTGCTCGACATGCAAACTTTCGCTAAAACCTATTACTTTTTTGTCGAAGCGCTGTCACCCACTTGCTGGGATGAAGTTACGTAAAAAATACTGTATTCGGGGTAGAGGATTGCTAATTCCGGTCGGGGAGGGGGGAATTGACGGGAAGAATACAGGGGGCTGGAACGGAAAGGAATGCGAGGGAGAGGTGGGACGGAATAAAGACCCAAGGCAACGAAAGGCATTTTTGGTTTTGGGTTGGGGAAAAGGGCAATTCGTGCGATATTCAAGGCAAACTCTGAAATCATGAAAAAGTATTTATTGATTGCGGTGCTGGGGCTGTTTGTCTTGGCCTGTGAAAGTGAATCCCAAGGCGATTCCGATACGACGGCGACCGATACCTCGGCTGCTACCACTGCCAATGAAGCCGATGGGGGAGAAGAAGCCCTTCCCCGCATCAAGCCGGAAGCCAAAGACATCAATGTCAATGTGCCCGAGGGCGAGAGTTCCATTCTCGCTGCGCTCGGAGACATGGCCTACGACGAGGCCTACGAAATCGATGATTTCCGGGAGCGCCTGGAATATGACATGGGCGAAGTCAACTCTACCCTGCTGGCGACCGGCGCCATGTTTGAAGACCAGGGCGGTTTGTTGGTGGCCAAAGGTGAAGTGACCAATGAAGGTTCCATCTTCGCTGCAATTGTGGTGGCCGATCCTGGTCAGGACGTCCTCTACGGGGCCAGCTACGATGCCGCGACCAAGGAATCGAAAAAATACGCCGACAAAGAAGGCGCTGAGTACCCCGATGTCATCGGGGACTGGCTTTCCAGCTACGAGTAAGACATACCATATATATAGAGGGGAGGGCCGCCGGGCCCTCCCGCTTTTGGCTCCCCATTTCCCGACCGTTTCCCTTTCCCTCCCCTTCGATTTCATTTTCCCGCTTTCCCTCCCGTTTATTCTCCCCCTGCACATTTACATTGACCGCTTTCCTGCCTAACTTGCGCCTCAAAGAACAATTCGGCGGCATTGCAACCTCATTCCCTCACACAACGTATCTGGCTGGCCTTTTTGGGCGCGGTTCTGTTCGTGGCCCTCGTCCCCGGGACGCTCACGGGCCAACCATTTTACCGCAGTGAACTGACCGCGTCGCTCGAGCCGGTCCTGGACCTGAAGGGGATTTGGGTGGACGCCAATGGCAATCGCCACGCCGTCCCGTTCAATTATTCCGACCGACGGGAAATTGAAGTGCGGCGGACGGTGGATTTGCCGAAGGGAAAAGACCTGTACCTGTACTTTGAGGGGCTCGCCTGGACGGGAGAAGTCTATTTCAATGAGGTCTTGCTGGCGATCACCCAGGATCCCTTCGCGGAGAATCTGTTGTACATCCCGAATTCGATTTTGTTGGAGCGGGGCAATGTCATCCGGGTCCGGCTGAGATCGAAAGGGGCGGATTATCCCCTCTACCCCAGCCATTTTGTCGGAATCTTCCGCCAGGCGGTGATTTTGCAGGTGGCAGATGCGCCGCAGGCCTGGACGCCTCCTTCTTATATAGAGGCCTCGAACCGGGTGGTCGTCGTGGCGCCCTGGTCCCGGTCCGGCGAATACCTTTCCGATAGCCTCGCGGTAGAATCGTCCCTGTACGGCCTGTTTGCCTACCCGGCGTCTGATCCCGTTTATTTCCCCTTCCGTCCCTCGAACCGAAGCCAGTCCTTTTTGGCGCAGCGGGGCATCCAAGTGGCACGCTCGGTCCGTCCCACCGATTCCATTGCCTTTTACAATCCGTATCCGGTCAAGGAACAGCCTTTGCAGCAGAATGTGGCCTTTTGGCGGCGGGACGATGGGCGGCCGGATAGCGGGTACGGGAACTATTCCACGTTGGAGCGATTGCGGACCCTGGCGGTCTCCTCGCCCAACCAGTTGGCGTTGCTCCTGCTGCTGTTGATTCCGGTGATGGTGCTGCTGCTGATGAAACTGGCGACCCCGCGGGTATACGGGGTGATGTTCGAGTTTTTGACGAAGACCAAGATTTATCTGGAATTGATCGCGAACAACAAGTTCCTGAAGTCCCAGCAGCGGTGGCTGCTGAACTTCCTCCGAATGGTATTGGTCGCGGTCCTGCTGACGGTCCTGGTCTACTTCTGGGACCAGACGGGGCGGCTGGAATCCCTGGGATTGTTGACGACGCGGGGACCCCTGCGAAATATCCTGATCGAAGGTTCATTTTCTCTCTACCAACTCTTTCTGGGAATCCTGGTCTTATTGGTGGGCTTGAATTTGCTCAAATATGGCTTTTTGAATGGCCTGGGAGGCATCTACCGGGTGGGCTGGTTGTCGGTGATGCTGCAAAACCTGGACATTTTTTCGTCCCTTCCTATGATATTGTTGCCCCTTTTGCCAGCCCCGTTTATTTTTTTCGTCGACCCTTTCACCAGTCAAATAATCTTGTGGATTTGGTACGGTCTCATTCTGGTATATTTTCTGCGACGCATTGTGCTGATTTATATTGGAATGACCCGGTTATTCTCCTTTTCACGAGGTCTGAAATTTTTGTATATTTGCACCCTCGAAATTTTACCGTGGATAATCCTCCTATAACCAAATAACACATGGGTCTTCGGATAGGAACAAGAGGCAGCAAGTTGGCATTGTGGCAGGCAAATCGGGTCAAAGACCTGCTTGCCGAGGGAGGAATCGAATCTGAGTTATTGCTGTACAAGACTACCGGAGACCTCCAACAAAATCAACCCTTACACAAGATTGGCGAAAAAGGGCTCTTTACCAAGGTCCTGGATGATGCGCAGCTGAACGATGAGGTGGACCTGGTGGTCCACAGCTCGAAGGACTTGCCTTCTGTTTTGCCCGCTGGCCTGACCATCGGTGCATTTCTGAAGCGGGAAGACCCCCGGGACGTTTTGCTGTCGGATTCCGAAGACGTTGACCTCGATAATTTTAGCCGTCCACTTGTGATCGGGACTTCTTCTTTGCGGCGCGGAGCATTCATGCGGCACTATTTACCGCATTGTGAAGTGAAGCTGATCCGGGGAAATGTAGATACCCGGGTGGCGAAGATGCAAGCCGGCGAGTACGATGGGATTTTGTTGGCCTATGCTGGTGTGAAGCGAATGGAAATGACCCATTTGGTCCGCCGGAAACTTCGTGTGGAACGGTTTACTCCCGCAGTTGGGCAAGGTGCTATTGCGATAACTGTCCGGGAAGACGATGCTGCTACCATCCAGTTGATTCGCCCGTTGCTGAATCACATTGAGACTGAAATTGCGGTGACAGCAGAGCGTGCCCTGTTGAGAACGTTGGAAGGAGGGTGCCAAACGCCCATTTTTGCATTGGCCACGGTACAGGAACAGACTTTGAGTATGCATGGAGGGGTAGCGCGGACAGATGGATCCGAAGTGCTGCGGGACCGGATTGAGGGACATATTAATGAGGCGGGCCTCTTGGGCGAGCGGCTGGCCAATCAACTGAAATCTAACGGAGCGACCAACATTCTCAATGGCTAAGAAGAAGGTAAAGAGCATTCTAATCTCTCAGCCGACCCCGACTGACGAGAACTCACCTTATTACAAACTTGCTGACAAGTGGAAACTGAAGATCGATTTTCGGAAGTTCATCCAAATTCAGGGTGTTTCCCTGAATGAGTTCCGAAAGCAGAACATCAATGCCCTTGATTTTTCCGCAATTATCCTGACCAGCAAATACGCCATTGATCATTTCTTTGGATTGTTGAAGGAAATGAAAGTGGAGATGCCCGCAGATATGAAGTACTTCTGCGTCAGTGAGGCCTCCGCGAAATACCTTCAGAAATACATCACCATTCGGAAGCGGAAGCTGTTTGTGGGAAAACGGACTTCCCGGGATTTGATTGAGGTGGTCAAAAAGCACAAGGGCGATCAGTTTTTGTTTCCTTGTAGCGCCATTCATACGCGGCACCTGACCGATTGGATGGAAGAAAACGACTACGACCTGACGAAGGCGGTGATCTACAATACGGTTCCGAGCGATCTGAGCGACCTCCGGGACGTTAAATACGATTTGATTTGCTTCTACTCTCCTTCCGGGGTGGCCAGTCTGTTGGAGAACTTCCCTGACTTTAAGCAAAATGATACGGTGATCGCTGTGTTTGGACCCACCACGGCGAAGGCGGCGTTGGATGCGGGCTTGGTTGTCAATATCCAGGCCCCGAAACCGAATATGCCGTCGATGACGGCGGCGATCGAAGATTACCTGAAGGGAAACGCCAAGTGAGTCGTCTGGATTATAGATTCGGACATTGGCTGAAAACAGGTCTTGATAGCGAGTATGGGCGGTTTTTTGAGGCACGGAGGGCTCACTCAGGGGGGCTCCATGCGGCGCAAAAAATTTGTTTCTTTAAATAAATATTCTCAAATTCATTCCCTGAATCTATTCAAAGCATTCATGAGGAGCTTAATCATTGGAATCTTCCTGGCGATCTTGTTCGTCCCGGCTGTGAAAGCACAGCAGGATGCCCAATTTTCTATGTATATGTTCAATCGTTACGTATTGAACCCGGCGTATGCGGGTGCCTTGCGGGCCACGAACATTACTGGATTGGGCCGCGCCCAGTGGGTGGGCATCGAGGGGGCACCCCGGACCGCCACAACCAGTATCAACGGTTACGTCAAACAGCTACATGGTGGCGTTGGGGCGTACATTGTAGGCGACCAGTTGGGCGCCTTCCGTACGATGGGCCTGAAGGGGTCCTACGCTTACCACCTGAATTTTTCCAACCGGACCCACCTGAACATAGGTGTCGGAGGTGGAATTTATCAGAAACAGCTGAGTGGAGATTGGCGCTACAATCAAGACAACGGGATTGATCCCACGTTGCCGTTGACTGCTACTTCCGCCTTGGTTCCTGACCTGGATGCGGGAATTTATTTCCATATCAATCGAAAAAACGCAAGTCTTGGCGGGTCCTACCCTCAAGACGCTTTTTATTTTGGTGCCTCCGTGGCCCATATATTGGAGCCTTCCCTCGATGGCCTGACGGCCGGTGGGACCAACCAGAGTACGCTTGATCGCGGAATCAACGCCATGATTGGCGGTTCCATCGATCTGAGTACCCGGGTGACGCTCTCTCCGAGTGCCAACTTCCGGATGGCCGGTCCGCTGACCCAGTTCGACCTGAATGCGAACTTGTATGTCAGCCCGATGGTCTTCGGTGTTTCTCACCGCTGGAACGATTCCTTCACGGGCATCGTCGGCTTCAACGCTTCTTCCTATCTGTTCGTGGCGTATGCCTATGACTACACCACTTCCGGATTGGGGAGCTTCACCACTGGCTCACACGAGCTGATTGTTTCCTACACGTTCCCGTCCAAGTTCAAGATTGGACCGCCCGAGCGTGGTACCCGTACTAAGTATCTGAACAATATTTAATCGGGTTTTTTGATAGGAATTAATGAAAAAACCAAAAAGCTGTAACCAAAAAGTATTGTATTAAAAGAGGCCTAAAACCGTTTTCATAATTTGTCGTTGGACCTCATTAGGCGGTAACATATTATTTGAAAGTTGAACGACAATTAGTAGATTTGAAAACACTAGGCGCATTTTGGATTGCATAATATTTAGAATTAGTCTGCTATGAAAAGATTATTCCTCGCATTCATCGCACTGGCTGTTATCATGAGCGGCTGTGGTCTGTTCGGCGGTAAGGAGACCGGTAAGAACGGAGAACTGACAGGTGTGATGGACCGTCCCGAGTGGGACCAACCCACTCCCTACGGTATGGTGCTGATTCCTCCGGGTAGCTTTCACCTCGGACAGAACGACCAGGACGTCAACTACTCCCAGGTCGCTCACAACAAGCAGATCACCATCAGTGCTTTCTACATGGATGACACTGAGATCACCAACAACGAGTACCGTCAATTTATTGAGATGGCCATGGATACCCTCCCGGCCAACGTTGCTCAGTTGGTATACCCCGACACCGCCGTGTGGATGCGGGATTTTGTATTTGCTTACAACGAACCCCTCACCGAAAACTATTACTGGCATCCCGCATTTGACGACTATCCCGTCGTTGGTGTGAACTGGTATGCAGCAAGCGAATTCTGCCGCTGGCGGACCGCTCACTACAACCTCTACCGCGAATCCATTGAGATGCCGCCGATGCCCCGTTTCCGCCTCCCCACCGAAGCTGAGTGGGAATACGCTTCCCGTGGTGGTTACGAGCACAAGATCTATCCGTGGGAAGGTCCTTATATCCGTAACTCTAAGGGCTGTTTCCTCGCCAACTTTAAGCCTGGTCGGGGCGACTATATCGCCGACAACTTCGAATACACCTGCCCGGTACGTAGCTACTGGCCCAACGACTACGGTCTCTGGTGTATGCCTGGCAACGTTGCCGAGTGGTGCGAAGATGACTTCGAAGAGTCTGGCTACGTATATTCCCACGACCTGAACCCCGTCTACCGCGACCCGCGCTACCGTTCTCAGGACCGTATTCCTGGTGGCGCCAACATCCGTAAGGTTATCCGTGGTGGTTCTTGGAAGGACATTGGTTACTTCCTGTCCTGTGGCACTCGTACCTACGAGTACACCGATACCACCAAGTCCTTCGTAGGATTCCGCTGCGTCGTTACGCAGATCGGTCGCTCCGGTGCCGCTGCCTTCTAGGGTAGCGCACCTCCACAATCCAAAATTGACCCACACACCGCTAAGGGTATTCTGAAATTATAATCGGTATTAAATCGTAACTGATAGTATTCATTAACTTTTAAGGAGAAGTAACTAATGGCTAGGAAAAAAAGCTTTATGGAATCGCGGGGCTTCAAGATCTTCTTGAAGTATCTCTACGGTATCGGCGCAGCCGTCGTAATCTGCGGGGCCCTCTTTAAGATCATGCACTGGCCCTTTGCTAGTGAGATGTTGATCGCTGGGATGGGTACTGAGGTAATTGTATTCTTTATCTCTGCCTTTGAACCGCTGCACGAAGAACTGGACTGGACCCGTGTATATCCCGAACTGGCTGAGTCCTCTGAGGACGTATTCCTCCCTGAGCATGAAGAAGAAGACGAAGAAGGTATTAGCCCCGGCGAAGCCCTCTCCATCACTGACAAAGGTCTCAAAGGAATTGATTTCACCCCCGAACTGTTCGAAAACCTGAGTGGCTCCATCACCGGCCTCAAGACGAACGTTGACAAGCTCAACGAAATCTCTGATGCCTCCGTTGCCACCAACGAATATGCCGAGTCCGTGCGCAGCGCTACCGGCAAAATGGGAGAACTGAACGAAGGCTACTCCAACACGGTCAGCGCTATGAACAGCCTGTCCAGCTCTGTTGGTGGTGCTGCTGAGCAGGCCCACGCTTATCACGAAGAAGTACAGCGCGTCACGAAGAACCTTTCTTCCCTGAACGCTGTCTACGAAATGGAATTGAACGACGCTCAGGCGCATATCAAGACCATCAACAACTTCTACGATAGCCTTGGCAATGCCATGAGCAACATGGTTGAAGCATCCAAGGACGCTGAAGCCTACCGTCAGGAAGTCGCATCCCTCACCAAAAACCTTCGTGATCTGAACGCTGTCTACGGCGGAATGCTTTCTGCTATGGGCCGCGGGAACCAGGGTTAATATTTTTTCACCATAACCAAAAAGGAATAATACTATGGCTGGTGGAAATTTATCTCCTCGTCAAAAAATGATCAACATGATGTATCTGGTGCTTACAGCGCTTCTCGCGTTGAACGTAAGCGCGGAGATACTCGATGCCTTCCAGAGCCTTCGGGATTCTTTGGCCGAATCAGCAATGTCTTTTGCTGAGAAGAACCAAGACACCAAAGAAGGTATCCTCGCCAAAATCGACGATGAAATCAGCACGGGCAACATGAAGAACGCCTCCCTGAAGGACATCGTTTCTGAAGTCGAAATGAAAGTCAATGGAGTTGTTGGTGGAATCAACGCTCACATTGAGAAGATGGAAGAGATTGGTGAAAAGCAAGAAGACGGAGAAATCAAGAACAAGAAAGAAACCGAATCGAACTATCAGTACTGGATGGGACCTGGAGGCGATGGCGCTAACAATGGTCGCGGTAAAGGTGCTGCTAACGACCTTCGGCAAGAACTCAACGGATATGTTGCCTGGGCAAACGATTACGTGAAAGAGAAAGAGTTGGTTGGTCCCAACGCTGATTTCACCGACTTCCGTCCCCTCGCAGAAGATCCCGAGAAAGAAACTTGGGAATACCACACCTTCCACGGCAAGCCGGTCATCGCTGACCTCGCCATGCTGGAGAAGTTCAAGCTGGACGTCCAGGAAGTTCACTCCGAAATCCTGAACCTCATCAAGGCCCGCCTCGGCGCGGTAACCTTTAAGATTGACTCCCTCATCCTGGTTGACGCTCCGGTTTCCCGGATCGTAGCTGCCGGTATGAAGTTTGAAACCAAACTGTACGTTTCCGCCACCTCTAAGGAAGCAGTTCCTGAGTTTAGCGGTAGTGGTAGCATCCAGACCACCGACGGTGGTTACGCGGCTATCATGAGCATCAACGCCCAGGGTGGTTTCGCCAAAGGTGCCAACGAGAAAACTGCCTCTTACTCTGCTAAAGCAGTCATCCCGGATGCCTACGGCAACAAGAAAGAACTTACTCTGAATGGTGAATTCACCGTTCGTAAGCCGGAAGTAGTGATTACCTCCGCTTCGGTTCAGAACCTCTACTACAAGTGTGGTAACACCATCAACGTAGACGTTCCGGCTTTGGGCGACCTGTACAGCCCCAAGTTTTCCGTTAGCAAAGGTAAAGCCATTCCTTCCTCCAACGATAAGAAGAAAGTAACCATCGTCCCGACTGGTCGTACCTGTGTGCTCGGCGTTTCCTCCGTCACCAACGGTCAGACCATCAAGATCGACGACGTGAAGTACAACGTTATCAAGCCGCCGAAGCCCTCCATCGAATTGGTGGTCAACGGTAAGGTCTCCAACGGTGCTCAGCCCATCAGCAAGAAGTCCCGTTGCCTTATCCGCCTCAAGGCCGATAGCGATTTTAAAGCCGCGCTTCCCCGTGATGCCCGGTATGCCATCAACAAAGTTGAGCTGAAGGTTGCCCGCTCCTTGGGTGCCCCGACCAACGCTGGTGTCTACTCCGGTAACGGTAAAAATGCTGAGAAGGGTATTCCGGTACCGCTCGGTAACAAATTGAAGTCTGACGGCCCTGGAACGAAGATTTACTTTAAGATCGATAAGGTTTTCCGTATCAATTTCCAGAATGCAAAAGTGGAAGAGAACTTCGGAGAACGTGATCTGTTCATTGGCGCAGTTATTAAGTAAGAAACACGCTCATTTATCATGAAAAAGGTAGCATTCATTGCATTATTCATTTTCCTGGGAGGCATGATCTTCGAGGTTGCGGGCCAGATTCCTGGTGCCCGGATTCCCCCTCGGAAAGATGATCACTTCTGGCGGCGGAAAGTGACGAACCGGATTGATCTCCTGGAAAAGATCAATGAACCCTTGACTTATTCTGAACTTCCCAGTCTTTATGCTTCTCCTGACCACGGTGAGACCCAAGGTATTGTTGTGGCTCTTATCAATGGTTTGAAGTCTGGTAAGTACCTCGCCTACGATCCCGATAGCTTGAACAAGTCTCTCACCTACGAAGACGTAGTGAAGATTGCTCAGAAGATTGAAGGAACCGGCGGTGGTGACGATTTCTACGAAGACGACGGAGGATTCGATGACTTTGATGCCGGTGGTGAATTCGGCGGAGATGACTTCGGTTTCGACGATGACTTTGGTGACGATTTCGGTGGAGAAGGCGACTCCGATCCTTTCGCATTGGAAGGTTCTGACGCTGCTCCTGACGGAGGTGATTTTGACATCTCTCCCTACGAAACCGTACTGGAGTTCATTGAAGACCGGATCTTCGACAAGAACCGCTCCGACATGGTCTACGATATCCAGTATATCCGTCTTGTGTGGATCGATCCGGGAGAAACGCTTCCCGATCAGAACTTCGTCTGCTTCAAGTACAGCGACCTTTTAGATGTACTCGAAGACACCCAATGGAAGAATAAGTTTAACGATGCGGAATACCGCAACATGCGTGAAATCTTTGAACTGCGCCTTTTCCACAGCTACATCCTTGACGTATCTGGTAGCTCTGTCCGTCGTCTTGAAGACGCCGACTTCCGCCGCAACCAGCTGGTCGAGTTTGAGCATCACCTGTGGAGCTACTAATTCTGAAAACATTTGAGTTTTTATATTACCGGGAAGCCTCGCTTCCCGGTTTTTTGTTTTGACCCTCTAATTTTTCTCCATGTTGAAGTCTTTTCTTTTGGCCTGCTTTTGTGGGTTAATCGGCTTCTTGGGTGCGCAAACAAATTCCCAAGGGCTGGAATCAAAATTGACTGCGCTTTATGCGCCTTCGTTCAAGGACGGTGAACCGGGGGGAGCGATTTTGTTGCAGCAGGGAGAAAAGGTCATCGTGCAGGAAAGCTTTGGGTTAGCGGATTTGGAAACGAGAGAGAAAATCACCGGAAACACCCTGTTCAATATTGGATCGATCTCCAAGACCTTTGTGGCCTATGCGATCCTCATCCTGCAGGAACGGGGGATGTTGGAACTGGACGATCCTCTGAACAAGTTCTTCCCGGATTTTAAGCACGATTCCCTGGCCGGTCTGATTACCCTCGAGCATCTCATGACGCATTCTTCCGGCATGCCGGATGTGCGGGGTCTGAAAACCAATCCCAAGTTTTTCATGACCGCCGAGGACCCAGGCAACTGGGCCCCCATGAAGCAAGTGGACACCCTCAAGTTTGTCCCCGGCAGCCAATGGGATTACCTGAATCCGTCCTTCAATGGACTGGCCTTGATCGTGGAGCAGGTAAGTGGAATGCCGTGGCAGGATTTTGTGCGGGAAAATATCTTTGAGCCCAGCGGGATGGACCAAAGTGACATCACCGATGGTCCCCACCCCTCCTCAGGGGTGGCGCACGGCTACCAGCGCAAGGATACGCTTCCGGACAGCCCTTTCATCGAATACGACTATGGCGAATTCGTCGCCTTTCCAGCCGCCGGGAACGGCGGCGTTTGGTCCAGCGTCACCGACCTGGCCAAGTATGAATTGGCCATTCACAACCACGCCTTTCTGGGGCCTGAATTGATTCGGGCTTCCCGTACGCTTCACCGGCCGGAGACCTGGTCGGCGCCTTACGAGCCGTTCATGGGGTATTCATGGTTCCTCGGCCAAATGACCCTGGTCTATCCCTTCAAGGACCTCAGCGTCGAAATCATCCACCATACGGGCTCTCAGGGCGGCTTTGAATCGCTGTTCATTGCGGCACCCGAGGCGGACATCGTTTTCATTGCGCTGTTCAATCGGCACATGGAAAACTATTACGAATTGGTGGACAAGACGGTGGATTTGCTGGAGGAATACAAATGGTTGATGGAGGAGAAATAGGTTAGAGTTCCCCGCTTTCGCGGGCAGCCACAATGATACGGGCCCGGGCGGCCCCGATGACCGACGCCAATTCTTCTTCCGAAGCCGCGCGTATCTTCTTGACGGATCGGAAATGGTTCAACAGCTTTTTCTCGGTTGTTTTTCCAATCCCACTCAACTGACCCAAGCGGCTCTGAAACGTTTCTTTGCTGCGCAGATCGCGGTGGAAAGTAATGGCGAACCGGTGGGCTTCATTCCGAAGTTGCTGGATGAGCTTGAGGGAGGTCGAACGCTTGTCGAGGTGCAGCGGAATCGGATCGTTCAGGTTGTAGATTTCCTCGAGTTTCTTCGCAATCCCGATGATCGGCACCTTGCCGATCAAATTCAGGTCCGCCAGGGACTTGGCGGCGCTACTCAGCTGGCCTTTGCCACCATCAATGACCACGAGGTCGGGAAGACCTTGTTCTTCGTCCAGGAGCCGCTTATAGCGGCGGTAGACGATCTCCGTCATGGAAGCAAAGTCGTTGGGGCCTTCCACCGTTTTGATCTTGAAATGGCGGTATTCCTTCTTGGCCGGCTTGCCATCCCGAAAGATGACCATCGACGCCACCGGCTGGTGCCCCTGCGTATTCGAGTTGTCGAAGCATTCGATGTGGCGGGGGAGGGTGGGCAAATGCAAATCGGCCTGCAATTGCTCCAGAATGGGTTCCTTGGGATTCTTCCGGAAATTTTGCTTCCAGACCTTTTCTTCCAACAAGACCCGGCAATTCTTCAGCGAAAGGTCCACCAATTTCCGTTTGTCGCCCCGCTGTGGCACTCGGATTTTAAAATCGGGCCAGATGCCTTCTTCCAGCTTGAACTCGACATTGGTGAGAATCTCGTGGCTGAGATCGTCGTATTCTCCCGCCAACCGCTCAAACGTTGCCAACAGGAGTTCTTCATCCGTTTCCTGGTTCTTGGTTCGGAGTTCGTAGGTGTGGGTGGAAATGATGGCGCCATCGACCACCTTGAAATGGTTGATGATGGCGAGGTCATTCAGCCGATCGACCGTCAAGACCTCCAAATCAGGCAGTCGCTCCGAGGTAATCGTATTCCGCCGCTTGTATACCCGAATTTTCTCCCACCGCTGTTTCAGTTCCTGCGCCTTTTCAAACTCCATTTGTTCCGCCGCCTCTTTCATTTCTCCCTCCAATTGATCCAACAACGGCTTCATCTTCCCCTTCAAAATCTTGCGGATCGCTTCGATGTTGCGGTTGTATTCTTCTTCCGGAAAAAGCCCTTCGCAAGGCCCCAAACAGTTCCCAATCTGGAATTCCAGGCAAATCCGGAACTTCTCGGCGGCGATATTTTCCTTGCTTAGGTGGTAATTGCAGGTGCGGAGTTTATAGTTCTGCCGAATGAGTTCCAGGAAGGAATTCATGGTGGTGACAGAGGTAAACGGGCCGTAGTACTCGCTTCCGTCCTGGATGCGGGTGCGGGTGGGGAAAACGCGGGGAAAACGTTCCTTCTTGATGCAGATATAAGGATAGGTCTTCCCATCCTTCAGCATGATATTGTACTTGGGCTGATACTCCTTGATGAGGTTGTTCTCCAGCGTCAGGGCCTCCACCTCGCTGTTGGTGATGGTGTACTGGATGTTGTGGATCTTGGAGGCCATTGTGGAGATCCGGTAGCTGTGGCCGCGGCCCGCGGCAAAATAACTCCGGACCCGATTGCGGAGGTTTTTGGCCTTTCCGATGTACAGGAGCTTGCCCCGCTTGTCATAGAAGCGGTAGACCCCCG
The DNA here is from genome assembly GCA_963923035.1 of uncultured bacterium. Lineage (GTDB taxonomy): Bacteria > Bacteroidota > Bacteroidia > J057 > JADKCL01 > CAWUKT01. The sequence goes on from CAWUKT010000041.1 coordinate 36,032, forward strand.
GATTTTCGGGGATCAGTTTGAGTTGTTGTTGGGGAGAAAGGTGTTGGGGGTCAGAACTCATTTTCTATGTCCATGATCGACTCAAAAGCTGGGCTGAGGCTATCGCTCCAAATGCTTTCGCCCCGGTCATATTCGTACTTTTCGCAGTCCAGCTCAATGTCAAACCCTTCCGGCTTCGGAAAGTTATCCTGCGGGACGGCCAGCACGCTGTCAGCGTAGACCTTGGACATAAATTTACCAAACACGGGCAGCGCCATGCTGGCACCCTGGCCGTAGAGCAGGCTCCGGAAGCGCATGGTCCGGTCGGAACAACCGACCCAGGTCCCGCCTACCAGGTAGGGCGTCACCCCCATGAACCAACCGTCCGATTGGTTCTGCGTGGTTCCCGTTTTGCCGCCGATCGGCGCCTTGATCTTGTGGCGGAAGCGCAGACGTCCGGCGGTACCCCCCGGCTCATCCACAACGCCCCGCAGCATGTTCACCATCATGAAGGCGTTGTTCTCGTCGAGCGCCTCCTGGCTTTCCGTATTGAATTCGGCAATGACGTTGCCGTTTTGGTCTTCGATCCGCGTCACAAACATGGGGCGGTTCCAAATGCCCCGGTTGACGAAGGTACAATAGGCCCCGGTCAACTCGAATACACTCAGGTCCGTGGTCCCAAGTGCCAGCGACGGCACACATTCCAGCGGGGTCTGAATGCCCATTTTGCGGGCCCATTCACAGACGATATTCGGTCCGATCCGCTTCATGATGCGGGCGGTGATCATGTTCGTAGACGTCGCCAAGCCCCGTCGCAGGGTCATATAACCGCCGATTTTGCCATCGGAGTTCTTGGGCGACCAGATCATCTCTCCGCGGTTGTTGTAGAAGAAGACGGGTTGGTTCAATTCGAGGTCGCAAGGGGTGAGGCCGTTGTCGAAGGCAGCGGCGTAGACAAAGGGCTTGAAGGTCGAGCCCACCTGTCGTTTTCCCTTGAAAACGTGGTCGTACTTGAAATATTTGTGGCTGATGCCGCCGACCCAGACCTTGATGTGGCCGTTGGAGGGGTCCATGGCCATGAAGCCGGTTTCGAGGAAACGGGCGTAGTATTTCAGGGAGTCCCAAGGCGTCATCATCGTATCGCGGATTTCGCCGTTCCAACTGAAGACGTCCATGGGGACGGGCGTTTTGAACTCGTCGAGGATTTGGTCGCGGTTCTTGCCGCGGCGTTTCGCGTCGATGTACCGGTAGGACTTCCGCATGGCGCGGTAGAGGAACGTGGTGTCCTTGCGCCAGGGCTCGCGGCCTTCGATGTGGTCATCGAAAATCTCCTGCAATTCGCCGAGGTGCTCCTTCACGGACTCTTCGGCGTGGGCCTGCATCCGGCTGTCGATGGTCGTATAGACCTTCAGACCATCCTTGTAGAGGTCGTAGCCATTGGCTTTGCACCAATCCCGTAGCCAGAGGCGGAGGTGCTCGGTGAAGTAAGGCGCGGTTCCCAGATCGCGGTAATCGCTTTTTTCCTTGATGCCCAATGGCCGTTTCTTCAATTCCGCCACGTCGTATTCATCGTCGATGAAGCCGTATTCCTCCATCTTGTTGAGGATTTCATTGCGGCGGGTCTTGGCGCGGTCGGGATATTTGCGGGGGTTGTATTCGTTGGTGCCCTTCAAAAGGGCCACGAGCAGGGCTGCTTCGTGGATTTCAAGCGTTGAGGCCGGCTTCCGGAAGTATTCCTGCGCGCCATTTTCCACCCCGTACGTATTTCCCACAAACGAAACCGTATTCAAATAGGCCGCGATGATCTCTTCCTTGGTAAAGTTTTTCTCCAATACCACCGAAACGATCATTTCCTTCAATTTCCGCACCACGCTCCGTTCGCGTCCAATCTGGTCGTAGAGGTTCCGCGACAACTGCATGGTAATGGTCGAGCCCCCGCGGGCGCGCTTGCCTTGCAGAACATCTTTGAAGATGGCGGGGAAGGCCTTGGGGTCAATGCCGGAATGCTGGTAAAAGCGAATGTCCTCAATGGCGATGAGGGCGTTGAGGATATGGGGGGAAATTTCGGTGAGCTTGACGCTGATCCGGTGTTCCTGGCTGTAAAGGCTCCGAATGAGCTTGCCGTCGGCGGTATAAATCTGCGTACTGAGGTCGGTTTGGGGGTTTTCGATCACCTCCATCGGAGGGAGGTTGTTGATGACCGAGGTCACAAATAGCCCCACGGCCAGGAGAATGCCCCCCGCAACGCCCAATACAATCCCCCGCATGATCCGGCGCACGCGGCGGGGACCTTTGGGAGTAGCCTGGATAAACTTGGCTTCGACTTTCGGAGCAGATTCTACAATCACGTTTCGATCAGTTGTTTTTCAATTCTTTCAAAACTACGTTTTCGTAGTAAATAAAGTAATCTTCGAAACGTTTTTTCCCGTAAGCCGTCCGGAAATTCTTGGGTGTGATGAATACGATTTTCTCATTTTTCCCTCCAAACAAGCCGCCAATATCCGGTTCCTTGGACAAGTTGGTGATGTAGGAAAGGGCCTCCTGCTCGTCGTTGAACTGGCTGATATAGGGCAGGTGGTATTTTCCTTTGTAGAGGAAGACGCTCACATTCAGGCGCCGCTCGGGGAATGCGCCCCGGTTATAATCGTTCAACTTCTGCTGCAATTCATTAGATTTGATCTTGCTGCGGTCCAGCAACATGACGATGTAGACCTTTTCCTGCGGACGGCGGTCCGTGGTGAAGCCCTTGTAGGCGGGGTTGTTCGCGTCGCTGAAGAAGTCTTCGCTGGAGGGCGGCCCACCGTTTCCATTGTCTCCCGGTTTGTCACCTGGAGCCTTACCGCTGAGGAAAGCGAGGGTGCGACGGACTTCGGGGGTCACGTCGGAGTCCGGATAGTTCTGGACGATGTACTCGTAGACCGATTTCAGGCTGTCCTTTTGGCCGGCAAAGCCGTAGGATTTCCCCTTGATATAGTAGACTTCGGCGAGTCCGGGTTGGGTGGGGAAGCGGGAGGAAATAAAGCCGGAGAAGTCGACGCAGGTAGAATAATCGCCGCTGTTGTAGGTGACGAGGAGGGCGTCGTAGGCACTCATGAAGTCGGTGAACTGCTGATCGAGTTCGGCGGCACCGGCGGCGCCATTCTTGATGATCTTGCAGTACCGGCTTTCCGGGTACTTGCCGCAAATTTCGGCTTCGTAATCTGCCGCGCGCAGCTCGTCCTGGATCTTGTCCTTGTAGATGCGGTACATCGCGTAGCGCGCCCGGAGGGCGTACTCGTTGTCGGGGTACCGCCGAATGAGCTTCTTGTAATTGGCCTTGGCGGAGTCGAGGATGGTCAATTTGTTCTCGTAGACCTGCCCCAATCCGTACAGGGCTTCGGCCACGGCCTGGTTGGCTTCGGCGATCTCGTTCGCGGTCTTGGGAACATTGGCGATCATCCGGGCTTTTTCTTCCGAGCCGTATTTCTTCAGGATTTCGGGATCGATGGCGGCGGTATCGGATGCTTCGGAGGTATTCTCCGCCACGGCGGCCACCTGTTTGTTTTTCCTTCGCCAGTTGTCCTCGTTCGGCCTTCGTCCCCAACGCTGCTCAAACTCGGCCTTTCCCTGGGTGATCAACTCTGGATTGTCGAAATAGAATCCGCCACGTCGGCCCCCTCGATTGTCATTTAAATTGTTGAACAAATTGGGGTCGTTCAGCCGGTCCAATTCTTCGAGTTGCTTTTCTTGTTCTGCCTTTTCCCGCTCTTCCTTGTCCTTCAAAATCTTATCGACCCGCTTTTCCAGGGCCTGATCCGACAACTTGGACAATGCCAACAGGCTGTCCTGCTCGGAGATCACATTGACATAGCCAATGTACTCTTTCAGGGTCTTGCTGATATTGGAAATCTCGGCGTACTCCGGGGCGTCTTTGTTGATGGCGGTGGAGGCGCTGTCAAAATAGGCTTCGGCGTTGGTGAAGTCTTTGAGGTCGTAAAAATAGATCTGACCAATCTTGTAATAAGAAATTGCCTTTTGTCGCTGGTTATTGGTGTTGGCAGCGACGGAGAGCTTCAGGTGTTCGATGCCTTTTTCCAGCAGGTTCTGCTGAAGGTAGAGCATGGCCATCTCGTAGTAGATCTGGTCGCGGTAGTCGAGGTTTTTCTCGTCGCGCAACATCTTCTTGAGGTAGCGGTTGAGCTTGGCGCTTTCGCCGCTGCCGCCCTGTTCATCGATCATGAGCTTGGCAATGTGGATCTTCGCGTTGAAGATCAGCTCGTAGTCGGTATTGATCCGGGTAACCTTTCGGAATGCTTCGAAGGCCTTTGAATAGCTACCCTGGTCGCTGTAAATCTGGCCCAGGAGGTAGTACGCGCGGGCGCGGTTGGTCTTGCCCTTGATGTTCTTCTTGTTTTTATTCAGCACCCGTACCAACTGCTCGTAACGTCCCTCGTCCAGCAGAATTTGGGACTGAATCATTGCCATTTCCCCTTTCTGCCGTTTGTCCAGGTCCAGCTTTTTGACATCCTCCTCGAGGATTTTGAGGGCCTTGAGGTTGTTGTCGTCCATGTAGTGCGTCTTGACGAGCCAGAGATAAACGTCGGGAATGATCTTGGAATCGGGGTAGGTCTTGATGACGTACTCGAAGTTCTTGATGGCGAGGACGTAGCTCCGCTTGTAGTACCAGCTCCGGCCGATCAGGTAGCGGCAATTGTCCAGGTATTTGTTGTCGGCCTGGTTGTGCTTTTGTAAGGCGATCTCTGCCTTTTCGATGGCCTGTTCGAAGTTGTCCTTGTAGGTCGTGGCGTCTTCTTCCGTCCCGGAATACATGACATCGATATAGCCTTCCGGAGGGATGCGATATGCCGCATTGATTTGGTCAACGCCCTCTTTCCATTTCAATTCCCCGTTGTAGAGATAATTGAAGAAAGTAGTCGTGTTGTGGTACTTGCGGGAGACCACATTGGTCTTTTCTACGCCGCAAGATTGGAGGCAAATTGCAAGGAAAGCGAATGCCAGAAAATATATATCTTTGTACTTCAATCTATCGAAGTTTTATTGTAGGTTGAAAGTACCTGAAGTGCTGAAAACAGCGAGTGTCAAAAAAAGGTACTCCAGACAAATATACTGAAAAGCTGCGTCATGCTAAAAGAGCGGTGGGCCAATGTGAAGGCGAAAGCCACGAAGAAATACCAGGTCGTCATGTACGACTCTGATTCGCTTTCTCAGTCCCGAAATTTTTCCGTAAAACCGTTGTCATTTTACCTGACCATTGCCGGTTTTTCAGTCCTCTTGATCGCCCTCACCACCATCCTCATTTTCTATATCCCCGCCATCAACCAAATGATCCCGGGATTCGAGGAAAATGCCATGATGGGGGAGCAATTTCAGGAATTGGAATCTAAAATCTCGATGTTGGAGCAGGAGGTGGAAAAAAGCGATACTATCATTACCGCTTTGCCCCGTATCCTCGACAACAATCCGACCGCAGCCGATCGCGAAATGTTCGCCGCGGTCACCCCCGAAGCAGAAGACAATGAGGGTCCCTCCGTCACCCAAGACGACATGGTTGACCCCGCTGATAACCCGAATCCCAACAACATTAACGTACCAACCACTCTGCCATCCGAGGCCGCTCCGGCCCAGGGGCCAGGGCCGCGTACCTTACCGGACTATTTAAACTTGTTCGCCCCCTTGGAGGGCATTATTACCAATCCATTCAGCTTGCAGGACAAGCCCCACTATGGCATCGACATTGTCGCGGATGAAAACGCCATGATCAAGTCCATCGCCAACGGGGTGGTCATTTTTTCTGAGTACAGCAAGACCACCGGACACGTCCTGGGAATCTGGCATTCCCAGCAGAATCTGGTTTCGTTCTACAAGCACAACAGTAAGGTCTTTCCGCAGGTAGGTGATTATGTATTCGCAGGAGAAGCCATTGCCGTCATCGGCAATACCGGCATCAACTCCTCGGGGACCCACCTACACTTCGAACTTTGGTACGACAACAGTCCCGTGAATCCCACGGAGTACATTACTTTTTAATTGATTCGATAGATAAAAACAGGAAACAGGGTTTATGCTAGGTTCAAACGGAAAAGGAAAAAAAGTTATGGCGCACGATAACGTCCTCAACACCATCTCGCACGGCACCGTCATCAAAGGAGAAATCCATACGGCAGGTGATATCCGGATTGAAGGTCACGTGATGGGCAATATCCAGTGCGACGCCAAATTGGTGATCGGGGAGCGGGGCCACGTAGAAGGCACCGTCAACGCCCGCAACGCCATTGTCTCCGGCAAGGTCCAGGGGACTGTATACGTGCACGAATTGCTTCAGCTCGAGTCGAAGGCCCGGGTGGAAGGCGATATCTACACGCAGAAGCTCTCGGTGGCCATCGGAGCCGACTTTACCGGCAATTGCCGGATGGGCGAAGAGGCCAAGAGTGCAGAAAAAGAAATCTTTCAAAATTCCGAGTCGCTCGTCCGCGAGAAAGGTGGCGAGAATGGCAAGCGTCGCAGCATCACCAAGAGCATTTTGACGCCTGGAGGACGTAAGAGCGAGAAGGGTGGGGTCAATGAGCAAGAAGCCGCCAAGACCGCAGTCTGACTGGATCCGGTTCAGTTCCCTGGGCTTTCAATTGGTCATCATCATCGGTGGCTTTGCGTTCCTGGGAAACTATCTGGATGGTCGCTCGGAAAATGAAAAACCCATCTGGACCGCTGTCCTGGCCTTGCTGGGCGTGGTTCTCGGGATTGTCTACCTCCTTGTAGAGGTCAACAGAATCTCAAAGAAATAAGGTGTCTATCACAAAGTTTGCAACGATTTGCATCGCCTCAGCCGCAGCCCTTTCACTGGTGGCATTTCTCATCGGTGAAAGTCTCTATCCGGCCGGGGCGATGCCATATATCATCGGTGGGATTGCACTCGCGGGACTGAGTACCGCGGCCTCCTACGCCATCATCTTCAAGGGCATCCAGGCCCGTATCCAGCAGTTCACCGGATTCATCATGGGGGGCATGATGGTCAAGATGTTTCTCGGCATCATTTCCATCTCGATCATAGCCCTGAAATTCAAGGATTTCGCAACGCACTACGTCCTCACATATTTTTTATGTTATTTTATTTTTACCGGCTTTGAGGTTGTTACTCTTATGACTAATTTGCGCGCCGAAAAATCAGAAGGAAAGCGGGATGAAAAAGAAGAACCACGCGCGAATTAAAACTTCAGATATGCTCAAACGGGCACTCATACTCCTCGTCATATTCGGTTTGATTACACCTTTCACCTTTGCCAGTGGAGAGCACGGCGAAGAGGGAGAGCACCACAGCTCACACCACGAAGAGGAAGTCGCCGACATCATTATCCACCACATCATGGACACCCACGACTGGCATTTCTTCGATGTCGGAGAAACGGCCGTGGCCCTGCACCTACCCTGGTTGCTGTATGATGCGGAGGAAGGCTTGAAATTCTTCGCCAATACCCACGCATTGGAAGAGGAAGCGAACTACATCGTCCACCACGACAAGGTGTACAAAGTAGCCAGCAAAGAAATCGAGTCCGAATATGTGATCAAGGGTAAGCCTGAAGAAGTAGCACCTGAAGTCGCCCATGAGATTCACGAACTGGAAGCCGACCCCAAATTTGTGGTCACGCATACCAAGTACGTGGAGCGGGACGAAGAAGAGAACAAAACAACGGTCAATGAATTCAAAGTCTACAAAGCTGCGGCTTCGTCGGTCTACGATTTCTCCATGACCAAAACCGGCCTCCAGATTCTCTTGGTGGCCATTTTTATGTTCTTCATCTTCCGGGCCGCAGCCAAGGGCTACAAAAAGAATGAAGGCAAGGCCCCCAAAGGCGTTCAGTCCTTTATGGAGCCGCTGGTGATCTTTGTCCGGGACGAAGTGGCGAAGCCCTTCCTCCACGGCAAGCACGATCGCTTCATGCCTTACCTCCTGACACTGTTCTTTTTTATCTGGATTTCGAACCTCTTCGGTTTGACTCCATTTAACTCGAACATTGCTGGGAACACCACGATCACCGTCATGCTGTCGGCGATCTCCTTCCTGTACATCCTCCGCTACTCTACCGCCGATTTCTGGGGCCACATTTTCTGGTTCCCGGGTGTGCCGCTTCCCGTGAAGCCGCTCATGCTCGTGGTAGAATTGCTCAGCTTGCTCACCAAGCCGGCCGCCCTCGCCATTCGTTTGTTCGCAAACATCTCGGCAGGTCACTTCATGGTGCTGTCCCTCATCTCCCTGATCTTTATCCTCGGAGACATGGGCCACAACGCCGTTGGAGGTTGGTCGATCACGCCGCTGTCACTTCTCTTTGGCCTGTTCATCATGGGCGTTGAGATCATTGTAGCAGCTGTACAGGCATTTGTATTTGCGATGTTGACTGCGGTCTTCATCGGTCAGTCTATGGAAACGCATGGTCACGACGACCATCATTGATAATTATTCTTTTTAATCTTAAACAATACTCACATGGAAGCTATTGCAGGTATTGGAATCGGTGCAGGTCTCGCCGCTATTGGTGCAGGCCTCGGCATTGGCCAGCTCGCAGGAAAAGCAGTTGAATCCATTGCGCGTCAACCCAGCGCCAGCAACGACATCCGTGGTAACATGATCCTTACCGCGGCCTTCATCGAGGGTGTATGTCTGTTTGCTGAGGTTATCTGCCTCCTCGCAGTATTGGGCTAATCCCCAACCGATTAAAAACACATTGGAAACGCGCCGGGGGAATGCCCCGGCGCCGCTCCAATCCCAACTTAGAGCATTGAAACTTTTGATATAAGACATGGAAATCCTCATACCACAGTTAGGTCTCTTTTTCTGGTCGCTGTTGATCTTCGTGATCCTCCTGTTCCTGCTCTCCAGGTTCGCTTGGAAGCCGATCATGAAAGGCATCAAAGACCGTGAGGAAAGCATCCAGAACGCCCTTGACGAAGCCAAGAAGGCCCGGGAAGAGATGTCGAACCTTCAGGCGGACAACGAACGCCTGCTGGCCGAAGCGCGCGCCGAGCGCGACGAGCTGCTGAAGGAAGCCCGGGAGATGAAGGAAAAAATGATCAAGGATGCGAAGGACGAAGCGGAGAAAGAAGCTACGCGGATCGTTGAAAATGCCCGTGAGCAGATTCAAGGTGAAAAGCGTGCGGCCCTGACCGAGATCAAGAATCAAGTCGGTGCCCTCTCCCTCGAAATCGCCGAGAAAGTCCTCCGTCAGGAACTTTCCAATCCGGCCGCCCAGAAAGAAGTGGTCGAGAAACTTGTCAAGGAACTCCACTTAAACTAAGGAGACGTCATGATTGAAATTCGTCTGGGTGATCGTTACGCCAAATCCATCTACGAGCTTGCAGTAGAACTCAAGCAGGTGGATGCAGTGCGTGATGATTTTATCCTGATCGATAGCGTCTGCATGCAGAACCGCGATTTTCGTCTGCTGCTGTCCAGTCCGATTGTCCACGTAGGCAAGAAGAAGGCCATCATCCGCCAAATCTTCGAAGGCAAGCTCTCCGAGGTGACCGCCAATTTGCTGGAAATCATCCTTCGTAAGCACCGGGAAAAATATCTCCACGACATTGCCCAGCGCTACCTCGCCCTCTACGACAAGCGGCACAATATCATCCGCGGAAAGATCGTCAGCGCGACTCCCCTTCAGCCCGAACAGCGCCAGGCCATCATCGACCTGGTCAAGTCCGAACTGAAGACCGATTTCCGTCTGACCGAAGAAGTGGATCCCGAATTGATCGGGGGCTTCCGTCTCCTCGTGGGTGACCGTCTGTTTGACGGCTCCATCGCCACCCGCTTGCGGGAACTCCAACAAGAATTTAAGAATAATCCGTACGTCAAATAATATAAATCCATGGTAGAAGTAAGACCAGATGAAGTCTCCGCGATCCTGCGCCAGCAGTTGAGCAACTTCAAATCTGAAACTGAGCTGGAACAAGTTGGTACCGTACTCCAGATTGGTGACGGTATTGCACGTATATATGGCCTTTCCAAGGTTCAGGCTGGTGAACTCGTTGAGTTCGGTACGGGCCTCAAAGGCATGGTCCTGAACCTGGAAGAGGACAACGTTGGAGCCGTACTGTTCGGTTCCTCCGAAGGAATTAAAGAAGGCGACACCGTCAAGCGTACCGGTCAGATTGCCTCTCTCCCCGTGAGCGAAAAGATGATCGGCCGGGTGATCAACCCGCTTGGTGAAGCCATCGACGGAAAAGGTCCGATCGAAGGTCCTTTCTTTGAGTCTCCGTTTGAGCGCAAAGCTCCCGGGGTAATCTACCGTCAGCCCGTAGCTGAGCCGCTTCAGACCGGACTCAAGGCCATCGACGCCATGATTCCGATTGGCCGTGGCCAGCGGGAATTGATCATTGGAGACCGCCAGACCGGTAAAACCGCTGTGGCCCTCGATACGATCATCAACCAGCGCGAGTTCTACGAAAAGGGTGAGCCGGTCTTCTGTATCTATGTGGCCATCGGCCAGAAAGGTACGACCGTTGCCCAGGTACAGGCCGCTTTGGAAAAGCACGGTGCCATGGATTACACCGTCATCGTTTCCGCTCCGGCTGCCGCTCCGGCTCCGCTTCAGTTCTTCGCTCCCTTTGCAGGGGCTGCCATCGGAGAATTCTTCCGCGACTCCGGACGCCACGCTTTGGTGATCTATGATGACCTGTCCAAGCAGGCAGTAGCTTACCGTGAGGTATCCCTGCTGCTCCGTCGTCCTCCTGGTCGTGAGGCCTACCCGGGTGACGTATTCTACCTGCACTCCCGTCTCCTCGAGCGTGCGGCCAAGATCATCGAAAATGATGACATCGCAGCCAACATGAACGACCTCCCCGACTCTTACAAGAGTATCGTTAAAGGTGGTGGTTCCTTGACGGCCCTTCCCTTTATCGAAACCCAGGCCGGTGACGTTTCCGCCTATATCCCGACCAACGTAATTTCCATTACCGACGGTCAGATCTTCTTGGAATCCAGCCTCTTCAACTCTGGTGTACGTCCGGCCATTAACGTGGGTATCTCGGTATCCCGGGTAGGTGGATCGGCTCAGATCAAGTCCATGAAGAAAGTGGCTGGTACCCTGAAGTTGGACCTCGCCCAGTACCGCGAGTTGGAAGCATTCGCTAAGTTCGGTTCCGACCTGGATGCCACCACCGTTCGTACCCTCGAGCGTGGTAAGCGTCTGGTAGAAGTACTGAAGCAGAAGCAGTACGCGCCGATGCGCGTAGAGCACCAGGTAGCCATCATCTACGTCGCTACCAATGGTTTCCTCGATCCGGTTCCGGTGAACAAAATCAAGGAGTTTGAAGCTGCCTTCATTGAAAACCTGGAATTGAACCACCGCAATGTTCTTGATAACCTGCTGAAGGTCAAGAAAATTGAAGGTGAGAATAAGAGTATTATCGAAGCCGCTGCTCAGGAAGTAGCTGCCAGCTATAAAGCATAATTTTAACCAGAAAGGATAGCCGAGATGGCGAACCTAAAGGAAATTAGAGGACGGATTGCCAGCGTCAAGACGACGAAGCAGATGACCAGTGCCATGAAAATGGTGGCCGCTGCCAAGTTGAACCGGGCGCAGGACCGTATCGTGAAGCTCCGCCCCTATGCGGTCAAGCTCCAGGAAATCATGAGCGACATCGTCGCGAATGTGGACCCGGAAGACTTCCGCAGCCCGTATACCGAGGAGCGTCCGGTCGAAAATGTAGTCGTCATTGTGGTGACTTCTAACCGTGGATTGTGTGGTGCGTTCAATACCGCCGCCGCCCGCCACGCAGAAGATACCATCAATGAAAAATTTGCCGAGCAAAAGGAAAATGGAACCCTCCAACTCCTGTGCATCGGTAAGAAAGGCTACGAATACTTCCGGCGTCGTGGATACAATATGTGGGGCGAAAACCACGATGTATTTGCCAGCTTGAGCTTTGAAACCGTTCAGGATGTGGCCGACCAGTTACTGGATGCGTATGCAGAAGGCACCATCGACCACGTAGAATTGGTCTACAACGAGTTCAAGAACGTTGTGTTTCAGATTCGGACCAATGAGCAGTTTTTGCCGCTTCCCAAAACGGAAGCCAGTGAGGAAGAAACTGCCGGAGGTTCAGGAGATTATATCTTTGAACCCGGTCAGGCTGAAATTTTGACCGATCTGATTCCCAAAAGCCTTCGGATCAAGTTGTACCGTTCGGTATTGGAATCCAATGCGGGTGAGCAGGGCGCACGGATGACTGCCATGGACTCCGCTACGGAAAATGCCGACGAATTGCTCCGCGAATTGCGGCTCAAGTACAACCAGGCTCGTCAGGCGGCGATTACGACCGAGATTTTGGAGATCGTGGCTGGTGCTGCGGCCCTGGAATCCGGCAGTTGATCAAAGACCAAACGCGCGGCTCAGCCGCGCCAAAATACCGAAGAGGCTGTCCGCGGGCAGCCTCTTTTATTTTCCTTCCCCACCATTCTATCCCGTTTAAGTCATTATTCCCCTAAAACGACCAGCCGAGGCGGCTCGAGGAACCAAAGGGAAAGAAGCAAAATCGATGGAATATTTTGCTATTTGTGTGTTTGTGGTGATGGGAGATTGAAATTATTTCTGGGGCAGAACAAAATTTGGAGTATTGTCTTGGGAAAACCTGTTCCGAGCGGTCCATTTTTCCAAATCTTAAAATCAGTTTTCCTAAATTTGCCCCACATCAAAAAAATCGGCTAAAGAATTCGTATTGATGGGATTAGAAGAACTACGCCAACTTGTTCAGCAGCGCATTTTGATCATCGACGGAGCGATGGGCACCATGATTCAGCGCCACAAGCTCACCGAAGAAGATTACCGGGGGGAAGAATTCAAGGATTTTCCCCATGACCTGAAGGGAAACAACGATCTGTTGGTGCTGACGCAGCCCAAATTGATCGAGGAAATCCACCGCCAGTACCTGGAGGCCGGGGCAGACATCATTGAAACGAATACGTTCAATGCGAATGCCTTGTCCATGGCGGATTACCACATGGAAGACCTCGTCTTCCGGATGAACAAGGAGGCCGCAGAAGTCGCACGCCGGGCCGTGGATGCCTACAATACCCCTGATAAGCCGCGTTTTGTGGCCGGTTCACTTGGCCCGACCAACCGCTCAGGCTCGATTTCCCCTGATGTCAATGATCCCGGCCACCGGGCCGTGAATTTCGACCAACTGGTCGAAGTCTACCTGGAGCAAGCCCGGGGTCTCGTAGCGGGCAATGTAGACATTCTGCTCATCGAGACCATCTTCGATACCCTCAACGCGAAAGCCGCGATTTATGCCCTCCACCTCCTGAAGGAAGAAACTGGACTTTCCATTCCGGTCATGATTTCGGGAACCATCACCGATGCCTCCGGCCGGACCCTCAGTGGCCAGACCACCGAAGCATTTTGGATCTCCGTCCAGCACTGTCCGGACCTGTTGTCCGTCGGCCTCAACTGTGCCCTCGGTGCCGTACAAATGCGTCCCTTCATCCACGAACTGAGCCGCGTCGCGAACGTACCCGTCAGCGCCCACCCCAATGCGGGCCTCCCGAACGAGTTCGGGGAATACGACGAAACGCCGCGCCAGATTTCAGGATTCATCGCTGATTTCGTCGATTCTGGCTTCCTCAACATTGCGGGAGGCTGTTGTGGCACTACACCCGATCACATCGCGGCCATTGCCAAGGTCATCGAGAAAAAACAACCCAGGACGGTTCCAACGGTGGAGCCTTTCATGCGACTCAGCGGTTTGGAACCGCTGGTTTTGCGCCCCACCACCAACTTCGTGAACGTGGGAGAGCGGACCAATGTGACCGGGTCGCGGAAATTTGCCCGGCTGATCCGGGAAGAAAAATACGAGGAGGCGATTTCCGTCGCCCGCCACCAGGTGGAAGGCGGAGCCCAGATCATCGACATCAACATGGACGAAGGCATGTTGGACTCGGAAGCGGTGATGGTCAAATTCATCAACCTGATCGCCGCTGAGCCGGACATTGCCCGTTTGCCATTCATGGTCGACTCTTCAAAGTGGAGCGTGATCGAAGCTGGATTGAAGTGTTTGCAGGGAAAAGGGGTCGTCAACTCGATCTCGATGAAGGAAGGCGAAGAGGCCTTTATCCAGCAGGCCCGGGAAGTCATGCGCTACGGAGCGGCGGTGATTGTGATGGCCTTTGACGAGCAAGGCCAGGCCGATACGTATGAACGCCGAATCGAAATTTGTGAGCGGGCCTATGAAATCCTCACCGAGAAGGTCGGTTTCCCGCCCCAAGACATCATTTTCGATCCCAATATCCTGACCGTAGGAACGGGAATCGAACAGCACAACAACTACGCGGTCGATTTCATTCAGGCAACGGCCTGGATCAAAGAAAACCTGCCCCACGCCCGCGTCAGTGGGGGCGTATCGAATATCTCATTTTCCTTCCGCGGCAACAACATCGTCCGGGAGGCCATCCACTCGGCGTTTTTGTTCCATGCGATCAAATCCGGCATGGACATGGGAATCGTCAATGCGGGGATGATCGAGGTCTACGAAGAAATTCCGGACGATTTGCTCGAGCATGTTGAAGACCTGATCCTCAACCGACGGGATGACGCAACCGATCGGATGATCGAATTTGCCGAGCAGTTCAAGGGGAAAGGGAAAGACCGGGTCAAAGACAATCTGGAATGGCGGGAAGAGCCAGTGGCCAAGCGCCTGCAACACGCGCTCGTCAAGGGCATAGTGGATTATATCGAAGAGGATACAGAAGAGGCACGGGCGTCTGCGGATCGGCCCATTGAGGTGATTGAGGGGCCGTTGATGGACGGGATGAACGTGGTGGGAGATTTGTTTGGCGCGGGAAAAATGTTCCTGCCGCAGGTCGTGAAGAGTGCGCGGGTAATGAAGAAAGCCGTGGCCTACCTGGTTCCCTATATTGAAGAAGAACAGAAGCTGAGCGGAAATACAGGTCCGGCCGGTCGTGTTTTGATGGCGACCGTGAAGGGCGATGTCCACGACATTGGAAAGAACATTGTGGGCGTGGTTTTGGGCTGCAACAACTTCGAGGTGATTGATATGGGGGTCATGGTGCCCGCAAATAAAATCCTGGATAAGGCGGTGGAGGAGAATGTCGATGTGATTGGGCTGAGTGGCCTGATCACGCCGAGTCTGGATGAAATGGTATATGTGGCCCGGGAAATGGAGCGTAGGGGAATGAAAAAGCCGCTCCTGATTGGGGGCGCGACCACGAGCCGTATCCATACGGCTGTGAAGATTGCTCCCGCTTACACGGGAGCCACCATCCACGTCCTGGACGCCTCCCGGTCCGTTCCGGTCGTACAGAACCTGATTTCTGAAGAAAAAGCTGACGGTTTCGTGGAGCAATACCGCGCTGAATACGAAAAATTGGCCATCGACCACGCGAACCGGAAGTCCCGGAAGCGTTATCTCAGCTATGAAGATGCCGTCGACAATGCCCAAAAGCTCGATTTCGAGGCGTATACCCCGCCGGTCCCCCTGCGGGGCGGCCGGACCATTCTGCGGAACTTTCCGCTGGAAAAATTGGCCGAGTACATCGATTGGACTCCCTTTTTCCGGACCTGGGAATTGCACGGGAAATATCCCGCGATTCTGAAGGACAATGTAGTCGGCGAAGAAGCACGAAAGCTGTTCGCCGATGCGCAAGCCATGCTGAAGGAAATCATTGACCGGAAGCTGCTTCAGGCCCACGGAATCTGCGCGCTTTGGCCCGCCAACCGGATCGGAGAAGGCGATGTTGCCATTTTCCGCGACGAGAGTCGCAACGAAGTGCGGGAAGTCTTCCATTTTCTCCGCCAGCAAAACGAAAAGTCGGCGAAGGCCCACAACCACTCTCTGGCCGATTTCATCGCGCCCGAAGGTGTCGAAGATTACCTCGGTGGATTTGCCGTGACAGCGGGCCACGGGCTGAGCGAGCTGGTCGCCGAATACGAGGCGGACCACGACGATTACAAATCGATCATGGCCAAGGCCCTGGCCGACCGCTTGGCCGAAGCCTTCGCCGAGTACCTCCACGAGCACGTCCGCAAGGATTTGTGGGGCTATGCCGCCAAGGAGGATTTTGACAACGAAGGCTTGATCCGCGAAAAATACCAGGGGATTCGCCCGGCCCCCGGATACCCGGCCTGCCCGGACCATACCGAGAAGGGAACGCTGTTCGAAGTCTTGCAGGTTCCGGAGCAAATCGGCTTGGAATTGACGGAAAGCTACGCCATGTGGCCGGCAGCGGCTGTGAGTGGATTCTATTTCTCCCATCCGGAAAGTCGGTACTTCGCCCTCGGTAAAATTGGAGAGGACCAAATCGCCACCTACGCCAAGCGGAAGGGACTCACCCAGGAAGAAGCCGAGCGTTGGTTGTCCCCCAATTTGAATTACGAACCCAAAGTCCTGGTCTGATGCACCCATTTCGGGAGCACATTTCATCTTTCATCTCGCTTTCACCCTCCGATTGGGGAGCCATAGAGGCGCGGTTGGAGGTAGAGGAAGTGGGGGAAAATGCGTGGTGGTTGGAAGAGGGGAAGATTTGCCGAAAATTGGGATGGTTAGAAAGTGGTTTGTTGCGCTATGTGGAGATGGTAGAAGGGGAAGAGAAAACCAAGTTTTTCACCACTTCCGGCCAATTGTTCACGTCTTCCATCAGTTTCGCTGACCAAACGCCAGCGGCCGAGTCCATTCAGGTCATCCGTCCGGCCCGAATTCACGTCCTTTCATTTGACCAGGTCCAGGAAATCTATCAACTCGTTCCCACCTGGGCCCTTTACATCCGTCGGGTCTTGCTCTCCGTGACCCGCGACACCGACCAACTCCTGTCCGAGTCCAAGACCATGAGCGCCGAGGAGCGCTACCGCCGCCTCCTGCAAGAGGAGCCCGAATTGGTGCGGGATGTCTCGATCAAGCACCTCGCCAGCTACCTGGGCATCGCACCGGAGAGCCTGAGCCGCATCCGTCGCCGGCTCCGGGATTGATTTTCCTACCTACCCGCCACCTTGGCAATTTTGATTCCCTTCCGCCCCCACGAATTCCTCAATTCCACGAGGTAGATTCCATTGTCCAGTTGTTTTCCTTGTTCATTCCTCCCATCCCAAACCCATTCATGCTGGTGATTGGTGGGTAAGTGGTAAGTCCGAACGAGGCTCCCTTTCGCATCAAATATCCTGCAAGTCATAGGTTCCAGGCCAAAGTCTTGGAGGGAAAAGGTGATGGTTTCCTGAAATGGATTGGGGTAGGCGAGGAGGGGAAAGGAAAAGGGCCGGGTGCTGCTGAGGGCAAGGGAATCTTCCCGGATGAGGAGCATCGTATCGGCGGGGAGGCCCGTAAAAGTCTGGACCGTTCCACTGGGCCAGTAAACAGTCAGGGAATCCACAGAGCTGGAATTGCCGAGGCCGAAATGGGCAATGCTGCTGTTCTGGGAGATATGGCTGCTTCCGCCGCTGATTTCATGGACCCAGCGGGTGCCATTGGCGGCTATCTGAATATGGGCGCCGTAGCCGTCCCGGTTGCTCCAAACCCCTTCCAGCTCGACCTGCAACCAGTGCTGATTCGAATTGAGGTCGTTCCGGTACAATTTGGAGAAATGGGGGGAATTGATGGTATCGCCCACCACGACGTTGACTAAGATGTCGAGGTCGCCGTCCTGATCAAAGTCGCAGTAAGAGGCCCCACGGGCGCGGGCGGTATCTCCCAGGTTGGCGGAGAAGGTGATGTCGGAAAAAGTACCATTGCCATTGTTAAGCCACAGGCGGTCGGGATCGGCTTCTGCATTGGTGAAGATGTCAATCATGCTGATGTATCCGTTGGCGCAGAAAAGGTCCTGCCAACTGTCGTTGTCCGCGTCCAAAAAGAACGTGCCCCAGCCGGTTGACATCGCGTTGCTGAGGGAATCTCCCGGGACGCCCGCAGCATAAGCCTGCTCCGAAAAAACGCCGTTGCCTTGGTTTTGGTGGAGCAGATTGGCGCCGATATTCGTGATGTAATAGTCGAGGTCCAGGTCGTGGTCGTAATCGCCCACGGCGAAGCCCATGCCGTAGATGCCATGGTCTACCCCGGCCGCGCTCCCGACGTCCTGAAAGGACGGCCCGGGATCATTTTGGAACAAAATATTGGGAGCGATCCACCCGCCAAAGTCATTGGCGACCCACAGGTCAACGTCGCGGTCCTGGTCGAAATCGGTGAAAATCGTGGCCAGGCCACAGCCCGTATCAGCCAGGACGGCCGGTGTGATATTGGAAAAGGTCCCATTTCCATTGTTGTGCCAGAGGATATTCCCATCGCAACGGTGGGCGAAGCCATTTTGATTGCCGAGAGAGTCCTTGGTGATCTCGGGATCGTAGACGTAGTTGGCCGAATAGAGGTCCAGAAGGCCATCGTTGTCATAGTCCCCAAAACTGGCTGCTGGCGTCCAGACCGAGTCCAATCCCAGCCCACTGCTCAAGGTAATGTCGCTGAAGGTCCCATCGCCATTGTTGCGGAACAGAAAGTTTCGCTCGTGCCACCAGGTGCCGACAAAAATCTCCCGGTAGCCATCGTTGTCGATGTCCCCGGTGACCACCCCCTGGGTGGAAAAGGAATTGGGAATGATGAAACCGGCCGCAACCGTGACATCGGTAAAGGTGCCATTGCCTTCATTGCGGTAGAGCCGATTGCCCGTATCGCCGCCGGAAAGCACCAGGTCCTGGTCGCCGTCCCGATCGTAATCCAGCCAGGCACTGCCGCCCGCCATGTCCGCCCGGTTGAATGCCCGCTGGGTGATGCCGACCGATTGGGCAACTTCGGTGAACTGGAGAGGGGCTTGACCGAAACACTGACTTGCGAAAGCAAGGCCTACACTAAAAATCAGGAGCCATTTACAGATTTGATATTGTTTATTCATCCCGAACGCGCCTTATTGATTGAAGATGGCCGCCAGCGAATTGCTGGGACCATCAATTAAAAACCAATCCCCAGAATGTTTCCGTTCGATCAGTGAATGAACGCTCTGGCTTGGTGATGACCTTGATCTGGATAGTAAATCGTTTTCTTAACCAACTATTATGGCTCCGACTTTACCCCATTCCGTTTCGGTGTATTTCATGCGTGGATTTTGGTTGATTCTGCTGCTGGGAGGCGCACTCCACTCTGCCTGGGCGCAGGATACCACACCTCCGACGGCCGTTTGCCAGTCGGTATCGGTCTATCTGGACGCTTCGGGAGAGGCGACCCTGGCTGCTGCCGACGTGGATGGGGGCAGCACCGACAATATTGGAATCGAGACCTTTTCGGTAAGCCCTTCCAGTTTTGATTGTGATGACATTGGGCCCCAGAGCGTGGCATTGACGGTTACGGACAGCGCGGGGAATACCGATTCCTGCATCACCACCGTGACGGTGGTGGACACCATTGCCCCTGAAATCACCTGCCAGAATTTCGATGTGAACGTATCCGCCGGGGAGATCACCATTGTGGACTTGATCGAGGGAGCGACCATTGAGATTGAGATTAGAACCGATGAATTTCCCGAGGAGACTTCCTGGGAATTGACGGATTCCGATGGGAATGTGGTCGCTGATTTCACCAACGGCAATAGCCTGTCCTTGTCGACGGTGTATACCTGGGAATACGATGTCGACTGTGACGAGGATTATACCTTCACCATTTTCGATTCGTTTGGGGATGGGATTTGTTGTGGCCTGTTTGGAAATGGCTACTATATCGTGCGGGTCAATGGTGTGCAGGTGGCCAATGGCGGGGATTTCAGCTCCAGCGAATCGGCAACCTTTTCTACCGATTGCGTTTTGCTTTACTCACAACTGGCCACCGACAACTGCGGGATCGATACCATCACCTCTGAATTCGGAACCTTTGATTGCAGCGATGCCGATACCCTGGTCAAGTACATGCTGTATGCCTTCGATGCGTCGGGGAATGTCGACAGCTGCGAGGCTGCATTCGATGTCGTGGATGGCCCTCCGGTCGCCAATTGTGCGGACATCTCGGTGTACATCGACTCCACCGGCGGCTCTTTGTCGGTCCTGAGCGAATTGGAGGCCATGTTTACCGATTCCTGCGGTTTGGATTCCATTTTGATCACTGGGAATACCGACCTCTCGTGCGCCGACCTCGGGGCCAATACATTTTCCATTGTGGCGGAAGATTTTTTGGGCAATATGGATTCCTGCACGGTCACAGTGACGGTGCTGGATACGATTGCTCCCGTTGCGGTATGCGCGGGAGATTCTCTGAGCCTGGACAATTCGGGGAGCTTTGAGGTGAGCGCTTCAACGGTGGATGGAGGATCGAGCGACAATTGCGGAATTGCCTCCTCTTCTTTCTCGGGGACTTCCGGGACCTTCTCATGCTCCGACGCCGGCACGTCTATCTCCGGTGTCCTGACCGTGACGGATGCAGCCGGCAATTCTGACAATTGTACCGTCAATGCCATCCTCTATGACCTGGAGCCTCCGGTCCTTACCTGTGACAGCATTGTTTTCAATTTGGGGGGCAATAGTTCCATCACCATCAACTTAGATTCCATTTACGGCTCGGAGCCGGAGCTGGACATCGAGATTCTGACGGACAATTTTCCGGAAGAAACCTCCTGGGAATTGACGGACGGCAGCGGAACGGTCATTGATGGAATCTCGACGAATACGCTGGGACAGGACGCGACCGTATTCAATTGGGTAAATACCTTGGAATGCGGGGAAAGCTATACCTTCACCATCAATGATGCTTTTGGCGATGGGATTTGCTGCGGCTTGTTTGGAAATGGCTACTACGAATTGAGCCTCGATGGCGTAGTCATCGGCTCCGGGGGCGATTTCAATTCTTCTGAGTCCGTTTCCTTTACCACCGATTCCTGCCTGACCAATTTCATCACCGACAATTGTAGCCTGGATTCGATTTGGATCGAAGACACTACCTTCACCGATTGCCAGATCGGCTATAACGATGTCCCGGTATACGCCACGGATGCTTCGGGCAACCTGGATTCCTGCATCTATGTGGTAGGGATTGAAGACAGCCTTTCCCTTTCCTCCCTCTTGTCCTGCAATTCCTCTGCGACGGTCTACCTCGACAGTGCGGGCCAGGGCAGCATTTCCGTTTCCGATATCATTCTCAGCCAATCCATTCCCTGCTACGACTCCCAGGAATTGTCCGACAGCTTGTTTGAGTGTACCGATGTGGGGACTGCGGTACTGACGGCAACAGTGGTCAGCACGGGAGGAAGTTATTTGAGTTGCGAGGCCAATGTGACGATTGAGGATACGGTGCGGCCCCAAGTGTCCTGTCAGGATGCGGTGGTGTATTTGGATGCGACGGGAAATGCAGTCCTGTCCGAAAGTGATGTCCTGGTCAGTTCCTCGGACGCTTGCGGGGTGGATACGGTTTACCTGGGGCAAACGGACTTTGATTGTGGCGATATTTTAGATACCCTTTCGGTGACGGTGGTTGTGGAGGATGTGAATGGGAACAGTGAATTGTGTATGGCCAATGTCATCGTTGAGGACAGCATTTCTCCGGACCTGACCTGTTCCACCCTCGATACCCTGATTCTGGGCGAAAACAGCCTGCTGAGCCTAGGTTTTGGCGATTTCTACGATCAAGGCTCCGACAGCCTGACCCTGACCATTGTCACCGACAATTTCCCCTCCGAAACCTCCTGGCAACTGTTGGACGATGAAGAACAGGTGGTCCAGGAAATTAGCCCGGGGGACCTCACCAGCTAGGGGGCGACTTTCACCTGGAACCTGGACGTGGATTGCGGGTCGGAATACGTTTTTGTGATCAAAGACAGCAATGGGGACGGAATTTGTTGCGGCATTTTCGGAAATGGGAGCTATTCCCTGGCCCAGGGCAGCACCATCATTGCCGAGGGAGATTCCTTCGGAAGCGTCGATTCGACCTTTTTCCGGGTTGATTTCTGCTATACCAATGGCACTCCCTTTTCCGACAACTGCGCGGTCACCTCGACGGATGTCAGTCCCTCGAGTTTGAGCATTTGTGATCTCGGGAGCCAAACCTTCGAGCTTTCGGTATCGGATTCTTCGGGCAATGAGACCACCTGCCAGGTGCAGGTGGAGGTGGTCGATACTTCTGGTGCGCTGATCACCTGTACGGACACCACCGTCTACCTGGACGCTGCGGGAGCCATTGCCATCGATTCTTCCACCATCCTCATGACCAATGCCCTCGACGGGTGCAGTGCGACCTCGACATTGTCCGCGTCCAGCTTCGGTTGCAATGATGTGGGAAGCCAGGCGGTCACCCTGACCCTTACGACCAGCGGTGGGGCAAGCGCTTCCTGCTCGGCCAATGTGACTGTGGTCGACAGTACGGGCCCGGATCTCGTGTGCAGCGATACCGCGGTGGTCATCGATTCTGTGAGCACCCTGGTGGTCGACGAAAGTTATTTCCAAGCCACCTATTCCGACGCCTGCGGCATCGATACAGTGGTGCTGAGCCAGACCGACTTTACCTGCTTTGATGCCGGGGCCAATATCATCACCATCACGGTAACCGACGAGAACGGCAACCAGGCAACCTGCACGCCCACGCTTACGGTGGAGGCAGATACGTTTACGATTGTCCTGGCTGCTTCGGTACAAGCCTGCGGCAACAATATCTCCTGCAACGGGGCCAGCGACGGCACCATCACCACGACTGTGACCGGTGGCTGTTTCCCTTATTCTTACCTCTGGAATACCGGCGCCACCGCCGCCAACCTTTCCAACCTGACGGCTGGTACCTATGTCCTGACGCTCACCGATAGCCTCGGAGCCACCCTGGTCGATTCGATCGTGCTGAGCGAGCCCGGTCCGATCAGCCCGGCCCTGGTGGCCAGTTCGTTCGTCTGCGACGGCGATTCTACGGGGACCATCGACCTGACGGTAACCGGCGGCAATGATTGCAGTGCCTATACGTATGCCTGGAGCAATGGCGCCACGACGGAAGACCTGAGCGGGATTCCGGCCGGAACCTATGCGGTGGTGGTGGCCGATACCATGGGCTGTACGGGATCTGACTCCATTGTCCTGGCAGCGGTGAGCGCCTTGGCCGTTGACCTGGGGGCCGATACGGCGATTTGTACGGGGGAAAGCCTGGTATTGGATGCGGGAGCCGGCTACGCGGACTATCTCTGGTCCAACGGAGATAGCGCGCAGAGCATTTTCGTGGGGATGGCCGGGACCTACAGCGTCGCGGTGACGGATACGAATGGGTGCGGAAGCACGGATTCGTTGGTACTGGCGTTGAATGCCTTGCCCCAGCCTTCGCTGGGCCCCGACACTACGATTTGTTCCTCGGACTCCATTTCCCTTTCTCCCGGCTCCTTCTCCTCTTTCCAATGGTCCACCGGGGCAACCTCGTCTTCGATTACTGCCAACGCGGGCGGGGTATTTGCAGTGACGGTCACCGATGCGAACAGCTGTTCCAATACCGATAGCATCGTGGTGACGCAGGCCAATGCGGTTCAGGTGGACATTGTGGCGCAGGGCGATACCAATTTGTGTCCTGAGGATTCAGTGTTGTTGGTGGCCACTAGTGGGTTGGCGGGGTATGTGTGGAGCAATGGAGCGACGACGGATTCGATTTGGGTGGCGGGACAAATGGGAACCTTCTCGGTGGAGGTGACGGATTCCTTGGGCTGCGTCGGAAGCGATACGGCCCTGACGACGCTGTACGTGCCCGATATGGTGGAGCTGGGCAACGATACCGCCATCTGCGATGGCGAAGCGGTCGTGCTGGACGCGGGCGCAAGTTTCACGACCTTCAATTGGTCAACGGGAGACTCAACCCAGTCCATTTCCATTGACCAAGCCGGAACCTATACCATCTCGGTCCAAGACAGCAATGGCTGTGCTTCCTCCGACTCGCTGACCCTATTCGTAAATGCCTTGCCCAATCCTGACCTGGGGGCCGATACCACCATTTGCCAGGGCGCTTCATTGCTTCTGAGTCCCGGAAATTTTGATGCCTACCAATGGTCGACCGGATCAACCGGACCCGTCATCCAAACCATGGGGGCAGGCACCTATGCAGTGACGGTCAGCGATGCCAACGGGTGTGAAAACAGCGATGCCATCACGGTCAGCGAATCGGGGACGGTGAGCGTCTTCATCCTCAACAGCGGCAGTTCTCCCATTTGCCAGGGGGATACGGTGGTCCTCAGCGTGGTCGGAAATTATGCCAGCTACCTCTGGAACACCGGTGATACGACCGCTTCGATTGAAATCACAGGCCAGGGCGGCACGTATACGGTGACGGTCGCCAATGCCGATGGCTGTACGGGCAGTGCTTCCGAGGCTGTGACCTATTTGAATGTCCCCAATCCTACGCCTGCGATTTCCCCCAGTCCTGCGGTTGATCTGTGCGATGGCGAGACGGTGACGCTGTACGCTGGTGGGGGCTATTCCAGCTACCAATGGAGCGATGGCAGCTCTTCCCAAACGAGGCCGTGTAAAAACGCCCATTCAAATTGATTCCCAGCCAAGAGTCGGAGTTT
>CAWUKT010000042.1:0-59626 GCA_963923035.1 uncultured bacterium
GGGCTGTGACTCGATCATTGAGACGGAAGTCTTCGTGAATCCGGCGTCTCAGCAGACGTTGGTGGACAGCATTTGTGATGGCGACAGCTATATCCTGCCGGGTGGCACCATCGTGACGACCACGGGCATTTACGTGGATTCGTTCCTGACCAGCCTGGGTTGTGACTCGATCATTGAGACGGACCTGACGGTGATCACGCTGGATACGGGCGTGACCCTGACCATCAATACCCTGACCTCCGAACAGTCGAATGCGACCTATCAGTGGTTGGATTGTGGCAGTGGGATTGTGCCAATTGGTGGGGCGACCGGACAGAGCTATACTCCGACCCTAGACGGTTCTTATGCGGTCATGGTATCGCAGGGAGGCTGTACCGATACCTCGGCCTGCGTGACGGTCATTGTGATCGGGGTGGAGGAATCCGATTTCTCGCAGCAGTTGAGCGTGTATCCGAATCCGGGTGCGGGTTGGTTCCGCCTGGACCTGGGGGAAGAATTGTGGGAAGTCAATGTAGAGGTCTGGGATGCGCAGGGCAAACGGGTTTGGAAAAAGCGGGAAGAGGGGATTCGGGAAATGGAACTCGACCTGAACGATGTGTCTTCCGGCATGTACTTTGTTCGGGTCGCTGCCGGAAACCGGGTGGGAATGGTGAAGTTGCTGGTGCGCCGCTGATCAATCAAACAACAGCCTTCCGAACTGAATATTGCGTCGATTTCGCCCAATGAGAAACATCTCATTGGGCGAAATTTGTGTACACAGCCGGGGCCGGGTCAGGGTTTCGAGGTCCGCATTGGGCATCAATTTTTCCCGTTCCACCTTCCCTGAAGGGTCCACCGAGGCAATCGCCACGATTCCAGTCCGATCATCCAAGGAGAAATTCCGGAGGCGGTTGACCCGCTGCTCTTCGATGTTCTTGCGATGATCATTGTAAATGAAGTACAATTTCTGATCGGTGATCATGAGGCCATAGGACGCAAAATGGGCTTGGTCAATGGAGGCCTTTTGCGACTTGGGAATCTTCGTCGCCCATTCAATTTCGCCATCCGGCCCAATGCTCACTACCAGGATGGTATTGTGGTGGTAGAGGATGGTGGTAATGGGCATGGACGTGCGCGGGTCCGCCGTCGAGACGGATTGCATGTAGAACTGCTCGGCGGTGAGGACGACACCGCCGTCGCCTCGGGGGATCAAATCCCGGATGTCGTACTGGTAAAGCTCTACGTTTTTGCCATTGGCGGCCCGCCGCCGTTGGCGTCGTTCCTGACCTTCGGTCATGTTCAGCGTGAGGAAATCGACGCTGAAATCGTAAAAGCTGCTCCGGACCATTTCCTTGGTGGCGGCGTTGATGGTCAGGTAAAAGGTGCCCCGGGCGCTCAGGGTATTCCGGTCGGAATAAAAGCCAGCGCAGATGAGATCGCCGTCGGGGGCAATTTCGAGGTGGATATCGGAGATGTAGCGGTTCTTCACCGCAATCGAATACTCTTCGCTTTCCTGACCATTGTTGCGGAAGGCGATGACCCGGTACTCGAAGAGTTGTTGGGAGCGCCAGCGGACCCGGCGGTTTTTCGGATACAATTTTCCCAGCACATACGTATTCCCTCCATTGTCCACCACCACATCGCTGACCTCGAATTGTTGTTCGTAGTAGGGGAGGGTCACACTTTCGCTCCAGAGCAAATTGAAATCGCGGTCGTAGACATTGAAGCCAAGGTTGCGGGGATCGCGGCGACTGGCTCCGGCGCGGGTATAAATGAGGAACCGGGAGCTGTCCCGGGAGAATTCGTAGCCAAAATCACCTTCGACGAACCGGTTCTGAATGGGGAGAGTGGCGACCAGGACGGGCTCGTTGGCCGGTTGGCGCGTCTGGTGGTTGATGCGGGTGGCAAACAATTCCATGGACTTGCGCGCGGGGTTTTTCCGATGCCCAAACACATAAATATCGTTTCCGTACCGAATTCCTTTTTCAATGTTCAGCTCGGTTCCCTGGTAAAACAATCGAATCGGGTGAATGGCAACAGGATTGAGGTTTTTGTCCAGTTCCTGGAGGTTGACGGCGGAAAAGAGGGTATTGTCCACGACTCCCGGAACACCCCGGAGGATATAATAGGAAGAGTCCACCTGTCCAATGACGTCCAGAATGCGGTGGTAAGAGGGTTTTTCATCTCCCCATTCCACCCGGGGCGTCTGACCCGGCAGAAGTTGGAGGGACATGAGAAAGAGGAGGAGAAAAATTGGGCGAAGTTTTCCTGGATGCATCATAAGGTAGTGATGAAGATAACGAAATGGGTGGGTTTTTAATTGGATGGTGGAGAAAATGAAGATCAGGAGGGGGAATGAGGAATGGCAGTACAAATGACCTTCGGGGAAGTGATGTCTTTTGCCTGAAATGACTAAATTTGCCCCGAACTTCAAACGCGAAATGTATGCCTGGAATTTCAGACCGCGGGAGCGTGATGCCCGCTTCGCCCATTCGGAAGCTGGTCCCTTTTGCTGAGGGCGCCAAAAAACGGGGAATCCACGTTTACCACCTCAACATCGGCCAGCCGGATATCCAGACGCCGCCGGCCTTCATGGAAGCGGTCCGCGAAGCGGACATCCAGGTGCTGTCATACAGCCACTCCGCAGGCTTTCAATCCCTGCGGGAGCGCATGGCGGCCTATTACCAGCGCAATGGCATCGACCTCGGCATCGAGCACCTCATGGTCACCACCGGGGGCTCGGAAGCCCTGAGCTTCGCGTTCATGGCCTGCCTCGATCCCGGCGACGAAGTTATCGTTCCTGAGCCTTTCTACGCCAATTACAACGGCTTTTCCGTGGCCTCGGGCGCCAAAGTGGTGCCGATCACGACCCGCATCGAAGAAAACTTCGACCTTCCTGAGATCGAAGACTTCGAACAGCTCATCACCGAGCGTACCAAGGCCATCCTGATTTGCAATCCCAGCAACCCCACCGGGAAATTGTATCCCCGGGAAGCCCTCGAGAAGCTGGCCCAGGTCTGCGAGAAGCACGACCTCTACCTCTTCGTCGATGAAGTCTACCGCGAATTTGTCTACGATGGCAAGGAACATTTCTCCGCGCTGAACCTCGAAAACATCCGAGACCACGTGGTCGTGGTCGATTCGGTGTCCAAACGCTTCTCCGCGTGTGGAGCCCGCATCGGCGCCATCGTCTCCCACAATACCCAGGTCATCCAGACCGCCTTGAAGTTTGGGCAGGCCCGCTTGTCCCCGCCTTCGCTGGCCCAGATCGGGACCGAAGCGGTGCTGGACCTCCCCGCCAATTACTTTGACGAAGTCAAGGCCGAGTACGTCAGCCGTCGGAACCGGCTCGTGGAACTCCTCCGCGAGATGCCCGGCGTCGTTGTACCGGAAGCCAATGGCGCGTTTTACATGACGGTACGCCTTCCCGTACAGGATTCGGATGATTTTTGCCGCTGGATCCTCGAGGACTTCAGCCACGAAGGCGCGACGGTAATGATGGCCCCGGCGGCCGGATTCTACGCCTCTCCCGGTCTGGGCCGGGACGAAGTGCGGATCGCCTACGTCCTGGAAGAAAGCCACCTGGAAAAGGCCATGGTTTGCCTGGCCGAAGCCCTGAAGGTCTATCCGGGTTCCACGCTGGCTGCAGCTGAGCTGAGCGAAGCCCAATAAATCAATGGCAGGCATTTACGTACACATTCCCTTTTGTCGACGGGCCTGCACCTACTGCGATTTTCATTTCTCCACCAACCTCTCCCGCACCACGGAACTGGCCGAGGCCATTGCTCGTGAGGCCGGATTGCGCCCAGACTTTTTCCCCGATCCCCAACCCCTGAAGACACTGTACTTTGGCGGTGGGACGCCCAGTTTGCTCACCCAGGGCGAGTTGGAACTGATTTTGGCGGCGCTGAAGCGGTACTATACGTGGGAACCCGACGCGGAATTCACCTTTGAATGCAATCCCGATGACATTACGGAAGAGAAGCTCGCCGAGTGGAAGTCGGCTGACATCAACCGCCTGTCGATTGGGGTGCAGAGCTTTCTGGATCGGGATCTGCGCTTGATGGGGCGGGCCCACGATTCAGGCCAGGCCTACGAGAGCATTCGGATGGCCCAGGCGGCGGGGTTTGATAACCTGACGGTAGATTTGATCTACGGGATTCCCGCGCTCAGCGGGGAGGAATGGGCTGACAATGTCCAGGCCCTGGTGGAGTTGGGGGTGCCGCATGTCTCGGCGTATGCCCTGACGGTGGAGCCGAAAACGGCTTTGGCGTACCAGGTGGAGACGGGGAAGGTCCTGCTGCCGGAGGACCAGGCATTCGAGGAGCAGTACTTCTATCTGATCGATGCCTTGGCTGATGCGGGGCTTGAGCATTATGAGTTGAGCAATTTTGGGAAGCCGGGATGGCATTCCCGCCACAACTCGGCCTATTGGTCGGGGGCGGCTTACCTGGGGCTGGGTCCCTCGGCGCATAGCTTTGTGGGTCACCAGCGGAGCTGGAACATCGCGCACAATGCCCGGTACCTCCGGGCGGTGGCGGAAGGCAATCTGCCGATTGAGGAGACCGAGGCGCTGACGCCGACCGATCAGCTCAATGAATTCCTGCTGACGCGGCTGCGCCGGACGGATGGATTTGGGCGGGAAGAATTCCGGGAACGGTTTGGGATGGATTTGTGGGAAAAAGAAGAGAAGGTCTTGGCGGAATTTGCGGAGAAAGGCTGGGTACAAATGGATGTAGACCACCTACAACTCACCCGTCAGGGACTATTGCTGTCCAACCACATCATTTCCGACTTGTTTCAGTGAAGGTTAACGGATGACGTCCAATTTGCCGTTGAAGGTCCGGCTGCCGATCCGAATGGTGTAGATGTACAGGCCCGATTCCACCCCATTCAAGTCCAGCGTTTCCACGTAAACCCCATCTTTTTCTGCCTCACGGCTCCCCACGAAGACTTCTTGTCCCGTCAGGTTGTACAGGTGCAGCTCCACCTGGCCATCAAATTTGCTGAAGTAGCGGATATTGACCTGGTCCTGGGCCGGATTCGGATAGACATCGAGGAGTTCGCTGTCGTCGGGGCCGGCAATTTTGACCGAAACCGTTTCGGAGAAGCTGAACTTACCATCGTTGTCGACCTGGCGAATGCGGTAGAAATACGGCTCGCCATTGAACTGCACCTCGTCCTGGTAGGAATACAGGCGGGTATCATCGTGGTCGCCCTGGCTTTGGACCGCCCCCACATCTTCCCAGCGGATATGGCCAATTTCGCCTTCATCGTCCTGCTGTCCCCGCTCAATCACAAATCCGGTGGAGTTCACCTCGGCGTACGTTTCCCAGTTCAGGGTCACGACTTCATCTTCCGCCATAGCCACCAACGGCCCAAACTCAACGGGCAAGGGCCCTTGAACCCGGTAGATGAGGTACTCGCAATCGTCGCCGGCATAGCCGTCGAGCATGATATAGTAGGGATTGCCCACAGTCAGGCCGGTCGCCCGCAGGAAGCCATTGGTTTCGGCCATCGGGTTCCAGCAGGTGGAGACGCTGACAAAAGAATTGCAATTGCTCGTGGAGAAGACCTCGGCCTGCATCCCGAATCCGGAGATACAGTTGCCCACATCAATTCCAAAGCTCATTTCCACCGAATCCGCAATGAAGGTAAACCAGCTGTTGTTTTCGAGGGAGCCGCAGAAGAGTCCGGAGAGGTTGCCACCGGCGTCGACGGTATGGTCGAGGTTGGTGAACCCGCAAACGGTATCTCCCTGGGCCAGGGAAACCGCGGTGGGCAGCGAACAGGTATCGCTGGCATTCGCATTGCGGTTGCAAAGCGGGGTGCAGGGCGAGACTTCCAAATCGAACTGCGTACAGGGCGTGGTGGATGTAGACGAGACTACGATGTAATAATCCCCGGGGGCCGTCAATTCGATCCGCCGCAGGATGGGATTGCCGCCCACTTCACCGCGGGCCGCAATGCAATTGGTGCCGGGCGCGTCCGGACAGCCATCCAATACGTGGAAACCCGTGTACAATTGGGTATTCGAGAGCTGGACCTGGATACATTCGTTGCCAGGGGAATTGTAGCGGAAGACCATGTCTTCGCTGCTCATATAATCGCTGTTGCACGCGTCGGAATTGTCGTAGTCGTTTCCGAAGCCGCAGGTGGTATAGCCTTTTTGGGAGTAGGGGAGGGAGGCAATGGGAATGGCCGTCCCGCAGGTATTGCCTTGGCCGGGAATGGCGGGACAATTGGTGACCTCGATGTCGAACGGCGTACAGTTCGGAGGCGTGGAGGTCGAAACGACGATGTAGTAGGTCCGGGTGGTGGGCAGGATGGCGTTGGTGATGAAGGGCCGTCCGGCACTGGCTTCGTTGAAGGCAACGCAGTTGGTGGCGGGATTGGCGGGGTCGCCATCGAACAGGAAAACCCCGGTATAGGTGAAGGTCTCGGTCAGGAAGATGTTGAGACATTCGCCGATGGTGCCATTGTAGGAGAAGATGAAGTCTTCCCCGTTCATGTAGGTGGACCCGCAGGCCATCGTGGAGTTGTAGTTGTTGCCGAAGGTACAGGTGGAAAGACCTCCTCCGGAGAAGGGCAAACTGTTGATGGGGAAGGCGTTGGCGGCAATGTTTCCGGGCGAGACCGGAAAGACATTTTCGCATTTATAAGCCAGGATCCCACAGTCGGGCCCGGTGATGCAAGGGTAGGTATTGACGAGGATGCGGTAAGTTCCAGTGGCAGGGGCCTGCCAGTAGGGAAGGTAGGAGCCAAGGAGGCATTCGTCATCGGCATAGCCTCCGGCAAAGTTGCCGGAATTGTCGAGGATGGTCAACTGGGTATCCCAGGTTGCCGCTCCTCCACCGATGCAAAAAGTAAACGTATAGAAGCTGTTGGCGGTCGCAGTAAACTCGAGGTACTGCCCGCCTTTGATGCACTGCCAGGTCTGCCAGGGAATGGTCGGCGTGATAGACCCAATATTCGTCCCACCCGAACATTGACTCCACAGGTTAGCCGAGCCGGCTCCCAGGAAAAGAATGGCGAGGATCAAAGTCCATATACGACTTCCTTGCGGTTTCATTTCCAACCCTAAATTATTCACTTACTTAGTCGAATTGACTGTTCCTTTCGGTGGTGTGTCCGTTCAGAAAATTAGCTTACAATAATAACTGTGTGCGATACTGATCTAACCAAATTATTAACCAACTGGAAGTGAGGAGTCTGGGGCCGTTTTCCACAGACTTTTCCAGAAAGCACTTTAAAATAGTCAATGAAGGTAAGGAAAGCAAGAGTGAGGCAGTCAATTGTAAGGGTTTGGCATTGTTTTATTGCCTTGCTTTGATGAAAGGAGGGTTTTTTGAGGCGAATGGGGTAAAATTATCGGTCAACTAATCCTGAAAGTCAATCTTCCTCCCACCACTCTTTTTGGTTGGCAGTCGGGTGGAGCATTTCCCAGAGCCGGTCTTTCAATTGGGGGAGCCCCCGTTGGGTTACGGAGGAGATATATACAAACGGAACATCCGGCAAATCGGCCTTCAGTTGCTCCAATTCGTCTTCATCGAGGATATCGGTCTTGGTAATCGCGAGCAAGCGGTCCTTGTGGATCAGCTCGGGGTTGTACGCCTCCAATTCCCCCTCCAGGGTCGCATACTCCCCGCGGATATCGTCGGACTCGACTGAGATCATGAAGAGCAGCACAGAGTTCCGCTCAATATGGCGTAAAAAGGTGTGGCCGAGTCCCTTGCCTTCGTGCGCGCCCTCGATGATCCCGGGAATGTCGGCAATGACAAAACTCTGATAGTCACGATATTTCACAATGCCGAGGTTCGGCACAATGGTCGTAAAGGGATAATCCGCAATTTTCGGCTTGGCGGCCGTCACCACGGAGAGCAAGGTAGACTTGCCCGCATTGGGAAATCCAACCAACCCCACATCCGCCAATACCTTCAACTCGAGCACGGCCGTCATTTCCCTGGCCACTCCGCCCGGCGTCGCGTAGTCAGGCGCCTGGTTCGTCGGGGATTTAAAATTCCAGTTTCCCTTTCCCCCGTGTCCGCCTTCCAGCAAAACCAGCCGCTGACCATCTTCCTTGATTTCTCCCAGCACTTCCCCCGTTTCCTCATCCTTGGCCACCGTTCCCAAAGGAACCTGGAGCACAATGTCCTCGCCACTTTTTCCCGTCTTGCGGGAGCCGCTGCCCGACTGGCCGGCCGGCGCCTTGATGTGCTTGCGGTATTTCAGGTCGAGCAAGGTCCACAGCTGGACGTTCCCTTCCAGGATGATATGACCGCCCCGGCCGCCGTCGCCGCCATCGGGACCGCCCTTGGGGACGTATTTTTCCCGGCGCCAGGACACCACCCCGGTGCCTCCCTTGCCGCTGCGGAGGTAAAGGCGTACGTGGTCGACAAATGGATGGGGAGGCATAGGGAAAAATTTAGATTGTATGCAACTGGTCGGCCCGGTCAAGGCCGACGCGAAAGTTAGGTAGGGAAGCTCAACGGGCGCTTTGGAGGATGCGGGATACGCGGTCGCGGACCTCGTCGATGGTGCCGACGCCGTCAATTTCGTATACCGTTCCCTGGGGATCGTAGTGCTGAGAAACCGGCAAGGTCTTGTTCCGGTACTCGTTGAGGCGGGCCTTGATGGTCTCTTCGTTGTCGTCGGCGCGGCCGCTGTCCTGGGCGCGTTTCAGAATCCGCGGAACCAGGACGTCGTCGCCAGCTTGCAGGAAGACCACCGCCTTGATCGGGTGACCTACCTTGGCCAGGACGGCATCCAGGGTTTGGGCCTGGGCGACCGTACGAGGATAGCCATCGAAGATAAAGCCATCGGCACCTTCGGCATTGAGGATGCGCTCTTCTACCAGCTCGTTCACGATTTCGTCCGAGACCAATTGGCCGGCGTCCATGATGGCGGCGACGCGGTTGCCGAGCTCCGAACCCGACTTGCGGGCTGCCCGCAGCAGGTCTCCGGTGGAGAGGTGGGTCAGCTTGAAGTCTTCGACAATGTACTTGGCCTGGGTGCCTTTGCCCGCTCCGGGAGGTCCGAACAGAATGATATTGAACATGAATTTCTGGTTTTATGAGGCGCAAATTTAATGAAAAAAGGGAGAAGATCAGGGGTGATAAGATTCAGGGTACAAGGGCAGGGGAAAAGGGCCTATTCGTTGTCAATGGGAGAATGGACAGCGCCAAAGTTGGGGTGGTTGGCATTGCCGGGGTAAATCTCCTTGATGTGGGCGTAGACGAATTTGGGAGGCAGGAACTTCCCGGCCGTGGGGCCGGTCCTTTCGCGGGCCACCGGCGACATCGTGATTTTGTACTCGAACACGTGGCCTTTCTGGACCCAGTTCCGGACCCGGGTCTCATTCGACTGCATCAGGTCGTTGGCCGAGGCGGTCATGGCCACGATATTGTCCTTGCCGCCCTTCCCGCCAAACATTTTGGCGATCAGGTGGCCCCGTTCCCCGTAGTACGTCCCCTTGGGACTGTAATCCTTCCACTTGGGGAAATCCCCCTTGGGGGCTTCTCCCCCGGAGATCGGATAATCTGCAATGATCATCTGCGACCCGTAGCCCCCGGCCTTGACGGTGGTGGGCTTGGCTGTATTGTCGACCTTCTCCCAGGCAGTCCCGTAGCTGGCATAATCAAAATCCCGAATCGCTCTCCGATCGTTGA
Source organism: uncultured bacterium (assembly GCA_963923035.1). Taxonomy (GTDB): domain Bacteria; phylum Bacteroidota; class Bacteroidia; order J057; family JADKCL01; genus CAWUKT01. Next base: position 9,648 of record CAWUKT010000042.1, read on the forward strand.
CCGGATGGGCCCGGAGCTTGAATTGCGTACCATCCCGGGAATAGGCTTCGTAGACGATGAGGCGTTCGTTATTGCCCTTGTCGTAAATCTCGTCGTTGACCTTGAATTCCTGGGGGAGGCCCTCCAGGGTTTGAATTTGGAACTCCTCCGCTATTTCCTCCAACATGCCTCCGACTTCCTCCAGGTAGTCCGAGATATCGGTTTTGCGTTGGGGACTGTCTTCCCGGCTCCGGGGATACCTTTGGTTGATCGTTGCCAGTTCCTGGCGGGCATAATCCGCCGTGTCATTCATCTTTTGGATGAAATTGTTCTGGTCGCCACTGGGGACCCGGTTCATGTACTCATCCCGGATGGTGAGGATGGTCCGGCGGATATTTTCTTCCTGTTCGCTGGCCATGAGGACTTCCATCTCGCCGGTCTCAGTCATGGTGGCGCGGATGTGGTGGTCCTCGGTGCCGAAGGTCAGGTGAAGCACTTCATCCCCCGGCTGGGCACCCTCGGGCTGGTCCCCGCTGGCCTCTTCTTCCTCCCCGCCGATCCCCAGCATTTGCAAGAAGGCCGTTCCGGCTTCCAGCGCTTTGTCGATCAGCCAGTCGATGGCCTCATTGATCTTTTCCCGGGCGGCTTCAATCATCTCCGAGATCTTATCGGAGAGTCCCCCCAGGCCCACCTGGCGGGCCAGGAAGCTGATCGCGACGGGAATCCCGTCGGCCAGGGCTTGTTCCAGGAAATTCGCCGCGGTCGTCAGGTTGCCGTTGGCGATGTCGAGGACGCCCTTCACAAACGTATTCACGATCTCGAGGATCTCGGTGAGCTTCTCAATGAAGCTCATCACCGCATTGTAGAAGGCAATGGCGCTGTTGATGACCGCCATGATGCCGGTCGGATCGAGCATCGACAGAATCTTCGTCGTGACCGCAGTGATGATCCGGGTCATGATCCACTCCTGGATGGCCCCCATGATCATGCTCCACAGGTCATTCAATTTCTCCACCACGTACTCCCAAATCGCAATCGGCCCCCGCTCAATCACGTCCTTGACAAAGGTCCAGATGCCGGTCAGCGTATCTAAGACCCCGCGAATCTGGTCGACCCGTTCCTGGCCGATCTTCAGGGCGAGCCGTTCCAATACATTGTCGACGGTGATGCCGAGGACTTCCATCGCCATGCCGAGAATTGATTGGAGACTTAGGTCTTGCGGAACCGTAATTCCACCCTCGGCGAGGGTGCCAAAGAGCCACGTTTGCAGGCCATTGATGAGGTGGGTGACGATGTTCCCGAAGAATTGGGAGAAGCCCTGCTTGATGGCGGCAATCATGTTCAGCAGGAATTGGACCGGGTCTTCCTTGATCTTTTCGAAGGCCGCCTGGACATTGGCGATGATCTCTCCGATGAGGTCGATGGGGAAGTTCATCATGCGCAGGATCAATTCGACCACGATGACCACGACCTTGACCACGAAGGTGAATAGCCGGACAATGGGTTCGCCGAATTGGTCCACGATGCGCTGGAACGCATCAATGGGATTGAGCAGGTCGTCGATGCTCATGCCCTCCCAAATCCCGGTGAAGATGCCCACGATCATGTCCACGGAGATGCCCAACTCCGCAATCAGGGCGTCGATTTTGGAGGCGGCCTGGCTGACCACGCCGGTTTCTTCCAATTGCTGGAACTTCGCTTCTCCGCCGGGCACCAGGCCCATAAAGCCCCGGATAATGTTCTTCGTGGTCCGTTCGACAACGGCTCCGGTGAAGGGATTCGTGCCGATCAGGACCGTCATCAGGTGGAAGCCCGGCACCTCATTGGCGAAACCGGCCAACCATTCCAAGAGCGAGATCTTGATCAGTTCCAATACCTTCGCGGCGACTTCCAGGGCAAAGTCGAGGAAGTCCTGGAGCAATTCGGTGAAGTCCGTCCAAACCGATTGGAAGACGCCGGGGAGGTCGGCGAGGGTTTCGAGGGTAAATGCATTCCAGACCCGGGTCACGATGGCATTGAAGCGTCCGAGGAGGGAGAAGAAGCGGGACAATTGGGTGTCAATCCAGTCCGCCGTTTCCTGCAAGGTGCCTTTCTCTTCCATTTCCGCCACTTCGGTCTCCTTCCCAATCAGGATCAGGAAGTCCTTCAGGATGTCCACCGTGGGCGCTTCGACTTCATCTTCGAGGGGAAATTTGCTGCCGATGACCTTGGTGGCAAGGACGTAGGCGGGGCTGTTTTCTTCGAGGAAACCCACCAAAGGACGGACCACGGCTTCTTTGACCAGCTCCAAAATGGTGCTGCTGGCGCTCTCGGCGAAGGAGACGACATCGTTGTAGAGGGGGGTAAAATGCCGGTCGAGTACGCGGAGGTTGCCGTCGATGCCGAGGGAAACGCCCATCTCGTCCCAGGCGGAAGAAATGGTATTCTCAATGCGCCCCATGCTCAGGTTGAGCCGGGACAATTCGTTTTCGATGAAGGTGGCGGCCCGCTCTATCAGGCCGTACTCGTTCAGTTTTTCGTAGGCGAGGTTGCCGAAGGGGACGAGTCCCATCAGGCCGCGGATGAGGCCCTGCATGTCCTGGTCGACGGAGCGGCCCCGGATGACATCGTATTCGATGACATAGCTGAAGAGGGTATAGCCGGGGATATTGTCGACGATGCGGCTGACATTGATGCCGAGGAAATCGGCGGCGTCGAGGAGGGCATCGAGAACATCGCGGAAGCTCGCCTGGATGCTGCCATCGCTTTCTTCCTCGGGCGTGGCCGACTTGGACAGAAATTTCGGGGCGGCGCCTTGTTGGACGGTGTGCGCGAGTTCGTGGGCAATGAGGAAGTCCCCGGAAGGCGTTCCGGGATTGAATTCGCCGGCGCCAAAGAAGACGTTGCGGCCGAATGCAAAGGCGCGGGCGCCCAGTTGTTGGCTGAGGGCCGCGGCGGCGGGATCGGTGTGGACGCGGATGTCGGCAAAGCTGGCGCCGATGCCGGCCTCCATTTGGCCCCGGGTGGGGTCGGGCAGGGGTTGGCCGGCGCCGTCGCGTTGGCGGATTTCCCGCTCGGTTTGGGCGGAGGCCTCGCCTCCTCCTTGGTTCACGCCCTTGGGCTGGGCCTCTTCTTCTTCCTCTTCCTGGATCAGCTCGGGCGCTTTCTGGACTTCCGCTTCGGGCTCCGGCTCGGGCTGCTCCTGAATTTCGGTTTCCTCCCGTTGGACTTCTTCCTCTTCTTCCCGCCGGGCCGTGAGCGTTTGTACTTCCCCGAGGGGATCGGCCTTTTCAGCCACCTGTTCTTCCCCCTCCATCGGCTGCATTTCGTCCTCCTCGGGCTGGACCTCCTCTTCCATCGGCAGTACGGCGGGCACCTCGGCCACCATTTGCGCTTCTTCCTGTTTGGCCGCTGTTTCCTCCTCTTTTCCCTGCACCTCTTCTTCCTTTTCCTGCAATTCTTCCTTGGCGACCATTTCCTCCTCTTTTCCTTGCACCTCTTCCTCCTTCCCCTGCAATTCCTCCATCTTCGCGACCTCTTCTTCTTTCTCCTGCAACTCTTCCTTCGCCACCATTTCCTCTTCTTTGCCCTGCACTTCCTCCTCCTTATTGGCCAGCTCATCTTCTTTCGCGCTCACCTTTTCCTCGGCCGTTTTGGATTGTACCTCTTCCTCCCCCGACTTCTGGACCGACCAGTTTTGGAGGACCTGGCGGTGCGCGGCGGGCAATTGGAAGTTGGCGGAAAGGGCGGCTGGAGACGGAGAATTGCTGCCGCTGTGGTTGGAGGGCTGGTAGTTCTGGACCACGTTTTGGGCGACCCGGTCCGCCTCGGCTTCAGCCGGATCATCCGACTTCCCAATCTTGATTTTGGCCTGGGGTTGGGGGTTACGGGAGATTTCCGGGGTCTCCTGGCGGGCAATCTGGGATTGGGGATCGGGGGAATGAGAACCCTGCTCCGAACGTTTGATCGAAGCCGGCGCGGGCTTGTTCACTTTGTTGGCGTGGTCGGCCATGGAGAGCGTCGTGGTTCTTTATTGTAGGGTGAGAAGGGGAAAAGAAGTTACGAATATTCGGGGGGAAATCCGAGGGGGGAAATGGGAGGGGGATGCAGACGGGGTTCCTTTCCCCCGGAAATATTTTGCAAATTCACTCCATGAACAAGGCGCAACTCACCTGGAAGCACATGGTCGCCCAACTCGACCGCGAGTTGGATTGGCTGGCGGAGACCCTGGCCGAGCAATTGAAGCGGACGGCCGAGACCGGCCGTCTCTCCGGACCGATCACCGACCTGCCGATTCCGCCGCTCAGTGAGGTGGAAACGCCTTACAATGAATTTGTGCGCAGCTATGACCTCGGTCCGGGCGAACGCCTCCTGGTCATGTTGACCCTCGCGCCTTACCTCCGACCTACGCTCCTCCAACTGCTGGCCACCCGCCACCCCGACGGGAAAATCCGCCCCGAACTCGGCGCCTTTTCGAGCCACTCCTTCCCCGGATTCCTCCCCACCGTGAACACAGCCTTGTTCCTGCTGGGGGGCAATAGCCTCGAAGACCGCATCGTCTGGATGCATTTTATCCAGCGGGAGTTCGTGTTGGTGAAGCAAGGCTGGATCCGCTTGGAGACTTTGCAGCGGCACGAACCGGAGACCGGGGCCCTGATGAAGCCGGGCCGTGAGATGATGCGTTGGATCACGGAGGGTCAGTTGGGCACGCCTGATTTTGGGGCCGATTTCCCCGCCGAACAAATCACCACCGCCCGTGAATGGGAGGAATTGGTATTGTCGCCGGGCACGGAAGCACAGGTGAACGAATTGCTGGATTGGGTGAAGTATGAAAAGGTCGTGATGGATGAATTGGGGCTGCGGAACAAGGTGGCCCCCGGGTTCCGGGCCTTGTTTTATGGGCCTCCCGGGACGGGCAAGACCTTTACGACTTCCCTGCTGGGCAAGGTCACGGGCCGGCCCGTGTTTCGGATTGACCTGAGTCAGGTCGTCAGCAAGTACATCGGCGAGACTGAGAAGAACCTGCGGAGCGTCTTCGACCAGGCCGAACAACGGGATTGGATCCTGTTTTTTGATGAGGCGGACGCCCTGTTTGGGAAGCGGACCTCGGTCTCTGACGCGAAGGACCGCTACGCCAACCAGGAGGTGAGCTATCTTCTCCAGCGCATCGAGCTCCACGATGGCCTGGTGGTATTGGCGACGAACCACCGCGACAATCTCGACAAGGCCTTTACCCGCCGCTTCCAGCTGGTTGTCCAATTTCCCATGCCCAATCCCTCCGAGCGCCTCCGCCTCTGGCAGAATGCGCTTCCCCCCGAGGTCGAACTGGCGGAAGACGTCTACCTGCCAGAACTGGCCGACCGGTACGAATTGTCCGGGGGCAGCATCATGAATGTAATCCGGTACTGCGTCTTGCAGGCCGCCCGGCGGGACAGCAAGGTGGTCCTGGCCACCGATTGTATGGAAGGCGTACGGCGGGAATACCGGAAGGTGGGACGGATCATCAAGTAGGTCTGATGTTCCGGATGAATAATATGAGTATTTGAGGTGTTCGGGCGCGCCCAATTTAATTGGGCCAATCCGGGGTTTGGCGGCGGGAATCCACTGATTTAGGGAGTAGTCTTCAAAGATCGCTTGGCGTGTCCAGCGCCGAGGTCGGCTCGCCCAGCCCGGGGCTAGGGGGGACCTAAAGGTCAGCTGGACATGTCCGGCCCTTTGCTGGGCAAGCCCGGCCCGACTTTGGGGGGTACCCAAAGGTTGGCTGGACGGGTCCGCCTCATCGCTGGGCTTGCCCGACGCGGACTTAGGGGGTGCCTGGAGGATCGGTGGACGTCCCCAGCTCGACCTTAGGGGGGACCCAAAGGTCAGCCGGACTTGCCCAGCCTTTTGCTGGGCGTGCTGACCTGAGGCCTGGGCCCGCTCACCCAATGCCTGGGGGCGCTTCCCGCCTTGGTCAGGGGGCTTCAGTTGAAGGGGAGCCAGCTCCACTTCGATGCAAGCTCACTTCACTTCGAGGTAAGTGAGCTTAGGTTGAAGTGAAGCCAGCTTCGCTCTGAGGTAAGCCAGCTTACCAAAAGGCCAGGACCTCCTAAGAATATTTAGAGATCGTTTCAAATCCAGTGGTTTTATTCTGTCCATCCCCCTGTTACTCCAATTTTATATGCCACTGCAATTTTCCAAAATATTGTCTCCAGGCTTGGTTGGGCCGAATGGATACCGATTTGACCGGCTGTGGGAATCAACTTTCCCTTTCCACCCCGGCTTTTTTTTCACGCGATGGAGAGGGAGGTGGTCGAAATAAATCACAGGTTGGTCAGCCATTCAGGAGCATTTATCTCTCATTTCGCCCTTGTCTATCCCAATTGAATTTGGTAATTTATTGTCCCTACTTTAAAGAGACCTGACAAATGATCAATGAAGCCCTCGATTTTCTCGTTGCCGAGTTGAATCAGTACATCCAATTGAAAACCTCCTTTGCCTCGAAGGTAAAGTTGGGGATGTTGTTTGATGATACGGGCAAGGAAGTCACCGGCGACAACCTGATCTACTGTCAACTGGTCAACATCGAAGAAGAGCGGATCGGAAAAGCCCAACTCCCGTTGGCTCCCCCGGTGGGGAGTACCTTCCCGGTCCGAAATCCGGAAATCAAGTTGAATACCTGCGTCCAGTTCGCCGCCATTCCCGGAGGCGAGGACACTGACTATTCCACTTCCCTCCAATTGCTCTCCCTCGTCATTCAGTTTTTCCAGTACCGTCACGTCTTCAATACCAGTAACTCGCCAGCGCTCCCGGCCAACCTGGATACCCTGATCATGGAACTGTATCCGTTGACCCTCGAAAACCAGAACTACCTCTGGGGAACGCTCGGCGCGAAATACAAGCCCTCCGTGGTGTACAAGCTCCGCCTGATCGTCATTCTGGACGATTCCGTGCTGGATGCCGCTGGTGCGCCGCGGGTCATCGATCAGAAAGTCGGCAAACACAAGCATCAGCCATGACCAGGTCCTATGTCAATCTGACGCGCATTTCCCTGCTCCACGGTTACTATACCGATGGCGCAACGGACGACTTCAGCCTGGCTCCGACCGAGGACACCCAGCGCTTTTTCCGCAATTACCGCCTCAAGTTTGGCGCTCCGGCCCGGACGGTCCGGGACAAGTACATCATCCTGCAGGAGCAGGTGAATGGTGGCCCGCTCATCGAGCTGCCCGCGACTTACCAGTGGCGCTTTGTCCTGTCCCTCCAGAATGCCCATTTCCCCAACTTCACCGACCTCGGATCGGCCACCGGCAATGAGATTTTCCTGTTCGAGAACCAATTGGCCGGGACGGCCTTGCACGGCGGGTCCTTTACCAGGATGCAACTGGTTGGCGAACAATTTACCTGGTCGGGGCTGACGGCCGGAACGACCCAGGTGACCGCGACCCATGATGTGAGTGGAGACAATTTCGTGGTGGATGTGGTGTCGGAGGATGAAAATGGGACGGCCGTGCTTTCGGTGCGGTTGGATTTGGAGAAAAAGACCCCGGGGATCTATACCCTGCTGGGCGATGGCCCCGGAGACACGGTGCAGATCTATTACGATGCGACCCTGGCCGGCCGGGGAGTCTTTGGGATCGTCCACCTGACGGAAGGTGGCGGTTTGAGCGTGGGCAGTGACCACGACATCACATTTGCCGCCCGTTCGGCGGCCTGGAAATACTTCCTCGTCTTAAAGGGGAGCCATACCGGCTTCGACTATTCCATTTTTGAAAATATTAGCTCTCCCAGCCTGGCCTTCTCGGAGGTTCCGGTACTGGGACTTTCAGGTGCTGATGGCGCGACCCGTGACATGCTGACCGGCATGTATTCCGGGGCCACCATCCGCCTCATACAATCAACTGGCCCCATTGCTTATAGCGAGGCTCCACGCCCCGCAATCGCCCTTGGACGCGAGAGTACCACCAACGGTGGCTCTGTGGTCCCCATCATCAAGAATCTACCCAATCCCGACCCCGGTGCGCCCAACGCAGCGGTCATTGTAGGGGTTGATCCGCCCAACCCCTGATCGGGGCGGCGCCATGCTAGAGATACGTACTACGATTTTTTAACTTATTAAAACACGCAAACGATGGCCTTAGATCCCAAGACGCCTGGTGTCTATATCCAGGAAGTGTCTGTCTTCCCGCCTTCTGTCGCTCCGGTGGCCACCGCCATCCCGGCATTCATTGGCTATACCGAAGACTCGGTGGCGGATGCCAAGCGCATCACCTCCATGAATGAGTTTGTGGACACCTTTGGTGGTCCCCAGCCGTACCTGTTGTTTGACGGGGACGACGGATCCACGGTGACTTCCCCCACCCATTTCTTCAAGCTCTATTATTCCCTCCAACACTTCTTCCTGAATGGAGGCCGGGAATGCTGGGTCGTTTCGGCGGGTCAGTACACCGCCAGTCCCCTGGCGGCTGACATCGGAACCCTGTGGAACGAAGGGGCGTTGGGCAAAGTGGCGCTTGAGGATGAGCCGACGCTCATCGTGATCCCCGACGCCGATGTGCTCGGAGAAGCGGGCCACTACACGGTCTTCAAGGCCGCCCTGGCCCAGTGCAACCAGTTGCAGGATCGTTTTGCCATCATCGATGTATTTGACAAGGGCAACCTCACCGATTCCATTACCGCGCTGCGCAACCAAATCGGAACCCAGTACCTCAAGTACGGAGCAGTGTATTATCCGGACCTGGTCACCAGTCTGAGCTATCCGGATTCAGCCGTTCTGGTGGACAATAGCGCCACGACAACGAATACCCAGTTGCAGAACAAGACGGTGGCAACCATTGTGGCGGAAGCCGATACCACCGCTGCGGTGGCCGATCAGTGGATTGAGGTAGAAAAAACCATTCGGGACTCGGTGAAAGACCAGCAGATTACCCTGCCTCCTTCGGGAGCCATTGCCGGGATCTATGCCGCCGTCGACCGCGACCGCGGCGTCTGGAAGGCTCCTGCGAATGTCAGCATCAATGGCGTGCTGAAGCCGGAAATCACCATCACCAACGAAGACCAGGACGGCCTCAACGTCAATCCCCAGGGCAAGTCCGTGAATGCCATCCGGGCCTTTACCGGTCGGGGCATCCTCGTATGGGGCGCGCGTACCCTCGCCGGCAACGATGCCGAATGGCGCTACGTTCCCGTCCGTCGCCTCTTCATCTTCGTCGAAGAGTCCATCCAAAAGGCGACTGAATTCGTCGTCTTCGAACCCAACGACGCGAATACCTGGCTCCGGGTCAAGACCATGATCGAGAACTTCCTGATCAACCTTTGGAAGGACGGCGCTTTGGCGGGACCGACCCCCGATGCGGCCTTCTTTGTGAAAGTGGGACTGGGCGAAACCATGACTTCCCAAGATGTCCTCGATGGCAAGCTCATTGTGGAAGTGGGCATGGCCGCGGTACGTCCGGCCGAATTTATCATCCTGCGCTTCTCCCACAAGCTCCAGGAAGCCTGATTCATTTAACCTGAAAATCCATGGCAACCTATAAAACACCAGGGGTTTACATCGAGGAGGTGTCCACGCTTCCGGCGACGGTGGTCCGGGTGGCAACGGCAGTCCCCGCCTTTATTGGGTATACCGAGACGGTGACCTACAAGGGCGAGGACCTGACGAATGTGCCCACCAAAGTCCGTTCGCTGAAGGAGTACGAGGAAATCTTCGGCAATGAACCCCAGGACATAGATGGACGGGGCATCACCGCCAAGGTCGACGAGACCTCCGGCGATGTGATCTCCATTACCCTGAATCCTAAATTCCTGCTGTACCATTCCCTCCGCCACTTCTACCTGAACGGTGGGGGAGATGCCTATATCGTGTCGGTGGGGACCTATGAAGTGCCTTCGGGCATGAGTACGGTTTCGAATGACGTGGACAAAACGGAATTGCAGGGGGGAATTGATGCGTTGAAAAAGGCCGATGAGCCGACCTTGATCGTCCTGCCGGACGCCTTCAAGCTGGGCCCCGCCGACCTCGGCGAAGTCCAGGCCTACGCATTGGCCCATTGCAATACGATGCAGGACCGCTTCGCGGTGCTGGATGTGCAGTCGACCGGCTCCCACAGCGCCGATGTCGGCGAGTTCCGCACCCGCATTGGCACCCAATACCTGAAGTATGGAGCGGCCTATTACCCGCCACTGCACAGTTCGCTCAGCCCGAACTCGGCGCTGGACGAATCGATGATCAACCTGACCAATTCCAGCGATGCCACCATTGCGCTCTCCAGTTTGGGTGGGGTGGACGCCGGGATCCAGGACTTCTTTGATTCCCGGGCCGACGAAACGGAATTGACGGCGGATATCACCATCAATACGGTGGACAAGAGCTTCTCCGATTGGATCGCTGATCTTCGGGCCGTCATTGAGGCTGTAGGGGATATTTCAACCATTCCGAATGCCGCTCCCGGCGATGAGAAAGCCTATCTGACCACTCAGATGGGCCTCCTCAAAGGCTTGGTGGACTTCCTGTACGCCGACCGGGGCGCTGCCCATTTCGGCAATGCCCAATTGGATGCGATCAAGGAAGAGGCGCTGGCCGAATCAGGTGGGGCCCTCGAAGCCGTTGCGCAAGATTTGTATACGGTGGACTTGGCTTATGACTTGTCGGTCGCCGGGAACCCGGGCGCCTTGGCCGTTGTAGGTGTTGGCGATTATGTGGCTGCGAGCTACAGTTATGGACTGGCGGGGATTACCACGCCGATTGCTGTTCCGACCGTGCAGACCATTTATGGCGCTGCCCCTGCCAATGAGCAGGAAGCCGTTCAGAATGCCATTGCCTATCTCGAAGCCAGTGTCGATGCCCTGGAGGAGATGTATCTGGCGTGGGTGGAGACAGTGAGCAACCGGACCTATGCCAACCTGGAAACGGGCAGCAAGGTGTACAGTGGTATCATCCAGGCCATTCGGAAGCAGGGCTACGTCTTGCCGCCTTCCGGCGCGATGGTGGGAGTTTACTCCGCCGTGGATGCCGACCGGGGCGTCTGGAAAGCACCGGCCAATGTCAGTGTCAACGGTATTCAAACGCCGCCTTCGAACCTGTTTGCCTCGGACTACGACGACCTGAATGTCCCGAACGATGGGCAGGGCAAGTCGATCAATGCTATCCGCTTCTTCCGCGGCAAGGGCACCCTGGTCTATGGCGCGCGCACGCTGGCCGGCAACGATGCCGAATGGCGCTATGTCCCGGTGCGTCGCTTGTTCATCATGGTGGAGGAGTCGGTGAAAAAGGCTTCTGAACCGGTGGTCTTCGAGCCGAACGATGCGAATACGTGGCAGAAGACGAAGGCCATGATCGAGAATTTCCTGATCAATCTGTGGAAGGACGGGGCATTGGCCGGTCCAACCCCGGAAGCCGCCTTCTTTGTGAAGGTGGGGCTGAATGAAACCATGACGCCCCAGGATATCCTCGATGGCAAGCTGATCATCGAGATTGGTTTGGCGGCCGTGCGGCCGGCTGAATTCATCATCCTGCGTTTCTCGCACAAGCTGCAAGAAGCCTGATCCCCTCGGGGGCAATCGTTTGAAAGTAATTTAACTATACAGCATACACCCAAAATTTTTCCAACATGGCACTCTATCCATTGTCAGTATTCCACTTCGCCGTCGTCTGGGGCGGTGCCAATATCAGCTTCCAGGAAGTATCCGGGCTGAACATCAACAGCGAGAAGATCGCCTATCGGGGGGGCGCGAGCCCGGAGTCCAGCGACATCGTGATGCCGGGCCGCCGGACCTTCGACGACATCGTCCTGAAGCGCGGTGTCTTTGCGGGGGACAGCGACTTCTACAAGTGGATTTCCACGGCCGTCATGAACGACGTTGAACGCCGCGACCTGACCATTTCCCTTCTCAATTCCGAGCACGCACCCGTCGTGACCTGGAAAGTGAAAAATGCCTGGCCAATGAAGCTGGAAGGTCCGTCTCTGAACTCCACCGGCAACGAAGTGGCCGTCGAAAGCATCACCCTCGCCCACGAAGGGATCACCCTGGAATTCATCTAAGTCCCTGACCGGCAGCGTCCATGAATTATTATCCTCCCATTGGATTCTACTTTCGGGTAGAGTTTGAGGGCATAGGAGCCAAAAGTGTTGACACAAATTTTCAGGAAGTCTCCGGCCTGACCCAGGAACTGGAGGTCGAGAAGCTCCAGGAAGGCGGCGTCAACGATTACCAGCACCCTTTGCCCAAACCCGTCAAGTACCCCAACCTGGTACTCAAGCGGGGCATGCTCCCCGATTCGAAACTGGTCGAGTGGCTGAACAAGGCCCTGGACAGCTTTGAAATTGAACCCAATACTGTCAACGTCGCCCTGCTGAATCCCAAGGGCGAAGTCCTGATGAGCTGGGAGTTTACCGGAGCCTGGCCCCTCAAGTGGGAAATCTCAGGCTTCAATGCCACGGACAACGCCATCGTGGTTGAGTCCATCGAATTGACCTATAAAAAATTCAGGAGGGTTCCCCCCAATGGCAATTGAAATTCGTGAACTGATCATCACTGCGACCATTGAAGGCGATCAGGCAGCACAACCCACCGCGCCCAAGGATGATACTGGCTCCAAAGAGCAGCTCATCCAGGAGTGCGTAGACCAGGTGCTGCGGATCCTCAAAGAGGAGGACCGGCGATGAGCAGCAGCGGCAAATTGGAGAAGCTGAAAATCGTCTCTTTCCTGGATGCTGAACAGTCTTCGGGGAAGCAGGTCGGGGTATTCGAGGCCTATTACAACCCGGCGTCCCTGTCCATTTCCTACGGCGTCAAGTACAATGACGAAGAGGCGATCGGAACCGTGAAGACCTCGGTCAAGTACGACGGCTACAACGCGACGACCTATTCCTTCGACCTGATGATCGACGGGACGGGCGCTTCCGCTCCCAATGGCATTTCCAAGGACCAGCCCGGGGCCGATGGCAGCAAAATCTCCGTGCCCGACAAGGTCCAGACCTTTATGGACTACGTCTACAAGTTCCAGGGCGAAAACCACGAGGGCTGCTACCTCCAGATCCAGTGGGGAAAATCATCGGTGCCACGGTGTGTGCTGACTTCGGTGAACGTGACCTACGATCTCTTCAGCCCCAATGGAGACCCGCTTCGGGCGAAGCTGGCCTGCCAGTTCAAGGAATATTCCTACAAGGAACTGTCCGATGCGGAGGAAAACCGCCAATCGCCGGACGTGACCCACTTGCGGGTGATTACCCAGGGCGAGACCCTGCCGGGCCTCTGCGAGCAGATCTACGGCGATGCCAGGTTGTACCAGCAAATCGCCCGCTACAACAACCTGACGAATTACCGCAATCTGAAGCCGGGACAACGGCTCTATTTTCCACCCCTCACCAACTCCTAAGCCAAGTTCAACATGGCCGAAACCGACGGTGTAGTAACGATCAAGATTTTTGCCGATGGCGAGGACCAGGGCAATATCGGCGTGGTGTCCCTGTACGTCTACTCCGAAGCCAATAAGATTTCGTACGCCGAGATCGTATTGGACGATGGCGATCCCGCGAACCAGGAGTTCCCGACGAGCAACGACCCCAAGTATGCCCCCGGAGCGACCCTGGCGATTGAATTGGGGCGGGGAACCCAGACCGAGCCCATCTTCGAAGGCATTGTGGTGAAGCACCGGATCAAGGCCCGGCGCGATGGAGTCCCTTTGCTGCACCTCATGGTCAAGCATTCGGCCGTCCAGATGACCCACTACCGCAAGTCCCGTCATTTTCCCGAGCAGACCGACGCTGAGATCGCCGAGGCTATTCTGGGCGAGTACGAGGCCGGGTTTGAGGTGAAGGGTATGGAGTTGGAGCATGAAAAAATGGTCCAGTACAATGTCTCTGATTGGGACTTTTTGGTGGCGCGGGCGGAAGCAAATGGCTGTGTGGTGGTGACGGAAGAAGGAAAAATTACCGTGGCGCCTCCGGAGGTGAAAGAGGACAGTGAAATGCCGACTGCCGCCTACGGCGGCAACATCATGGAATTCGAGGCCGAGACCGATGGCCGCGACCTCTACGCCGCCGGTTCCGCCGTGGGCTGGAACTATACGACCCAGGAATTGGACCCAGCCAACTCTGAGGAGCCCTCGGACGTGCCCGATGCCACCTCGCCGAGCTCGGCCGAGGCGGCCAGTAGCCTGGGAGACGGCGAATTCCAATTGCGCCACTCCGGAGAACTCTCCGACCTCGAACTGGCCGCCTGGACCAACAATACCTTCATGCGGAGCCGCCTCGGCAAGGTCCGGGGACGCATCCGGCTGATGGGCGACATGGCCTTCCAAACGGGGAAAACCCTCGTGATCGAAGGCACCAGCCAGGTCTTCAACGGAGCCGCCTATATCGGAGGTGTGCGCCACGAGGTCGTGAACGGCATTTGGACGACGACGGTCCAGGTGGGGATGGATCCCCGCCCTCACCTGGTTCGGCACCCGAATGTCGTGGATGCGCCCGCCAAGGGCCTTTTGCCGCCGGTACGCGGCCTGCGCATTGGGAAGGTCACCCAGTTGACCGAGGACCCGGAAGGTCAATTCCGGGTGCTGGTGAAGATGGCCACTGTGGACGATGCCGAGGACGGCATCTGGTGTCGGGTGGCCCGCCTGGACGCTGGCAACAGCCACACGGTCTTTTTCCAGCCCCAAATCGACGACGAAGTGGTGGTGGGCTTTCTGGAAGAAGATCCCCGGCACGGGATTGTGCTGGGAAGCCTCCACAGCAGTGGGGACCAGGAGCCGCCCCTGGACAGCAACGACGAATTCCTCAAGCGGGGCATTGTGACCCCCGAAGGATTGAGCGTGGTGCTGGACGATGAATTGAAGGCGGTGACCATTGAGACCCCGGGCGGGAAGAAGGTGGCCCTGGACGAAGATGCGGGGACGATTTTGCTGGAGGATGAGCATGGAAACAAGATCGAAATGAGCAGTGATGGCATCGTGATGGAGAGTGGAAAAGACATTGTGCTGAAGGCGACGGGCGATGTGAAGATTGAAGGCGTAAACATCGAGAACAGTGCCCAGGCGCAATTTGTGGCGGAGGGCACGGCCGGGGCGGAACTCAAGTCCAGTGCCGTGGTGGCGGTCGAAGGCAGCCTGATCACCCTTAATTGATATTCAAGTAGAAAGCAGACGCATTATGGCGACCGACAATAACAACGAGCGATCATTTTTAGGCCGGGGCTGGTCCTTTCCGCCCCAGTTTAACAAGCGCAAGAAAGCGGTGGAAATGCTGGAAGGCGAGGCGGATATTGAGAGTAGCCTCCGCATTCTGATGTCGACTTCCCTGGGTGAGCGGGCCTTGCGGAGCAAGTACGGCAGTCGCATTGCTTCCATGTTGTTCAACCCCATCGACAGTTCCCAACAAGCCATTTTGCGCTCCCATATTACCGACATCATTCTCCTCCACGAACCCCGCATCCGTCCCCTGAAGGTGGAGGTCGAAATCGATACCCTCGAAGGCCGGGTGGACATCCTGATTGAATACAAAGTCGCCGCGACGAATACCCGGCGCAACTTCGTCTATCCCTTTTATCAATTGGAAGGAACGGAGGTGCAAAAATGAAAGAATGCTGCAAGGTCACGAATCCGTTGCGCCGGGATGGCACCAGCCAACCCGAACGCTTCCCGCTCGCTTTGGCGGAGGATTACGTGCGCATCGACGAGCGCAGCCCCGCCGACCTGCTGAATTTTACCCGCCAGCTGGCCACCCAATTCAACTATTACAATGGCAACAATGCCATCGACGGAGATTGGGCCGCCTTTTTCCAGGAAGACCTGAGCTTTCTGCTGGCCCGCATTTCGGCCATGGACCTGGACGTCTACCGCGATTTCTTCGAATTCCACCGGAACCAATTGGTGGATGAATTTGAAACCAATGGCGTCACCGGTGCGCTGAATCCCCTGTTGGTCGCGGTGTTCCGGCAATTTCTGGGCACGGTGGGGTCGGTGGGCGATGTGGACTATCCGGCATTTCCCCTGCTCATGGACCAGTGGCACGAACTGCTGCCCGAGACCGGGCTTTTCGGCGATGGAACCGGCCTGTATTCCTACCGGGACGAGGTCGATGAGGGCCGGGGAAAAACCAAGTCCTTTGTCCAGAACCTCCAAATCGCATTTTACGAAGCCCAAGCCGATCCCAACCTCACCCTGACCGATCTCCAGCCCGAATTCAACGGGCTCGAAAAAGATACCTGGGGCGTCTTCGTCAACCCCGGTGATTTCCCCGGCGACAGCGACCCCTACGATCCGCCGGACATTTCCCAGCGGAAGTACTTTACCTCCGGTACCACGGCCGACCACATCCCCAAGTTGATCGACCTGTTCCAGGCCTGTTTCGACACCCTGATCGGGGTGGTCCGCAAATTGCAGGAACGGATTCCCCAATTCCTGGAGCAGAGCTTCGCCGAGTACGCGTACCACGAGCCGCAGAACGGCCTTTTCCTGGCCTTTGTGCAGTTGATGGGCAGTGCCCAGGACCACATCAATTCCCTGGGGCGGAAGCATTTGCTCTACCACTACCGCGACGTCCTGCGCTTCAGCGAACAATCCCTGGTCCCCGACCAGGCCGTGCTCATTTTCCAATTGCGGAAGGGCGTGGACCAGTACAAGATCGACGCCGGGACCGAGTTGAAAGCGGGGAAGGATGTGGATGGAAATTCGCTTTTCTACGCGGTGGACCGCGAAGTGGTGGTCAACCAGGCGGCTTTGACGGAGGTGCGGACGGTATTTGTGGAGCGCGAACTGAGCAATCCGATGAACGGTAAGGTGCAGGGAGTTTATGCGGCCCCCATTGCGAATTCGGCGGATGGACAGGGAGGGGAATTGGATGAGGGGGAACCCAAGTGGAACCTCTTCGGGGAGCGGCAGGGGGAATTGGAAGCGGCAGAACGGACCATGGTGGATGGCGAACTGGGATTTGCGGTGGCGTCTCCCCTGTTGGTCTTGCGGGAAGGCAACCGAACGATTCACCTGACCCTGGAATTGGGGAGTGGGAAGTCGGGCTACCGGCCCGGATTGTATCTGAACAATCACCAGAAACGCTATGCGGCCGAGGCCGATTTGCTGAATGGATTGCAAGTGCAGTTCAGTTCGGAAGAAGGGATGTTGGACGCAGAATTGAACCGGGTATTCATTGCCCATCGCTCCGAGTTCACGCAGGGCCATCCCGATCTGTCGGATTGGAACCTGCCGACCGGAAGTTGGGTCAACAAGACCTATCTCTGCCTGGAAATCAACATCGACGATACCTTGCCGGCCTTTGTGCCCTACGATGCCGAATTACACGGAGGCACCTACGCGACTCTGTGGCCCCTGCTGAAGATTTCCTTTGCGGGCCAGAGCGATTTGGTGGCCGATTTGAATCTCCCGCCGGCCATTTTTGGAGTGGGGAAAAAAGGACCGGGTGCCTTTTCATTGCCCCGCACCACCTTCCAAATGGGTAAGATCTACCTCTACGAAGGGCGGGCCTATATCGCGGGCCAGAGTGGCAAGCTCAACAGCATCAAGAACAATTTTACCTCCCTGGACAGCTTTTCGGACCTGCTCGATGCCACCTTCGAGGCCTATGACTCGGGGAAAACCTACTCCACGGCGGCGGAAGTCTCGCTGGGCGGGGAGGCCTACCGGGCCGCTGATGCCATTGGTCTGGGCGAAAGTCCGGCCGATGAGGACTCCTCCTGGGAACTGATCTCCTTTGGTGGATCGCTGTATCCCTATTTTGAGCGCACGACCGTGGCCCAGATCCACGTGAAGGTGGCGGCAACGGAGATGGAAAATGTGTACCTGGAAAATGATACCGGGCGCCTCAAAGCAGGAAAGCCCTTCCGGCCCTTGGGCTCGGTCCCGGTGGTGGGTTCCCGCTTCTACGTGGGCTCCAAGGAAATCTTCGGGAAGAAGCTCAGTTCGTTGGACCTGACCTTGGTCTGGAAGGATCCGCCCAGTAACCTGGGCAACCATTACGATGGCTACGAGAAGTTCAAACTGGTCTCGTCCTCGGCTACCGAAAAATCGGCCAAGGCTCCGAATCTTCCTTTTAAATCGGCCAAGACCGGCAAGTCTAAAGGCAAAACCACCTATTATACCAGTAGCTCCCAGGGGCCGAGTTTCCCGAATTCCTCCTTCAAGGTCCAGGTAGATCGTTTGTTGGACGGGGATTGGGAGCAATTGGGAACCAGTTTGAAACCCCTTTTCCACAGCTCCAACGCGACCCTGCCCCATACCATCAGCTTCACCGCTTCCGAATTGAGCGCCTTCGACCGGTCTCTGAATTTGGAAGAACCGACTGCCTACGGCCCGAAAGAGACCGTCGGCTTCCTGCGCATGGAACTCGCGGCCCCCAGCATGGGCTTTGGGCACAAGCGCTACCCAAAGCTGCTCCTTCAGGAGGCGATGTTGGCTGGTGACAACGACGCCAATACCACGCCCGCCTACCCGAACGAGCCCCATACCCCGATCCTGAAAGAATTCAAGCTCTCCTATTCCTCGGAAGCGACCCTGGACCTGACCCGGTCGGCCCGTTCGGAATACGATGGGCGCGTCGAGCAATTTTTCCATGTCCATCCCTTTGGGAATATAGAGGAGCATCCGGCGGTTCAGGAAAGCGGAACGGTGAGCCTCCTGCCCGATTACGCCCGGAACGAGGCGTACCTCTACCTGGGCTTCGACGCATTTCATCCGCCCAGCAGCTTGAGCGTGCTGTTCCAGCTGGCCGAGGGCAGTGGCGATCCCGAACCGACACGCAATGATCCCGTCTGGAGCTACCTGGCCAGCAACCGCTGGCAGGACCTGGAAGCCGCCGACATCGTCGCCGACTCCACCCGGGGCCTTCTGGCCTCCGGCGTGATCCAATTCAATCTGCCCAAGTCGATGACGACCGGGAATACTGTCCTGGACGGAAACCTGCACTGGTTGCGGGCCCGCGTAGGCCGGAATTCCAGCGCGATTGACAAGGGCCTGGCCATCATCCCGCAGGCGGTCCAGGCCAGCTTCCTGGACCAGGACAACAATCCGGAGCACCTGCGGACCTCGTTGCCGAGTGGGACGATCACCGGATTGCGGGTCAACGATGCCTCGGTCAAAAAGGTGCGCCAACCCTATGCCAGCGACGGGGGCAAGCTCCCCGAACAGAGCAATGAGTTCCTGACCCGCGTGAGCGAGCGCCTCCGCCACAAGTACCGTTCCATCAATATCTGGGACTACGAGCGGATGGTGCTGGAAGAATATCCGGCCATTTACAAGGTCAAGTGCCTGAACCATACCTTGGTCACCAACGACAAGGCCCCCGACAACGAGTTGGCGCCGGGCAATGTCACGGTGGTGTGCATTCCCGATCTCCGCAACAAGAATGCGGTGAACCCATTTGAGCCCCGGACCCCGGTCCATTTGCTGGATGAGATTGCGGGATTCCTCGGCCAGTTTACTTCGCCGTGGGTGGATTTGTGGGTGCGGAACCCCCGCTATGAGACCCTGCAAATATCCTGCACGGTGGGTTTCTACGAGGGTCGGGACCCCGGCTACTACCTCCGCCAGTTGGATACCGATCTCAAGGAATTCCTGTCGCCCTGGGCCTTTGATTACGACGAAGACATCGTCTTTGGCGGGCAAATTCACCGCTCTCAGATCATCCACTTCATCGAGCAACGGGAGTACATCGACTTTGTCGTGAACCTGGAACTGTGGCACGACCTCGCCGATGGATTGCCGGCCCGGTCGGTCAAGGAGGCGGTTGCTTCTACCGCCCGGAGTATCCTGGTTTCGTCCTTGTCCCATTCCATCACGGCGCAGGAAGGACCGGTGGTGTGTACACCCACGGCTTCCACGGAACCGGTGCGGGAAAAGGAAACATGTTGTACCCAAATCGCGGACCTCAGCGGCTGCTAAACCTGACTGCCTATGTCTACCGAACAGGTCTCCATATCGAAACCCCAAGCCCCCCGCCTCAGCGTGGACTACGACGCGCTGTATGCCAAGGGCATTGAATACATCGAATCGCTGTCCAGCCAGCTTTGGACGGATTACAATGCGCACGATCCCGGCATTACGACCCTGGAAATCCTGTGTTATGCGATCACGGAACTGGGTTACCGCTGCGATTTTGCCATCGGGGACATCATTGAACCGGACCCCGCCCTCACCGATCTGAAGCAGGAGTTTTTTACCCTCTCCGAAGTCGCTTCCAATGCGCCCCTCAGCATCAACGATTTCCGAAAATACCTGATCGACCTTCCGGGGATTCGCAATGCCTGGTTGGAACGGATTCTGGAACCGGAGCCCAAGTTGTACCTGGGTGGAACGGTGGACGATCCCCAGTTGATATATGGCTCGGGAAGCACGGAGGTCGATATCAAAGGGCTCTACGATGTATTTGTACGCTTTGATGAAGACCCGGAATTTGGCGACCTGAACGACAACTCGTTCAATGCTTTCTTTGAGTTGACCCTGGTGGGGGAAGCCGAGGATGGCGGGCCGAATACGGTGCGCTTTGAAGCGGAGATTGAGTTTCCCTTGTTCGAGGAAATTGAATCGGAGATTGACCACCTGATTGACCTGGATGGGAAGTATGTGAGTGAATTGGTGGATGGGGAAATCAAGGAAAATACCGACGAGTCCAATGTGTTTGAGTTTACGTTGGACATCAACCCGGACAACCGGCACTTCACCCTCGACATGACCATGCGGGTCGTCTCGGGCATGGAGCGCGTGCTGAACTACAACGACTTCAAGAATAAGCTGACCGCCAGCCTCAGCGATCCCGATAACCGGACCCTGCCCCCGGTTCCCGGTTCCAAAACCTGGTTGGTGACCCTGTTGAATAAGTTTCTCGGCCGCCGCAAACGCATTCGTACCTTGCTGGATGAAGTGCGCCGCCGCTTGGCCGAGCGCCGAAACCTCTGCGAGGATTTCGAATCCATCTATCCGATGGGCCTCAAGGAAATTGGCCTGGAATTGGACCTCGTCGTGACGCCGGGCAGTAATCTGGACGAGATTTTGGCCCAGGTGTACGAGAAGGCTGAGATTTATTTGTCCCCGCCCATTTCCTTCTACTCCCTCCGCGAAATGCTGGACAAGGGCTACCGGCCCGAAGAAATATTCCGCGGACCCGTCCTCCAAAATGGCTTTCTGGACGAGAATGATTTGTCCTTTTTGTCCCGTCGCTCTGTCCTCTATACCTCCGATCTGATCCAGGAGTTCATGAAGATAGAGGGGGTGGAAAAGGTCGATCACATTGCCCTGTACTGCTATGAACAAGGCCGTTTGGCGGATCCCATCGGGGCCACAGAATGCCTGCGGCTGAAAAATCCGGAGCGATCCTTGCCGCGGCTGAACCATACCCGGTCGGCGATTCGGATGGATGATGCTTCGGGGAAATGGAAAACGCCGGACCGCCTCGCGGCGTTGGAGCGATTGGCCGAGGCCAATGCGATCCGCGCCCTCAAGGGCGCCCCCGGCCGGGAAGGTTTCGCCATTCCGGAAGGGACCTTCCGGGGCCTGGAGGAGTACTACTCCCTCCAACACGAGTTTCCGATCAACTATGCGATCGGAGAGGAGGGGCTGGCTCCGAACGAGCCCGACCTCCGCAAGGCCCAGGCGGCCCAATTCAAGGCCTATTTGCTGTTCTTTGAACAGCTCCTCGCGAATTTCCTCTCCCAAATCTCCAATATCCGGCGGCTCTATTCCTATTGGGACGAATCCCGCCAGACCTATTTTACCCAGGCCCTCTTCGATGTGCCCCGGGTCCAAAATCTGATCGCCGACTTCACCGATGCCGGCAATCCCAATCCTTTGTGGGAAGATTACAAGGCGGCGGTGGATTCCGATCCCACGCACTACGCGAACCGGATGGATGCGTTTGCGGAAGATTTGTTCACGTTTCAGGACCGCCGCAAGCGTTTTCTGGACCACCTCATTGCCCGCTTCAATGAGTCTTTCACCGAATATGCGGCCTATACCTTCTCGAATGAGTTCCCCGAATTCGAGCAGTACGAAACCCTGATCGCCGATCAGGAGCGGTTCCTCCAACACTACGCCGAGCACAGCCACGACCGCGGGACGGCCTTCAATTACCAAATCTTGCTGGACGGCCTGTTCGGGACTGAGTTCTGGAATTCGGATCGGGTGACCGGTCTGAAGAAGCGGATGACCTACCTGATGGGCCTTCCCAAGGTCGAACGGGAGTATATCAGTCCATTTCACGAGTTTGAGATTTTCAGCAACACTCCGGGCCAGTTCCGATTCCGCTTGTTTGACGAGGGCGGAACCCAGCAATTGCTGCAAATGCCTTCCTCCTTAGGGAGCCGGGAAGCGGTGGTCCTGAGGTTGGGAAAGGTCCTGTCCTTGGGGCAGGAGGAGGCGAATTATATCAAGAATGGGAGCAATATCGACCTGGTCGAGACCCTTCCCGACAATTCCACCGTCACCCTTGCGCGCCTCACTGCGTCGCTCCGCAACAATTCGCCGGATGATACAACGGCCATCAAGACAGTCGTAAGCCGCCTGGAACAAATCTGGGTGGATGCACTGTTCCGGGAGAATTTCCATGTGATCGAGCATGTCCTCCTCCGCCCACGTCAATCGGGCGAACCCACGATGGCCCTCCGCAAGGTGCTGGGCTGTTCCGAGCACGACATCATTGATCCCTATTCTTTCCGGATTTCGGTGGTGCTGCCCGCCTGGGCAGGTCGCTTTGATGAGATTGATTTCCGCCGCCTGTTCAAGAAGGTGATGCGGATGGAAGTCCCGGCCCACGTCTACATCCACTTTTACTGGGTGGATACCGTTCAGATGTACCATTTCGAGAAGTGCTGGGAGGATTGGTTGAATGGAGAATGGATACTGGGAATGCACAAGCTGCTGCAGGAAACCGAGGACGAATTGGAGCAGGAAAATCGCTACGATCTCCTGTTGGAGAAGCAGACGAATGCCGGAGAGGATGGCATCTATTTCGTCGATTGCATGGCGCAATTGAAGAACCTGCGGGATGCCTACTATACGCTCGAACCGCCCCGGATTGTAGATCAATACGAAAAATGTGATCTCCTGGCCAGTCCGGTCGATCCGGATGGTGAAATCATCCGGGCCTGGTTGCCGGAGGATGCTCCGGCCCTGCCCCCGGGAACCTGCCTGGACGCCTGTTCCGGTGAAA
Organism: uncultured bacterium; assembly: GCA_963923035.1. GTDB lineage: Bacteria > Bacteroidota > Bacteroidia > J057 > JADKCL01 > CAWUKT01. Next base: position 32,738 of record CAWUKT010000042.1, read on the forward strand.
TTCGGGTCAGCGACCCGGACGCGCTGGAAGATGTCGAGGCAGGTTACCCCCTCGAAATCATGACCTTGTCGTCGACGGGCGAGACGACGTACCACAGCATCACGATTGAGTTCATCCCGAATGGTCCCGCGACCATCGTCTTTGGCCCGCTCAACCAGCACATCGCCAAGTATAACCTCAACGACGTGGTCGTTCGGCTGGAGGAAGATCCCGATGACGGCCCCATCATCCAGGCGGATCTGATCGCGGGCAGCTTGCCCGCCGGCATGGAACTGCGGCTGGACGCTCCCTTCGCAGTGGTGGAGGTGGTGGATGAAAGCCTGCTCGTCCCGGGAACTTACTACGGGAAGGTCTATACGATGGACAATGAGGGGGGAGAAACAGAGCTCGAATTTACCATTGAGATTCTGCCCGATACGCCCCCGCAGGCCGTCCGGGTGAACATGCTGGACAACAAAAGTGAAGATGCGTATGTGCAGGGCGATGTCCTGCTGAAGGTGACCGATATTGACGAAGGCGTTGCGAACCTGGCGGTTCGCCCGCCGCTGAACGCCCTGGCGGATATTGGCCTGAGCCACCAGCTCAATGCCGCGGTGCCGCCGGAGGCGGAAATTGTCATCTCCGATTTGGCGCAGTTCAAAGCCGCCCTGGTCTCCTATTTCAACTATTCGGCGGGCTTCTACGAATACGATTTGCCCTTGCGGGTTGTCGACGGCTGTACTGCCGTGGTGGACATCCTGCCGAAATTGCGCATCCGCCAGGACACTCTGCCGACCATTACTGCGGTTTCGCCCCGCAACATCGATACCTACGACGACGGCGAGGTATTGGTCACGATCAAAGATCCGGTGGACCTGGGGATTGAAACCGCTACCACCGCTGCTAACTTGGCGGCTGAAGGGATGCGACTGGAAGTCGTTGCCAAGCAGGCCCGGATCGTGGTGGACAATGAAATCGTGTTCCGCGATGCCGCCGCCAACTCGTTTGTGACCACGACCGCAGGCCTCAAGCGGCGGAAAATCACGGTGAATACGCGTGACATGACGGGTGGACTGGCCACCCGGGACGTATTTGTGACCGTCCGGCCCGATGTCGAGGCCACGGTGACCATTGCGCCGCCCCGCAATCAGGACCAATATGACTTGGGCGACCTGCTGGCAACGTTCGAAGATGTGGACGGGAACGGGATCGTTTTCCTGAAACTCTCCTCCGCCCAGTCTACCTCTTTGCCCGCTCTGGGGATGCAGGTGAGCATTGTGCCGGGCAACCAGCCGGGCCGCTCCAAGGGAGAATTGCGGGTGAATAACCTGAGCTTTTTCCGCGGCGCCCTTTCCGATCCTTCCCTATATTCTCCCGTCCCCAACTCCAATGACCTGGTCAGCATTGTCCTGGAAATGGAGAGTCTGGACGAAACGGGCGGCAAGAGCACGACGCCCACTGAGATCATTGTCCGGCGCGACTTTGATGGGGTGATGGAGGAAGTCTTCAATGGAATGAGGGTCGATGAATATAGTGCGGGCACGGTGCTGTTCCGGTTCCCCTTTACGGATCCGAACGGGCCGCTGGCCTACCAGACGCCGAATCTCAGCAGTGCTCCCAACCTGGGTTGGCGCCAGGGCGCGACCGGGTGGGAAATCTATGTCCAGGTGCCCTATTCCTCTGGACCGGGCGGTCTCAGGCCCCTTAACCTCAGTCTCAACATCAACGCGCAGGACATCACCGGTGGTTTGACCACGTTCAACCCCACCATCACGATCCGGCCCCGCTTGTTGACCTTCAGCCGGGTGCTGCCTACGAAAGGGGTTTCTGCGACCATCGAACTGGGTTTCTCCGCCTTTACCCACTCCATCACTCCCAGCACTGGATACTCCGGTTTTGGGCGGCTTTACGGTGGCTATACCATGGTATTCTACAAGTATTCGGGCTTTTCATCGAGCCTGAGCGGCCGCGTCTTTACCTTCAACGGGATCATTCCCGGACCAAGTCCGGAGCCATTCGAAGGCGAGATCACCATTTCTCCCGAAATATTTGTGGCGGCCCCGGTGGGGACCCTCGATTCTGGCTCCATCGCCAGTCGCCTGGCCCTCGGGACCTTGGATGTTGCCGGGGCTTCGAGTGGTGAAAAGACGCAGGAATTGGCGCGGAAGACGGTGGAAGTGGTGCAGGAAATCGACCGGGCGCGGGCCTACGATGACAATCCGCTGCTGATCACGAATCCCAAGTTGATTGCTGAGTATGCGACAGGGAAAAAGGATGGGGAAGTAGCGGTGCAATTGGAGGCCCTGACCAAGGAGACCTCGGATGAGATCAATCGCCTGCAGCAGGTCATCCGCAACAGTTCCGGCCAGAAACAGGCCGACGCCCGCAATGACCTGGTGATTTACAATGACCTGTACGCCCGTCAGGTGATGACGGCCAGCTCCTACGCGTCGGAGGTCCGGGTGGACGATGTGCCCGATGACGGCCCGGTCAAGGACCTTTTCAAATCCATTTCGAACCAAATCTCCCGGATGAAATGAGCGATTCTTCGAAATATACCCTCTTCCCGGAACTGAGCGGGCTCCGCCGGACCATCTTTGAGTTGAAGGACACGAAGACGGAAACCAAGCCGAAGTTGGCGGAACTGGTGGACCAGTTGAATCTGCCCTCCCGTTTGGATACAGTGGATGAGCTGACCAGCAATTCCAAGTCTCCTCTGACGCAGTCATTGCCGAAGGAGTACGAAGAGAAGGCCGAGCCGATCCGGGCGGCGATCCAATCCATCGAAGCCGACCTCGTCGACGAGGTCCAGCGGGTGGAAATAGCCTCGGGCAATTACGACGAACGCCTGATCCAGCAGTTGCAACCGCATCTGTATCTACTCTTGGAGGAATTGGAGGGCCTGAACCTGGAATTGAAAGGGTTGCCCTATGGCACTCGGAGCATTGAACGGCAACACCTCTACGACAGCTATGTGGCCCTGTTCAACATTGCCCTGAACACATTTTTCGATACCCTGGAACTGCGGCCCTTGTTCCTGGAATCCGGTTCCCGTCTGGATGGCTTCATGGATGCGTTGGGAGGTCGGATCGACCAAATCTCCGGCCAAACCGGCCTGGACTCCCTCTGGGACCTGATGGCCAGTTGGATTCGGACTTGGTCCGAGAAGGATTTTTACCGGGACAAGCTGGCCTTTTGGATTCGCATGGCCGAATTGGAGGTGGAAGCACCTCGAAATGTGGAGGGCTATGAAGACGGGGATGAATTGGTGCGGATTGAAATGCTGAACGGCGAGTTTGCGAGTTTGGAGGTCGAGGAAGGCCGGCTGCCGGTGGGCATCGGAATTTCCGAAACCGGAGCCGTGGCCGTAGAAGAGGCCGACAAGCTATTCGCCGGAAGTTTCCGGGGCATTGTGCTGCGGGTCGAAAACAACCGGGGCTTTGTCAATCTGCTTCCCCTCGAAGGCCTCGAATTCCGCCCCGATCAGGCAGCTTCCTATACGGTAATCCCCAGGCTGTTCATTCCCGATCTCGAGAATGGTTCCCTGTTGGCTTATCCCATTGATCTGGATGGTGCCATCGCTGGCGCCCAGCTCTTGGGAGGCAATTTCCCTCCCGGAGTCGAATTCGATACCCGCCAGGGCCACTTCAAAGTCGCCGATACCTCCCGGTTGGTCCCGGCGAGCTACCAGCTGGAAGTGGTCACCTTCGACGAATTCGGAGGTGAAACCGAGCACAAGCTCACCCTCACCCTCATCGCGGGGAAAGAACGCGAGGCGGTTTTCGTCAGCGAGAGCCCCTTCAAGATTTCGGAGTTGTCGCCCTTGCAGGTCGTGGGGAAGATCGAAGTGGAAAATGGCATTGTCGCCGGGGCCGCGCCCATTCAGGGAAAGGTTCCTCCCGGTTGTAGCCTGACTTCGCTGGGCGTATTGGTCGTCGAAGACCCGACGGTCCTCAAGCCCGGTAAATATGGCTTTCCTGCCTCCGTGACCACCGCCAACAAGCAGGTTTTGTCTTGTAACGTATTGATTCAGTTCCAATAAATTTTGCCCCAGGAACCCCAACATATCATCCAAAAGAGCCAATTGAAGCTCCAGATGGCGTCCCAGGAGGGAGCCTACGACCTGCAAACGCGGGTGCTGGAAATCTTCAAGCGCCGGGTGTTGCCCCGCTTGGATGCGGAGATGACCGCAGCGGCTCCGGGCCAGGAGACCATTCGGCTGGACCGCCTGGAATTGAATTTGGGGAAGATCTCTGAGGGCGACCTCACGGTCGGATTTACGGAGAAGCTGGTCCGGACTTTCCAGGAAGAATTGCGGAAGCAATTGCATCCGGAAGCGGTGGTCGAGGGCGTGGAGAAAATGAGTCGGCTGGACGGAGTGCTGGATGTGTTGGCGGTCTATCTGGAAAAAGGTTACCTGCCCTGGCAGGTCCAACAGGCCGACTTTTCCTTGGAAAAGGCGCTGGCGGACTTGCTGGCAAGTCGCCCCGAGGCCTTGCAGCAATTGCTGCAGCGGATCTACACACCGCAGGTGTGGAAACGCCTGGTCCGGCAATTGCCGGAAGCCGTCCTGGTGCAGATGCTGAAGCAATTCGCATCCGAGGCGCTGGCCGAGGTGATCGCTGCTCTGCGCAAAGAAGCCCAGTCCAGCCAGCTGCGAAAGACCTTTTTCCCGAACTTCTCCCAACCGATCTGGGCCGCCCAACTGTGGGAACTGGCCATTGCCTGGTCCATTTTTCCCGACCAACTCCATCCCCGCCTGAAGGAATTCGCCGGATTGGAATTTGTACCCCGAAGCAATTCGGTGGAGGAATGGACGGGTTGGTTTCAACGGGCGGTGGTCCTTCAATTGGAAGCTGCGGACAGCTTGTCCACGGATCATTTGAGCAAAGCTCAACTGGCAGCAAATACACGAATGCTCGTGCCCGGGATGACCTTGAAGGAGACTCAGGAGTTGGAAACTCTTCTGGAGTCGGAGGTAGAACTGGTGGCGGAGGTCGTACAACAAGCCCTGCAACAGACGCTGGCGGAAATTTGGGCGGGGACTGAACGCGGAGATTGGAGGGGGATATTGCGGCATTGGGTCAATTTGGTGGCGCAATGGGAGCAGGAAGAAAAGGAAGGGCGGCTGAAGGTGATTTTGAAGAAAGAGGCATTGGAAAACTTCTTCCAGAAAGCTGGGCAGTTGGGCATTGAACCGAATCCCCGGGCCCTTCGTCCTACACCCAAGGCCAAATCCACCCTAGCGCCCAAGCTGAAAGGCCAACCTGAAGAATTGCTCTACATCAACAATGCGGGTTTGGTTCTCCTCAATCCATTTTTTCAGACCGCATTTGAGAACTACGGCTGGTGGGTGGACGGGCAATTCAAAGATTCTTCGGCCCGGGAAGACGCGATGTGGTTTGTGCAATTGGTGGGCTCGCATGACCCGGTCGAATCGGAGGCGGATTTGATCCTGGCCAAGATTTTGGTGGGGATGCCGTTGGAAGAGCCGGTCCGCTTGACGCCGAATTTGCCGGAGGAGATGGTGAACGAGACCGACGAACTGGTCCAGGCGGCGGTGGGGTATTGGAGCAAACTCGGTCAACTGAGCGCGGCGGATTTTAGGGCTGCTTTTGTGCGGCGGGAAGGCCGTCTGAAAGCAAGCGGGGAGGGCTGGCAACTCAAAGTGGATCGCCAGACCCTGGACATTTTGATGGAATATTTACCGTGGAGCATTGGTGTGGTGCGACTTCCCTGGATGGAGCACTTGCTGGTGGTCGATTGGTAGCAGATAAAAGCGGGAAAAGCGCCCTTGAAGGGCGAAAAAAACATGAAAAAGTCGTCGAAAATGTGCATATTGATTTGAACAAATATGCCTCCCGCAGCGACTACAAGGCGAATTTTAATGACACATCGGCTATGAGCGATAAAAAGATATCCGAACTGCCCCCGGTCAGTACATTGTCACTGGACGACCTCCTCGCTGTGGTGAATGAAGGCGAAACCCGGCACATCAGGCTCCGCCAATTGATCCAGGAATTGCAACTGGACATTCCCCAGCCGCGGATCAAAATCCGCAAGGACGTAGATGGCCAGTACTTTGGCCACGACCAAGTATTTGCCTTCTGGGAAGGCTCCGACAACCGGTTCCTCAAGTTCAATCCTGAGTTCTGGCTGTACCGCTACAAAAAAGCCGAGTTGAAGTCCTTCGTGAACAAAGAATCGGGCAAGCGGGAGCGGGTCTGGCGCAAAAAGCGCTTTGTCCATCCCTCCCACAACCACGGAGCCAAGTATTTCCGGGAAGAAGATGGCAAAACCCGGGGCACCAGCCGCTTTGACGGCGAGCAAATGATCCAGTTCAAGGGGGAGAAAAAACGGATTCCCAGCCGCAATACCGAGTGGGCGGTTGGAGCCAATCCCCTCAACGAAACCCACCTGGACCTGGCCCCTTGGACCTATTACCGGACCGCCAAGATGGATCCTTTCCTGGGATTGAATCCCCAGGCGGACTTCCCAATGGATGACCAGCCGACTCCCCGGGGAACCGGCAGTTCCAAGTCGCGCTTTGTGGTGTTCAAGGTGCGCATCGCCATCGACAACCCCGATCCCAGCTCGGACGAGCCGAAATTGTTCGGGCCTTTTAGTGAAACGTTTATCCTGTACCCGCACAAGCGGGACCGTATGTACAGGAGTTTGAAATATTACCTGGGTGCGGAAGCTGCCCCTCAATTGCGCAAAGCGTAGTTGGCGGCCCGCCCCCTACGACATATCCAGCGAGCGATAACCGCTTAACTGAAACCGACCCTCCCATACATGGGAGGCGCCCTGTGGGGCAACGGAAATCAATGCGATTTAGCTCGGCGACCGGCACTTACTTTATGCATCGCCCCTTTCGCAACCTGCGAATTTTATTTTTAGCCGTTTATGTGCTTTATCAGATGTGACCTCAGCCGGAACCGGGCGCTCCCTATGGGGAGAACGACGCAAGACAAGCCGCTCAAGCTGGATCAAATGCCGGGGAAACCCGGAATCCCTTTGGGGAACACCCTTCGGGGTGTTCCACCCCCCGCCCCGCAACATGCGGGAGCTTTTTCCAACATGGATTTAGCCAGGGGGGTGGGCATCCTACCTCTTCGTAATCCAGCGGACAAGTAGATTTTCTTGCCCCTTCCAGAACATTTTCCCCCACAAAATATTAGTACTTTACCTACTCCCTTTTGCTTGGGTGGAGGCGTATTGTTTGCTGGAAAATGTTATCAGGTATGAAAAAGTTTACCCTATTCGGTGTGGTCATCGTTCTAATTGGCTCCCTGACCTGGAGTTGTCAACGAAATGCTCCGGAATCTTTGGAGCATCTGCCCCCGGACCGGGCCGCTTACGCCCGGTACATGGAAGATTACCTCGCCAATATGCCCCAACCTGAGCCCGGTCAATCCAAGCGCAAAAGCCCGGACATGTTTTTCGAGTTTGACAAGCTCAAGCGGATGGATTGGACCACCGGAGAAGTTCCCGCGAATGGATTGATGGATGCCTACCAACAATTGAAAAGCCAATTGGAATTGGAAAGCACGATGAAAACTGGGAATGCCCTGACCTGGGTAGAACGGGGACCATCTCAAGTAGGGGGACGGACCCGCGCCATCATGTGGGACCCCAATGATCCCAATAACAATGCTGTATTCGCGGGTGGCGTAGGCGGTGGCATGTGGCACTGCCCCGACATCACCGATTCGGTTCCGGTCTGGACCAATGTTTCCAGCATCTTTTCCAATGTGGCGGTGACGGCCATCGCCGCCGATCCGAACAATCCCCAGGTCATGTACTACGGCACCGGCGAAGGCTGGCGCAACATTGATGCCTTGCGGGGCGCCGGTATCTGGAAATCCACCGACGGAGGAATGAGCTGGGATCTGTTGCCGGTCACCGATTCCGATGTCTTTTGGTATACCCAGAAGATCGTCGTCGATGCCGCGGGCGATGTGTACATCGCCACGAAGTCCGGCCTGTGGCGTTCTCAAGACGGTGGGACCACCTTCGACAAGGTACTGGGAACCCAGGGCTATGGCGCCTCCAACGATTGGATCACGGATTTGGACCTGGCTGGCAATGGAGACATGTACGCCTGCATCAGCACCAACGGCATTTTCAAGTCGCCGGCCAGTTTGGGGACTGCGGTGGGGGATTCAGGGCAATGGACCCGCTTCCAGATTGCCTTTCCCGCCAACACTGCCCGGATAGAATTGGCGGCCGGACAAAGCGATCCGAATGCGCTGTATGTGACGGTAGAATCGGAAAATGCAGTCGGAGGCATGTTCAAGAGTACCGATGCGGGCACCTCCTGGCAGCCGATGCTCATGCCCAACGGCAATATGGACTATTCCCGGGGCCAGGCGTGGTACGACCTGTGCATCGAAGTCGATCCGACCAATCCGAATCGGGTCTTTACGGGTGGGATCAATCAGCACCGGACGGTGGACGGCGGAGCCTCCTGGACCCAAATTTCGACCGGTGACTCCATGCACGTCGACCAGCACAATATTGTTTTCAACCCCGCGAACAGCGGACGCATGCTCTTCGCCAACGATGGCGGGGTCTATTATTCCTCCGATGGAGGATCAAGATTTACGGTTAAGAACAACAACTACAACGTCACCCAATTCTATTCCATTTCGGTCCACCCCGACCCCTCAACCAATATCCTGATCGGGGGAACCCAGGACAATGGAACTGACATGGTCAACCAGGTCGGAATTGGTCCCGGGATCGGATTGACGGGAGCAGATGGCAGTTTTTGTGCCATCGACCACCAGGATCCGGATACCATGTACACGACCTTCCAGTTCCAAACCATGCTCCGGAGCCTCAATGGAGGCGTTGATTTCGACCGGATTACCAATCCCGACCTGAACCGTTCGGATGTCCTGTTCATCAACCCGATGGAAATGGACCCGAACAATTCCCGTCAGATTTACCAGGCGGCAAAAGCGCTGTGGCGCCGGAACAACGCCGCCATTGACTCCACCAACGGCTGGGTCCGGGCCACCCAAACCTTGGGCCAGATCACGGCCATCGGCATTTCCAAAAGCACCGCCAACCTCCTCTATTTCGCCTCCAACGGCAACATCTACCGCCTGCCGGACGCCCACATGGGCGATTCCCTGACGATGCCCACCCTGCTGAATACCAATGGCCTTGCCTTTGGCTATGTGAGCTGTGTGGCGGTGAATCCGCTGGACGGTAACCATGTACTCCTTACGTACAGCAGCTACGGAGCCGCGCGGCACGTCATTGAGACCCGCGATGCCCAGAATGGTGCGAACTGCACCTGGAAAGATTTGACCGGGAACCTCCCGGACATGCCCTGTAACTGGGTCGTATTCGAACCGAACAATCCCAATGGCGTCATTTTGGGCACTGACCTGGGCGCATTCCGCTGCGCAGACATCACCCAGTCCGAGGCCGACATCTATTGGGCGAGTTCCAGCGTCGGTATGGGCTTCCCCCGGATCGATATGCTGGAAGTGCGGGAAGCAGACCAATCTGTGCACGCCGCGACCCACGGGCGGGGCTTTTTCTCCACCTACTCCCTCATCCAAAATCCGGTCGCCAACTTTGGATTGGTCACCGATACCGCTTGTGGCGGAACAGTCCAATTCATTGATTCTACTTTCAATGTTCCGAGCCAGTGGTTTTGGGACTTTGGCGATGGAAATACTTCGACCTTGCAAAGTCCGGCCCATACCTATTCCGGCAGCGGGACCTACAATGTACTCCTGGTGTCCACGAATGCGAATGGGATAGATTCGATTGTGAAAAACGTCAATGTGCTGGTCGTCCCCGAAGTGAGTCCCTCGGTCTCCAACGACACGGCTACCTGTCCTGGCAATACCGTTCAGTTGAGTGCATCTGGCGGAACGACCTATTCCTGGTTCCCCACCACCGGCTTGAGCGACCCCAACATCGCCAATCCCATCTATACGGTTAACGGTCAGCGGACCTTTATCGTCACCATCACCAACCAGTTTGGCTGTACGGCAACGGATACCGTGGAGGTCACCGCCTTGCCGACGCCGAGCGTTTGGGCGGGCGTCGACCAGACCATCACCGGCCCCAATGATTCCGTCCAATTGTCGAGTTTCGGGGCCGATACCTACGTCTGGTCCCCGGCGACGGGCCTGAGCTGCACCACTTGTCCTGATCCGATGGCTTCACCAAGCACCACGACCACTTATACCCTGACCGGAACCAACCTCTCCGGGTGTTCCCAGTCGGACCAGATGACGGTCTTTGTGAACATTGTGGGGGTTGAAGAGGAGCTGGGCGAACTGGTGGAATGGCAGCCGATTCGTCCGAACCCTGTTTCGGATCAATTGGTGGTGGAATACGAATTGAAGCAGGCCGAAGAAGTCCGGATTGAATTGGTCAATGTGAACGGCCAGATTTTGTCTGTGATCGATTCCGGTTGGCAGGATGCGGGCGCCCACGAAGTGAAATGGAACCGTGACCAGGGATTGTCGGCGGGCATGTATTTTGTTCGGATGCGGGCCGGCAATGGTTCGCAGGTCCAAAGAGTCATTTTAACGAATTAAAGCTATGCGGATCAGATTGTTTCTGTGCTTCCTTGTCGGTTGGGGCGTCTCGGTTTCTGCCCAACGGGTGGACTACGACTATGTGGACGGAAAGATTTTCGTCAAACATACCGATCCCTTGAACGGAGCCAAATGGGACGATCTGGTTGGTCGCTTTGGTATTTTTGATACCCGCCACCCCTTCCAAACTCCAGAAGTACAGGACGTGGCAGCGGTTTATTTTTCCCGTCACGACAAGGTAGCGTCATTGGTGGAGGAGTTGGAAAAATGGCCCTCGGTGGTCTATGCGGAACAGGTTCCTTTGTACCGGACCACGCATATTCCCAACGATACCGCCAGCGAACAGTATTCCATCGACCGGATTCAGTTGGCTGAGGCCTGGAACATCACCCGGGGAGCCGACAGCATCGTGATTGCCATCATCGACGATGCTTTCCGGCTGGACCACGAAGATTTCGCGGGCAAGGTCTGGACGAACCCCGGCGAAATCCCCAACGACGGCATCGACAACGACAACAATGGTTTCATCGACGATGTGGCCGGCTACGATGTAGCCGACGACGACAACGATCCGGCGGTCTCCGCGATGAACGCCTGGGGCATGGCCCACGGCACCCACGTTGCCGGGATTGCCGTCGCCGCCACCAACAATGGCAAGGGCATCGCCTCCTCCGGCTACAATTGTAGCTTCATCCCGATCAAGGCCAAGGCCGATACCAGCGTGGGCCAGAATGTCCTTCAGGCCACGGCCGAAGGCATCGACTATGCGGCCGGCAGCGGCGCGCGGATCGTGAACATGTCCTTCGCCGGCAACGGCGCTTCGACCACGATCCAATCCATCATTTCGAGCGCCTATTGGCAGGGAGTGACCTGGGTGGCCGGGGCCGGGAACGACAACCAGAACCGCTCACGCTTTCCCGCCAGCTACGACCACGTCGTCTCAGTGGGCGGAACCAACCGCGACGACGAGAAGTCCGGATTCTCCAATTGGCACAACACCGTAGACGTCATGGCGCCCGGGACCGGGATCTGGTCCCTGGATGCGATTGGGACGGATACCTATACCTATATGACCGGGTCCAGTATGTCCAGCCCGATGGCGGCGGGGGTTTGCGGATTGATTTTGAGTATCAATCCTGGTCTTGTGTATGGGGAAGTGGAGGATTACCTGAAAATGGGATGTGAAAACATCGACGCCCAGAATCCCGCTTACGTGGGCAAGATTGGTTCGGGTCGGATCAATGCCTATCGGTCGGTGATGGCAGTTCCCCGCCAAAACGCTCCGATTGCGGCTTTTTCCCTTCCCGCCGATACCATTTGTCAGAACAGCCCCTTCCTGATTGCCGATGAATCCGCCGAGTTTCCCCAGCATTGGACCTGGGACTTTGGGGATGGGACAACTGATACAACCCACGGCTCCGTAGAACACGTCTTTACCACGCCCGGTACTTATTCAATATCCTTAATTGTGGCCAATAACCAGGGCAATGATACCCTGGAAATGGTGGATGCGGTCCATGTATTGCCTGCGCCGGACCTGCAACTCAATCTGGTCACCGGAGGCAGTGCCCAGGAATTCCAGGCGAGCGGCTGTTCGACCTATGCGTGGACGCCCGCCAATGACCTGAGTTGCTCCGATTGTGATAACCCGACAGTGGCCAGCATGGCCACGGCGACTTTGTTTACCTGCCTCTGCACGTCGGAAAACGGCTGTACCGATGTCGACAGCATCCAACTGCCTGTGAACCGGGACCGTCCCAATCAACAATCCCTGAACCTCGCGCCCCTTTTCCCGAACCCCACCACCAGCTCCCTCATTCTCCAAGCCCAATTCGCCCAACGGACCCCATTGGAGGTGACGCTGATCGATCCGCTCGGACGTCAGATTGAGACCTTGTACCAAGGCTACGCGACTCAGGTATTTTTGGAGGAAGTTGAATTGCCGGCCGGTCTGGCCAGTGGGATGTATCTGGTGCAGTGGAAAACAGACCGTGCGAGCCAATCGCAGCGGTTGATCGTCCAATGATCCCCCAATCTTAGAAGTACCGCATCACCAGATTGAGGATGGTATTCTTCCATTTCTTGTAGGGTGCCTGGGCCAGCATGGTCGAAGGGAGCAGGATGCTCTGGCGCACCACGGGCTTCTCATTGGTGAAGGCCATGAAGCCGGCATACCCGTGCGCTTTGCCGATGCCGCTGTAATTGACCCCGCCAAAGGGCAGCTCCGGGTGGGAAAAGGCAATGGTGGTATCGTTCACGACCACATTTCCCGAGGACGTTTCGTTGATGACCTTCCGAATGACCTTTTGCTTTTTGGCGAATACGTACAGTCCGAGCGGTTTTTCGATGCTGTGGATGAGCTGGAGGGCTTCATCCAGATTGGAATATTTGAGGAGTGGCATGACCGGCCCAAAGATTTCATCTTGCATGATGGGGTGGTCGGGCTGGACGTCGGAGAGGATGGTAGGAGGGAGGAAGCTGCCTTCGCCCAGGTTGTCACCGGTCAAGGACCGGGCTCCGGCATCGATCGTCTTCCGGACAAGGTCGCGGAGACGGTCGGCATGGCGGGCCGTGATGACATGGGCGTAATCGGGTTGGTCGGCCGAGGGAGACGCGCCCAAGGCCTGCTCGAGACTGGCAAGAATTGCCTGCTGGAGCCGGTCGAAGATGCTCTCGTGGACCATAATATAATTCGGCGACATGCAGGACTGGCCCGAATTGAAGAATTCACCCCAGACCAATTTCTTGGCGGTGTCCTTGATCGCGGCCGAAGCGTCCACAATGACCGGATTCCGGCCCCCCAATTCGAGGGTCACCGAACTCAGATTTTGGGCTGCGGCCGTCATGACCTTTTTCCCGACGCCCGGACTTCCAGTAAAGAAGATGTGGTCGAAGGGCATCGCAGTCAGGTCCTGGGCCACGGTATAGTCACCGGTCACCACCACGACTTCCCGGGGATCATACAGCTCCTGGACCATTTTCTCGATCAATTCGGTGGTGTGGACCGATACCTCGGAAGGTTTGACGATGGCCGTACATCCCGCCGACAAGGCGGAGATCAACGGTGAAATGGTGAGCATGAAGGGGAAGTTCCAGGGCGCGAGGATCAGGGAAACGCCTTTGGGTTCGTAGTGGACCTTGGAGCGGGTGCCAATGAGGGCCAAGGGCGTGGAGACCCGTCGCGGACGGGTCCACTGCGGCAGGTGGCGCATGGCATCCTTGATCTCGAGGATCAGCGGCATGATCTCGGAAAGGTCCGCCTCGTGGGCCGGCTTGTGAAAGTCCTTGGCCACCGCCGCCCGGATATCGTCCTGGTGACGCAGGATCCATTTCTTCAGGTTCCGCAGCTGGCGGATGCGACGGGAAACGGGAGCGGTCTTCAGTTCAGACTGAAAATATTGTTGCTGGGCTTCGAACAGTGCGGACAGATCCTGCATAAGGCATTGACAAATCTAAGTGAAGACAAAATTTAAGCACTCCTGGGGCAAGGACCAAGGTTCAATGGTGTAGATGTTACACTATTGCCAGATTCCTTACATGGTTGGCTACTTGGGTTTGAGATGGCTGACAACTGAATGACATTTCTTGTAAAAAACTATAAATGGATACAATTGGCTGATTTTTAGGGGTGTATGTGTTGTGATGGGTTTGTTTGGGGCGATTTGAGAGTTAGGAAGAGGAATAAAATCAACAGAAAATATTGCATAGTCGAATTAATCCTTTTATTTTTATGCCAGTTAGTTGAAGAGTGCAGAATACTAAATGCTTCAAACATCCTGCACTGGTGTAAATGCTTTTTTTGTTCAATCAATTCAAATTGTTTAAAATCATGAAAATCAACAAGATTCCAGCTCTGCTGGCACTGGTGCTTACTTTTGCACTGTGGAGCTGTCAGCCCGATACGGTCGCCCCCAAGGAGTCCTCCAATGACGCAGCTTCCTTGCTGGCAGACGCCGGTGCTGCTCACCCGGATCCCAGCCCGGTCTGCTCTGATCGGATCACCTTCAACCTGATTGAAGAAACCACTGGAACCAACCAAGTCAATTACTGCGGTTTTCTGCCCTGCAACGGTACCGAACCTTCCTGGGGTACAGTTGAAGTGCTGAACTCTGATGTCGCTCTCTACCTGAACGTCACCATGGCTTTTGGATGGTACGTCGAACTTGGCGAATCCTACCTCGGACTGGAATCTGATATGGACTGGGTCAACGGTATTCCCAAAGTGGAAAACAACTGGATCCAGACGGGTATCAATCCCATCGTCAACAAAGCACAAATCGTAATTCCTGTCAATAACCTGCCCACCTGCTTCGATGTCGCGAACCGCATCTCGGTTGTACGCCTCGACTTCTTCACGGGTGTGGATCAAGCCTCCCGGACCAGCCTCTGGCTCCAGGACAATAGCACCACCGGTTCCGGTTCTCCCTTCGTCACCAACTGGTGCTTCAGCAGCTGCGGCCCCCAGATCACGACGGTTACCGGCGGCAACTGTTCCGGCTGTGAGTCCTCCAACACGGTTGACTTCATCGATTGCGATACCGTCGACGTATCCTCCTGCAAAGACCTCTCCAACGTAGTCCTCGTCTACACCGACGGTGCCCACCAAAAGTTTGACGGTCTCTCCGGCTACGACGGCACCTTCTACGGCATTGGCGCCAACAGCGGCAAAGAAATCTCCCACGTTTACGTGAAGTCCGGCTGCTACCAGTCTGGTGAAGGCCCCGGCTACGGTCGTCGCTTCGACGGTCCTTGCTACAACGGTACCTCCACTCCTCCCTCCAACTCCGGCGGTACGGTCGGCGGAAACGGTAACGGTGGAAATGGTAACGGCAACGGAAACGGAAATGGCGGCGGAAAAGGGAAGGGCAAGAACAAATAAGAAGACTCGATTTAAATAATGCACCCAAAGGCCGCCCAATCAGGGCGGCCTTTGACATTTCTGGCGGTTTCATTTGAAGAAGTCCTTCCGCTATCCCTATTTTTAGTCCATGTCCTTTTCCCATCCCCTTCGAACCGTGATCCTGGGCGCCCTGCTGGTGGCCCTGGTCGGATTATGGGGCTGTGAAGAAGAAAAGGTGCAGCCCCGGACCGGCGACGGAACCCAGGAGCTGGCCAATCTTTCCAGAGACAAGGCGCCTGCCTTTCCAATGCCCGACCTGATTTGCAGCGATGTCCAGAGCTTTCCCCTCATCGACAATGGCCAACGGCTGAACATCGCCAATTGCGGTTCCCGGCCCTGCAAGAACCCCAATGAATTTTGGGGAGGCGTGGACCTGCTCAATTCTCCGACGGACCTCTACCTCAACATCAGCCTGGCCGAGGATTGGCTATTGGAAAAGGCCGCGCTCTTTGCGGGCCTCGATGCGGATCTGACCTATTCCGATACCCTGCCCCAGCCGGATTCCCTCTGGCTGGAATTGCCCTTGGAATCGGCGCAGAACCGCACCCAATTGCTGTTGCCGCTCGACAGCTTGTCGGCCTGTTTCGAGCTGGCCGCCCATTTGCGGGTGGTCAAGCTGTTGAAGGACGGGCGCAAGGATCCGAAATCCCGCCAGTCGCTCTGGCTGTTCAACCAGGAATGGAACGACAGCGCGTCGGTATTGCAGACGCCTTCGCCGGGCCTGGCCCGCTATTGCCAGGGCTTCTGCCCGCCGAATGAGGTGGAGCTGACGGGGGGAGATTGCGTGGGGTGCGAGGCGGCCATCGACGTGCGCTTTGTGGATTGCGACACGGTCTTTGTGAAGAGCTGCAAGGAATTGGTGGGCGTGGAACTGGTATTTGAGGATTGTGAGCGGATGTCGTTCGAGGAATTGGAAGGGGTGAAGGGGAAATATTACGGGAGTGGCGCCCACAGCGGCAAAGAGATTGCGCATGTCTTTGTGAAGTCGGGGTGCTACGAATCGCCGGGGGGAAATGACTGGGGACGTCGGTTTGATGGGCCTTGTGCCAATGGGAAATGCGGATTTGAAGCGGAGGAGCCTGAGGGGGAAATGGAAACGGGAAAAGAATAAATCACTTTTTGGAATCGGGTGACCCGTAGGCCTCCAGCATGCCGAGGAGGTCCTCGATGGTATTGGCTTCGCGGGCGGGTTTGTCCTGCCGCCAACGCGCGATGCGGGGAAAGCGGAGGGCCACTCCGCTCTTGTGACGCTTCGACCGGGCAATGCCCTCGAAGGCAATCTCCATCACCAGTTCAGGCTTCACCGACCGCACCGGCCCAAACCGCTCAACCGTATTTTGCTTAATGAACCGATCCACCGCCTGCATTTCCTTGTCCGTCAACCCCGAATATGCCTTTGTAAACGGCACCAATTCTTCGCCCCGCCACACCGCAAATGTATAGTCCGAGTACAAATTGGCGCGGCGGCCGTGGCCCCGCATCCCATAGATCAACACCGCATCAATCGTCAGCGGATCGACCTTCCATTTCCACCAATCCCCTCGTTTCCGTCCCACCTGGTAGACCGAATCCTTCCGCTTCAGCATCAGCCCCTCACTGCGGTGCATCCGGGACACTTCCCGTTCTTCTTTCAGCCCTTCCCAATCCTCCGCCTCCACGATCTCCGACAACAACAATTGGGGCTGGGCAGCATTTTCCACCACTTCCTCCAACTTCTCCCGTCGCTCCGTCATGGCCTTTCCCCGAAAATCCTGCCCCCCATATTCCAATAAATCGTAGGCCATCAGCACCACCGGAGCCTCTTTCAAAATCTTTTTGGACACATTTTTCCGCCCAATACGCGTTTGCAGCACGTTAAAGTCCAGAGGTACGCCCTCCGCAAAGGCCAGAATTTCCCCGTCGATCACCGTGCCGTCCGGAAGCGCGTCCACCAGGGGATGGTACTCCGGGAATTTCTCCGTCACCAATTCTTCCCCCCGGCTCCACACAAACAATTCGCCTCTCCGCACGATCAATTGGCCCCGAATCCCATCCCATTTCCGCTCCGCCTGCCAATCGCTCACAGATCCCAATTCTGCGGGCTCCTCCTCGAGCGGATAGGCCAGGTAAAAGGGATATGGCCGGGACAGGTCATCGTTGTCGTCCTCCGACAAGATCAGTTCCTCGAACGTGGTCGTTTTCGGCGTCCAATTGCCCATCAGGCGATGGGCCACCGCATTGGCTTCCCGGTCCGTGAACTTCGCAATGGCCCGCGTCATCAGCTTCTGGGACACCCCGATCCGCCAGCCGCCGGTCATCAACTTGTTGAAGACAAAGCGCTCGCCCGTTTCCAGGCCCATCCAGGCCCCGCAAATCGCCGCTTGCTTCTCGGATTCTTCCATCGTGCGCAGGTCGTGGAGGAAATCCATCCACCACGCCAGCGAGTGGTCCTGGCGGTCCGTGGGCGGAGGCAGCACATGGGCAATGGTCTCAGCCAGGTCGCCCACCACGTGGTAGGTCTCCTCAAACAACCACAAAGGAATATCCGCCATTTCAGCCGCCCATTCCCGCAGCAGGCGGGTATTGACCGGACGCTTGGGCCGCTTGCCGGTCATCAGGGCGATGGCCCAGAGCGCATTTTCGGGCGCGGTACTCCCGAGGTAATCGACCAGGGCATCCACCTTGGGATTGATCTTGGTGGTTTGGTCGAGGCGGTGGAAAAGGGCGGCGAAATCCTTCATTCGGCGACTCCTTCCTTCGGCGTGGCATCGCCGATTTCGCTCAATTCGCCTTCGTATTCGGTGCTGACCACGTGGGCGTCGTAGCCTTGTTCGCGGAGGTAGCGGGAGAAAATAGAGGAATAGCCGTGGGTCACGAAAATGTGGTGGGCGCCGGTGGCTTTGATGGCGTTGAGCAGGCCCGGCCAGTCGGCGTGGTCGGAGAGGACAAAGCCTTGGTCGACATTTCGGCGGCGGCGGGTGCCCCGCAACGCCATCCAACCCGACGCGATAGCGGTGGTATACGGCTGGAATTTGCGCATCCAGGACGTGCCTCCCGCAGAAGGCGGCGCAATGACCATTCCACCCCTGAAATCGGCTTTTTTGAGTTCCTGGGTGATCCGCGTGGTCGCGGGCAATTGCATGCCCTGCTCCCGCAGGACCTCGTTGATATTTTCGACGGCTCCGTGCGTGAAGATCGGGCCGATGGACGGGTCCAGGCCCATTTGGATGCGCTGGGCCTTGCCCAGCGAGTAACCGTAAAGGACCGAGACGAGACCTTTCTCCCGGTTTTGTTGCCACCATTGGTTGATGTCGGCGAAGATTTCCGGCCCCGGGCGCCACGTGTACACGGGCAATCCAAAGGTCGATTCCGTGATGAAGGCATGGCATTGGACCGGCTCGAACTCGCTGCAACTGGGGTCCGGCCCCAATTTATAGTCGCCGGAAACGACCCAGACCTGGCCGCCGTACTCGACCCGTACCTGGGCCGACCCAATGATATGGCCCGCCGGATGCAGGCTGACCTTGACGCCTTGGATATAGGTGGTTTCTCCGTATTCGACGGCCTGGACGTTGATGTCCTGCCCGAGGCGGTGGCGCATCACCGGGACCGAATCCCGGTGGGACAGGTAGTGCTGCATGCCCCATCGGGAATGATCGGCATGGGCGTGGGTGACCACGGCCCGCTCTACCCGCCGCCAGGGATCGATGTAAAAATTGCCTTGGGGGCAGTAGATGCCTTTCTCGTCGAATTGCAGCAGGGGTTGGGCCATAGAATTAAAAAGGGTGGGGAAGGATTTTGTTTGGTGGGGGGACAAATGAAAAAGCCCTGCCGGGACCAGCAGGGCTCTTTCGGGAATGTAAAATGAATTATTTCAGCGCCGCAATGGCCGCTTCATAATTGGGCTCTTGTCCGATTTCCGGAACCTGCTCCGTGTAGATCACCTGTCCGTCCTCGTTGATCACGACGACCGCCCGCGACAGAAGGCCGGCGAAAGGACCGGTGGTGATGGCCACCGGATAGGCTTCCGAGAAGCTGTGGTCCTTGTATTCAGAAGCCGGAACGACATTTTCCAGACCCTCAGCCTCACAAAAACGCTTGTGGGCGAACGGCAAGTCCTTGGAAATGCACAGGACCGTGGTATTGTCCAGCGACTGGGCTTCGGAATTGAATTGGCGGGTGGACATGGCACATACGCCCGTATCAATGCTCGGGAAGATGTTCAGGACGACGCGGCGTCCCTTCAAGCTCTCGAGGGTGATATCGCTCAAATCAGTTCCGGTGACGTGAAAATTCGGGGCAGCAGTGCCCACAGCCGGCAAACTGCCCGCTGTTTGGATTTCGTTTCCTCCTAAGGTAATGGTAGCCATAAATTCAATGTTTTATTGGATAACCCCCGGCAAGGGCCAGGGTTCGAAAAAATCGTGGATTGTTGTGCTCAGGGAACGACCCGCTGGACGTCCCACTGCTTCAAAGAACCCGAAAAGCGGTACCTGAGATGGCCTTCGCGCCGCAAATTTAGCACATCTACCTCTTCCGCCCGACAATCAATCACCACAAAATGCCGTCCGTCGATTTCCTTTTCCAAAGGATGATGTTTGCTGTCCCAATCCATCGGGGTGCCCGGCGCTTCCACGGAATGGTAATCGGAATGGGTATGCGGGTTGACCCGCTCCCAGGCTTCCCGGGCGAGGGCATCTCCGTGGTGCAATTCACAGGTGGCCTGGATGCTGATTTGGACCTGGCGTTTGGGGTGGTAAAAGAGGAGATGGGCAAAGGGAGATTGCTGCAAATGGGCCACTTTTTGGCTGCGGGCATCGGTATAGATGCGGAAGGTCCAGGGATCAGGAAGGTCCCGAAGGACGACGGTACGACTCAACGGA
Organism: uncultured bacterium; assembly: GCA_963923035.1. Lineage (GTDB taxonomy): Bacteria > Bacteroidota > Bacteroidia > J057 > JADKCL01 > CAWUKT01. Next base: position 53,050 of record CAWUKT010000042.1, read on the forward strand.
CGCGTTCCGTCGGTGGTGGCGAACCAAAAAAATCGAAAGGGGTGGCGGCGGTCCGTACGGGCCCGGCGGAGTTCGGTCCAGGAAGTTTTGAGGATGCGGGACGGAGAAAAGTCAGGTTGCAATTCCATACCACAATGACCGCTCACGCGGCCAATTGTTGGCTTAGGCAATCGCCAAACGAAGATTGAAGCCGATTTGGTCCAGTTGGAGGACCTGGCCTTCGGAGCCGGGAATCGGCAATTGGACCGAAGCGACGCCTACCAGTACCTGGTCTTGCTGCTGCATCCGGCTCAGCCGGACATAGTCGTTGTCTTGTAGGTGCTTCAGCATGGCATAGCGCGTTCCTGCCGAGGCAAAGCGCAATTCGGTCCACCACTGGAAGACCTGTTCGGAGCCATCCTCACAGCAGGCGCCCATGCCCCATTCGCTCTGGACGGGATTGGAGGCGAGACGGGCCTGATCGGCGTAGTGGGCAAAGGTGTCCTGAACGACGGTATAATTTTTCGCCAGCAATTCCCCCCGCAACTCCAACTGAAGGGCATATTCCGCGCTTTGCCTACGGTCGTCGTAATTGACCTCATTGAAGACGTCGTTGAATCCGATGCTGATGATCAGACCAAAGATTCCGAGGGCGATGAGCAAGGCGCGTTGTGCGGGGGCGAGGCGTTTCATGGCGATTATTTGGTGACTTGAACCGGTACTTTTTTTCCAGAGAACATAAACCCGAAGACCATCCCCAACAGGCCGCCGAGGATATGGGCAAACTGGGAAATATTGTCGTCCCGGAAGATGCCGGTGATTTCTTTGCCCAGGTACAGCAGTACAATGAGGATAAAGGTCAGCGGCAAGGTGCCTTTGCGGAGGTTGACCAGGGAACCGAGGAGGATCATCATAAAGACAATGCCGCTGGCTCCGGCCAGCCCTACGTCCGACAGGATATTGTTGAGAATCCCCGTGACCAGGGCCGTCAAAAACATCATGATGGCGAGGTTTCGGGTGCCATATTTTTCTTCGAGGATGGGGCCGATCAGCAAAATGAAGGAGAAGTTGCCGACGAGGTGCTCCCAACCGCCGTGCCCAATGGCGTGGCTGAACAGCCGGAAATAATCCAGAACCGAATTGAAGTTGAAGGTGCCCCAATTGGTGAAGTAGTCCCGGGTAAAATCAGCGATGACGTAATCGTTCAACAACTGGACGAGACAGGCAATCAGGGTATAAATGAGGACGGCCGGCGCATTGAAAGAAATCTTCATTGTAGGGTAAAGATACAGAAAAATTGGAGCAGGGAGAATGGGGAGAGGAAGAGGAATGGGAGAATCAGGAGAAAAAAGATCGCGTTATATTGTCCTTCCCCCATGCAAAAGCTATTTCCACCGGATCAATTCGCCCACCTGCCCCCGCGCAGCTGGGAAGAACTCATCGCCATGTTGCGCGCCGAGGGGCATCCCCTCGGCCGGACCGTGGCCGCCATCCAACTGGCGGGCCACATGCCCACCCGCTACGACGAGTGCGCGGCCCTCTTATTGGCCGAAATGACCAATCCCATCCAGTTCGAAGTCGCCTCCCTCACGCCGTTTCCGGCCCTCACCATCGCCGTACTCCTGGCCGAAAACCTCCGCCCGGCCGATTATCCGCAGCTCCAAGCCGCTTTCGACCGGTGGGAAGCCTTCCACCAGGAGTACCTGTTCAAAGATTTGGAAAAGAGTCCCGATCACCTCCGGATCCTCACCGGAGGCCATCGGGAAGTCGATTAGGGCTGCGGCTCAATCGTGAAGACCTTGGCCCGCATGCCATCCACCGCAATGGGGAAAGTACCGCCGTCCTTGAAGGCCTGACCGTCCATTTCTTCCGGGCCGTTGCCTCCGAACAGCAGTTCGTCGAGGTTGTACACCGCGTCCTGGGGCAGGCCGAGGGTCGACAGCGCCTCGCCCGTGAGGGCGTATTCCTTGCGCTCCCGCGCAAAGTTCGCCACCACCAACAAGCGGTTGTTGTCGGTGTAGCGGAGGAAGGCGTAGACCTTCTCGTCCTCGATGGGCAATTCGTAGAAGCTGCCTTCCTGGGCCGCTTCGTGGAAGCGGAGCACATAGTTCAGGCTCTTATAAAAGGCATGGAGTTCCTTTTGATTTGCGTCCAATCCACCACCATCGAATTTCCCGCCGTTCATCCACTTCTGGTGTTCCGGCACGCCCCAATAATCGAAAATGGTGGTCCGGCCATCGTCTTTCTGGAAGCCTTCTTCCCCGTCGCCGGGTTCCCCTACGGATTGTCCGAAGTAGAGCATGACCGGTCCTTCGCCCAGCAAAGCGGTGACCGTCATGCCGGGAACGCCCGTCCAGGCATCGCCGGAAAACGGCTCGGAAGCGATCCGTTGCTCGTCGTGGTTCTCCAGGAAGCGGAGCATATGGGCGTCGATGCCCTTGGACTGCTCCATCGCGTGGGCGATTTTCCGGGTGCTACCTTCGCCGGACATGAGCTCGCGGAGCGTATCGTAGACGCCGACCTTGTCGTAGAGGTAGTCGAATTTGCCGGTCTTGACATACTCTTCGTAGCGGGTCGGATTGTAGACCTCGGCCACGAAAACCATCTTGGGATACTCGGCCTTCACGCGCGGAATCGCATAGGCCCAGAACTCGACCGGGACCATTTCTGCGACATCACAGCGGAACCCATCAACGCCTTTGCTGGCCCAGAAGAGGAGGATATCGCTCATCTTGACCCAGGTGGGCGGCACCGGATCGAAATAGGATTTTTCTTCGTCCTGATAATCCACCCCGTAGTTCAATTTGACCGTCTCAAACCAATCGTTGACGCCGGGAGCATTGGAGAAAACGTTGTTGCCGGTGACTTTGGCGGGGGATTCGGTGAAGCGCTGGTCCTCGTTGTTGGCGGTGGAATCGCCGAGGGGCGTATGGCCGTCCGGGACCTGGAATTCGGTGCCGGGGAGGTAGTAGAAGTTGTTGTCGATGGACCATGCCTGGGTGGGATCGTCGTCCTCGCCGAGGTCGCGGACGCCGTCGGGTTTGGCGTCGCTGGCATATTGACGGGCCACGTGGTTCGGCACAAAGTCCATGATGACCTTCAGGCCGTGGTCGTGGGTCCGTTTGATGAGGGCTTCCCACTCAGCCATCCGGTTGGCAACGTCCTCAGCGAGGTCGGGAGCCACATCGTAATAGTCTTTGATGGCATAGGGAGAGCCGGCGCGGCCTTTCACCACATCGGCATCGTCGGCGGGAATGCCATCGGCGCTCCGGTCAGTCATGGTCGCATGTTCGAGGACTCCGGTATACCAGATATGGGTAATCCCGAACTTCCGAAGTTCTTCCAATGCTGTATCCGTCACATCATTGAATTTGCCCACCCCATTCGTTTCCAGCGTTCCGTAGGTTTCGTTGGCCGTTTCCTGGTTGCCAAACAGGCGGACCAGCATCTGGTAGACCAGCAATTTGTCCTGGCCTTCCTTGAGGGCGGGCAATTCGGTGGGCTCCGGATTCGGCGTTTCGGTGCTCTCTTCCTGGCAGCCGCTGGCGAGGCTCAGCAAAATGATCAATGACATGGAGGTGCGTACTAGAAGTTTCATGGAGATGTGATTTTCCAATTCAAATTGAGACACGGATCAGGGCGCAATATCAGAAGAAAAATAGTAAAGGGGAAGCGGAGGAATGGATGGCCCAAATGGGCTGAATGAGGGAGGAGGGAGAGGGGAAACGGGGAAAATTGAACCCAAGACCCTTTTGATCCTGTTCCATTTACATTCTTTAACTCCTATCTTTGTCCCCGCATGAGTACCACATTCGAAATCTCCAAGCGGCGGACCTTTGCCATCATCTCTCACCCGGATGCCGGGAAAACCACCCTGACCGAAAAGCTGCTGCTGTTCGGAGGGGCCATCCAGACGGCAGGCGCCGTCAAATCCAACAAGATCAACAAGTCAGCTGCTTCGGACTTCATGGACATCGAACGGCAGCGGGGGATCTCCGTCGCCACCTCGGTCATGGCCTTTGAATACCAGGACACCTTCGTCAACCTGCTCGATACTCCGGGCCACAAAGACTTTGCCGAGGACACCTACCGCACCCTGACCGCGGTGGACTCCGTTATCCTGGTCATCGACTGTGTAAAAGGGGTGGAGGAACAGACCGAGCGGCTCATGGAGGTCTGCCGGATGCGTGATACGCCGGTGATCATCTTCATCAACAAGATGGACCGTCCCGGCCGCGATCCCTTCGATTTGCTGGATGAGCTGGAAGAAAAATTGAATATCCAGGTGCGGCCTCTGTCCTGGCCGGTGGGCATGGGGTCTGATTTCAAAGGGGTATACGACCTGGAGAAAAAGGACCTGTTGCTGTTTGAGGCCAATATCCAGAAAATGGCCGACGAGACGGTCGAGATCACCGATTTGACGGACGGAAAATTGGATGCGGAAGTGGGAGAACGCCTGGCCGAAACCTTCCGGGAAGAAGTCGAACTGGTGGAAGGCGTCTACGACGATTTCGATGTGGAAGCCTACCAATCGGGCGATTTGGCTCCGGTGTTCTTTGGCAGTGCCCTCTACAATTTTGGGGTCCGGGAACTGTTGGAACGCTTCATCCAGATTGCGCCCAAGCCGCAACCGCGGCCCACGGACCAAGGCGATATCGATCCGCTCCAGAAGGAATTCACCGGATTTGTTTTCAAGATCCACGCCAACCTTGACCCCCGGCACCGCGACCGGATCGCCTTCCTGCGGGTCTGTTCGGGCGTATTTGAACGGAATAAATTCTACCACCACGTCCGCCTCGACAAGAACCTTCGTTTTTCCAACCCCGCCACCTTCATGGCCCAACGGAAAAACATTGTCCAGGACGCCTATCCGGGCGATGTGATTGGCCTGTACGATACCGGGAACTTCAAGATTGGCGATACCCTCACCGAAGGTTCGGACCTCCAATTCCGGGGGATTCCCACCTTTTCCCCCGAGATCTTCAAGGAATTGATCAACGACAATCCGATGAAATCCAAGCAGTTGGAGAAAGGGATCAAGCAGTTGACCGATGAGGGCGTGGCGCAGTTGTTTACGCAGCAGCCGGGCAACCGGCGGATTGTCGGGACTGTGGGAGAATTGCAGTTTGAGGTGATCAAGTACCGGCTGGAGCACGAGTACGGGGCGGCCTGTCACTTTGTGCCGATGAATTTCCACAAGGCCACCTGGATCACGAGCGAGAATGAGGAAGTGCTGAAAAAGTTCATTTCCCTGAAGCCCCGCTATATCTGCTGGGACAAGGACGACAACCTGGTCTTCCTCGCGGGATCAGAATGGACGTTGAACATGGAAAAGCAGAACTATCCCGATATCAAGTTTCACACCAATTCCGAATTCAAGACCGAAGCCGTGTCCTACGGCTGATTTAAACGGCTTTCAGTGAGATGTCGAGGCTGTTGACCGTGTGGGTCAGCGCCCCCATCGACAGAAAATCGACCCCTGTTTCCGCTTTGGCGCGGATGGTGGTCTCGTTGATATTGCCCGACGCTTCCACCTCGTATTTCCCCCCGATCAATTCGACCGCTTCGGTCATCTCTTCCACCGACATATTGTCGAGCATGATGCGGTGAATGCCCCCGACCCGCAGGACTTCCCGCACCTCGTCCAGGTTGCGGGTCTCCACTTCGATCTTGAGGCTCAGACCCTTGCGTTCCAGGTATTCCTGGGTCCGCTTGATTGCCGGCTCAATGCCGCCCGCGTAATCGTGGTGGTTGTCCTTGATCATCACCATGTCGTACAGGCCGAAGCGATGGTTGGTGCCCCCACCGATGACGACCGCCCATTTCTCAAAGTGACGGACTGTGGGGGTCGTTTTCCGCGTATCCAACAGCTGGCAATCCAAACCGTCCAGCATGTCAACCATTTTCCGCGTGAAGGTGGCGATGCCGCTCATCCGCTGCATGAAATTCAGGACGATGCGTTCTGCCGTCAAAATGGTCCGGGCCGGTCCTTCGACGTAGAAAGCGATGTCTCCGGGCTGGACCCGGGCGCCGTCTTCCAGGACCCGTTCAAATTTCAAATCGGGGCCTACGGTCTGGAAAATGCGTTCTGCGAGGGCCACACCGGCCAAAATTCCGGCTTCCTTGATGAGGCAGCGGGCGCGGCGCATGTCCTGCGGCGCAATGACTGAGAGGGTGGTATGGTCGCCATCGCCTACATCTTCAATGAAGGCGGCTTGGATAATGCGGTCGGTTTCGGAGTTGTTCAAAAAATCCATCGCGGCAAAGATAGGGAATGCGGGGGAGTAAAAAAGAAGGGAAAAAGATTCGTCGGGGAGTCCGGTGTTCCCCGAAATAAGTCCGGTTTTGCGGGTCATTGGTCCCCCTGTCTACCTCATAACTGCAATGTTCCCCTGTTGGGGTGCAGGCTTCGACGGCCGGGCTTCAGGATTCCGTCCCCGAGCTCCGGCCTTCCGTTGTGGGACCTGGCGCTTCCGGGGCGGAGCTGGGACTTTCCACCAAATTGGTCCGATCTTCCACCAAAAACATGGAAACTTGGACTCCATTGAGGCCGTGTAAAAACGCCCATTCAAATTGATTCCCAGCCAAGAGTCGGAGT